>JBBATY010000007.1:10955-29841 GCA_040398525.1 Ilumatobacteraceae bacterium | reverse complement strand
GTCGTCGCCGGCACCGTCGTGGTGGTCGTGGGCGGCGCCGCACCGGCGAGGCACTGCTGGCGCATCGCCCCGAGGTCGAGCGATCCGCCCCGCACGGTCTTGCCGGCCAGGGTGGCGACCGGGAAGGTCGAGCTGACGACGATCGTGCGCAGCTGCTGCGCAGTCAGCGCCGGGTTCATCGACGCACACAGTGCGATGGCACCCGACACGTGCGGGGTTGCCATCGACGTGCCGCTCAGCACCCCGTAGGTGTTGCTCGGCAGGGTCGAGCGGATGTCCGAACCGGGCGCGGCGAGGTCGACGCTGTTCGCGCCGTAGTTCGAGTAGCCGGCGAGCGCCGCTGCCGAGGTGATCGCCGCGACGCTGATGACGCAGTCCCACGGGCGGGTGCCGCCCTTGGTGCACTGGTAGCTCGCCGGGTACACCGGCGTGGTGTCGTTGTTGCCACCGGTGTTGCCGGCTGCCGCGACGACCACGATCCCGGCGTCGCCGGCGCGGTTGATCGCGTCGAGCAGGAGTTGGCTGAACGCCCCGCCGGTCCACGAGGCGTTGATCGCCGCGACGTTCAGGCCCTTGCGCACCTTCAGGTCGACGGCATAGTCGATCGCCTTGATCGCGTTGGTGGTCGTCCCACCGGCGGTGGTGAGCGCCCGGATCGGCACCATCGTGACGGCCCAGTTCACACCGACGACGCCGACACTGTTGCCGCCGACGGCGCCGATCGTGCCGGCGACGTGCGTGCCGTGCTTCTCGGTCGCCGTGTCGTAGACCGTGCGGTCGTTGTTGACGAAGTCCCAGCCGTTGGTGTCGTCGATGAGGCCGTTGCCGTCGTTGTCCTTGCCGTCGACGGGATCGCCTGCGTTCACGAACATGTTCGCCGCCAGGTCGGGGTGGGCGTGCTGGGTGCCCTGGTCGATCACCACGACGTGCACCTGGCGCGAGCCCGTGTAGCCGCCGACCCATGCCTCACCAGCTTGTGAGCCGTTGGGGAACGTCGGTGTGGTGAGGTCGCCGTACATGTTCCACATGCGGTTGTTCTTGTACTCGGCGTCGTTCGGGGTGTTGGCCGACTTGATCACGTAGTCCGGCTCGGCGTACATCACGTCGGGGTCCGTGGCCAGGGCCTGCAGCGCGGCGGTCACCGACTTGCCCTTCTTCAGCTTGTACGCCTCGACGTTGGGGGTGTTGTTCACGATGATCGAGCTGCTCTCGGCACCGGCGGCCACCCGAGCAGCGGCCTTTTCGCCGGGGCTGGCACCCGGCTTGTACGCCACCAGCAGGCGGTCGGAGACGTGGGGCTTCATCGACTGGTTGGCCACCCGCGCCCACGGGGCCGTTTCGGCGGCCTGCACGGTGTCGAGCGGCGACAGGGTCAGACCTGCGGCGACGACACAGCCGGCGGCCAGCACCGCCGTCCGCCGGGTCGTGTGTCGTGATGTGTGTGATCCGCGCCGCACTGCGCGCCCTCCTCGAGTGGACTGCCCGGAAGACGGTCGTCGCCCGACCACGGAACGGCCAGGTCCTTTCAGGTTTCTTGGCGGTCGGCGACGTGTGGAGGGTCCGCCACGCCGGAGCGTGGGAGGTCGATGCCCTGTCGACACGCGGAGTGGTCGGGACATGCATACCGACGGCCGAGCCGTCGGATGTCGTCCGGTCAGCTCTCGGCGGCGACGACCTCGATGGCGACCGATGGCCGGGCCACGAGCAGCCCGTCGACACCCCGGCCCAGCAGGTCGGCGAAGAACTCGGCGTTCTCCTGGCGGTCGGTGTCGTCCATCCACACCCACACCTCGAACCCCTCGGCCTGGGCCCGGGCCACCACCTCGGGGGTGAGCACCTCGACGCCCTCGTACACCGGGGGCACCTGGAACACGACGTCGGTGGGGGCGAAGTCGACGGGCTGGCCGACGTACCAGTCGACGAGCGTGGCCAGCCCCGGGCTGGTCGCCACCTCGGGTGCGAACTGCCGGAACGCAGCCAGCACGTCGACGTCGAACGAGACGACGATGACCGAGTCGGTGCGGCCGAGCTCGGCGATCTCGTCGGCCAGCACCTGGGCGCCTTCGATGGCCCAGGCCAGGTCGGGGTCGCCTGTTGCGCTGCGCGGGATCTTGATCTCGACGTCGAGGACGTGGTCGGGGAAGGCTTCGGCCACGTCGCGGAACGTGGGGACGGTGAAGTCGTCCGGCGTGTAGCCCGCAGGGGGCGGCACGGCTCCGGTGCGCACACCGCGCAGCGTGTAGGCCTCGTCGGGCAGGCTCTGGTCGCCCCACGTGTCGCCGGAGAACCAGTGGGCGTTGTCGAGCGCACGCAGCTCGTCGTACGTCAGGTCGCGCACCGGCCCGGTGGTCTCGGTAGTGCGGTCGACGGTGTCGTCGTGCTGCACCACGAGCACCCGGTCGTTGGTGAGCATCACGTCGAGCTCGAGCACGTCGGTGCCGAGCAACGCTGCTTCGGTGTAGGCGTACATCGTCGAGTGCGGGCCCTCGAAGTCGCCACCGGCGTGGGCGATGACGATCGGGCGGTCGAGCGCCAGCAGGTCGGCCACCGTCGAGGCCTCGGGGGGCTGCACCTGGCTGCGGGCCGACGGTGCCGCCGTCGTGGTGGGCGCGGCGGTGGTGGGTGCCACGGTCGTGGTGGCCGCGGTCGTCGGCGCAGCGGTGGCGGGTGGTGCACTCGTCTCGGGTGGCGCGGTGGCCAGCGACCCGGAGTCGCCGTTCGACGCCTCGCTGCTGCAGCCCGCCACCGCTGCGGCCAACAGCGACCCGGCGAGCATGAATCTTCCGATGGAGCGTCTCGTACCGTGCACGACCGCCCACCGTACCCCCGCCCCACCGCGGTGAGACGTGAGGCAGCCTGCGAGCCTCACCTCTCACCGTGGGCGTTGTACGCTGTTCAAGGGTATGGGATCGCCAGCAGCGCACGACCGACAGCGACCGGCGCGGCGGCGCGTCGCGGTGTGTGGGTACGCCCACGAGGTGAACGCCCTCGCTGCGCCGATCCGCCTGAAGCGGGGCATCGACGAGGCGTCGCTCCCCGGCGGGCTGGCCGCGAGCTGGGCCGGAGGGCCCGTCCTCGAACGGCTGCGCGAGCTGCGCGGCGACGACGTCGAGATCGTCGAGCTGCCCACCTGGGAGCTCGGTGCCAGCGGGCCACTCGACGGAGACGACTTCCGTACTCTGGTCGGCGAGCTCGACGCCCGGCTCGGGGCCGAGCTCGAGGCCGGCGGACCGGTCGACGCCGTCGTGGTGCTCGGCCATGGCGCGGGCCAGTCCACCGACGACACCGACACCGACGCCACCTACCTCGAGGCGCTGCGCCGACGCGTCGGCGACGACGTCGCCGTGGTGGCCGTGCTCGACTTCCACGCCAACGTCTCGGCGCGCATGTGCGCCGCGGTCGACGTGGTCGTCGGCTACCGAACCAACCCCCACGTCGACGTGGTCGACTGCTCGCTCGAGGCTGCCGACCACGTGCACCGTCTGCTCGGCGCACCCGACGCCCCGTCGCCGCGGCCGACGATCGTCTGGAGCCCGCTGCCCGTGCTGTTGCCGCAGATCGCCCAGCTCACCACCCCGGGCGAGCCGTTCCACGAGGTGATGGCCGAGGCCCGCCGGCTCGAGCAGCCACCGATCCGCAACGTGTCGGTGTTCGGCGGGTTCTCGCTCGGTGCGAACGAGCACTGCGGCCTCTCTGTCTGCGTCAGTGTCGACGCCGGCCACGAGGCCCTCGCGGCCGACGCCGTGCGGACGATCGCCGACCGGATCTGGCAGCTGCGCGACCGGTACCGGATGCACACCACGCCGCTCGCCGACGCTGTGCCCGTCGCCGTGGCCGCCGGGCGCGGCGAGCAGCCACCGGTGCTGCTCGCCGATGTGGCCGACAACCCCGGCGGTGGCGCCCCGGCCACGAGCACCTTCGTCCTCGACGCCCTGCTCGGCGCCGGTGCGACCGGGGTGGTGATGGCGATGCACTGCGACCGTCGCGTCGTCGACGCGGCGTGGGCCGCGGGGCTCGGGGCACGCCTGCAGGTGAGGTTCAACGCCGCCAGCACGCATCCGCTCGCCCCGGAGCTGATGGTCGACGCCACGGTGGTGGGCCTGCAGGACGCGGAGCTGGTGCCCACCCGTGGGGTCTACGCAGGTAGCCCGCGACGCGCCGGGCGCTGCTGCGCACTCGACCTCGGGGGCGTGGCCGTCGCCGTGTCGTCGTATCCGGTGCAGTGCGCCGACGACAGCACGTTCCACCATGTCGGCCTGCGGCCCGAGGCTGCGCGGGTCGTGGTCGTGAAGTCGCGTGGCCACTTCCGCGCCGGGTTCGACCACCTGTTCGCCGACGAGCACATCGTCGAGGTCGGTGCACCGGGTGTGGCCCCCTCCGACCTCGGCGCGATCGACCCGACGCGCCTCGGCCGGCCGCGCTGGCCGATCGATCCCGTCGAGTGGCGCACCCCGGACCCGATCGTCGCCGATCGCTCGGCGGACGGAGCCCTGAGGTGACCGTGCACGTGTTCGCCACCGGCGGCACGATCGCCTCGCACCTCGCCGGCGACGCGTGGCTCGAGATCGACGGCACCACCCTGGTGGCCGAGCTCGACCCGGCACGGCTGGCCGAGCTGGGCCTCGACCCGGCTCGCGACGTGGTGGTCACCGACATCACGAGCGGGCCCAGCTCGAACCTGGCCGTCGACGACATGGTGGCCATCGCCGGGCGGATCGCCGCCGCCCTCGCCGCAGGCGCGACCGGCGTCGTGGTCACTCACGGCACCGACACCGTCGAGTTGACCGCCTTCATCACCGAGTTGCTCGTGGGCGTCGCCGACGACCGTGCCCCCGTGGTGCTCACCGGGTCGATGCGCGTGCACTCGCATCCGCAGCCCGACGGCCCGACCAACCTGCTCGACGCGCTCACCGTCGCCTGCGCACCAGCAGCACGCGGGCGGGAGGTGCTGGTGTGCCTCGACGGCACGCTGCACCGGGCCGTCGACATCGCCAAGCACGACGCCACCTCGCTCGATGCCTTCACCTCGCACCCGTTCGCGCCGGTCGGCGCCGTCGGGCACGGCCGGGTCGCGTTCGACGCAACACCGCCGCCAGCTCGCCCTGCGCTGCGGCTGCCGGCCGCCGGCACGTCGGTCGACGTCCCGCTGGTGAGCTGCTACCCGGGCATCGCCGCGTCGACCGTCGCTGCTGCGCTCGAAGGGCGACGCGGTGCCGTGCTCGAGGTGTTCGGCGACCTCAACGTGCCCCGCCAGCTGTGGCGGCCGATCCACGAGGCGGCCGCGGCGGGGACCGCGGTGGTGTTGGCCTCGCGGGCCTTCACCGACACCACCCGCACGTCCGACCTCGACCGGCTCGGCGCCGTCGGCGCCGGCGGGCTGAGCGCGCAGAAGGCCCGGCTTGCGCTACTCGCCGCGCTCGGCACGACCTACGACCGCGACGCGGCGATCGACATCGTCCACCGCTACCGACGAACCCTCGCCCCCCACGAACGGAGCAGCCGCCATGACTGACACCACCGAACAGCTCACCGCTGCGCTGCGCGCCGTCGTCGACACGGAGGCGGCCGTCGCCGGCGAGGGATGCGTGCTGCGCGTCGAGCTGCCGACGGACGGCCTGGTCGCCCAGGCCGCTGCCGGGAGCCTGTGGCACGGCGGGCCGCCGATGACGGTGACCTCGCCGTTCCGCATCGCCAGCATCACCAAGCCGTTCACGGCTGTGGTCGTCACCCAGCTCGTCGCCGAGGGCCGCCTCGGCCTCGACGATGTGATGGCGGCCCATCTGCCCCCGGACCTCGCCGACCTCGTCGACCAGCTGCACGTCCTCGACGGTGCCAGCTCGGGCGAGCGGATCACGGTGCGCCAGCTGCTCACCCACGCGAGCGGACTGTTCGACTACGCGATGAGCACCGAGTACTTCTCGAAGCTGGCCGGCGACCCGGCGCATGTGTGGACACCGCACGAGATGCTCGAGGGTGCCATCGCCTGGGGATCACCCCACTTCCGGCCGGGCGAGGGCTACGGCTACGCGTACAGCGACACCGGCTACGTGCTGCTCGGCACGATCATCGAGCACCTCGACAGCCGTCCGCTGCACGCCGCCTACCGGGCGCGCATCCTCGACCCGCTCGGGCTCGCCGGCACCTACCTCGAGGGATTCGAGCACCACCGCGGCGACGAGATCAGCCACGCCCACCAGGGCGGCTTCGACGTGATGCCGTTGCACGGCTCGTCGGACTGGGCCGGCGGCGGCCTGGTCAGCGACACCGCCGACCTGGCCGTGTTCGCCCGCGCCCTGGTCGACGGCACCCTCGTCGCGCCGCCACTGCTCGACGAGATGCTGCACTGGCAGTTCCGCACCCTCGACCCGGCCCAGCACTCGCCCGGGTTCGTCGGCTACGGCTTCGGTGTCGAGGCTCGTGTGCGCAACGGCATCGAACTGCGCGGCCACCGTGGCCACTGGGGTGTGGTGATGCACGTCGACCCACGGTCGGGGCTCACCGTCACCGGCACCATCAACCAGGCCGACCGCCGGCCCGACGCGCTGCTCGACGGCGCCCTGGCCGCCGTGCTCGACCTCGTCCCGCAGGTGCGGCCGTGAGCGTCGACGAACGGCGGCAACGGGTCGAGCACGGCCTCAGCGCCGTACTGCAGGTGGCCGGCCGACCGGTCGAGCACCACTCACTGGCGGCGCGGATGGACCGCTACCGCGTGCCCGGTGCGGCCGTCGCCGTGGTCGACGACGGCGAGCTGTCGTGGGCGTCGGGCTACGGGGTCGTGCGCGCCGGCGAGGCGCGTCCGGTGCACGCCTCGACGCTGTTCCAGGCGGCCTCGATCAGCAAGGCCGTTGCGGCCGTCGGCGTGCTGGCCCTCGCCGAGCATGGTGTGGTCGACCTCGACGCCGATGTGAACAGTGCGCTGCGCAGCTGGTGGCTGCCGTCGAGCGAGCACACTGCCGAGCAGCCGGTGACGCTGCGGCACCTGCTCAGCCACACGGCGGGCACCACCGTGCCCGGTTTCCCCGGGTTCCCGTACGGCACCGCCGCGCCCGATGCTGTCGGCGTGCTGTCGGGCACCGGTGGCGCCACCCCCGCCGTCGAGTCGTTCGCCGCGCCCGGCACCGTGGCGCAGTACTCGGGTGGTGGCAGCACCATCGTCCAGCAGCTGGTGAGCGACGTGACCGGGCGCGACTTCGCCGAGCTGATGCACGACCTCGTGCTGCAACCCTTCGGGATGGTCGACAGCGCGTACGACCAGCCCCTCGCCGCTCACCGTCGCGGGCGCGCCGCCGTCGGCCACGACGAGGCCGGTCGACCCGTCGCCGGCGACCACCACGTCTACCCCGAGCTGCAGGCGGCCGGGCTGTGGACCACGGTGGTCGACCTGGCTCGCTGGGTGATCGGAGTGCAGGAGAGCCTGCGCGGCGAGCGCACCGGCCCGATCTCGACCTCGACCGCGCAGCTGATGGTCACCGGCGTCGGCCTCGGTGTGTTCGGCCTCGGCCCCGAGCTCGGCGGCGACGGCGACCTGGCCCGCTTCGGGCACAGCGGGGCCAACGCCGGCTTCCGATGCAACGCCGACGGGCTGGTCCACCGCGGCCAGGGTGCTGTCGTGATGACCAACAGCGACAGCGGCGTGACGCTGTGCGCGGAGGTCCGCCGAGCGATCGCCGACGAGTACGGCTGGGGGCACGTCGTCGGCACCACGGTCGAGGTGGCCGCGGTCGACCCGAGCGTGCTCGAGCGCCTCGCCGGCCCGTACAGCGGGCCGTTCGACCGGCGGATGCGCATCATCCACGCCGACGGCGAGCTGTACAGCCCGGCGCCCTACGGCCGGCGTCGCCTGCTGCCGCTCGACGAGCGCACCTTCCTCGACGAAGAGACCGGTGCCACGCTGGTGGTGCACGATGATGCCACCGGTCGCGTCGATCGCATCGCCGTCGTCGTCGACGGCGCCGAGTTGATGTCGTTCAGCCCCACGGAGCGCTCCTGATGCCCACGACCACCCCGACCCCCGCCGAGTTCGTCGCCGAACGCTGGGACGAGGCGTTGCCGACGTTGATGGACTACATCGCCATCCCGGCCCGCTCACCGATGTTCGACCCGGCGTGGGAGGCCAACGGCCACCTCGCCCGCGCGGCAAGGTTGCTCACCGACTGGGCCAGCGCTCAGGCGATCGACGGGCTGCGCGTCGAGCTGGTCTCGCCACCCGGCCTCACCCCGGTGCTGCTCGCCGAGGTGCCCGCCACCGACGCCGAGCTGGCCGCGCACACGGTCGTGCTCTACGGCCACATGGACAAGCAGCCGGAGATGCTGCCGTGGTCGCCGGGCCTCGGGCCGTGGGACCCCGTGCTCGACGGTGACCGGCTGTACGGCCGCGGCGGCGCCGACGACGGGTACTCGGTGTTCGCCGCGCTGATCGCCATCGCCGCCGTGCGCGCCGGGGGCGGTCGCCACGGGCGCTGCGTGATCCTGATCGAGGCCAGCGAGGAGAGCTCGAGCGTGCACCTCGAGCAGCACCTCGAGCAGCTGCTGCCGCGCATCGGCGTCGCCGATGTGGTGATCACCCTCGACTCGTTCTGCGAGAGCTACGACCGGCTGTGGACCACCACCTCGACCCGCGGTGTGTGCGGTGGGGTGCTCGAGATCGAGGTGTGCGCCGACGACCCGCACAGCGGTCGGGCGAGTGGTGTGCTGCCGTCGGCCTATCGCATCTCGCGGATGCTCCTCGACCGGATCGAGGACTCGGCCACGGGCCGGGTGCTGCTCGACGCGGCGCACGTCGAGGTTCCCGGCCACCGCGTCGACGAGGCCCAGGTGGCCGCGGCCGCGTTCCCCCGCTTGTCGGGCTCGTTCCGGCCCGTGCCCGGGGTGCGTTCGATGGGTGCCGACGCGCACGACGAACTGCTCAACGAGACATGGCGGCCGGCGCTCGAAGTGATCGGCGTCGACGGCCTGCCGCCGGTGGCCGATGCCGGCAACGTGTTCCGCTCGCGCCTGGCGCTGAAGCTGTCGCTGCGCCTCCCGCCGACGGCCGACACGTGGGCCGTCGGCGACGAGTTGCGCGCCGTGCTCGAGGCCGACCCGCCCTACGGCGCGCGGGTGCGTCTGCACGCCGGCGCTCGCGGACCCGGCTGGGCCTCGCCCGCCTTCGCCCCCTGGCTGGCCGAGGCGTGCCAGCGGGCCAGCACGCAGCACTGGGGCCTTCCGGTGGCCTCGTGCGGGGTCGGGGGCACCATCCCGTTCATGGGCATGCTCGGCGAGCGGATGCCCGACGCGCAGTTCCTGCTGGTCGGCGTGCTCGGCCCCGGCTCGAACGCGCACGGCCCCGACGAGTTCCTCCACCTGCCCACGGTGCGGCGCGTGACGGCCACCGTCGCCGATGTGCTGCAGGCCCACGCGGCCCACGTCGTCGGGGGCGGGGCGCCACAGTGACCCCGGCCGAGGGCACCGACGCGGCGCCAGGGACCGACCTGGGCGCCCGCGCTGCGGCCGAGGCAGCCGCCGCGGCCGCAGCTGCGGGGGTCGAGATCGGCGAGGTGGCCCTGCCGGACGAGCTCGACGAGCTGCGCGCCACGATGGGATCGATCTGGGGCACCACCGAGACGGTGCCACCGCGCAACCTGCTGCGCGGCATGGCGCTGGGTGGGGCATGCCTGCTGCTGGCCCGCAGCGAGGGCCGACCTGTCGGCTTCGCCCTCGGCTGGCTCGGCTGGACCGGAGGCGTGCACCTGCACTCGCACCAGGTCGGGGTCGACACCTCGCTGCGCCGCGGCGGGGTGGGCTATGCGCTCAAGCTCGCCCAGCGTGCCGTGGCGCTCGCCCACGGCATCGACGAGATGCGCTGGACCTTCGACCCGCTGCTGGCGACGAACGCCCGGTTCAACCTCGTGCGCCTCGGCGCAGAGGTGGTCGGGTTCGTCCCGCACTGCTACGGCGAACGGCGCGACGCGTTCAACACCGGCGACACCACCGATCGGTTGAAGCTCAGCTGGCGGCTCGACCGACCCGTGGGCGGCGAGGTCGTCGTCGCCGGGCCCGACGAAGAGCAGTTCGTCGTGCCTCGCGACTACCTGTCGTTGCGCGCGAGCGACCCGACCGCGGCCGACGAGGTGCGCGCCGCGAGCGGGCGCGCCCTGGCCGCAGCCTTCGCCGGTCCCGGCCCGCGCGGCATCCGGGGCTGGTCCGACGAGGGCTACGTGATCGGTGCATCGGTAGCCTCTCCCGAGCGCCTCGCCGGCGCCCCGATCGCCGAGGAGCCCGCATGAGCACCGCGCAACCGTCCCGCCGACGCGGGGCGCGTGCCGAGATACCGATCACCGCCGAGCTCATCGTCGAGACGGCCATCCGCTTGATCGACGAGCGCGGACCGCAGCAGTTCAGCATGCGCTCGCTCGCCGCCGAGCTCGGTGTGTTCCCCGCCACGCTCTACTGGCACGTCGGCGACCGCCAGCAGCTGATCGGCCTGGTCGAGCAGCGCGCCCTGTCGTCGATCGAGCTCCCCGAAGCGTCCGACTGGCAGACCTGGAGCGTCGAGCTGGCCCGGCGCTACCGGGCCAACGCCCTGCGCCATCCGAACGTGATGCGTCTGGTGAGCACCGAGCGCGGGCTGAACATGGACGCCCTCGCCATCCCCGACGCGATCCTGGGCAAGTTGACCGAGCTCGGCCTCGGCGCGCACCTCGTCCACGCCTACAACGCGCTGATGGGTGCGGTGCAGGGCTTCGTGCTGCTCGAGCTCACCCTGGTGGCCGAGCGCGACCCCGACAGCGAGCGGGTCGCCGAAGACGCGATCCGGGCCCTCGACCCGCAGCGCTTCCCGAACATCGCCGCGAACTTCGACGCCGTGGCCAACCGCGCCCTGTCGATGCGCTGGTCGCTCGACGACCACGGGTCCTTCGACGAGTCGTTCGAGTTCCTGATGCAGGTGCTGCTCTCCGGCCTGAGCGCACACCTCGGCAGCACCACCCGGTAGGCCGCTGCCACCAGTCGACCCGACGCGGGTCAAGGGGCCGAACGGCACGTCACCCGGCCCCCATGGCCCTCCCTCGGCCGGGCCGGCGGTCGCCATGCTGGACGACGGCTGGCACCTTGCTCACTGGGAGGAGACGATCGATGCCTACCGCGGACGACCGTGACGACCGGGCCCCTGCCGGGATCGGCAGGCTGCTGCATGCATGCAGCGTGCCGGTCTCGCTCGACGACATCACCGAGGCCGTTCTCGATGCCGCACGCCCACTCGGCGCAGCCGGCGTCGTGCTCATCCAGGCCGACCCGATGGGCAACGTCACCGCCATGGCCATGGCCGGCACGAGCCGCACCATCGCCCCGGCCCTCGGACCGCTCGCCTTCACCAAGCGCTACCCGCTGATGGCCGCCGTGCTCGAGCGCCGTGCCCTGTGGCTGCCGTCGCGCAGCACCTTCCAGGCCAGGTTCCCCGAGTTCGCCGCCAGCCGCCCCGCCGCCGAGGCGATCGCCGACCTGCCGCTGCGCAACGGCGACACGGTGATCGGCGCGATCGGCATCCCCTTCTCGGTCGCCCGCTCGTTCCCCGACGTCGAACGGACCTACCTGCTGGCCGTCGCCGAGCTCACCTCCCGCGCCGTGCAGGCGCGCGCCGCCGCACCGCCGGCGGCCGCGCACCCCGACGCAGCACTACTCGACCGTCTGCACGACGCGGTGATGGTGATCGACCACACCTCCGACCGGGTGACGTACGCGAACGAGGCCGCCGCCGACCTGACCGGCCGGAGCCACTCGGAGCTGATCGGCCTGCCCGCCGATGTCCTCCTCGAGCAGGTCGTCGCCATCGGCAATCGACGTCGACGGCTGGCACTCGACCAACTCGGCTGGGGGGTCCACCGCGTCGTGGTCGTGCGGCCCGACGGCACCAGGCGCACGAGCGAGGTGCATATCGCCGAGGCCGACGACCGAGGACATCGGGCGTTCGTGGCCATCGACATCACCGACCGACAGGCCGACGCGCTGTACCGCTCGGCGACCGACGAGCGGATCGCGCGCGAGGTGCACGACCGGGCGGTGCAGGCCGTGTTCGCCACCTCGATGGGTCTGGCCGCCCTTGCCCAAGCGGTGCGGCCGGCGCTGCGCCCACAGGTCGAGGCGCTGCTCGACGACCTCGATGAGGTGGTCGAGCAGTTGCGCACCACCGGCGAGCAACCCGGACTTGTGAGCGCCGACGACCGGAGCGTCGCCTAGATGGCGCCGAGGTTGCGTCCCTGGCGCTTCTGGATGGCGTCGCCGATGATCGTCAGCGACAGCACCGTCAGGAACAGCGCCGCACCGGGTACCAGCACCGGGTAGAGGCTCTGGTCGAGCGACGACTTGCCGGCGGCGATCATCCCGCCCCACGTGGGCGTGGGCGGTGCGACCGACAGGTTCAGGTAGGCGAGGCCACCCTCCGCGACGATCGCCCCGGCGACGGCGACCACCATCATCGACAGCAGCGTCGGGAGCACGTTGGGCAGGATCTCGCGCCCGATCACCCGGCCGTGCTTGGCACCGAGCGATCGGGCAGCCAGCACGAACTCGCGGCTCGCGAAGCTGAGCGTGATCGCCCGCACGATGCGGATGGTCGGGCCGAGGTAGATCAGCGCGATGGCGAGCACGACCACCATGAGCCCTCGCGACTCGGTGAAGGCCACGATCGACGCAGCGAGCAGCATCGTCGGGAAGGCCATTAGCACATCGGCGAAGAACGTCGAGCCGACCTCGAACCACCGACGCACGTAGCCGGCCACGAGCCCGATGGCACCACCCGCGATCGCCGACAGGAGCACCGCAGCCAGACCGACCACGATCGACACACGGGCGCCGTAGATGGTGCGCGACAACAGGTCGCGTCCGATGGCATCGGTGCCCAACCAGTTCTGCGAGGTGGGGATCGACAACGGGATGCCGGCCCTGGTGTCGGCCGGGTCGTAGAGGGGCAGCACATCGGCGAGCACCGCCGCGGCCGTCAGCACGACCAGCCAGGCGACCGAGCACCACACCCCGAGGCCCCATCCCTGGCGCGTCGCAGCGGGGGCGACCACATCGGTCTGCGTGGGCTGCGTGGGCGTCACGGCGATCACGTCGGCCTCGCTGCGCTGCGGATGCGCGGGTCGAGCACGCTGTGCAACAGGTCGACGGCCACGTTGACGATGACAAATCCGACAGTGGCCACCACGACCGCACCCTGCAGCGCCATGTAGTCGCGGTTGTTGATCGAGTCGATCGTGAACCGGCCGAGGCCGGGCAGGGCGAAGATCGTCTCGATGAGCACGGCTCCGCCGATGAGCCGGCCGAGGGTGATGCCGGCCAGGGTGACGGTGCCGAGCGAGGCCGGCCGCAAGGCGTGCCGGGTGACGATGCGGTGGGTCGGGTTGCCCTTGGCGCGCGCCAACCAGATGAACTGCTGGTCGAAGGTGGCGATCAGGTCGCTGCGCAGCACGCGGGCGTACATCGCGACCTGCTCGAGTCCGAGGGCGAACGCGGGCAGCACCATCGAGCGCAGGTTGCCGAGCGGGTCGTCGCGCAGCGGCACGTACCCGCCGGTATCGAACCAGCCGAGCCGCACTGCGAAGATCGCGATCAGTCCGAGGGCGAGCAGGTAGCCGGGCAGAGCCAGCAACCCCAGCTGCACACCGCTCAGCGAGCGGTCGAGGAAGCTGCCCGGCCGCAGCGCCCCGGCGATGGCCATCGGCACGGCCAGGGACAGCGCGACCACCTGCGACAGCACGACCAACTCGAGGGTGACCCCGACCCGCTGGCTGAGCGACTCGGCCACGGGTTGGCCGGTGCGGTAGCTCGTGCCGAGGTCGCCCTGCACTGCGTCACCGAGCCAGCGCACGTAGCGCACCGGGATGGGGTCGTCGAGGCGCAGCTCCTCGCGGACGGCCTGTTGGTCTTCCGGTGTGGCCCGTTCGCCGAGCAGCGCCGTGACGATGTCGCCGGGGAGCAGGCTCACCATCGCGAACGACGCGAAGGTGACGGCCAACAGCACGGCGACGAGCCGGACGAACCGGACGGCGAGGATCCTCACCGTCGGCTCCCCGGCCCGTCGCTCGGTGCGTCGGTCATACGTTCAGCCAGGCGTCCTTCAAGAAGAAGTGGCCCGAGGTCATCGGCTGTCCGGGGGTGCCGTCGGGCAAGGTGAAGTCGCTGATGCCGAGCAGATCGGCCCGGGCGACGACGCCCAGCTTGTTGGTGCCCAACCAGCCGTAGGGCATCGCCTTGGCCAGCTCTTCCTGGACGATGGCGTACTGCTTCTTGCGCTCCTCCGCATCGCCGGTGGCGCGGCCGGCATCCATGGCGGCGTCGATGACCGGCGAGGTGTAGCGGCTGAAGTTCAAGCCGGTGCCGGAACGGAAGTACTGGTAGTCGTTGTCGGGGTCACCGCCGCCCATGTTGCCCCACAGGGTGACCTCGTACTCGCCGTTGATCACCTTGCCGATGTTGTCGGCCTGGGCGCGAGACACGATGTTGGAGGTGGCGCCGGCTTCGGCCCACATGCTCTGGATGAGCTCCTGGTAGCCCACGACGAAGGGGTCCGGGCCACCGGCGAAGTCGAACTCGACCGGGTTGCCGGTCTCGGCGACGTACTCGTCGATCAGCGCCTTGGCGCCCTCGAGGTCGTAGCGCGGGTACTCGGTCTCGACGTACCAGAACGAGTCGGTGGCGTACGGCGCGTAGATCGGCTGCTTCACGCCGACGCCGTTGGAGTAGGCGAAGAGCCGCTCGACCTCGATGGCCATCACCAGCGCTCGGCGCACGCGGGCGTCGTCGAGCGGCGGCACCGTGGTGTTGAACATGATCATGTCGGGGCCGGCCGGCGAACCGAGGGTGACGTTCACCTCGCCGGCTTCGTCCTGGGCGAGGTAGTCGACGAGGTCGGCCGGATCGCCGGTGTAGTAGGCGTCGACGTCACCTGCGTCGAATGCGGCCTGGCGGGCCGTCGAATCCGGGAACGGGCGGAAGGTGATCTGCTCGAGGTAGGCGGGACGCTGCCAGTACTGCTCGTTGCGCACGACGACGAGACGGTCGTCGGGCACCCACTCCTGGAACACGAACGGGCCGGTGCCGATCGGGTTGCGGTTGCCGTCGGGCGAGGCGAGCATCGCCGGGGCGGCCATGTAGCCGACCTGCGAACCGGCCTCACCGACCAGCTTGGTCATGAACGTGCCCCATCGCTGGCTCATGTTGACCTGCAGGGTGAGCTCGTCGAGCACTTCCAGGCTGGAGATCAGCGACAGCTGGTCCTTGGCAACCGGGCTGGCCAACGAGGCCTCGAAGTTGATGCGGACCGCGTCGGCGTTGAACGGCTCGCCGTTGTGGAAGCTCACCCCGGGCCGGAGCGTGATCGTCCACACCGTCGAATCCTCGCTCGGGGTGATCGACTCGGCCAGGTAGGGGACGACCTTGCCCTCGGCGTCGTACGTCGCGAGCGAGTCGAAGATCGTCTTGGCGACGTTGTGGCCGCCGTTCGACCACGGGTCGTTGGTCGGGTTGAACCCGGCCGACTCGTTGTCGAGGGCGACGACGATGCTGCCACCCGGCTTCGGCTCCGGGGCTGGGGCCGTGGTCTCGGGTGCTGCCGTCGTGTCGGGGCCACCCGTGGTGGTGTCGGGTGCGCTCGAGTCGGTGGGTGCGGCGGTGGTGGCCGGCGCTGCGCTCGAGGTGGTGACGGCCGACGGGTCGTTGCCACCACAGGCCACGGCGATGAACGCCGAGGCCGCGGCGAGACCGACGAGGCGCACGAGGTGCGATCGACGCGTGCTGGTGGTCATGGTTGGTCCCCCCTGAGGATGATCTGCGGACATTATTGCACGATGTACAAGAGCGGCGCTCATCGCTCGACTTTCGATGCGCGCAGGAACTCGACGCCCGACTCCCTGGCCGCGATGCCGGTGACGCGCCCGGCCTCGTCGCGCAGCACGTGCGTCTCGAACGGGCCGGTCTGCTGGAACAGCACGCCGTCCTCGTCACAGAAGGTCTCCTGCACGCCGAAGCGCAGCCCGGGAACCTGGCTGTAGAGCGTTCCGTTGTCGACCCACACCTCGATGAACGGCAGTTCGATGCCGATCTCGATCCGGTACGAGCCGCACAGTTCGGTCATCTCCTCCTCGCTCAGATGGCGGAGCCGCTTCGGGGCGAGCAGGAAGTCCGGCCAGCCGTACACATCGGCCACGGCGTTCAGGATCTCGCGATAGAGGAAGATGCCCGAGGTGGCGTTGGTGAGCACCACGGCGCCGTCGCCGGACTCGAGGAAGGTGTTGGTCTCGCTCTGGTAGCCGTCGTTCGAGCCGCCGTGGTTCACCCTGGTGGGACCGTCGCCGAGCACACGGATGCCGAGGCCGAAGTCGCCGAGCGCGTGACGGGTGAGCATCTCGCGGGCCATCGACTGGCCGAGGATCGAACCGGGCTCGCCGGCCCACGCGGCGCGCACGGCGAGCAGGAACGTGGCGTAGTCGCGCGCCGTGCTGAACAGACCACCCGTGGCCATCTCCGACGAGATGCTCCACCCACCGGGATGCGGTCGTCCGTCGTCGCCGTGGCCCGACGCCACGTCCGAGCGCAGCCGCGGCGTGAGCGGCTGGGTGAACGAGCTGTTCGTCATGCCGAGCGGCCCGAACAGCATCTGCTCGGCGAGGTCGTCGAAGCCGATGCCGAGCACGTCCTCGAGCACCATCTGGGCGATCAGGTAGCCGCCGCCGGAGTAGCGGCTCGTGCCGTCGTAGGCCTTGTTCACCACGACCGGGCCCATGGTCGACGGGGGCCGGCCCGCGAGCAGGTCGTCGATGGTGGGCACCGGGCTGCCGTCCTGCAGGACGATGCCCCAGCCGTTGATGCTCAATCCGGCGGTGTGGCTGAGGCAGTGGCGCAGCGTGACCGGCTGCTCGGCGGTGAACTCGTTGGCCGGCACCTGCCAGCGCTTCATGTAGGTGTTGACGTCGACGTCGAGGTCGAGCACGCCGCGCTCGACCTGCTGCAGCACCATCACGGCCGTCACCGGCTTGCTGCACGAGGCCACCATGAACACCGTGTCCGGGCCCACCGGGTCGGGCCGGTCGGCGTCGCGGCGACCGAACCCGGCCACCCAGTCGATCGTGCCGTCGCGCATCACGGCGACGGCCGCCCCGGGACAGCCGTAGTGGGCGAGGCGCTCGTCCATCGTCCAGCGCAATGGTCGGTCGACGATGCGCACGATGGGCAACAGCCCGTTCTCGACCGCAGCACGTCGTTCGTCGGCACCAGTCATGGTCATCGGCTCGGCCTCCTGTCGCTCGGTGCGCTACAGTTGCACACCGTACAAGACAGTACCAACCCCTGAGCCGGGACAATCTCTTCTATGACCTTGCACCTCGACGCGATCCGCGACCTCTTCCCCGCCCTGGCCCTGCCCCACGCCGACGGGCGGCCGCGCGTCTACCTCGACAACCCGGCCGGCACCCAGGTGCCCCAACAGGTGCTCGACCAGATGCACCACGCGCTCGTGCACTGCAACGCCAACATGGGCGGCCAGTTCCAGACGTCACGCGAGGCAACGGCGCTCACCCACGCTGCGCACGTGGCGATGGCCGACTTCTACAACGCTGCGTCCGACCGCGAGGTGGTGTTCGGACCGAACATGACCACCCTCACGTTCGTGATGGCCCGCGCCCTCGGCCCGCGCTTCAGCGAGGGCGACGAGATGATCATCACCGCCATGGAGCACGAGGGCAACAACACCCCGTGGCGGACGATGGCCGCCGAGCGCGGCATGGTGGTGAAGACCCTCGGCTTCGACCGCGACACCTACGAGATCGACCTCGACGAGCTCGACTCGCTCATCACCCCGCGCACCAAGTTCGCCGCGCTGAACTACGCGAGCAACCTGCTCGGCACCATCAACCCGGTGGGCGAGATGTGCGCCCGCCTGCGCGCGGCCGGCGCAATGACCTACATCGACGCCGTGCAGTTCGCGCCGCACGGGCCGATCGACGTGCAGGCCCTCGGGTGCGACTTCCTCATCTCGTCGGCCTACAAGTTCTACGGCCCGCACCAGGGTGTGCTGTACGGGCGCGAGGAGCTGCTCCAGGGCACGCCCGCCTACCACCTGCGCACCGTGCCCGACCTCACGCCCAACAAGTGGGAGACCGGCACCCAGTCGCTCGCCGGGCAGGCGGGCACGATCGGTGCGCTCGAGTACCTCGAGTGGGTCGGGCGCACGATGGGCGCCGAGCACCGGCCCGACACGCCCGGGCTGCGCGAGCGCACCCGCGACCTGCACGCCGGGCTCGCCGCGATGGCCCACTACGAGGAGAGCCTGAGCGAGCGGTTGATCAGCGGCCTCGCCGCGATCGACGGCGTGCGCATCCACGGCATCACCGACCCGACCGCCTACCACCGCCGCGTGCCCACCGTGTCGATCACCGCCGACGGCATGGACCCCGAGGCGATGGCCGACTTCCTCGGCGACCACGGGGTCTACGTGTGGAACGGCCACTCCTACGCCCTGCCCGTGGTCGAGTGGCTCGGCCTCGCCGACCGCGGCGGCGTCGTACGCATCGGACCCACCCACTACAACACCCTCGACGAGATCGACACCGCCGTCGGCCTCATCGCCGAGTTCCTCGGGCGGCGCTGAGTGTCGTCGGCGACGACGACCACACCGGCCCCGGTCGACGGCGTCGCCACCTGGAGGATCGACCACCTCACGATGCGGCTCGAGCTCGACACCGAGCGCACGCTCGTCGAGTGCGAGTCCGACGTGGTGCGCACCGGTGACGGTGACGCCCCGCTGGTGCTCGACGGACGCGGCCTCGAGACGCTGCGCGTCGCAGTCGACGGCCGCGAGCTCGGCGCCGACGAGTACGAGCTCACCGATCGCACGCTCACGATCCACCTGGCC
>JBBATY010000007.1:0-10855 GCA_040398525.1 Ilumatobacteraceae bacterium | reverse complement strand
CACCGGGTGGCCACGACGGTCGCCGTCCGCCCGGCAGGCACCACCGACCTCGGGGTGACGGCCGGGCCACAGCTGCTGAGCACCCGGGTCGAGCCGCAGGGGTTCCGGCGGATCACCTGGTCGATCGACCGACCGTCGAACCGGGCCACCTTCGACGTCACCCTGGTGGCCGACCCGGCCCGCTACCCGGTGCTGCTCGCCAACGGCCGCCTGGTCGACCAGGGCACCCTGCCCGACGGGCGGGCCCACGCCCGCTACGTCGACTCGGTGGCCAAGCCGAGCTACCTGTTCGCCGTCGTCGCCGGCGAGCTCGCCATCCGGTCGCGTCCGTTCACCACGCGCACCGGACGCACCATCGAGCTGCGCGTCGCCGCCCCGCCCGAGCTGATCGGCGGCGCCGAGTTCGCCCTCGAGACGATGGCGGCGACGATCGCCTACGACGAGGCCAACGGCGGCCTCGAGCACGACCACGACACGCTCACCTTCGTGGCCGTGCCCGGCTACCCCGACGCCACCGAGTACCAGGGGCTGATGTTCTTCGACCCGGCGTTGCTGGTGGTCGACACGCGGGGATGGGTCGACGACGACCTGGTGCTGATCCTGCTCAACATCGCCCACGAGTACGGCCACCACACCCGCGGCAACCGGGTGACGGTGCGCAGCTGGGGCCAACTGGCGCTGAAGGAAGGCCTGACGGTGCTCACCGCGCAGAACGACGTGCGTCGGCACCTGCTCGGCCCGGCCGGGCGGGTGCTCGAGGTGCTCGACCTGCGCCGCCTGCAGTTCCCCGAGGAGGTCACCCTCGGTGCGCCGGTGGTGCGCGGCGAGGTCGACAACCCCGAGCAGCTCTACACGCGCACCACCTACCTGAAGGGCGCCGAGGTGTTCGGGATGCTCCGCTCGGTGCTCGGCCCCGAGCGCTGGCACACCGTGTTCACCACCTTCCACCACCGCTTCGACCTCGATGCCGCGGGCATCGACGACTTCCTCGGCGTGGCCCGCGAGGTGGCTCCCGATCGTGCCGACGCGATCGACAGCGTCGCCCGCTGGTTCGCGCTGTCGGGGCGCCCGGCGCTGTCGTGCACCGTTGCCGACGACGGATCGACGATCACCGTGGCCCGCACCGACTCGCTGCGCGACGACCCACCGGTGGGCGTGCCGATGCGCTTCGGGTTTCGCGGCCTCGACGGCACGGCGCTCGCCGTGTCGCTCGACGGTGGGCCGGCCGTCACCGAGCACCTCGTGGTGCTCGACGGGCGCGAGCGCACGGTGCGGGTCGAGGCGCCGGCCCCGTTCGCGCTGGCCCCGCTGCGCGGCTACACCGCCCCGGTCGACCTGGCGGTCGACCACGACCGTCACCGGTTGGCGGCGCTGGTCGTCCACGACGACGACGCCTACACCCGCTGGTGGGCCGCCGAGGCACTGATGATCCGGGCGATCGACGCCCATCGGGCCGGGCGCAGCGCCGAGGCTGCAGCCGATGTGGAGGCAGTGGCAGCAGCGCTCGGCACGGTGCTCGCTGTCGGCGACGCGCCGACCACCGGCGCGGGCAGCGCGGCCGAACCGATGCTGCTCGCCCAATTGCTCGCCGTGCCCGACGAGTTCATGCTCGGCGACCGCGAGCCGCAGATCGACGTCGACGGCGTGGCCTCCGGCCTTGGGTTCCTGCGACGCGAGCTCGGCCTGGCGCTGCACGACCCGCTCCTCGAACTGCTCGACCGCCACGCCGACCCGGCACCGCACGGCACCACACCGGCCGACCTGGCGCGGCGGGCGCTCGTCGAGCCGGTGCTCGGCCTGCTGCTCGCCACCGGCACCGACGCCGCCGTGCAGGCCGCGCTCGGCCAGCTCGACGCGCCCGACCACACCCGCGCGGTGCGCGCCCTCGGCCAGCTGCTGCACGTCGACGGTGTCGACGCCGACGAGCTCGTCGCTCGCACCTACGCCCGCTGGGAGCACGCGCCCAAGCTGCTCGACCGCTGGCTGCGCGCCCAGTCGGGCGCCCGCCGGGCCGACACCATCGCGCGTGTCGCTGCACTGGCGAGCGGCCCGCTCTACGACCGCGACGACCGCGGGCGGGTGATGGGCGTGTGGTTCCCCTTCGCCACACGCAACCGCAGCGTGTTCCACCACCCTTCCGGTGAGGGCTACCGCGTGTTCGTCGACGAGGTGATCGAGCTGATGCCGGTGAACGCCGGGCTGGTGATCCGCCTGGTCGGCGACCTGCTGCAGTTCCAGCGCTTCGACGACCACCGTCAGGCGCTGCTGCGCGCCGAGCTCGGTCGCCTGGCCAACGCCCCGGGCATGCCGGGCTTCGCCGTCGACATCGTGCGCGGCCTGCTCGGCTGAGCGGGCCCCGGTCACAGCCGCCCGGATCGGGCTGCTTCGCGTGGACCACCGGCACCCGGCTGCCTAGCGTGGTCGCATGACGACCCGCATCGACGACGGCCCGATCGAGGCACCGACGCGACGCGGGCTGAGCGAGGCGCTCACGGTGCTCGAACCGGCCCGACTCGCTGTCAACGGTTGGCGCCTCGCCGGCAAGCGGGCGACCCGGCCGCGCACCGCCATCGTGCTGCCCGGGTTCGGCGCCGGCGACGCGACGACGGCCCCGCTGCGCGCCTACCTCGGCACGCGCGGCCATCGCATGTCCGGCTGGGGCCTCGGCACCAACCGTGGCGACGCGCCCGCTGCGGTGGCGGCCGTGCTCGACCAGGCCGAGCGCAGCGCAGCGCGGATCGGCGAGCCGATCGCCCTGCTGGGCTGGAGCCTCGGCGGGGTGATCGCCCGTGAGGTGGCCCGCCAGCGGCCCGACCTCGTCGACCGCGTGATCACCTTCGGCTCACCGGTGGTGGGCGGGCCGAAGTACACCCTGGCCGCGCAACGTTTCCGCGAGATGGGCCTCGACCTCGACGCCATCGAGCGCGAGGTGGCCACGCGGGCCGAGATGCCCCGCTCGGTCGCCGTCACCGCGCTGTACAGCCGTCTCGACGGTGTCGTCGCCTGGCGGGCCTGCATCGACCGGGTGAACGACCATGTCGAGCACATCGAGGTGCCCACCACTCACCTTGGCCTCGGCTTCAACCACGTCGTCTGGCGGGTGACCGCCGAACGGCTGGCACTGCCGGTGCGCGGCCGCGCTGCAACCTGACCTGCCGCGACCTGAGCCGCTGGGGCCTGGGCCGCCGCGCTCGGTTCGGCGCGCCGGAGCCCCCGTCGGTACCGTCGTGCCGTTGCCGGCTGGGGCCGGGGCGACCAAGGGGGAGAGATGTCGAACGACGGTGCCGGCCAGATGCCCGGTGACGTGCGCGGCGAGCCGTCGACGATCGACGCGGCGTGGATGACCGAGGCGCTCGAGGGTGCGGGGGTCGCCCGCGGCGCGACGGTGACCGAGCTCGAGCTCGTCGGCTTCATCGGCACCGGCCAGACCGGCCGCAACGCCCGCTTCGCGCTCACCTGGGACCAGCCCGAGGGCCGGCCGGCCAGTGTGGTCGGCAAGTTCGCCTCGGGCGACGACAACGCCCGCGCCAGCGCCTTCCAGACCGGCACCTACCTCACCGAGCACCTCTTCTACAGCGAGATGGCACCCACCCTGAAGGTGCGCGCCCCGCACTGCCACGTCGCCCGGTTCGACCACGACACGCCGTCGTTCGTGCTGATCATGGAGGACCTGGCCGGATCGCGCCAGGGCGACCAGTTCGTCGGCCTCACCGTCGACGAGGCCACCCTGGCCATCGAGCAGGCCGTCGGCATGCACGCGCCGCGCTGGGGCGACCCGAGCCTGGCCGACTTCGGCACCCACCGCCCCAAGGGCCCCGAAGCCGGGATGATGCTCGGCATGGTCTACGCGATGATGGTCGACCCGTTCCTCGAACGGCTCGGCCCCGGCCTCGACGCCGACGTCATCGACCTCGTGCGGGCCCTGGCGCCCAAGGTGGCCGCCTGGGCGGCCGGCACCGACACGCCGCGCACCTTGGTGCACCTCGACTTCCGGCCCGACAACTTCATGTTCGGCACCACCCCCGAGGCGCCACCGCTGGCGATCGTCGACTGGCAGACGGCCACCGAGGGCAACGCGATGAGCGACCTCGCCTACATGATCGGCGGCAGCTTCGAGCCGGCCCGGCGCGCCGCGGTCGAGCGCGACCTGCTCGACGACTACCGGGCCCGCATGCAGGCCGCGGGGGTCGACTACCCCGCCGACGCGCTGTGGCGCGACTACCGGCTGGGCGCCGTGTGGGGCGTGGTGATGACGGTGATCGCCACGATCCTGGCCGCGCAGACCGAGCGCGGCGACCAGATGCTGACCGTGATGGCTCAGCGCCACGGCCGCCACGCACTCGACCTCGCGTCGATGGAGCTGCTCGGCTGACATGCACGCCGCACCGCCGCTGCGCATGCGTCGAGCGGTGGTGCTCGTCGTGACGGTGGCGCTGCCGGTCGCGCTCGTGCTGGGCTTCGGCCATCACGGGGCGCACATGGCGCGCAGCCTGGTGCTGCCCGGCGCCGGGCTGGTGGGCGAGCGCACCGCCGTGGCCGTGCTGTGCTTCGCCCTGGCCGTAGCGGCCACTGTCGCGTGGGTGCGCTGGGGAGTCGACTGGCTGCTGGCCGCAGTGGTGGCCGGATCGGTGCTCGCCTCCGGGTTGCTGGCGGCTCCCGACGAGCATGCCGCAGCTGTGGCCGATGCCGTGCGGCCCGTGCTCGCCGCCCACGAGTTCCCGCTGGTGGTGCTCGTCGTCGGGGCGATCTCGTGGGTGCGGATGAGCCTCGGCCGGATCCCCGGCCTGGCCTGGCTCGGCCGACGCCGCAACCGGACGATGCAGGGCCTGGCCGACATCGGCCGGCTGGGTGCGGTCGACCGCAGCCGCGCCGCCGCGGTGCTGGCCCTCACCGGCGACCCCGCCGACCTCGCCCTCGCCCGCACGGTCGCCACCGACCCGGCCCTCGTGCTGCGGGCCCGTCGTGTGGGCCTGGCCGCACGCTGGCGCATCGGAGGCGATCCGCTGCGCCAGGACCATGCGCCCACCCGGGCCGCGCTCGCCCTCACCGGGGCGCTCGACGACGCAGCCCTGGCCCGGTTCGTCGGCGACGCCGAGCGAGCGCCGCTCGGGGCTCCGTGCAGCGAGCCGACCTGGGTGCGCCCGCTCGACGCCGTGCTCGCGGCAATCGCGGTGCACCGGGCCGGCGGCTCGACCGAGCGCTTCCGACAGGCGCTGCACGGCGAGCTGGGCCTGCGCCGCGGGCATCGGCCGCTGTGGTGGTGGACCCCGCTCGGCATCGGTGCCGGGGCGATGCCCGCCTGGGAGCACGCCGCCTGCTCGGGCCTTGCCCGCTCGATGGGCTGGATCGACGACCGCGACTGGGACGACTTGCGCCGACGGGCGCTCGGCGCCTCGGCCCGCGGCACGGCCCACCCCCACGACGAGCGGCTCGTCGCTGCCGCGCGCATCTGGACCGCACTCGTCGACGACGAGCCGACGCGCCGCCTGCTCGAGCGCCCGACGATCGCCCACGACCCACTGGCCGTCGCCATCCACCACCTCGCCCGCGCGGTGAGGGGCGAGGGCGACAGCCAGCCTCACCTCTTCCCGCACGGACGTCCGGAGGTCACAGCATGACCATCACCACCACCCCACCGGCCTCGGCCGCCGAGCTGCCCGCAGAGCTGCCACTGCTGCCCACCGAGCCACACCGGATGGGGCCCGTCACCCGCTTCCTCGTGCTGCGACTGGTGGCATGCCTCGCGCTGGTCCAGGCGATCGGCGCTGTCCTGGTGTTCGTCGTCGGTGGCACGGTTGCCCGGGCCGTCGGGCTGTCGCTGGTGCTGCCGGGCGGCGGCTTCCTCTACACCGCCCACCCGCTGCTGTTCGTGCTCACCTGGGTGGCTGTCACTGTGGCGCTGGTGCTGTGGTGGGGGATGAGCCTGCACCTCGGCATCCCGGCAGTGTGGGCGATGAGCGCCGTCGCAGCCGGCCTGCTGGCCGATGCCCCTCGCCTGTTCGTCGACCGCGGCACCACCTGGGGCTGGGCGATCCCGGTCGTCTACACCCTGGCGGTCGGGTGCATCGGCGCGCTCGTGTGGACCTTCGAGGCCCGCTTCCGCCGCAAGCGGGCGATGGTGCCCGAGCTGAACACCTACCTCGCCGCGGCGACGCTGCCCACGCCGGTGCACACGCCACGCGAGCCCGGCGACGTCGATGCCGACCTGCTGCGCTGGGCGTACGAGCTGGCCCTCCAGCCGATCGACCGTTTCGACGGCTTCGAGTGGGGCGAGCAGCTGCACGGCGGCACGGTGGTGCGCTACCAGCTCAACTACCTCGGCTGGGCCCTCGCCCCCTTCGCGGTGAACTACGTGCCCAACGCCCCCGGCCAGGTGGAGCTGGCGATGCGCAACCTGGTGCTCAAGCAGCTCGACCTGCGCGTGTGGCGCTACTGGCAGCTGCTCAACCGGGTCGGCAACCTCGACAGCAACCCGGATCCGCTGGTGCGCGACAACATCATGTTCTCCGGCTTCACCGGCGACCAGATCAACCTCTACGAGGCCGCCACCGGCAGCACCCGCTTCGACGAGCCCGGCTCGCTCACCTTCGTGTGGACCGACGGCCGCACCTTCGCCTACGACCACCACAGCTGGATGGAGGCCGTACAGCGCAACTTCGAGCGCAGCCGTCTGGGGTTCTTCCCGTGCGAGCCCGGCTGGGCCTTCGCCGCCTGCAACACGATCGGCGCGCAGGCGCTGTACGGCCACGACCGGCTGCACGGCACCCACCTGTGGGACGACATCGAGCCACGGTGGCGCGAGACGCTCGAGCGCGAGTACCTGCTGCCCGACGGCAACTACGCCAACATCCGCTCCACCCACACCGGGCTCAGCTGGGACACGGGCGAGACGCCCGGCGGCGAGTACTTCACCACCGGCTCGCACAGCTTCCGCGACGTCGCCCCGGACCTGCACGCCCGTGGCCGCGCCCTCGGCCTGCGCGGCGCACCGGAGAAGTTCGCCAAACTGCGCGGCCTGATCCGCGACGGGATGTTGCAACTGCAACTTCCCGAGGAGTGGGAACGAAACCGGGTGCGTCGCAGCGCTGTTCCCGGGTGGATGAAGCTGATCGGCGGGGCCCGTGCCGTCGGCGACGACGAGCTGGCCGAGGCCGCGATCGGCGCCCACGACGCGCAGTGCGCCACGGGGCTGCGCTGGCCGGAGAGGCCACTGTCGGCCGGTGTGTCGAACGTGGCACTGCACCTGCTCGTGCGTTGGTCGACACCGCTCGACAACGCGGCGATCAACATGCGTGGTTACGTGCCGCCGGTGGGCCCGGTGCTCGACACCGTGCCGTGGCCCGAGGTGCTCGTCACCCTGGCCCGCTCGAGCGACGGCGCCTCGCTCGAGTTGATGCTGCGGCCCGGGCCGACACCCGCTGCGCACCCGGTGCAGCTGGGTTTCAGCGCCCTGGCAGCAGGCGCGACCTACCGGCTGCACGGCGACGGGGTCGACCTCGTGGCGCTCGCCGGCGACGACCACCGCGCCACGGTCGAGCTGACTGTCGACCGCCCGCTGCGCCTGCACCTCGAGCCGCTCGCAGCCCGGGGCCCGGCAGAGGGGCAGGGCTGACGCGATGATCTCGATGTACCTCAACTGCGCCAAGGTGTGGACCCATCTGGTCCGGTTCGTCTGTCGTGTGACGGGCCGGCCGCAGGTCACCTACCAGGCACCACCGCACCCGGGAGCACCGTCGTGACCGCCACCGTCGATCGACCCACGTCCGCAACCGACGAGCTGTTGCTGCTGCCCGAGCAGCCCCGGCGTTTCGGCCCGGTCACCCGCCGGCTGCTCGCCCGGCTGGTGGTGGCCCTCGTCCTGGTGCAGGCCGTCGGCGCCTGGCTGGTGTTCGCGGGCGACAGCGCCACGGCCCGCGCTGCCGGGCTGAGCCTGGTGTTCCCGGGCGGCGGGTTCCTCTACGACGCCGCGCCGGTGCTGTTCGCGCTCACCCTGGTGCTGGTGCTCGTCGCGCTGGTGCTGTGGTGGGGAGTGTCGACGCACTTCGCCATCCCGCTCGTGTGGGCCCTGAGCGTGGCCGGTGCCGCGCTGCTGGCCGACGGCCCGCGGCTGTGGGTCGACCGCGGCACCACGTGGGACTGGGCGGTGCCGGTGGTGTACCTGTGCGCGCTGGCGACGCTCGGCACGATGGTGTGGAAGATGGAGGCCCGCTTCCGTCGCAAGCGGGCCAAGATCCCGGCGCTGAATGCCTACCTCCGCGAGGCGCAGCTGCCCGAGCGGTCCACGGCGCTGCGCCCGCCGGACGCGATGGACGCCGAGCTGCTGCAGTGGTGCCTCGACTTCGCCGAGCAACCCGACGACGGCCTGGCCGGCCTCGACTGGGGCGAGCAGTTCCACGGCGGCACGCAGCTGCGCTACCAGGTGAACGCGATCGCCTGGGCGATGGCGCTCTACGCCGCCAACTACCTGCCGAACGCGCCCGGGCGGATCACCGAGGCCCTCGCCAAGGTGGTGCTGAAGCACACCGACCTGCGCGTGTGGGGCTATTGGCGCACCCTCAACCTGCTCGGCAACTTCGACCCCGACCCCGACCCGATCCGCCGCGACAACATCATGTTCTCGGCGTTCCTCGGCGATGTGATCAACAGCTTCGAGGCCGCCACCGGCGACACCCGCTTCGACGAGCAGGGCTCGCTCACCTTCGTGTGGCGCGACGGGCGCACGTTCCCGTACGACCACCACAGCATCGCTGCTGCAGTGCGCCGCAACTTCGAGCGCAGCACGCTGGGCTTCTTCCCGTGCGAGCCCGGATGGTCGTTCACCGTGTGCAACGTGATGGGCGCACAGACGCTCTACGGCCACGACACGCTGCACGGCACGGCCGAGTGGGACGCCGTGCGCGACCGCTGGCAACGCACACTCGACGACGAGTACCTCACCCCCGACGGCTCGTACGCGCACATCCGCTCGAACCACATCGGCGTGTCGTGGGACACCGGCGAGGTGCCCGGCGGCCACTACTTCGCCAACGGCACGCACCGCTTCGCCGACATCCTGCCCGCCCATGCCCGACGGGCCAAGGCGCTCGACCTGCGTGGCGCGGCACCGAAGATGCAGGCGCTGTCCGGGCTCGTGAGCGAGGGCACCCTGCCGCTCGAGCTGCCCGAGGAGCCCGAGCGCCACCGCACCCGCTCGAGCGCCATCCTGTCGTGGAACAAGGTCATCGGCGGGGCGCGGATGGTGGGCGACCAGCGCTTGGTCGATGCGGCGATCGATGCCTCGGCCCGCCAGTGCGCCACCGGTGCTCGCTGGCCCGAGCGTCCGGTGGCGGTCGGTGCGTCGGGCCTGGGCAGCCACATGCTGTTGCGCTGGTCGGCGCCGCTCGAGCTGGCGGCGCTCAACGTGCGCGGCCATGTTGCGCCGGTGGGCCCGCTGGTCGCCGCCGATGCCGCGACCGCCGTCATCACCCTCGCCCGCTGCGACGACGGGGTGCGGCTCGACCTCGGCCTCTCGCCCTCGGCCACGGCGGATGGGCCGGATGCGACGGCACGGTTGACGTTCACCCGACTGCCGGCCGGGGTGGTGCACCGCCTCCATGGTGACGGCGTCGACGTCGAGGTCGTGGCCGGCACGGACGGTGTCGCCGCGGTCGCCGTGCCGCTGGCGGGTGCAGTGCGCCTGGTGCTGGAGCCGCGGTCGTGATCCTCGACTGCGACCGGCTCTGGACCCGGATGGTGTCGTTCGTCTACCGCGTGCGCCGCAAGCCGCGGGTCACCGCACCCCCCGACCTGCCGAAGGCACATCAGTAATCCTGAGTTGTTGTTGCTCAACTTCGCTGTAGCCTGGCGCCGCAGTCCTCGTCGAGCGCCCGCCGCCGAGGACTGACAAGTCGAACCACCCGACCCGTGCCCGATGCCCCCGCATCGAGCACACCGAGCAGGGAGACACCCCGTCGCCCGGCCCGGGTCGAGCCACCCCCCGGCTCGGCCCGGGCCGTGGCGCGTCGCGGGTCGGGACGTTCGTCCCGGCGCCGACATGTCATTGGGCCGTCGACGGGGGGTCGTGTGGGTGTGAGATCCTCGACTGCAGCGCACCGTGCGCAGCACACACAGGAGGCAGGGTCATGCGGAACTCACTCACCGGGCAGGTCGTCCTGGTCACCGGCGCAGCGCGCGGGATGGGCGCCGAGCACGTGCGCGAGCTCGTCGCGGCCGGCGCCCGGGTGGTGGCCACCGACGTGCTCGACGACGAGGGGCAGGCGCTCGTCGCTGGCCTCGGCAGCGCCGCCGTCTACCACCACCACGACGTCACCTCCGAGGCCGACTGGATGGCGGCCGTCGAGCTCGCCGAGTCGACCTTCGGCCCGGTGCAGCACCTGGTGAACAACGCCGGCATCGTCACCTTCGGCACCGTCGAGCAGATGGACCCCGCCACCTTCCGGCGCACGCTCGACATCAACCTCACCGGATGCTGGCTGGGGATGCATTTCACCGTGCCGTCGATCCGGCGGGCCGGTGGCGGATCGATCGTCAACATCTCGTCGACCGCCGGGCTGCAGGGCTATGCCAACCTCGGCGCCTACGTGGCCAGCAAGTGGGGCCTGCGCGGCCTCACCAAGGCAGCTGCGCTCGAGCTCGGCCCGCTCGGCATCCGCGTCAACTCGATCCACCCCGGGCCGATCCGCACCCCGATGATCGCCGGCCTCGACTCCTCGACGATCGCCGCCGCCCAACCGATCGCGCGGGTGGGCGAGCCCGAAGAGGTGACGGCGCTGCTGCTCTACCTGCTCGCCGACGCCACCTACTCGACCGGCCACGAGTTCATCGTCGACGGCGGCGCGGTCATCGGCCAGGTGCT
>JBBATY010000006.1:139004-147337 GCA_040398525.1 Ilumatobacteraceae bacterium | reverse complement strand
CCTCCTCCACCGTCGCATCACGCGCGACACCCAGCACCTCGAACGGATCCACCGCCGGAGGTCTACACCCCGGCGAGCCGACCAGGGGCGTCGACGGTCGCTGCCGGTGGTGTGCTCAGGGCCGGGGGTGGGCCGCGAGGAACGACCAGATGGCGCGGCTGGCGTCGAGGCCCGCATACGGCTCGCCCACGTAGGCCGCGGCCGCAGCCGATGCGGCCGGGCGGCCCATCCACGCATGCGTGGCCCCAGCGACCACCACGTAGCGCACCTCGGCACCACCGCCGCACCCGGACCAGGTGGCGACCGTCAGGTCGGGGTTGGCCGGGTCGGTCGACGGTCGGGGCTCGCCGGCGCACCCAGCGGCTGCGACCATCGCCTCCACCGCCGCACGCGCCGGACGGAACTCGACCCCGGCGATGCCGCTGCCCTTCCCACCATCGATGGGGTGGTTGGTGTCGGCGGTGCCGTGCAGATGGATGACCGACACCGGCTGCGACGGCGCGCACGCATCGACCCCGAGACTGCCGGCCTGCACGCCGATGCCGACAATGCGGTCGGACAACTCGCACGCCAGGCGATAGGCCAGGATCGCCCCGTTCGAATGCCCGGCGGCCACGACGCGCGCTGGATCGATCGCCAGATCGCCGGCGAGGGTGTCGAGCAGCAGACGGATGAAGCCGACGTCGTCGACACCCTGGCTCGCTGCGGGGCCGCAGCAGTAGCCACCGTTCCAGGTCTGCGGGCCCGAGCCGTCGGGCCGCGCCCCGATGCCGTCGGGATAGACGACGATGAACCCGTTCGCCTCGGCGAGCTCGTCGAACCCGGAGTTCGCAGCGAACTGCGCCGACGTACCGAGCCCGCCGTGCAACGCCACCAGCAGCGGGGCCGGTTCCCCCGCCGCCAGCGACGACGGCACGTAGAGGCGATAGCGGCGTGTGCGGCCGTCGGCGGTGCGCAGGGTGCCGTCGGTGACGCTGCCGACGGCGGGCACGCCGGCGAGGGTGCCCGCGTACGGGTCGTAGCTGTTGTCCATGGAGGTGCTCGTGGTGCTCTCGACGATCGTGGTGGTGACCAGCGCGCTGGTGCTGGTGGTGACGATGGTGCTCGTGGTGCTGGCAGGGGCCGGGCCGGTGGTGGTCGAGCCGGCCGCCGACGTCGACGGCGACGTCGACTCCGCGGCGACCGAACCGGCCGTCGGTTCCGAAGTGGAGGCACACGCACTCGCCGCCAGCGCAGCGAGGGCGACGAGCAACCCGGCGCCGAGGCACCGCCGACGAGTCACCTGCCCGATCACCTCCATCCTCACGAACGCACAGTCTCCCTCGCCGACGGTGGTGAATGGCGCACTCCCGAGCCCGACGCGGCACGGGACGTCCGTCGGCCCGCCCGACGCCACGTCAGTCGGCGGTGAGCACGAGACCGGCGGTGACCGCGTCGCCCTGACGACGCCGCCCACCACCGGGGTACTGCGCCAGGGTGAGCGCGCCCACGATCCGGGTGGGTGCGCCCTCACCCGCCGACTCGCCGCCGTCGCCGTCGCCGTCGCCCAGCGGCACAGCATCGAGGTGGCACAACGCACCGGCGGGCGCGAGCGGATGATCGACAGCCAGGTTGGCGTGCCCGGCCACCATCGTCGGTTGCACGTGCGGCATGACCAGATCGGTCGTGGCGCCCGCCACCGTGATGGTGATCCGCTCGCCACTGGCGTCGAGCACCGCCGGCAGTGCGTCGTCGCCCAGCTGCGCCACACCCGTCCACCGGCGACGCATCGAGTCGTGCGCTGCGCCCACGGCCCACGGCTGCTGCGGCGCAGGCGGCGCGTAGCCGGGCACCGTGTCGGCCAGCACCACGCCCACGGCCTCGGCCAGTCGATCGGTCTCGATGTTGGCCAGGCCGGCCACCACCAGCCCGAGCGACGGCACCACCACCAGGTGCGCGCCCACGCCACCCATCCGGCCGCCGTGGATGAGCACCCGGTGGCCGTCGTAGTGGCGGGTGACCCAGCCGAGCGCGTAGGCGGCGCCGTCGGGCTGCAGCGGCGCAGCCGGTTCGGCCAGCAGATCGTGGGTGGCGGGCAGCAGCAACGAACGGCGCGCATGGGCGAGCCCGAACTGCAACAGGTCGCCGATGCTGCACCACGCCTCGGACGCCGGTGGATGATCGGTGACGTACCCCGGGTACACCTCGTCGGCGGTGAGGTGCCGTGGCATCGCGCCCTCGGGCCCGTGCGGCTCGCCCCACCCGGCGCCCGCCATGCCGAGCGGCCCATAGACGTGCCTGGCCACCAGGTCGGCCATCGGCGCGCCACCGGCCCGCTCGATCGCCACCTGCAGCACGCCGTACCCGAGGTTCGAGTAGCGCCACAGAGCACCCACCGGGAACACCGGCCGGGCGAGCAGGCGCACCGCATCGAGGACCGGCACCGCAGCACGCTCGTCGTCGTAGAAGAACCGGTGGTGCACCCCGAGCCCCGCCGTGTGCGCAGCGATGTCGCGCACGGTGACGGCGCGGCCGGGCAGCAGTGCCGGCGGCATCTCGGGCACCAGGGCAGCGATCGGGGTGTCGAGCGCCAGCCGGCCCGCATCGATGAGCGCGCCGAGCACGGTGGTGGCGATCGGCTTGGTGGTCGACGCCAGGCAGAACGGCGACTCGGGGCGCGCCGTGCCGTAGGCCTCGGCCAGCACCACACCGGTGTCGGCGTGGGCCACACCGAACGCCGCCGCGGGCAGCGACCCGTCGGCCACCGCCGCGCGCAGCACGGCCGCACCTCGCCGGGCCGTGTCGAGCAGTTGGGTCACGGGGCGCTCGGGCCCTGCTCGTCGAGCAGGGTGAGGTGCAGATGCGCCATCAGCCGCTCGACCGGGTCGTCGAGGTCGAGCCCGGCCGTCTCGACCGCACGGCGCAGTCGGTAGCGGAACGTGTTCGGGTGCACGTCGAGCGCTGCGGCCGCAGCGATCACATCGCCGAACTGGTCGAGGAAGCTGCGCAACGTGGCGACGTAGTGCGTGTCGCGGTCGCGATCGCTCGCCACCAGCAGCTCGACACGACCCACCCGCAGCTCCGGCTGCCCCGCCGCAGCCCGACGCCACCTGGCCAACGACACTGCGCCGAACACGTCCACCAGCTCGGCCACCTCTGCCACCCCGCCCACGGGGTCCGCAGGGTCCGGCACCGCGCAGGCCGCCAATACGTCGTCCACCTCGCCACGTGCAGCCACCAGCCCGTCGAGGCCCACCGCCGACCGGGCGAGCGCAGCCTTCACCGGCACCTTCACACTGCTGCGGGCCCGCTGCACCAGATCGACCACCGTCGGCTCCAGCCGCTCGCCACCCACCAGCACCACGTACAGCACCGACCCCGACGTCGTCTGCGCCAGCTGCAGGTGCTCGGTGCGCCGGAACAGCGCCACCACACTCGACAAGCGACCGAGGTGCATCGCCGCCTCCACCTCGTCGACCCCGGCCGGGCCGAGCCCGAGCACCACCACCCGCTGCTGGGCGCGCACGTCGAGATGGTGGGCGAGCGAGCTGGCGGGCACCCGACCCGTCAGCACGGCACGCACCATCTCGGCCTCCTGCCGACGCTCGACATCGCCCGCGAAGTGACGCACCAGGTGCAGCGCCGCCAACGGGGCGACCTCGTCGAGCAGTGCCTCGTGGACGGGCCCGAGCGGTTCGCTGCCCTCCTGGATCCAGATCGAACCGACCACTTCACCGGCAGCCCGTACGGCGATCACCAGACGGTCGCGATAGCCCGGCTCGGTCGACTTGTAGCTGATCAGCACCGGCGCCTCACCGCGCCAGATGCGCTGGAACACACCGTCGCCGTGCAGCCGCTTCACCCAGCTCTCGGGCACACGCCGGCCGAGGATGGTGTCGCGCCGGAACTCGTCGATCTCGTCGTCGCCGGTGCTGTAGGCGAGCACCCGCGACTGGGCGTCTTCGATGGTGACCGGCCCGTGCGCGCGAGCAGCGATCACATTGGCCAACGCGAACAGGTCGCCGAGCGGCGCTCGGTCGTCACCCGTGGCGCTGCGCCCCGTGGTGGTGACCATCCGCGCCAACGCGTGCAACTGGCCCCACTCCACATCGCGCGACACCCGCAGCAACGCCACCGAGGCACGCGCCGCCGCAGCGGTGAGCACCTCGAGCCCCGGCCCGTCGTCGACCTTCGCGATCACCGCCGCAGCACCCGCCCGGCCCGCAGCCTCGAGCAGGTCGAGCATCTCCGGCGCACGCTGATCGACCCCCACCGCCAGCACCACATCGGCGGCGGCGAAGCTGGTGCCCGCCAACCGGTCGTGGATCATCGGGTCGCCCACCGGCACGTCGAGCCCCGAGGGCGCCACCTCCACGCGAACGACCTCGTAGCCCAGCCCCTCCACCAGGTCGGCGAGTGTCGTGCCCTGTGCCATCGGCCCCAGTCTCGCACCGGGCCCAGCTGTCACGCATCGCCCCCTGGCCGCGTGAAGCGGTACGAGCCATCGGTGGTGATCAGATCGGCCTCGAGCCCGGCCGCGAACGCCGTCGAGAAGGCCCGGCGCACCGCGTGCCGCCAGCGCAGCGCCAGCCCGGGGTGTGTGCGGCGCAATGTGACGATGTCGGCCGGGGTGGCCACCAGCACCGCTCCAGCGGCCACCTCCATCAGCAGCGGCTCGCCATCGCTGCCGACACCCAGGGCGATCCGGTGCGATCCGTCGGCGAGCAGCTCGCGGCTCGACACGGGCGGCGTTGCCCGTGCGGGAGACGACACCTCCCAGCTCACGACGCATCGATCGGTCTCGTCGGCGCCGTTCAACCCGTCGTCGAGCGACCCGTAGAAGTCGGGCACGAAGCGCACGATGCGCGCCCCGAGCCGGTCGAGGTTGAAGTGGGCGTTCGAGCGCACCAGCGGGTCGAACGTCCAGGTGATGCGACGCATGCCCCGTTCGGCGGCCCACGCTCGTTGGTGGCGCTTCAGCGCCTCGCCCACACCGTGGCGCGGGCGCAGGGTGCCCGTCACCTGGCTGCGCAGCGCGGGACCATCGGCGTCGAGATAGGTGACCCCGAACGATGCGCCCACCAGCTCGCCGTCGAGCCACGCCCCGGCCACATAGCCGTCGGTGTCGGCGATGGCCGACAGCACGTTGCGGGGCGCGGGTGAGGTGTCGGCGGTCGTGCCCCACACCCGGGCCAGCAGCTCGCTGACGGCGCGGACCTCCGTCGCCCCGCGCACGGTGCGCACCACCACGCCGGCGCGCTCGGCAGTGAGCGACGCGGCGCGGGCGGTGCTGCCAGGTCCGGGGGCGTGCGGCTGGTCGATGGCGGCCACCCCACCACCTTGGCCGGGCACGACCGACCCGTGTTTGGTGGGTGCGACCGAATCCGGCCGACGGGTGTTGTCAGCGGGAACGGTCGGGCGCACCGATGCGCTCGAGCCGCAGGCCCTCGGCGCGGTGCAGCACGATGCGGCCGTGCCCTGCGTCGGCATCGAGCTCGACCAGACCCCAGGGTGCAGCCAGCACCGACCGACCGTCGCGCTCGCCCACGGCCACCAGCGGTTCGGGGGGCTGCTGGCCGCGGTGCAACCACAGCTCGCCGGCGCGCTGCTCGACGCGCAGCACGGTGTGCGCCGACGGGCACGACCACCATCCCGCCAACACCGCCAACCGCTCGGCCGACGGCGCCACACCGCCCACGGGCTGCAGCCGGGCGATCTCGGCTGCTGCATCGCGCACCACCAACGCATCGTCGTCCCAGGCAGCGGTGACCGACGGTCGCTCGGCCACCACCCAGCCCACGCCGTCGGCGACGAGGTGGAAGCTGAGCCCCCCGACCTCGGCCCGGCACACGGCGGCGGGCGACGACGGTGCGACGTCGGCCGCGTCGCTGGCCGCGTGGGCCGCCGGGCCGACTCGAGGGCCGACGGCGTCGTCGGGTCCAGGGTCGATCGGGTGGAACCGCCACGGTGCACCACCCACGCCCACCAGCACACCGGCGGGCACCGGGCCCGGGCGCCGAACTGGCGCGGCAGCCGCGGGAGCAGCGGGCAGGCCGAGGGCCGCCGCGAGCGCGTCGAGGCGCGCCCCGGTGGCTGCGTCCTGACGGTTCGCCATCGCACCGATGGCCACGCCGTCGTACACGCGCAGCTCGGCACGGAAGCCGGTGAACTCGGCCAGTGCGCCGAACCACGCGCCACCCGCCCCCACGGTGCAGCCGGTGGCCAGGCCCGGCACCGTGCCGTCGGGCAGCGGCACCTGCTCGCGCATCGCCCGCACTGCCACGTCGCCGGGCAGCAGCACCCTGGCGAGCGCCGCCAGGTCGTTGCCGCTCCACCACATGCCACCGTCGCCCACCGACGCCGTGCCGAGGATGGCCCGGCGGAACCCACCAGGGTGCGACACGTAGCCGTGCGCAGCGCCGCCGACGAGCTCGTCGGCGTGGCGCCGCACCGTGGCGGCGGACATGCCGGCGGGCCCGAACACCAGGTCGTGCGCCGCCTCGGCGAACGGACGACCGGTCACCGCCGCCACGACCGCAGCGAGCATCGCGAAGTTGGTGTTGTTGTACGACACCTTCGTGCCGGGCTCGAACCACGTGCCCATGCCGTCGACCAGGCGGCGCACATCGGCCTGCTCGAGCCGGTCGTCGACCGTGAAGCCAGCCACCAGGCGCAGCGCGTGGTACTCGGGCAGGCCGCTGCGGTGCAGCAGCAGGTGACGAACGGTGATCGTCGGGCCGGCGGCCAGGGCGGGGAACCACCGGTCGACCGTGTCGTCGAGGTCGAGCGCACCGTCGGCCACGAGGAGGTGGACGCACCGCGCAGTCACGAGCTTCGCCAACGACGCCGCGTACAGCGGCGTGTCGACCGTCAGTGGCACCCCGTGCTCGAGCACCGCCGTCCCCGTGGCGTGCACGGCAGCCCCATCGCCGGTGCACGCAACGAGCACCATCCCGGGCCCGGACGGATCGTCGGCGGCGCAGAGCGAACGCAGGACGTCGACGAGTTCCACCGGCCCATCCTGCCCTGCGCCGACCTGGTGCGCACCGCCGCCCGACGGACGAACCGCCACCACCTCGTTCGTCCGGGCGGACGAACGCGTTCGACGGCCCTGCATGCCACGATGCCTCGATGCACGTGCCACGCGCCCTCGCTCTGCCGTTGTGCGCCGTGCTGGCCAGCTGTTCCACCTCGGGCCTGGCGTTCCGCGACGACGACCGCCTGCAGATCGAGAACCTGGCCGATCGCAGCACCATCGAGGTGCCGTTCACGCTGGAGTTCAGCTTCGACGGCGAGCTGCCCGCCGGCGAGGCGACCGCGTTCGGGGTGCTGATCGACTGGACACCCCCACCACCCGGCACACCCCTCAGCGACCTGCTCGACGACGACCCTGCGTGCAACGGGCCGCAGGGCTGTCCCGACGGCTACCTCGAACGCAACCGCATCACGGTCACCACCGACACCACCTACCTGATGGACAACGTGCCGGTGGGCACCGACCGCCAGGAGCGCCGCGGGTTCCACGAGGTGACCATCATCCTCGTCGACGCCGAGGGGCGACGGGTGGGCGAGTCGTCGGCCTTCGCCCGGTTCCGCGTGCCCGGGGTGGACGCATGACCGTCGACGACGAGGCGCTCGACCGCATCACCGTCACCGCCGCCGACCGCGACCACGCCCGCGCCCTGCTCGGCCTGGGCGGCACCGGGGCCGGACCCGCCGACGACCGACCACTGCGCACCGTGCTGCGCGACGCCCATGTGGGCTGGTACGTGGTGCTGGTGCTCGGCCTGCTCGGCCTGGCCGACACGCTGCAGGGGTACGCGTTCGGGGTGATGGCCCCCGAGATCGCCCGCGCCCTGGGCATCAGCCGCAGCGAGCTCGCCACCCTCAACTCGCTGAAGACCCTGGCCACCGCAGCGCTCACCGTGCCGCTGGTGATGACGGTGCAGCGCACCCCGCGGCGCGCCCTGGTGAGCGTGACCGCAGCCTTCGTGTGGGCCCTGTTCGCGCTGATGACCTCGTTCGTCACCACCCTGGCGGGCCTGGCGGTGGTGCTGCTGATCGATGGCGCCACCAGCGGCGCACGCGGCACGATGCACATGCCGTTGCTGTCGGACAGCTACCCCACCACGGCCAGGGTGCGCGTGCTCAGCTGGTACAGCGGCCTCGGCGCGCTGGGCAACGTCATCGCCCCGCTGGCGGTGGCCGTGCTCACGGCGTGGGCCGGGCTCACCTGGCGCGGCGTGTTCCTGTTCACCGGGGCCTTCACCCTGGTGGTCGCCGTGGCGGCCCTGTGGCTGCGCGACCCCGGCTTCGGGCGTTTCGACACCGAGCAGCTGCGCCACGAGCAACAG
>JBBATY010000006.1:0-138904 GCA_040398525.1 Ilumatobacteraceae bacterium | reverse complement strand
GCGCGACCCCGGCTTCGGGCGTTTCGACACCGAGCAGCTGCGCCACGAGCAACAGGGCACGAGCCGAGCGGGCGTGGAGCAGCCGGGCGTGGAGCAACCGGGCGAGCCGGCCCCCACGGCTGCACCGGAGCGTCCGCTGCTCGGCTTCGGCGAGATCAGCCGACGCCTGCTGATGGTGCCCACCATCCGCCGGCAGCTGGCGGGTTGGGTGGTGCTGGGCGTGATGGCCATCCCGCTCGGCACCTTCCTCACCTTCCTGCTCGACGAGCGCTGGGGCGTGGGCCCCGGCGGCCGCGGGGTGATCGCCGCCGTGCAGGCGGCAGCCGCACTGGTGACCCTGGCCCTGTTCGGCTCGGTGGGCGAGCGCATGCTGCGCCGCGACCCGGCCTCGGTGGTGCGCCTGGCGTCGGTGTTCATCATCGTGTCGACCGCGGCCACCGCACTGGCCGCGGTCACCCCGGTGTTCGCGCTGGTGATCGCGCTGCTGGTGCTCGGCTCGGCCGGCATGGCGATGCTGGCCCCGGCACTCGGCGCGCTGCAGATGGGCCTGGTGCCCGCCGAGATGCGGCCCCACGCCATCGCCCTCGGCGGCCTGGCCAGTGGGTTCGGCGGCCTCACCGGCTCGCTCTACCTGTCGGGCATCGACCGCCGGTTCGGTGTGGCCGGCGCGATCGTGGCCCTCGCCATCCCCGGGGTGATCGCCGGGCTGATCATGCGGCGCTGCGCACGCACGCTCGACGCCGACATCGACCGGATGGTCACCGACGTGATCGAGGAGGCACGCGTGCAGGCCACCCGCACCAGCGGCGGCACGCTGCCCTTGCTCGCCGTGCGCGGGGTCGACGCCAAGTACGGCGACCTGCAGGTGCTGTTCGACGTCGACCTCACGGTGAACGAGGGCGAGGTGGTGGCGCTGCTGGGCACGAACGGCTCGGGCAAGTCGACCCTGTTGAAGGTGGTGTCGGGCCTGCTGCTGCCCAGCGCCGGCTCGGTGCGCCTGTCGGGCACCGACATCACGTTCGTCAGCGCCGAGCGCCGCGTGGGCATGGGCATCACCCAGATCCCCGGCGGGCACGCCGTGTTCGGGCCGCTCACCGTGGTCGAGAACCTGCTCGCCTACGCCGACACGCTCGGCCTTCGGTCGCGCACCGCACCCGAGATCGAACGGTGCTTCGAGCTGTTCCCCGCCCTGGCCGATCGCCGCAACCAGCGGGCGTCGACGCTGTCGGGCGGCGAGCAGCAGATGCTGGCCCTGGCCAAGGCCGCCATCGTGCGGCCGCGTGTGTTGCTGATCGACGAGCTCTCGCTCGGCCTGGCACCCGCCGTGGTGGGCGAGCTGCTCGACCGGGTGAACGACCTGCGCGCAGCCGGCAGCACCATCGTGCTCGTCGAGCAGAGCGTGAACCTGGCCCTGTCGGTGTGCGAACGGGCCTACTTCCTCGAGCGCGGCCAGGTGCGCTTCGAAGGCCTCGGCCGCGACCTGCTGGCCCGCGACGACCTGCTGCGCGCCGTGTTCCTCGGGGACCGCACGTGACCGCCTTCGAGGCGTTCGGCTGGGACATCCCGCTCGAGATCGTCGTGCTCGGCGCCATCATCGGCGCGTCGTACGGGCTGCTGGCCGTGGGCCTCGTGCTCGTCCACCGCAGCAGCTCGCTGGTGAACTTTGCGCACGCCGAGGTGGGCGCCTTCGCGGCGACGATCCTGTACATCGGCGTCAACCGCTGGGACCTGCCGTACTACCTGGTGCTGCCCGGAGCGCTCGCCGTCGCCGTGGGCCTGGGCATGGCGGTGGAGGGCATCGTCGTCGGCCGCCTCGGCCGGGCGCCGGCGTCGATGAGCATCGTGGCCACCCTCGGTGTGGCGCAGCTGCTGGCGGCGCTGGCCGCCGCCCTCGCCAGCGGTGGCGGCGAGCGGTTCGCGTTCCCGGCGCCGCCCGGCATGCCGACGTTCGACATCGGCAACCTGCGCCTCACCGGCGACTACTCGGCGACGCTGATCCTGGCCCCGATCGTGGTGGCTGCGCTGGCGCTGTTCCTGGCCCGCACCCGGGCCGGGCTACGCGTGCGAGCAACGGCCGCGAACCGCGACGCAGCCCGCCTGGCCGGCATCCCCGCAGCGCGCATCTCGCGGCTGGTGTGGGCACTGGCCGGGCTGTTGGCCGCGATGACCGCCATCCTGACCGCACCGTCGAAGGGCCCCGGCTTCGCGGCAGCGCTCGGGCCCGGTCTGCTGCTGCGCGGCCTCGCCCCGGCGCTGGTGGCCCGGATGCGCAGCCTGCCGGTGGCGCTCGGTGCCGGTGTGGTGCTGGGCATCGTCGAGCAGATCGTGTTCTGGAACCAGCGCAGCGCGCAGAACGTCGACGCCATCTTGTTCGCCGTCATCCTCGTGGCACTGCTGCTGCAACGGCAGCGCACCGAGCGCGACGCCGGCCACGCCGGCTGGGCGGGCATCGAGACCTGGCGGCCGTTGGCCACCCACCTGCGCACCCACCCACGGGTGCGGTTGATGGCACCCACCGCCCTCGCCCTGGGTGTGGCATTCGCCGCGCTGGTGCCGCTGCTGCTCGACCGCAGCCGCTCGATCACCCTCAGCAGCATGGTGGGCTACGCGGTGATCGGCATCGCGCTCGGGCTGATCACCGGCCTCGCCGGACAGCTGTCGCTCGGCCACTTCGCGATCGGCGCGATCGCAGGCACCAGCAGCGTGATCGTCGCCAACCAGACGGCCAACTTCGGGCTCGGGCTGCTCGCGGCTGCTGTGGTGGGCGGCGCGGTGAGCCTGCTCATCGGCCTGCCGGTGTTGCGGGCCCGCGGCATGTACCTGGCCGTCACCTCGCTGGCGCTGGCGGTGGCCACCACCAGCTGGCTGCTGCCGAAGGAGTGGATGCTGGGCGACGGGCGCGAACCACCCAAGCCGGTGTTCGGGGGCCTCGCCATCACCGGGGCCCGCGGCTACTACTGGTTCGTCCTCGCCATTGGTGTGGTCGTGTTCGTCGCCATCGCTGCGCTGCGCCGCGGCGGGTTCGGCCGGGTGCTCATCGCCCTGCGCGACGGCGAGGACGTGGCCGAGTCGTTCGGCATCGCGGTGCCGCGCCGCAAGGTGCAGGCGTTCGTCGTGTCGGGCATCGTCGCCGGCATCGGCGGGGCGCTGTACGCGCACACCTTCGCCCGCATCACCGTGGCGTCGTTCCCGGCGTCGGCCAGCATCGACATCGCGGTGATGGTGGTGGTGGGCGGGGCAACACTGCTGGCCGGGCCACTGGTGGGCGTGCTGTTCGTGGTGGGTGTGCCTGCGTTCTTGCCGCTCGACGCAGCCGGCCTAGCCACCACCAAGCTCGGCCTGTTGCTGCTGATCGTCTACCTGCCCGGCGGCTTCGCGCAGCTGCTGCTGCCGCTGCGCGACCGGCTGGCGGCACGACTCGCGGGTGCGGGCACCGACCCACATCGCGACGACGGCGCCGCGCCCACCGGGTCGATCGTTGGTCCGGCCGCTGCCGCCACCGAGCGAGCCGAGGTCCCGGCCACGGCCCCCGTGGTGCTGAGCGCCACCGGGTTGACCAAGCACTACGGCGGCGTGCGCGCCGTGCAGGGCGCGAGCCTGCACGTGCGCAGCGGCGAGATCGTCGGGCTGATCGGGCCGAACGGTGCCGGCAAGACCACGCTGTTCGAGATGCTCACCGGCTTCACCCCGGCCGATGCGGGCACGGTGGTGCTCGACGGCCGCGACGTCACGCGGCTCGGCCCGTCGGCACGCGCCCACGCCGGCCTGGTGCGCACCTTCCAGAACTCGCCGCTGTTCCCCACGCTCACCGTGGTGGAGTGCATCGCCACCGCGCTCGAGCGGTCGCGCCCCACCAGGGTGCTCACCTCGCTCGTGGGGTGGAGCCGACCCGAGCGGCAGCGCACGACCGACGCGATCGCGCTCGCCGAACGCTTCGGCCTGGGCACCTACCTCGACCACCAGATCAAGGAGCTGTCCACCGGCACGCGCCGCATCTGCGAGCTGGCGTGCATCACCGCGCTGGCACCACGTGTGCTGCTGCTCGACGAGCCGGCCGCCGGCCTCGCCCAACGCGAGGTGGAGGCGCTCGTGCCCGTGCTGCGCACACTGCGCGCCGAGCTCGACTGCACGATGATCGTGATCGAGCACGACCTGCCGATGCTCACCCTGCTCGCCGACCGGATGGTGGCGATGGTGGCGGGCGAGATCGTGGCGGAGGGCAGCCCCGCCACCGTGACCGGCCACCCGGTAGTGGTGGCCGCCTATCTCGGCGAACGCGAGGTCGCCGTCGAACGATCCGGAGCGACAACATGACGGCCGTGGACGAACTGCAGATCGCCCTGCCCGAGGGCATCGACACACCGACGGTGATCGTCGACCTCGACGTGCTCGAACGCAACATCACGACATGGGCGCAGCGCATGGCCGACCGCGGCGTGGGGTTGCGGCCGCACACCAAGACCAGCAAGTGCATCGAGGTCATCCGCCGTCAGGTCGACGCCGGTGCGGTGGGGCTCACCGTCGCCACACTGGGCGAGGCCGAGGTGCTGGCCGACGCCGGCTTCACCGAACTGTTCCAGGCCTACCCGCTGTGGGCCGGCAGGCCCGAACGCGCCCGCCGCCTGCGCGCCCTGCACGACCGGGTCGACCTGATGGTGGGTGTCGAGTCGGCCGAGGCCGCCGCCGCACTGGGCCGTGCCGTGGTCGGCAGCGAGCGACCGCTACGGGTGCTGGTCGAGCTCGACCCGGGCTTGCACCGTTCGGGGGCGCGCCCCGACGAGGTGGCCACCATCGCCCGCGCCGCCCACGACGCCGGCCTCGACGTGCGCGGCGCGTTCACCTTCGGTGGCCACGGCTACGCCACCTGCGACGCTGCGCCGGATGCCGGCGACGACGAGGTGCGCACCCTCACCCTGGCGGCCGAGCTGCTCACTGCAGCCGGCTTCGAGCCCGAGGTGCTGAGCGCGGGCTCCACCCCGACCGCTCTGCACTCGGCCCGTGGCCCGGTCACCGACGAACGCCCCGGCACGTACGTGTTCCAGGACAGCCAGCAGGTCACCCTCGGTGTGGCGTCGCTGGGCGAGGTGGCGATGGTGGTGGCAGCCACCGTGGTGGCCAGCCACACCGATGGCCGCTTCGTGCTCGACACCGGGTCGAAGGCCATCGCCGCCGACCGGCCCGTCTGGGCGAGGGGCCACGGCCGCGTGCCCGCCTACCCCGAGGCCGAGCTCAGGTCGCTGAGCGAGCACCACTGCGTCGGCTGGACCGACGGGCCCCGACCGAGGGTGGGTGAGGTGGTGGCCGTCGTGCCGAACCACGCCTGTGTGGTGGTGAACCTGGTCGACACGCTCACCGTCGTGCGCAACGGCGTGATCGTCGACGAGTGGGCCGTCGCCAGCCGCGGCCGCAACACCTGACCCGACCTCATCAGACCGGACCTCACTCAGGCGTCGAGCGACGACCTTGTCGTGCCCGAACCTGTGCAGTTCGTGTGCCCGAAAGTGTGCGGTAGAAATTCCCGAAAGTGTTCGATTCGGACGCCCGAACGTGTTCGGTACGGGGTACCCTCTCGCTCGTGGGTACGTCCCTGCGGGCCGCGGCATATCAGCGGCGGGTAGTCGACACCGAACTTGACGAACTGCTGTCGGGTGCTGCGGCGATTTCACTCGAAGGCGCCAAGGGAGTGGGCAAGAGCGCCACGGCAGCCGAGCGGGTCGACACCGAATTCCGACTCGAGTCGCCGACCACGCGTCAGTTGGTGGAGTCCGACCCCGACCGCATCGTCACCGGGCACCGGGTGCTGCTCGACGAATGGCAGCACCTGCCCTTCACATGGGATCTCGTCCGTCGGGCGGTCGATGCAGGAGCTGCACCGGGTTCCTTCCTCCTCACCGGCTCGGCATCACCCGTGGAGCCGGGCCGACACTCCGGCGCCGGACGCATCCTCAGACTCCTCATGCGCCCGCTCGCGCTGTCGGAACGTGGGTACCAACCGTCAGTGAGCCTGGCAGATCTTCTCAGCGGGAAAACTCCGGCCGTCTCCGGCGATACCTCGGTTGGCCTTCGCGACTACTCCGCCGAGATCGTGGCCTCGGGGTTTCCCGGCATCCGCGGGCTTCCACCTCGGATTCGTCGCGCGCAACTCGACAGCTACGTCGAGCGAGTGGTCGATCGCGACATCGCCGAGCTCGGCTCGAAGATCCGCAACCCTGCGGCGCTCAGGCATTGGATGCGTGCCTATGCAGCCGCCACTGCCACCGTCGCGAGCGCACCGAAGATCGCCGCAGCGGCGAATCCAGGCACCCGCGAGCAGCCGACGCGTGCAACCCTCGCTGCGTATCGCGACGCACTCGAGCGACTGTTCATCATCGACCCGGTGCCTGGTTGGCTCCCCACCAAGGTGCACCTCAACGAACTCGCCTCCTCACCGAAGCATCACCTCGTCGACCCGGCGCTGGCTGTGGCCCTGCTCGGCCTCGACGAGGAGGCCCTCCTCGCGGGCGACGACAGTGGCGGAACGGTGTTTCGGGACGGAGCGTTCCTCGGTGCGTTGTTCGAGTCACTCGTCACCCTGAGTCTGCGCGTGTACGCACAGCGCTGCGAAGCCCGTGTGGCCCACTTCCGAACGCACCGCGGCGAACACGAAGTCGACCTCATCGTCGAGCGGCGCGACGGACGATGCATCGGCGTGGAGGTGAAGCTGTCACCTCTCGTCACCGACGACGATGTGCGCCATCTCATCTGGCTCCGCAACCGACTCGGCGACGAGCTCCTCGACTCCGTCATCATCACCACCGGCTCTCACGCCTACCGTCGCGCCGACGGGATCGCTGTCATCCCCGCTGCCCTGCTCGGGCCCTGACCCGACCCCGACGAGTGATCGTCAGGCGGGCGGCATGCCCGCCGCTATCCAGCGCAGGGCGCGCGGGAACGTGGCGCGCCAACTGAGGAAGTCGTGCCCGCCGCTGTAGCGCTCGAACACTGCATCGTTGCCGTGCGCTGCGGCCACTTCCACGAACTGGCGGGCATCGTCCTGGCCCTCGAAGTCGCCCATCTCCACGTAGCAACGCGTAGTGGTCGAGCCCTCCTGCGGCCACACCTCGGCCAGCCAGTTGCGCTGCTCGGGCGTGTCCGGGTGCCACCAGAAGCTCGGGCTCTGGGCCACCACGTTGCCGAACCGATGCGGGTGGCGCAGCGCCATGAACGTGGCGCCCAGCCCACCCAGGCTGCTGCCCGCCACCACCGTGCGGGCAGGGTCGTCGGTGCAACGCCACGTGGCCACCGCCCACGGCACCAGCTCGCCCGCCACGAAGGCGGCGAAGTCGTCGCGGCACATCAACTCGTCGTTGCGTTCCTCGTCGCTGACGTAGTGGCAGTACACGGTGACGGTTGGCGGCATCTCGCCCAGCGACACCAGCGCATCGACCTGCTCGGGTGTGTGCATCAGATGGGCGTAGATGCCGCCGTCGAACACCACCATCAGCGCGGGTGGCGGGCCGTCGGGCGTGATGCCCACACTCTCGTGCACCCACACCCGGCGGGCCCCGAATCGATGCTCGCTGAGCGTGCCCAGCAACGGTGCGCCGACGAACGGCTCGGCGATCGCGGCGGGGCCGCGCACGATGCTCTGCACGAACGGCTCGCCGGGGTGCTCGGGGTCGACCGGGTAGACGAGACGGTCGGGGTTGTCCGGGTCGGGCACCGGTCGGCCGTGCGCGCTGTAGAAGAACGGCATCAGCTCATCGATCGGCTCCGGCAGCTCCACCCCCTCGTTGCCCACCCAGAACAGATACGTCCCGAGGTAGTCGTCGGGTAGCTCGTACGAGCGCTCGACCAGCTCGGTGCCGGGCACCGGGTGCAGCAGTCGCTCGTCGCGCCCGCCCTTCACGAACCCGGACACCATCAGCACCGGGCCCTCGCCAGGCTTGCGCCGATACCGGAACGTCACGGTGGTCATCGACCCATTCGAACCCATCGTTGCAGTCTGCCGTTCGGGCGGCGCCACCGAACCACCATGTCCGATTGGTAGCGGCGACCAACTCACACCCAGCGGTGGCGCGGAAGTATGTGGCCATGACCGCACTCGCTCAGCGTCGCCACCGCACCGCCGCCGGCAGCCTCACGCTCGCCCTCCTCCTCGCCGCGTGCGGCGCGTCCGGAGGCGAGACCACCGACTCGGCGCCCGCCACGACAGCGCCCACGACCGCGGCGCCCGACACCACCGCGGCGCCCGACACCACGGCTGCACCCGACACGACGGCCGCGCCCGACACCACCGAGGCCGCTCCGCCCGCCGACATCACGCTGGGCTTCGACCTGTCGAGCGGCGACATCAACGCCACCCGCGAGAAGTACGGCGTGAGCGGCCAGAACACCAACCTGCTCAACGAGGACTACTACGTCGCCCTGATCGACTCGTACAACGAGGCGGGCGGCATCAACGGTCACACGATCGTGCCCGTCACCTACACCGCCCCCACCGGCGACGTGCCGAGCGACGTGAAGAACCAGGAGCGCTGCGAGGCCTACTTCGCCGGCGACTCCGTGGCCAACGTGGTGGTGGGCACCAACGACCCCATCCTGAACACCTGCGCCACCGACGCCGGCGCCATCCTGTTCGGGCGCGGCTTCACCGGCCTCGACCAGGCCAGCCTCGACCGCTTCCCCGGCCACGTGAACCCGCAGGCGGCCACCTTCGACCGGGCAGCGCTGGCCACCGTCGAACTGGCCGTCAACGAAGGCAAGCTCAACGAGGGCGACGTGGTCGGTGTGGCCTACCCCGGCTGCGAGGCGCAGACCGCCGTGTTCGAGAACAGCCTGAAGCCGGCGCTCGAGGCGGCCGGTGCCACGGTGTCGGCCTTCGCCGGTACCTGCGTCCGGTCGGCGGCCGACGAGGGCACGGCCCTGTCCGAGCTGCCCAACGCAGTGCTGCAATGGAAGGCCGACGGGGTGACCGCCGTGTTCAACCTGGCCACCGGGTTCATCCCCGTGGTGCTGCTGATGGCCGAGGCCGACAAGCAGGGCCTCACCCCCACCTGGGTGCTGAACACCAACAACGAGTTCGGCGCGATGAGCTCGATGAACCCGCCCGCCGCGCAGATGGCCAACGTCATCGCCGCCGGCTGGGCCGCCTCGCTCGACACCTTCGAGCTCGACCCGGCCAAGCTCGGCCCGAAGGCGCAGGAGTGCCTCGACAAGTACGCCGCCGTCGGCTTCCCGGCGCCCAGCAACCTCGGTGAGCTGGCCTCGCAGCTCGACGTGTGCAGCACGTTCTTCGCCCTCGAGCTGATGCTGGCCGACCTGCCGGGCGCCGTCGACCGCGACAGCATGCTGGCCGCGCTGACGTCGTCGACGGTCGACACGGCCGCGCTGTCGAACTCGGTCGACTGGACCCAGGGCCGCCAGCCGAACGTCACCTACACCAAGGCGGTGTACGACGCGGCCTCCGCCCGGTTCGTCTACGAGGGCGATCCTGTGCCCATGCCGCAAGCCTGACCTGCTACGAACAGCAGATGGAGCTGGCCCAGCAGGTGCTGCGCGCTGCGGTGCCCACCGACCCGGTGCTCCGGGCCGATGGGGCCGCGGTGGCCTGCACGGTCACGCGCGCCGACCTCGACGCCGACCGCTGGGACCGGCGGGTGCGCGTGGGCGACACCGAGTCGGCCGGACCGGCCGACCGGCACCCGCGCTGGTCGCCGGTGGGCGACACGTTGGCGTTCATCCGGCCCGATGCGCGTGGCATCGACCAGGTGGTGCGCTGGCCCGACGGCGCCGTGCTCACGGCCGGCGACCACGCGGTGCGCCAGTTCACCTGGTCGCCCGATGGCACCGCGTTGGCACTGCTGGTGACCATGCCCTCCCCCGCTCGGTCGGCGGCATCCGGCACCCCGCTCGTCACCTCGTCGCCCGCCTACCTGCGCGACGGCGAGGGACGCGAGCTGTCGACGACCGCGCTCGACGTGGTCGACCTCGGCACGGGCGAGGTGCGCCGTCTGGTGCAGCCACGACGCGCGATCGGCGACATCGCCTGGCTCGACGCGGCAACGCTCGCGTTCACGGCACCCTTCGACGAGCACCAGTGGCGATGGGACATCTGGCAGGTCGACCTCGACGGCACGGTCACTGCGCGCACCGAACACGGCCCCTGGGAACGCGCCGCGTGCCCCGTGGCGCTGGCCGACGGCGAACTGCTCTACGCGGGCGGCGAGAGCGGCCCCGGGCACACCGAGTTGGTGATCGACGGTCCGCAGGGCCGACGCCGTCTGTTCCCCACCTTCGACCGCAACATCACCATCGGCATGCCCGCCTACCCGGGCGCTCGACCGTCCGTCGACGGCGCGACGGTGTGGTGCACGGCCAACGACCGAGGCGTCAGCCGCCTCTGGTCGGGGTCGTTCGGCGATGCGGCACCCATCGCCCACACGCCACTCACCACCGTGGTCACCGGCGTCGATGCGCGGGCCGGACAGGTAGTGGTCACCGAGGCCACCGTCGACTCGCCCGGCCGCCTGCGCCGCATCGGCGACACGACGGCGTGGCCGACCGACACCGTCGACGTGCCCTGGACCGTCGAGGAGCTCGACGGCCCGGTGCCCTGCTGGCTGCTGCGCTCGCGACACGCCTCCGGCACCGGCCCGGCGCCGCTGCTGGTCGACCTGCACGGCGGCCCGCACAACGTGTCGAACGGGGTGCTCGGCCCCGGGAACCTGCACCGGCTGCACCTCGCCTGCGCCGGCTGGCACGTCCTGCTGCCCAACTACCGCGGCAGCGACGGCTACGGCACCGACTGGTACCGCGGGCTCGAGCCATCGGGCGGTTGGTGCAGCGACGACGTGCTCGACGTGCTGCACGCAGTCGACGCTGTGGTGGCCGCCGGCATCGGCGACGCCGCACGCCTGACGGTCACCGGCTACAGCTACGGCGGACTGCTCACAGCTGCGCTCACCGCCACCGACCACCGCTTCCGCGCCGCTGCGCTGGGTGGTGCCCCGGTCGACCTGCGCGCCTTCTCGGCCAGCAGCGACATGGGCCCGGTGCTGTGCACCCGCGAGGTGGGCGACCCAGAAGCCGCCGACCGCCGCTCGCCCATCCGCCGGGTGGGCGACGTGCGCACCCCCACCCTGGTGTTCCACGGGGCCGACGACCGCCGCGTGCCCGTCGCCCAGGCCGATCAGTGGTACCAGGGACTGGTGCACGCCGGCGTGCCCTGCGAGCTGGCGGTGTACCCGGGCGTGCCGCACGGGTTCGTCACCGCCGGGCCTCCCAACAAGGTGCTCGACATCGGCGCCCGCATCGCCGACTGGCTGCAGCGCTGGACGACGCCATGACATCGATCGACTGGCAGGGCGCGACGGTGCTGTTCGTCGGCGACAGTGTCACCGACGCCGGCCGCACCTCGTCGCCGGCGAAGCGGCCATTCGACGAACTCGGAGTGGGCTACGTGCGCTTCGTCGCCCAGCACCTGGGGTCGCAGCGGCCCGAGTTGGCGCTGCGCTTCGTGAACCGCGGCGTCAGCGGCGACCGCACCCGCGAACTCGAACCGCGTTGGGAGCGCGACGTCATCGCCGAGCGGCCCGATGTGCTGTCGGTGCTGATCGGCGTGAACGACTCGTGGCGCGGGTTCGACGACAACGACCCCACCACCGCCGACGAGTTCGCAACGCGTTACCGCGCGCTGCTCGGCCAGGCCCGTGCGGCAATGCCGTCACTGCACCTGGTGCTGTGCGAGCCGTTCCTGCTGTTCGAGCAGCCGGGTGAGGAAGGGTTCCGTCGCGACCTCGACGACAAGGTGGCCGTGGTGCATCGGCTCGCCGACGAGTTCGACGCCACCCTGGTGCCGTTCGACGCGATGTTCGTCGCCGCCTGCGGACGCATGCCCGCCGAGCACTGGGCCGACGACGGCGTCCACCCCACCCCGGCCGGGCACGGGCTGATGGCCTGGGAGTGGATGCGCCGCACCGGCCTGGCCGGCTGACGACCACCGAGCCGTCAGGGTTCGAGCACCACCAGTTCGTGCACGTCGACGCGGGGCACCACGACGGTGACCGCATCGCCCTCGACCCGCACCGCCAACTCGTCGCCGCCGAACACGGTGAAGGCGCGTGTCGCCGTGCCGCGCACGGTGAGGCGCACGTCGCGCAACGGGATCGGCTCGCCCAGCGCCTCGATGTGTCCGGTGGGTCGCCGCTCGGCGTGGTAGTTCACCACGTGCACCACGTGCCGGTCGCCCTGCTGGTGCACGACGACGGTGGCCGTGCTGGGTGCGTCGGTGCGCACCACCGGGGTGGGCAGCAGCAGGTCGATCACCTTGCCCACGAGCTCGCGGTGGTGCACGTGGCCGAAGCGCTCGTGCACGGCGAACACGGGCCCGTGCAGGTACGCGACTCGACCCGCCAGCGTGATGGCCGGCGAGCTCGCGGCCTCACCGGCCGGGCCGCCCAGCGGGGCCGTGATGAAGTGTGACGAGAAGTGCTCGGGGGTGCGGTCGAAGTGGCTGGGCACGGCCGTGGCCAACACCTCGGTGCCCGGCGCCGCGGCCACCCGCACGCCACCGCGGTAGTGCGTGTACGGGAAGTCGAGCTGCACGGCACGCCCCGCCAGGCGCGGATCGTGCACCCGGTAGAAGTCGGGGCTGGTGGTGGTGCGGCCGAGCCGGGTGATGCCGGCCAGATCGCCCACCACGCACCGCCCCGACGCATCGGTGAGCGCCTCGTTGCTGAACAACAGTGCGCCACCCTGCGCCACATGAGCGCGCAGCATCGCTTCGATCGTGTCGTCGGCAGGCCCCTGGTCGGGTACGACGACGAGGTCGTAGCGGCCCGGCTCCCACGTGTCGCGTGTGACCACGTCGAAGTCGTGGTGCAGTTCCAGCAGCATCCGTGCGCAGCCGTCGAGGTGGTCGTTCTTCGCGTTTCGGCCGCGGCGGTAGTTCCCCGGGTGCTGCACCAGCACGGCCACCTCGGGCACGGGGCGCGCCCCGGCGACGAACGGTTCGGCCTGCTCGACCGCGGCGAACACCTCGCCGATCACCCGGTACACCGCGGGCTCCAACCGGCCACGGCTCGGCAGCTGATCGCCCACCGACACCCGACCACCGGCGGCCAACACCTGGGCGGCGTCGTAGCGCAGCGCGTCGGGGTGCTTCAGGCCGCCCCAGTCGGCCCAGCTGAGCGCGAAGCGACCGGTCATGCCCAGCAGCGGCAACCCGAGCGTGCGGCCGAAGCGGGCCCACAGCGGGAAGAACCCGTAGCCCCACCCGCCGGTGGGCAGTGACTCGACCTCGAGGTGGGTGCACACGTCGACCTCGTCGGCGAGGTGCATGCCCCAGCGCGAGTTGTAGAACAGGCCCACCTCCGGCCGGCGCTCGCGCACGAACGCCGACATCCGCCGCATCCATCGCCGGGCCACGTGGTCGTGGAACCGGCGGCGCAGCGCCGGGTCGGTGATGGCACTGCCCGCGGCAGCAGCGAACTCGCGCAGTTCGGGCAGGCACACGTGGCACGCGCACGCATCGGGGTCGTAGCGCACGATGTCGAAGAAGAACCCGTCGAGCGGATAGCCGTCGAGCAGTTCGCCCACCACCGCCTCGAGCTCGTCGGCGTATCCGCCGTTCACGCACATCGTCGGCCAGTTGCCCCACGGCGCCTCGGTGGCGGGCGGGCGCACGAGGGTGCCGTCGAGGCGCACCTGCAGCCACTCGGGATGCCGCTCGGCGGCCGACACGTTCCACCCCACGGTCACGTACACCGGCGTGGCGATGCCCACGGCACGCAGGGCGCGCATCTGCTCGGCCAACAGGTCGAACTGCAGCGCCGGGTGCACCGGCACCGTGGTCGACGGGTAGTAGGCGAGGCCGTGGTGACAGGTGGCGAACAGCGTCACCGACTGCACGCGCGCGTCGACCATGGTGCGGGCGAACAGGTCGGGGTCCCAATCGGCGCCCACGTCGCCGATGTGCGGCGAGGTGTGGAAGTCGAGGTGCACCTGCCGGAACGACTGACTGGTCACGGCGAGTACTCGATGTCGGCCTCGAGCGGCCAGGCCGGGCGGCGCACGCGCTCCCACGGCAGGCTGGTCGACTGGTGCGACAGGCCCGGGCCCAGCGCCGGCACGATGGCCTTGGCGATGCGGCGGTAGTACTCGCGATAGTGGTTGGCGCTCTTCAACGCCACCAGCGGGCGGGTGCGCACGTCGACGCCCACGATGCTGAACGGGCCGTCGTCGAACACCTGCTGGTTGCCGCTGGTGACCACCACCTCCACGGTGCCGATGCGCAGCAGCGCCGACGCACCGAGATGGATCTGCCAGCCCACACCGCGCAGCTCGTAGAAGCCGTCGCTCAGCGCCAGCACCTCGGCGGTGGCGTCGATGGGCGAACCGCTGGTGTGATCGAGGCGGCCGCCGAGCGACACCGCGATCGTTGCGCCGATGCCCGCGGCGTGCGCCGCCTGCGCCGTTGCGGGGTCGAGGATCGCGGCGAACACGGCGGGCGCGCCGGCGTCGATGAGGGCGCGCAGCAGGTGCGTGCCGTCGCCCACGCCTCCACCGCCCGGGTTGTCCGACGTCTCGGCCACCACCACCGGCCGCGGGTCGTCGTCGGCGGCCATCAGGTCCATCGCCCGGGCAACGGCCTCGTCGATGCCGAACATCTCCACGTGGAACCGCTCGCGCAGCGGCCACACCTCGGCCGCCACCTCACGCGCCACCGTGGCCGCGTCGGCCTGGCCAGCGATCGTGGTGACGATGATCGACGCACCCACCTGTGGTCCATCGGCCAGGGGGAAGCCGTGCACGAACGTCACGTCGAGCACCCCGGGCCGGGCCTCTGCTGCGTCGCACCGCCGGATCGCCTCGGCGGGCCCGTCGACCGACGTGGCCGTCGGCAGCAGCAGCCACGGCAACGGCAGCACACAGGTGTCGAGCCGCTGCCCGGCCCAGCGCAGCGCCACCCATTCGGCGGCCTCGCGCCCGCGTTCGTACATGTCGGTGTGCGGGTAGAACTTCACGCAACTCAGCGCGTCGTACGGCGCCACGGTGGCGGGCATCAGGTTGGCGTGCAGGTCGAGGCTGCCCAGGATGGGTAGGTCGGGGCCCAGCGCGTGGCGCAACGCCACGCCCAGGTCGGCCTCGATGTCGTCGACCCCTTCGGCCACGCCGGCGCCGTGCAACTGCACCACCAGCGCGTCGAGCGGCACCGAGGTGGCCGCCGCCACCAGCTCGGCCTTCAGCGCCGCGTAGGCCTCGGCGGCGATCGGGCCCGATGGCTGCGCGGCAGCGATCACCAAGGGCACCACCTCAGCCCCGATGGCGTCGATGCCGTCGAACATGCCAGCGGCATAGGTGCGTCGGCCGCGTTCGGCCAACAGGTCGTCGCCGCGGGTGATGGTGAACTCGGCCAGCGGCGTGCTGGTGGGACGGAACGTGTTGGTCTCGTGCTCGAGGCCGATGACGCCGACGCGTCTCATGTGGGCTCCCTTCGCGCGACGCGCATGCCGGTGTGGAGGTAGGTGGCCTGCTCGCCGTCGCCGAGGAACACCACCGGCAGGTCCACACCCGAACCGGCGCGGGCCACGAACACGTCGACGGCGCGCGGCTGCAGACGCACGGTTGTGGGCGACGAGAGGGCAGCGATCGCCCCGGTAGGCACCGAGGTCATCGTCAGTTCGCCGGCGTGCAGCTCGACACTCACGTCCTGGCTGAGGCGGCGGTAGGTGCCCACGTAGCGGACCGGGTCGGGCACCCACGTCGGGTCGGTGGGCGGCGACGGCACGGGCTGCAACCCCAGACCGGTGAGCAGTTCGGCCGACACCTCCTGCCACACGGTGCGGGCATGGCCGGCCGCACCGGTCATCGCGATCACCACGTCGCGCCCGGGCACCACGCGCACGTAGGCGCCGTTGCCCACCCACAGGCCGTCGTGGCCGACGACGAGCTCGCCGTCGGCACCGGTGCAGTCGGTGATTCCGAGGCACCAACCGGGCCCGGCGGTCCATGGCTCGGGGTTGGTCGACGACCGCGTGAACATCGCCGGCGGCAGCGTGCGCGCGAACTGCAGCAGATCGGGCACCGTCGAGAGCACGCCGCCGGTGGGGCCGAGGCAGCGCATGCTGATGAACGGGCTCACCCGCAGCGTGCCGTCGGCGCCGAGGTCGTGCCCCATCGCCAGGCGGTGCCGCACGGCGTCGGCCAGCCGCAGCGTGGTGTGGGTGAGGCCCAGCGGGCGCACGATGCGGGTGTCGACCACACGGTCGAAGGCACCGCCGCCCAACACCTCCACCAGCCGGCCGAGCGCCACGTAGCCCGTGTTGCAGTACGACAGCAGTTCGCCCGGCTCGCTGATCGAGCCGATGCCGGGCAGCGCCGCGGCGAACCGCGCCACTGCGTCGCCATTGGCGCCGAAGTCGTCCCACAGGTCGCCCTGCAGGCCCGAGGTGTGGTCGAGCAGCCGGCGCACGGTGATGCCGTCATCCAGCGTTGCCAGTTCGGGCACCAGCGCATTCACCGGCGTGTCGACATCGACGCTGTGCTCGGCCAGCAGGCCGTGCAGCGTGGCGGCGGTGAACAGCTTGCTCACCGAGGCAACCTGGGCCACGGTGTGCAGCGTCATCGGTTCGCCGGTGGCCACGTTGCCCACACCGTGCACGGCGGTCACCACATGGTCGCCGTGCTGCACGCCGATCACCGCGCCCGGCACACGGTGCCGCCGGCAGGCGTCGTCGAAGCGTGCCTGCAACTCGCGCTGCTCGGGCAGGTTCACCGCGGCGGGCACCAGCGCACCAGCCAGTCGATCTCGCGCTCGAGGTACGGCACCAGGTGCTCGCCCATCGGGATGTTGTGCGCTTCCTCCGGGTAGATCACCAGGTCGGTCGGCACACCGTGCTGGCGCAGCGCCTCGTGGAACTCGATGCACTGCGTGGGCGGGCAGCAGCGGTCGTTCCCACCGGCGCTCAGCCACACCGGTGTGGTCACTCGGTCGGCGAAGAACACCGGGCTGCGGTCCACGTAGCCACCGGCGGGGAAGTGGCCAGTGTCGGGCAAGAAGCGCGCCCCCCACTGCGGGATGTTCGACTGGAAGTGCTGGCTGATCCAGTTCGTCACCGGTGCGGTGGCGATGGCGGCCTTGAAGCGAGTGGTCTGCGTCACCAGCCAGGCGGTCATGTACCCCGCGTAACTGCCACCCATCACCGTCAGCCGGTCGGGGTCGGCGATGCCGAGCTCGACCAGGTGGTCGATGCCCGACAGCAGGTCCCAGGTGTCGCGCCCGCCCTGGTCGCCGTGCACCGCGTCGGCGAACTCGAAGCCGTAGCCCGTCGAGCCGCGGGGATTGGGCATGAACACCGCGTAGCCGAGCTCGAGCAGCAGCGGCACCGAGGCGTAGCCACCGACGAAGCGGGGCCGCCAGTTCGTGACCGGCCCACCGTGGGGGAACATCAGCAGCGGATACGGCCCGTCGCCCGCCGGGCGCGCCAGCAGGCCCTCGATCTCCCAGCCGTCGGGGGCTCGCCACGTGATCGTCTCCACGTCGCGCACGGCGGCGCGCATCGCGTCGGTGCCCGCGTGCGCACCCGACCAGCGGGTGCGCAGCACGCCGTCGGCATCGACCTCCACCAGATGCGAGGGCTCGAGCCAGGCCTCGGCGGCGAACACGTAGCCGCCGGTGGGGGTGGGGACGACCATCGGCTCGCGCGGGCCCACGTTCAGCGCCGACGACAGCACCTGGCGCACATCGCCGTCGGCCACCCGGACCTCGCGCACCAGGGTGTGCATGCGCTGTAGGCCGGCGACGAGCAGCCGGTCGGCGTCGAGCGCCAGCACCTGGGTCACGTCGCCGCCGAGCGCGGGGCGCGAGGTGGCGCCGGTGCGCAGGTCGAACAACAGCACCCTGCCGCACACCAGGGTGCGATCGCTGCAGGGCGCCTCGATCACCGCAGCCCACGAACCGTCGGGCGACGCGACCGGTACACCGAGCTGGCGGTCGCTGGTGGCCAGCACCGTGCGCTCAGCCCCGCTGGCTGCGTCGAGCAGGCTGCACCGCGCCCCGTACCACGCGTCTTCCTCGGGCCGGTCGCTCACCACCGCGACGAACGCGTCGGTGCCGCACCAGGCGGCCTCCCACACGTTCGGGCCGTCGGGGGTGACACAACGCGCTTCGCCGCCGGGTGTGAGCACCCACAGCCGCCGCCACTCGTCGGCAGGTGGAGCGCCGTCGTATTCGCGCACCATCGGCTGAGCGCCCACCCGTTCGTCGCCGGCCCGCACGGGCACCCGGCCCGACGCCATCGCCCCGGCGATCTCGGCGCCATACCCCGCCACGACGGCCAGCAGCGCAGCGCCGTCGGGCGACCAGGCGAGCATCTCGATCGTGCCCGGCACCGTCGGGCCGTCGACGGCAGCGGACAACTCAGCACGCGACGCGAACGCCACCTGGTGGATGCCACGCTGGTCGCGGTCGGTGGTGAACGCCAGCGTCGCACCGTCGGGGGCCCAGCGGGCGAACTTCGAACCACAGCCTTCGGGCCCCACCACAGTGAGCCGCCCCTCGGCATCGACGGTCACCACACGCGACTGCGGCGGCCCCACCGGAGTCGGCCAGATGCTGCCGGTGGCGGCCACCAGCCCGTCGACCGGGTTGGCGCGCGGGTCGTTGATGCCGGTGACGGTGCCCAGCCCGGGGCCGTGCCAGCGGGCCAGCAACGCAGCTGCGGCATCGGCGTGCACGCCCATCAGCGCGTGTCTTTCACGATGCGGCCGTCCTGCACCACCAGCACGATGCGGCGTGGGTCGGCCAGCACCGACGGGTCGGCCAACGGGTCGCCGTCGACCGCGATGAGGTCGGCGATCTTGCCCACCTCGATCGTGCCCAGACGGTCGCCCCAGCCGAGGATGGAGGCGTTGGTGCGGGTGGCCGCGATGATGGCGTCCATCGCCCCGACGAGGGCGGCCTTGTGCACGATCTCGTCGCCGCGGCCCTGCTGCACGGCCCCGACGAGGTCGGAGCCCGAGCCCATGGTGATGCGGTGCTCCACCCCGAGGCGCACGGCCTGCTGCATGGCGGAGAGCGACGAGGCGATGCGGTCGCGCGAGGTGACGGGCACGTCGCCCGGGTCGGCGAGCCAGCGCACCAGCACGGTGAGCGTGGGCACCAGCACGGCGCCGCGCGCGGCCATCAACTCGGCCGTGGCCGCATCGAGGAACGTACCGTGCTCGAAGCTGTGGATGCCGGCCTCGAGCCCCCGACGGATCGCGTCGGTGTTGTGCGCGTGGGCGGCCACGTAGGTGTGGCGTGCCTCGGCCTCCTCCACTGCGGCGCGCATCTCGTCGACGCTGAACTGCACGTCCTCCATGCGGTCGGTGAGCGACACCACCCCGCCCGAGATGCACATCTTCAACTGCGTGGCCCCGTGGCGGAACGCTTCGCGAGCGGCACGGCGCACGGCGTCGGGCCCGTCGACCGGCCGACCGTTCTGCACCAGACCGGGCACGCGATCGTGCGAGTGGGCCGAGTGGGGCAGGTAGCTCGGGCCGAGGTCGCCGTGGCCGGCAGTGGTGCACAGCAGCGGGCCCGACGGGAACAGGCGCGGCCCGCTCACCATGCCTTCCGCCACCGCCTGGGCGAAGCCGCCATCGAGCCCGCCCATCTCGCGGCTGGTGGTGAACCCCTCCTGCAACGTGCGCCCGAGGTTGGCGACGATGCGCGCTGCCAGCACCGCCAGCGGCGTGCGGTCGGCATCGTGCACCTCGACGATCCCGTGATGCGCGTGCGCATCGATCAGACCGGGCAACAGGGTGAGGCCATCGAGGTCGATCGCCGTGGCATCCGATGACGTCGGCTCACCGATTGCACGGATGTGCCCGTCACCCACCAGCACGCTCGACCCTCGATACGGGTCGGCGCCCGTGGCATCGAGGATCGTCGCTCCACCGAGCAGGAAGGTGCCGTCGCCCATGTCCACCAGCCTCCCGCGACCACAGCCCGTCAGCTGTTGTACGCAGCCACCGAACCGGCGTCGGAACCTCGTCCGCAGCGACCATCGGGTTCCGTGCAGAGGCCCTGCGCCGCCCCCCCGGTCAGGCCACTGCGTCGTCAGCCGCTGTGGCGGCCACCCTGTCAGCCACCTCGTCGTCGGTGATGTGCGCACCGGGTGCCGGCACCCAACCGGCCGGACGCTCCACGGTGTCGCTCGACGCAGCCCGCGCCCGGCGGCGGCTCGACGGGCCACCCGGTCGCGCAGCCATCACCCGCTCACGCCGCTCGGCGCGGCTCATCGTCGCCCACCGGTCGAACGACGCACCACCGCCCTGCTTGCGGAACGCTGCGTACTCGAAGACGCGGCCACGGAACCGGAAGAACACGAACGCCATCGCCGGGAGCATCGCCATCACCACCAACGCATCACGGTTCGGGGCGTCGATCAGCTGCTGCAGCACCACGGCCGCCACGGCGATCGACAGCAGCATGGCCATCGAGATCAGGAACGAGCGCATCGCTCGCTGACTGTCCCGGTCGGCACGGCGCCGGGCACGAACCTGGTCGGCCATCCCCGCGCTGGACGACGGGTCGGGGGATGACCGGGGGGCGGCTGGGGGATTGACGGGTGATCACCGGTGGCGATGCCTGACCCCCGCGGCTCACCACGGGACCGTCATTCGTGCAGGACTTCGCGTGGCGGCGCGGTCGAGCCCCAACCCCCGAACGAGCATCGATGCGAATCACCATCAACACCTCCGCCAACAGCGCTGCCCGCCATTTCGGCGCCACCGTCAGCAGGCTCGATGACAACGTCGCCCGCCTGTCGTCCGGCACTCGTATCGCCCGCGCCACCGACGACGCGGCCGGGCTCGTCGTCAGCAACCGCTTGCGCGCCCAGGTGACGGGCCTGCGCCAAGCGATGCGCAATGCCCAGGATGGGCTGGCAGTCGCGCAGATCGTCGACGATGCCCTGGGCCAGCTGAGCGACCTCCTGCAACGGATGCGCGACCTCACCGTCCAGGCTGCCAACACTGGCGTCAACGACATCGCTGCCCGAGCCGGCATCGAACGCGAGATGGCTGGTCTGGTCGCCGAAGGCCAACGGGTGATCGATCAGACCACGTTCGGCTCGCAGCCGCTGTTCGCGCCCTCCACGTCGAGCTGGGTCAACTTCCAGGTCGGCGCCGGCGCGACCGGCAACGACCGCTACGAGTGGCAGGTCACGCCTATGAGCTGGGACGCCCTCAGCTCGCCCGCCATCGATAGCGCATCGTTCGACCCGGAGCTCACCATGCAGGAGCTCGACCTGAAGTACGAGGCCCTGTACAAGCGCCAGTTCGAGACGGCCGCGATGACCAAACGTTTCGAGACCGTGGTCGCCAGCCTGCAGACCACCAGCGAGAACCTCGCTGTCGCCGAGAGCCGGCTGCGCGACACCGACATGGCCACCGAGATGGTCGACTTCACCAGGAGCCGGGTGATGCGCGACGCAAGCTCGGCGATGCTCGCCCAGGCCAACCGCATCCACGGGAACATGCTCGGTCTTCTCCAGTCCTGAGCCCGCATTCGCCGGCCGCCACGTGGGCGGCTGCCCGTCGGTCGGTGTCGTTGACACCCGCCGGCGGGCGTCGGCATCATGCAGGTCGATCACCGGGGGGCACATGTGACCGATACGTCTGGCACCACCGCCACGAGCGGCGACCACACGAGCGCGCTGGCCGGCGCGCTCGACCGGCACGACCTGGCCGGCGCGCTGGCCGACCTCGCCACCGACGGCTACGCAGTGGTTCCCGGCGTGCTCGACGCCGACCAGGTCGCCCACGTCGTCGACCGGCTGTGGGCAGCACGCGACGAGAGCGAGCGGCGCGGCATGCGCACCTACATCCCCGGCCTCGACCCCAACCCGAGCAACGTGCGGGTGTTCAACCTGCTCGACCTCGACCCCGTCTTCCGCACCCTCATCGCCCACCCCGCCGCCGACGCCCTCGCCGCCGGCCTGCTGGGCACCGACTACATCGTCAGCAACTTCACCGCCAACATCGCCCGGCCCGGCAGCCGGTCGATGATGATCCACTCCGACCAGTCGTTCGTCGCCCCCGAGCCGTGGCTCACGCCATGGTCGATCAACGTCATCTGGTGCCTGTGCGACCTGCGCGCCGACAACGGCGCCACCCTCTACGCCCCCGGCACCCACCGCGTCACCCGCCGCAGCGAGCTGCCCGACGACCTCGCCGAGCTGGGCGCACGGATGGTGCCGTTCGACGCGCCCGCCGGCTCGGTGGTGGCGATGGACGGCCGGGTGTGGCACACCTCCGGCGCCAACATCACCTCCGACGAGGACCGCCCGCTGCTGTTCGGCTACTACACCCGACCGTTCGTGCGACCGCAGTGGAACCACCCCGTCGCCCTGCGGCCCGAGGTGCAAGCCGAGCTCGACCCGGTGATGCGCACCCGCCTCGGCCTCGACATCTCCCTCAACGTCGGCCGCGTCTGAACCCCGAGCCCGACCCGCGGCAACTGGCGATCAACGGTCGGTCAGCTGGCAGCCTTGGCGTACTTGCGCTGCGCCGCTTGCTTCGAGACACCGAGCATCATGCCGATCTCGCTCCACGACCGGCCGTTCCGACGACCTGCTGGTGCTGCTCGGCTACCGCACCGTCGGCCTCGGCCTGGTCAACGGCATCTCCCCCGCCCGACGCACCCGCAGCCTCATCGCTCATCGCGGCCGGGGGTCACTGGGTGATCAGGGTGACGACACGGCGCAGACGGGCGAGCGCCGAGTAGGGCACGGTGTCGACTCGCTCGAGCAGGCGGTCGACCGCCACCGACGCGAGCAGGTGCCCAGCAGCCACCCGGTCGTCGCCGATCGCGACGTGCCACGGGCCGGCGACGTCGGGCAGCTCGGTGAGCACCGGCACCACGATCGCCCGACCGGCCAGGCGGTGCAGCCGGACATCGGACACCACCACGACCAGACGCCGCTGCTCGTCACCGCGATCGGCCGACCACACTTCGCCGGCCGCAGGGATCACCGAAGCCCATCCATCCAGGCATCGACCTCGGCCTCGCCTGCCCGACGAGCCGCACGCTGCTGCGCGGTCTCACGCGCGGCCACGGCCTCGGCCTCGGCCCAGAACTGCTCGGCCTCGTAGACGTCGAGCGCAGCGACGACCACGTCCTCGAGCGATTCGCGATCCGTGGCCAGTGCCCGGAGACGGTCGCGGGTGGCCGTGCTGATCTTCATCGTCGTCACCTCAGCCATACCCTGAGTATACCGGTCGCCGGGCTGCCCAGGGCCGGTCAGCGGGTGGAGGTGGCCGGGGGGACGAAACCGGCGGTCTGCTTGTAGCGGCCGGTGATCTCCTCGCGCTCACCCGGGGCGAACACCGTGGTGACGTCGTCGAAGCCGTCGGGCGCGCGCTCCTCGGCGAGGTCGAGCAGCACCTCCGGGCCGTGCTGGCGGTTCGACAGCACGATGGCCGCAGTCTTCGGGCGCCGCTCGGCGTCGTAGGCGGCCAGTGCCGCGTCGATCGCCGCCCCACTCGCGCTCGACCCGCTCGCCCCGCCGGCGTCGGCGGCATCGCCCAACAGGTCGGCGATGGTGAGCGAGTCGATGATCGCCTGCGACGCCCCGTTCGACCCGATCGGATACATCGGGTGCGCGGCATCGCCGAGCAACGTCACCCGGCCGACCGTCCACCGCTCGAGCGGGTCGCGGTCGACCATCGGGAACTCGTAGGTCACCTCGGCGCCACGGATCAGCGCCGGCACGTCGAGCCAGTCCCACACCCAGTCGGTGAAGCGGGGCAGGAAGTCGTCGAGCACGCCCTGGCGGTTCCAGTCCTCGCGGTCGGCCAGGCCCACGTCGCGCCGGTCGAGCTCGGCGATCCAGTTGATGGTCTGCATGCCGTCGGCATCGGGCTCGGTGAGCGGATAGGCGACGAACTTGTGCGGCAGGTGCCCAGCCATGAACATCGACCGCCCCGTCAAGAACCCCGGCGCCCGGGTGGTGGCCCGCCACAGCACGTTGCCGCTCCAGCGGGGCAGGCCCTCGTCGGGATGGAAGTGGCGGCGCACCGCCGAGTGGATGCCGTCGGCGCCGATCAGCACATCGGCCCGATCGGTGGTGATCCGACCATCGGCGCGCGCCTCGACCTCGATCGTCACCCCGTCGCCGGTCTGCTCGAAGCTGCGCAACGCGTGCCCGGTGACGATGCGGTCGTCGCCCAGCCGTGCCCGGGCCTCGGTCAGCAGCGCCATGTGCAACCGGCCACGGTGCACCGACATCTGCGGCACCGGGTAGCCGGCCGCCACACCACGCGGCTCGCGCCAGATCAGCTGGCCGTGACGGTTGAAGAAGCACAGCTCGGCGGTCTGCACACCGAGCGGCAGCACCGTGGGCAACAGGCCCAACCGGTCGAGCTGCGCCATCGCATGCGGCAGCACATTGATGCCCACGCCGAGCGGCTGCAGCGCCTGCACCGACTCGTACACCACCGTGTCGATGCCCCGGGCGTGCAGCGCCATCGCCGTGGTGAGCCCACCGATGCCACCCCCTGCGATCACGACCTTCACGACTGCCCTCCGCACCAACGTCGAGCGCCCAGTCTGGCCCAGGGGAGCGGCTGCCGCCACCGCCGTGCCGTGGCCCGGCCAGCCGGCTCAGTCCAAGGTTCCGGCCTCAGCTCAGGGTGACGGGCCGGGCAGCAGGGGCTCGGCGCAGGCGCGCGGCCGGCATCCAGTTCGGGCCGGCCGTGGCATCGATCCGCGCCAGCAGCCGGTCGGCCACCGGCACCACCAGATCGATCAACGCCGTCGTTCGCTCGAGGCCGAGCAGTTGCCACGGCAGCGCAGCCAACTCGTCGAGGCGGTCCTCCAGACCCTGGCGGTGGCTGATGCCTGCCTCGTTCACCACCCCGTCGGTGACGAAGCCGCGTGCCGCCAGCTCGGCCATCGCCGCCTCGACCATCGCATCGTCGGCCCCGCGGCTGCGCGGCAACCAGTCGCCGTCGTAGGCACGCCACGCCCCGTCGAGCACACCCGACGCCGTGGGCGACAGCCCGTCGGCCAACTGCATGGCCCAGTGCATGTCGCCGCGCCACTCGCGGATGCAGTTCACCGCCAACCAGGCCGACAGCGCGTCGTCACCCGTCGGCCGCGGCCACTGGCGGTGCGCGGCGAACAGCACCCGACCCGCGCTCGGCAACGCATCGGCCGCCGCCCACAACTCGTCGGCGAAGCCACCCAACTCGTCGACGATCTCGGGCGCGTGCGTGCGCAGCCCCTCGGCCACGGCCCGGTCGCGCGCCTCGGCCGCCGCCTCGAAGGTGGTGTGCTGACGGCACAGGTCGAGGGCGAAGCGCACCAGGCCGGGGTGGATCGACCCGAACGCCGCGGTCACCGCCTGATCGCCCGCCGCGGCCAACGGGGCGGCCCGGGTGGCGAGGTAGTAGCCGGCACCGTTCGGCACGCCGAGCACCGCGTAGTTGGCCACGCCGACCGGGTCCCAGAAGATCCAGCCGATCAACCGGTGCGACACCAGTGCAGCCCGGCGCGACACCTCCACCCACTCGACGTCCATGCCGGCACCGTAGCCCGCATGCGCCATTTCTGTCAGCCCCCCTGCCACAACCCCTCGGCCAATGAGCAGTGACGAGCACTGGCAGCACAGATGGCAACCTTGCGTCCGTTCGATGGATGAGGAGGTGCCCATGACCAACGGATACGACGTCATCGGCGATGTGCACGGTTCGGCAACCAAGCTCGAAGCGCTGCTCCACCAGCTCGGCTACACCCACGACGGTTCGTCTTGGCGCCACCCCGAGCGGATGGCCGTCTTCGTCGGTGATCTGATCGATCGCGGCGACCGCCAGCTCGACGTCGTCGACATCGCCCGGCGGATGCTCGACCAGGGACAGGCCCACGTCGTGATGGGCAACCACGAGTTCAACGCCATCGCCTGGGCCACCGAGCATCCCGAACAGCGCCGCGCGTACCTGCGATCGCGGACGAAGAAGAACCGCAACCAGCACGCAGAGTTCCTCGAGCAGGTCACGGAAGACTCCGACAAGCACCGCGAGCTCATCGACTGGTTCCGCACCCTGCCGATGTGGCTCGACCTCGACGGCCTACGCGTGGTGCACGCCTGCTGGCACGAGCCATCGCAGCAGATCGTCGGCCAGCACCTCGATGCGGACGACAAGGTGCTGATCGCTGCCCACGACCGCAGCAGCGAACCCCACCAGGCCATCGAGTGGCTGCTGAAGGGACCCGAGATCGCCCTGCCCGACGGCTTCGCCTACCTCGACAAGGGCGGGCACCTCCGCAGGCATGCCCGGTTCCGCTGGTGGGACCCCGACGCCACCACCCTGCGACGCGGCGCACTCATCCCTCCCGGTGCAGTCAGCGAGGACCGCACGCCGTTTCCCGACCTGCCCGACGAGCCCCACGGCCACGACCATCTGCCCATCTACGCCGACACCGTGCCGCTGGTGGTCGGCCACTACTGGGAGAACGGAACGCCCGCACCCCTCGCCCGCCACGTGGCCTGCGTCGACTACAGCGCCGTCAATGGCGGGCCGCTCGTGGCCTACCGCTGGACGCGTGGCGAGACCGAGATCCACGCCGCCAACTTCGTCGCCGCGCACTGACCGGCCTGGCCTCGCACTGGCCGGAGCGGCGGCCAGCCCGGCTCGCCTAGTCTCGGGTGCATGTCGACCGGCCACTCCACCACCACTGTCGACGACCTGATCGCCGAGCAGGAGGCGATCTTCCAGGCGCGCATGCCGCGCTCGGCCGAGATGGGCGCCCGCGCCGAGCACCTGCTGCCCGGCGGCGTCACCTCCAGCTGGCAGAGCTCGAAGCCACTGCCCGTGTGGGTGAGCCACGGCAAGGGTGGTCTGGTGTGGGACGTCGACGGCCACGAGTACGTCGACATGCACGCCGGCTACGGAGTGAATGTCGTCGGCCACGCCAACCCGGCCGTGGTGCGCGCCGCCACCGAACGGCTCGGCCTCGGCACCCACTTCGCCCAGCCCGGTGAGGACGCCATCGTCGTGGCCGACGAGTTGCGCAAGCGCTTCGGCTTGCCGATGTGGCGCTTCACCAACTCCGGCAGCGAATCGACGATGGACGCCATCCACCTGATGCGCGCCATCACCGGGCGCGACCTGATCCTGAAGATCGAGGGCTCGTACCACGGCCACCACGACGCCGTGATGGTGTCGCCGTTCCGCAGCCTCGACCAGCTCGGCCCCGCCGACGAGCCCAACCGCCAACCGGGCGCGGGCATCCCGCAGGTGATGGCCGACCTCGTGCGCCTGGTGCCCTTCAACGACCTCGCCGCGCTCGAGCGGGTGCTCGACGCCCACGCCGGCCAGGTGGCCGGAATGATCATCGAGCCGATGATGATGAACGCCGGCATCATCGCGCCCCAGCCCGGCTACCTGGCCGGGATGATCGACCTCGTCCATCGCCACGGCGGCCTGGTGGCCTTCGACGAGGTGAAGACCGGGCTCGTGGTCGACTGGGGTGGCGCGACCCGCCTGTTCGGTGCGCAACCCGACATGGTGTGCCTCGCCAAGGCGCTCGGTGGCGGCATCCCCTGCGGCGCGATCGGCGGCACCGCCGAGGTGATGGACGCCATCACCTCCGGCGTCTACGACCAGATCGGCACCTTCAACGGCAACCCGCTCACCATGGCCGTCGCCCGCGCCGTGCTCACCGAGGTGCTCACCCCCGAGGTGTACGACCGGGCCACCGCGCTCGGCACCCAGATGCTCGACGCATCGCGCCAGGTGCTGGCCGACCACGGCCAGCCGTCGTACGGCAACGTGTTCGGCTTCAAGGGCTCGGTGGTGTTCCACGACCAGCCGGCCACCACCTACCGCGAGTTCCTCGGCATCAGCACCGCGGTGAGCCACCTGCACTTCTTGATGCAGCACAACGGCGGCGTGTTCCTGCCACCGTGGGGCAAGAGCGAATCGTGGACGCTGAACGTCGCCCACGACGACAGCCACGCCGAGCGCTACGTGGCCAACGTCGGCCGCCTCGCCGCCGCGGTCGAGCGCCTGCGCGACCGCGAATCCGTGGTGTACGCCCACGGCTCGTTCAACTGACGCACACCCGCCCGTCATCGCCGCCGCACGCCGCTGACACGACGCTCGTCAGTCGCCGAGCGGACGGCCCTCGGCGTCGGTGTTGATGTTGCCGATCAGGATCAAGATGCCCTCGACGAAGCTCCACACGCTGGCGAGGCCACAGGTGAAGATCGTGACCAGCAACTGGATGACCCCCTTCTTGGTGTCGCCCAGGTAGAAGCTGTGCACCCCGAACGGCACGAGGATGCCGAGCAGGCCGGCGACCAGCTTCGACTTCTGGCCCGGGAACGTCACCGGCGCGGCGGCACCACAGCGGAAGCAGCGCACCGCACCCACGCCCAGCAACGTGCCGCACGTGCTGCAGTAGCGCGGCGGTGCCGCACCCGGGCCGGCGCCGAAGCCGGGCGGCGGACTACCACCGGGCGAGCTCGCACCCGGGGGCGGCTGAGGAGGCGGGAAGGGCGACGAGCCGGTGTCACTCATGGCAGCAGGGTAGACCGGGGCTCGCCGGTGCCGACATGCACCTGCGCGTCACTCGTCGGCGTCGAAGACGTCCTCGATCTCGCCGAGCAACGGGTCGAACGGTGCCAGCACCAGCCGCGCATCGTCGAGCAGGCACTCGGCCACCGCCACCGCACGGTCGATCTGGCCGTCCTCCACCAGTGCCTGGGCGAGCCGCAGCCGGAACTCGAGCGAGTCGCGAGCCGTGGGCCCGAGCACCCCGTTCGACACCGCCACCACGGCTTCGAAGTGGGCCACCTTGCTGGCGGGGTCGCGCTCGACGCGGCCCACCGTCGCCAGGCAGGCGTCGAGGTGGTAGCGGCCCGGGGCCAGCTGCGACAGCGTGGCCAGACGACCCGCCCGGGTCTCGCTCAACACGGTCATCGCCTGGTCGGCGTGGCCCTCGGCCACCAGGCAGCGCACGATGTACTCGCGGTAGAACTGCGTCGACGGGTTGTCGAAGCCGTACTCGATGATCGCGTTCACCAACCGGTCGCGCATGTCCCAGGTGTCGGGCGCCTTCGAGTTGTCGTCCGATGAGCCGGCCATCACCGCTCCACCTCCGGATCTGCGGCCTGCACGGCCACGTCGCCCACTCAACACGTGTGTACGGCGAAAGTCCAGTCACTCACGCCGCAAGCCGACCACTCAGTTGGCCAGCGACCCGCCGTAGATCTGCCAGGCCAGCACGCTCTTGGCCGCCAGGCTGAGCACCAGGTACACCTTCTCGCCGTACGCGTAATCGCGCCAGCGCCCCACGCCCCGGTACTGCAACCACTGGTTCAGGCCGAAGCTGAAGAAGAAGATCGCCTGGGCGACGACGATGCCGTAGACGAAGCCGGGCACCGTCTCGCTGCCCAGGATGTTGGCCAACAACGCCAGCCACGGGGCCAGGCCGACAAGCGTGCCGAACCAGAAGGGCATCATCGTCGTGGTGGCCCGGCCCGGCGGGTTCATCCGCTCCTGCAGCCAGCCGAACAGGATCATGCCCACGTTGGCGCCGGCGATCGCGATCACACCGGTGATGTCGGTGATCCCGCTGTACGACGCGATCAGGATCACCATCAGCGTGGCGCTGAACGAGTACTCGATCCAGCGGAAGCGGTTGATGCCCCGGCGCAGGTCGGCCTCGTAGGTGCTGCGCAACACCGTGGCGGTCAGCAGGTGGTCGAGCGCGGCCAGGGCGAGGAACACCGCCACGGCGAATCCGATGCGCAGGTCGAACAAGCCCTCCGGGCTGCTGAGCCGCGTGCCTGGCGGGCCCTCGGGGAACGTCGAGGTGATCGTGATCGCGAAGCTGCCGGCCATCGCCGCGATCAGCACCGCCTGCACGGCGTGCAGGGCCGTCAGGCCGAGGTTCCAGCGGCGCAGTCCCGCCAACCGTTCGGGGGTCACTCCCGTGGCGACCGTCGTCGCCGTGTCCGTGGTGCCTGCCTGCTCGCTCATGACGATCCCTCCGTTGCCCGGGCTCGGCGCGCAGTCTCCCACCCCGTGCGGTGAGAGGTGAGGATGGCAGCGAGCCTCAGCGGGGGTGGCGGGCGGCGAAGGCGCGGGCGGCGGCACGGTTCGAGGCGAACACGTACGCCGGATCGACCACGTCGTACATCTCGTAGCGCTCGAGCAGATCGCTGACGTGCCGGCCCAGGCGGGTGATCGCCAGCACCTTCCCGGCGCGGCGCACCTCCTCGGCTCCCTCGCGCAGGGCCTCGGCAGCCGTGGGGTCGATATCGGCCACCCGCTCGAGGTTGAGCACCACCCACTCCACCGACGGATCGGTGGCACCCGCCGTCAGCACGTGCGCCAACTCCTCGGCGTTGGCGAAGAACAGCGATGTCCCCGGCCGCACCACACGGATGCCCGCCGTGGCGGCGAGCTCGTCGCCGACACGTCCGTCGTCGTTGTCGCCCGCATCCTCGGGCGACGCAGCGAACCGACCCGTCACCTCGTCGCCCGCCAGTTCGACGTGCGCCCACGGCGCGTCGGCGGCCCGGCGGACGACGTCGACCGCCGAGGCCAGCACGGCGATGACGATCCCGCCGAGGGGGCCGAGCAGCAGCACGCCCGCTGCACAGCCGAGAGCGATCGCCAGCTCGCTGCGGCGCACCCGGGCGAACTCGCGCAGCGCATCCACCTCGATGGTCGACACGACGGCGTTGGCCACCAGGCCGGCCAGCGCCGCCGACGGAAGCTCGGCGACGGCGTCGGTGAAGAACAGCACCACCACCACCACGACCACCGCAGCCACCAGCGCCGGCACCTGGCTGACCGTGCCCACACCCTGCAGGGCCGCCGTGCGCGACGCGCTGGCCCCCATCGGCATGGCACCCGTCAACGACCCGGCCACGTTCGATGCGCCGAGCGCGAAGAGCTCGGGGTTGGGCACGAAGGTCTCCTGGCTCGCCCGGGCGGCGCTCTTGGCCAACAGCACACCCTCGGCGATGGTGAGCGCCGCGATGGCCACGGCGATCGGCAGCAGGTCGAGCCACACCGACAGCCCGAACGTGGGGAACGTCAGGCTCGGCAGGCCCGAGGGCACCTCGCCGAGCAACGCCACACCGTCCGGCTCGAGCAGTGCCACCAGCACCGCGACGATCGTGAGGGCGATGAGCGCGGCGGGCAGGCGCGGCGAGATGCGCTTCACCACCCGCAACAGCACGATCGTGCCCACCCCCACCGCCACGCTGGCCCACGACGCATCGGGCACCGCCGTGACGAGCGCCCACACCTCGCCCGGCCAGGTGTCGGCCTCGACCTTCACGTTCATGATCTTGCGAACCTGCGAGGTGAGCACCTCGATCGCCAGACCGGCGATGAACCCCACCAGCACGGCCTTCGACAGGAAGCGCACGATCGATCCCGCCTGGAACAGCCACGCCAGCAGCAGCACCAACCCGACGAGCAACGACAACCCGATCGCCAGCTCGGTGGGCGCCACCCCCGACGACACGATGATCGGCCCGAACGACGCCGCCATGAACGCGGCGATCGTCGCATCCGGCCCCACCACGAGGTGGCGCGAGCCCGCGAGCACTGCGTACGCGACGAGCGGCAGCAAGGTGGCGTAGATGCCCACCTCGGCCGGCAACCCTGCCGCCTCGGCATAGCCCAGGTTCAACGGCAGGCACAGCGCCGCCAGCACCACACCGGCCACCACCTCGGCACCCAGGCGGGCTCGCGCCGGTGCCAATGCTCCAGCCACCGGCGGCCGCGCAGGCACCTTCACCTGCCCGACCTCCGACATGCGCCGACAAGGCCACCGAGTGCGTGCCCGACCACGCCACGATGGAACCTGCTCACACCGGCTCGGGCATCACCCGTGATGGGTGATGCCTGCGCGGCCGGTCAGCCCGCGTCGAGCCCGACGCGCAGGGCGAAGATCGCCGCCTCGGTGCGGCTCTGCACCTCGATCTTGCGCATCAGCGAGGTGACGTGCTTCTTCACCGCCGACTCCGACAGGCACACCCGGGCGGCGATCTCGCGGTTCGACCGACCGGCCGCCAGGTGCGAGAGCACCTCGCGCTCGCTCGGGCTGAGCATCTGGAGGTGATCGTCCACCGTGATCGTCGGCTCACGCAGCTTGCGCATCACCCTGCCGGCGAGCGCCGGATCGATCACCGATCCACCCTCGGCGATCGCGTGGATCGCATCAGCGATCGCGTCGATGCGCGAGCTCTTCAACAGGAACCCGTTCGTGCCGGCTTCGATCGCCGCAAACAGCATGTCGTCGGTGGACGACGCGGTGAGCACCAACACACCCATGTCGGCATAGGTGGAGCGGATGTGGGTGCACAGTTCGATGCCTGTGCCGTCGGTGAGACGCAGGTCGAGCATCACCACCTGCGGCCGGACGATGCGCAGTCGGGTGATCGCATCCTCCACGCTGCCGGCTTCACCCACCACCTGGATCCGGCCGGTCCGTTCGAGCACATCGCGCAGGCCCTCGCGCAGCACCGGATGGTCGTCGACCACGAAGACCGACACGACCTGATGGTCGGGCTCTCCAGCCGTCGGGGCGCTCGGCGTCGTGACGTGCTCGTCGTCGCCGGCTGCGGCACTGCCCTTGGTCGTCTTGGTCACGATCCCACCACCCTTTCCGAAACCGAATCGGGTTCGCTGCTGAGCTGGTCGACACGGACGGTGTGCGTGGCACATCGACCACGAAGAGTGTCGCGCCCTTCGGTGCTCACCGGTCGATCGGCACACACATGTACGTCAGTGCACCACCCCGGCGCGTGGCCGGCAGTGATCGCCCTGACGTCAGCCGCGAAGCAGTGCACCGAGCGCCACGAGCGCCACAACCAGCCCGAGGCCCGCCATGGCGATGCTGCGGCCCCGGGGTGCCTGGTCGAGGTCGTTGTCGTCGCGCTTCACCTGGGGCGGGCGGGCGAGAGCCATCACGTTGCCGACGAACAGTGCGCCGCCGAGCGCCAGGAGCAACCAGACGATCAGGTTCTCGCCCAGGAATGCGCCGGTGCCCTCCGCCATCACCTCCCCAGTGTGCCCGAACCATCCACCCGCTCCACCGACCCCGTGTGCCGGGTGGTGAGCGGTGAGCGCTCGCTGCGACCTCACCGCTCACCGCGCCGGAGTTCACCTCCGGTTCAACCTGGGGTGAAGTCGAGTTCACGTCGCTGTGATTGACTCAACATGTGTTGAGTGATTGCAGCAGTGACCTCGGGTTGCGCGCCGCGCGCCACGCGGCGCTCGGCGACCCGATCCGCCTCGCGATCGTCGACGACCTCGTCGCCAGCGACCGCTCACCCGGCGAGCTCGCCCAGCGGCTGGGCATTGGCACCAACCTGCTCGCCCACCACCTCGACGTGCTGAGCGACGTCGGTCTGATCGAACGCACGCCCTCGTCGGGGGACGGCCGCCGTCGCTACGTCGCGCTGCAGCGACGGAGCCTCACCGACCTGCGCCTGCCTCACGCCCGGCCACGCGGCCCGATGGTGTTCCTCTGCACGCACAACTCCGCCCGCTCGCAGCTCGCCGCCGCACTGTGGGCGGCCCGCACCGGGCGACCGGCCACATCGGCCGGCACCCGCCCTGCCGAACGAGTCCACCGCAGCGCGGTCGCCGCGGCCAGGCGCGCCGGGCTCGACCTCGACGGCGCCGCGCCCACCCTCGTCGGCCGCATCCCGCGTAGCGCCCAGGTCGTCACCGTGTGCGACCTGGTGCACGAAGAGCTCGAGCCGGCGCCGCACTGGTGGCACTGGTCGATCCCCGACCCGGTCGCCAACGGCACCGCCGCCGCCTTCGACGCCGTGGTGGCCGAGCTCGACGCCCGCATCACCCGCCTCCTCCCCGACGAAGGGACCCGTCCATGACCGCGACAACCATCCGCATCGGCATCAACGGCTTCGGCCGCATGGGTCGCCTCGTGGTGCGCGCCCTGCGGCACCATCCCGGCCTCGAGCTGGTCCACGTCAACGAGACCGCTGGCGACCTCGCCGCCGCCGCCCACCTGCTCGAGTTCGACACCGTCCACGGCCGCTACCCCGGCAGCGTCGCCCACGACGACGACCGGCTGCTGATCGACGGCCGCCCCGTCGGCTTCAGCCAGGTGGCCGCACCGGGCGACATCCGCTGGGACGCGGCCGGCGTCGACCTCGTCATCGAGGCCACCGGGAAGTGGAAGACCGCCGAGGCGATCGCCCCCCACTTCGACCACGGCGTGCGCAAGGTGGTGGTGGCCTGCCCGGTGAAGAGCCCCGGCGTGCTGAACGTGGTGATGGGCTGCAACGACCACCTCTACGACCCTGCCACCCACCACGTCGTCACCGCAGCGTCGTGCACCACCAACTGCCTCGCCCCGGTGGTGAAGGTGCTCCACGAGCAGATCGGCATCGAGCGCGGCGCGATCACCACCATCCACGATGTCACCAACACCCAGGTCATCGTCGACAAGCCGCACAAGGACCTGCGCCGCGCCCGCTCGGCACTCAACTCGCTGATCCCCACCTCCACCGGGTCGGCCACGGCGATCACGCTCATCTATCCGGAGCTGGCCGGCCGACTGAACGGCATCGCCGTGCGCGTGCCGCTGCTGAACGCCTCGCTCACCGACTGCGTGTTCACGATGGACCGCGACGTCACCGTCGACGAGGTGAACGGCCTGCTGCGCACAGCGGCCGACGGCGAGCTGCACGGCATCCTCGGCTTCGAGGACCGGCCGCTCGTGTCGGCCGACTTCGTGAACGACCCACGCTCGGGCATCGTCGACGGGCCCTCGACGATGGTGATCGACGGCCGGATGGTGAAGGTGCTCGTCTGGTACGACAACGAGACCGGCTACGTGCACCGCATGGCCGAGCTCGCCGCGCTCGTGGGCGCCTCGCTGCAGGCGGACTGACGTGCAACTGCGCAACTACGCGCTCGTCACTGCGGGCTACTGGGCCTTCACCCTCACCGATGGCGCGCTGCGGATGCTCGTGCTGCTGCACTTCAACGAGCTCGGCTACTCGCCCGTCGCCATCGCCTTCTTGTTCCTCGCGTACGAGTTCATGGGCATCCTCACCAACCTGCTGGGCGGCTGGGTGGGGTCGCGCCGCGGCCTGAACCGCACCCTCGTCGCCGGCCTCGGGCTGCAGATCGTCGCCCTGGCCGCACTCACCCTCGAGTCGCCCAGTTGGCAGCGCTGGCTGTCGGTGACGTTCGTGATGGCGATGCAGGCGCTGTCGGGCATCGCCAAGGACCTCACCAAGATGAGCTCGAAGAGCGCGGTGAAGACCGTGGCCGGTGACGGGTCGCTGTTCCGCCTCGTCGCCATCCTCACCGGGTCGAAGAACGCGCTGAAAGGCGTCGGCTTCTTCCTCGGCGCCGCCCTGCTGGGGTGGCTCGGCTACGACGGCGCGCTGTGGGCCATGGCCGGGGCGTTGGTGGTGGTGGTCGTCGCGTTGCTCGTGTTCTTGAACGAGGACATCGGCAAGAGCAAGCGCAAGCCGCCGCTGCGCTCGGTGCTGTCGAAGTCGACGGCGATCAACCGGCTGTCGGCCGCCCGCTTCTTCCTGTTCGGATCGCGCGACATCTGGTTCGTCGTCGCCCTGCCGGTGTTCCTCGCCGATCAACTCGGCTGGTCGCACGAGGGTGTGGGCGGATTCCTGGCGGCATGGGTGATCGGCTACGGCATCGTGCAGTCGTCGGCCCCTCGGCTGCTCGCCCGCGGTGGGCGCGAGGTCGACGAGGTGCGTGCCACACAGCAGTGGGCGTTGGTGCTGGCCGCGGTGTCGGCCGCCATCGCCGTGCTGGTGGCCCTCGACGTGGCCGTCACCGTCGCCATCGTGGGCGGGCTGATCGTGTTCGGTGTGGTGTTCGCGATGAACTCGGCACTGCACTCGTTCCTCGTGCTGGCCTACGCCGATGACGACGAGGTGGCCCTCGACGTCGGCTTCTACTACTCGGCAAATGCCGCCGGCCGCTTGGTGGGCACGCTGCTGTCGGGTGTGCTCTACCTGTGGGGCGACCTGGCCGCCGCGCTGTGGGGCTCGACGGTGTTCGTCGTGCTCACCTGGCTGCTGGCACTGCGCCTGCCGCCGCTGCCCGACGACGTGCAGGTGTCGCTCGCCCAGGTCGACGGCGGCGACTGACCCCCACGGGCGCCGCGGTCGTCAGGCGAGGGCGGAGCGCAGGGCGGCGATGCGGTCGGGCACCACGGTGTACCAGGCCCAGGTGCCACGACGCTCGCTGATCACCAAGCCAGCGTCGCGCAGGATGCGCAGGTGGTGGCTGACCGTCGGCTGCGAACGACCCGACGGGCCGACCAGATCGCAGACGCACACGCCGGGCGCACCTGCAGCGGCGATGAGCGACAGCAGGTGCAAACGCACCGGGTCGGCCAGCGCCTGAAACCCACCGGCCAGCTCGGCTGCGGCCGACTCGTCGAACGCTGCGCTGCCGACCGGTGCGCAGCACGCCACGCCGGGCGCGGATGCGCCGGCCGGTGCGGATCGCGAAGTTCGTGGCGCCATGACGGTCTCCTGCATTGACGATCATCGATGCAGTGCTAGGCTCCTGTATCGACGAACGTCAATCTACCCTCGAGGAGGGGCCATGTCACGAGTGCAACTGGCCATCAACGTCGACGACATCGACGCCGCGATCGACTTCTACAGCAAACTGTTCGGCACCGGCCCGGCCAAGGTGCGCGAGGGCTACGCCAACTTCGCCATCGCCGACCCGCCGCTGAAGCTCGTGCTCATCGCGAACCCCGGCGAGGGCGGCAGCCTCAACCACCTCGGCGTCGAGGTCGAGTCGACCGACGAGGTGGGCACGGCCATCACCCGCCTCCAGGCCGACGGCCTGGCCACCCTCGTCGAGGAGCAGACCACCTGCTGTTACGCCGTGCAGGACAAGGTGTGGGTGCATGGGCCCAACGGTGAGCCGTGGGAGATCTACACCGTGCTCGCCGACGCACCCGTCATGCACCCCGTTCCCGCAGCCGGCGACACGTCGGACTCGTCGACCGACGCGGCGTGCTGCACCCCCGACGGCATGGGTGTCCCCGCAGCACCCACGGCCCTGGCACCCGAGGTAGCCGCTGCCGCCGACACGGCCGCCTGCTGCGCGCCTGCCACCGTGGCCACCCCGGTGTCGTTCGGCAGCAACCCGTCCACCTGCTGCTGAGCCGATGACGGCCACCGCCACCAGCCGCTGGCATGTGCCGCACGGTCGCGCCGTCTGGCGCAGCGCCGATGTGCGCGCCGACCGCTCGTGGTGCATCGAGCTCACCGAGCGCCAACGCGCCGCGATCGTCGACGCCACCCGGGCCGCAGTCGCCGCCGGGGCGAACCCGTCGACGGCGGGTCGCGACACGCTCGCGCTCGACGAGCTCGCCGACGACATCGCGGCCTGGAGCGACCTGCTCGAGCACGGACGGGGCTTCCTGCTGGTGCGCGGCTTCCCCGTCGACGAGCTCGACGCCATCGGCGAGCACGCCACGGAAGTGGCCTACGTCGGCCTCGGTGCCCACCTCGGCACACCGATCGGCCAGAACCGCCACGGCGACCTGCTCACCCACATCCGCGACGAGCGCCTCCCGGCCGACGCCGGGCCGGTGCGCCGCTACCGCACCAACCTGCGCCAGGACTTCCACACCGACGCCGCCGACATCATCGGCCTGCTCTGCCTGCACACGGCCCGCAGTGGCGGCGAGAGCAAGCTCGCCTCCAGCTGGGCGCTGCTCGACGCGCTCGCCACCACTCGGCCCGAGCTGCTCGACGCGCTCGCCGTGCCCATGCCCTGGGACCGCCAGGGCGACGTGCCCGACGGCCAGGCACCGTGGTTCTCGCTCGCTCCACTCAGCGAGATCGACGGCGCACCCCGGCTGTTCTACGTCGGCTGGTACCTGCGCGACAGCCAGCAGCACGCCGACGCACCACGCCTCACCGCCACCCAGCTCGAGGCGATGGAAGCCCTCGAGGCGCTCGCCAACGACCCGACCTTCCACCTGCAGATGGAGTTCGAGCGTGGCGACGTCCAGTTCGTCAACAACGGCCGGATCCTCCACGCCCGCGAGGCCTACGACGACCACCCCGAGCCCGAACGGCGTCGCCACCTGCTGCGCCTGTGGCTGGCCGCGCACCGCTTCGCCAGCGTCGACGACGGCCTGCGCGGCGGCGTCGCCCGACCCGGCCCGGCCGCACCCGCCGCACCCGCCGCGCCCACCGGGCGCACCGAGAGGACCGCGTGACCGACACCGCCACTCCTGCCACCGAGCAGGCCGACCCCACCGCCCGGCTGTCGACACTCGACCGGCTGCTGCCGGTGTGGATCGGACTCGCCATGGCGGCCGGGCTGCTGCTCGGCCAGATGTTCACCGGCCTCGACGACGCCCTCGACGCAGTGAAGATCGACACCGTCAGCCTGCCGATCGCCCTCGGCCTGCTGCTGATGATGTACCCGGTGCTCGCCAAGGTGCGCTACACGCGCATCGGCCGCGTGGTCGACGACCGCCGCACCCTCGTGCTGTCGCTCGTGCTCAACTGGATCATCGGCCCGGCGCTGATGTTCACCCTGGCCTGGCTGCTGCTCGCCGACCTGCCCGAGTACCGCACCGGGCTGATCATCGTCGGCCTGGCCCGCTGCATCGCGATGGTGCTCATCTGGAACGACCTGGCCTGCGGCGACCGCGAGTTGGCCGCCGTGCTGGTGGCGCTCAACTCGCTGTTCCAGATCGTGGCGTTCTCGGTGCTCGGCTGGTTCTACCTCGAGGTGCTGCCCGGCTGGCTGGGCCTCGACAGCGAGGGCATCGACATCACGATGTGGCAGATCGCGAAGAGCGTGCTGATCTTCCTCGGCATCCCCCTCGTCGCCGGGTTCCTCACCCGCCTCATCGGCGAACGGGCCAAGGGCACCGAGTGGTACGAGCAGCGGTTCCTGCCGCGCATCGGCCCCGTCGCGCTCTACGGGTTGCTGTTCACGATCGTCATCCTGTTCGCCCTGCAGGGCGAACGGATCATCGACCAGCCGTGGGACGTCGCGCGCATCGCCGTGCCGCTGCTCGCCTACTTCACGATCATGTGGTTCGGGTCGTTCTGGGTGGGCCGGCGCATCGGCCTGCCCTACGAGCGCAACACCTCGGTGGCGTTCACCGCGGCCGGCAACAACTTCGAGCTGGCCATTGCCGTCGCCATCGGCGTGTTCGGCGTGACCAGCGGCCAGGCCCTGGCCGGTGTGGTCGGCCCGCTCATCGAGGTGCCGGTGCTGGTGGGCCTGGTGTACGTCGCGCTCGCCGCCCGCCGCCGCTACACCCACTGAGCCCCGGCTGGATTGGGGCGGCGGTCACACGCAGACGTCGCCGCTGGCGCCGCGGGTGCAGAGCTCGCGCCGCTGCGCACCATCGACACGCCACGACCCATTCGCGTCCTGCACCACCGACAGCTGGTAGTCGGCGCCGCCGACGGAGTCGTCACAGCCCGAGCGAGCGGCCACGGTGAACGCCACCGACCCAGGGCCATCGGTTCGGTCGACCACCGTCGCCGTGGGAAAGACATCGCACCCAGTGGGACGGATGAGTGCCTGCAGCAGTTGGTCGACGATCGCATCGGGTGACTCGAACGACCCCGGGCCGACGCGGTCGACCACGTCGGCCGTCGCATCGGTGAAGGTGGTGAACGCCGGCAACTGCCACAGCTGGAAGCGTGACCCGTCGTAGACGACGGCCTGGCCGAACGGCGACAGGGCGACCACCGACATGGTGGGCTGCACGACGATCTCCTCGACACCACCGTCGGCCAGAAGCCGGAGCAACCGCTGGCCACCGTCGGCGACATTCCACCAGGTGACGAGCAGGCTCCCGTCGGCAGGCACCCGGGCATCGGGCATCCCCTGCATCCCGAACACCTCGTCGGCCGGCACCGCCCAGGTCGCCCGTGTGCCGTCGGCATCCGTGCTCACCAGGCTGACCGTCTCGTCGGTGCGCTCCATCGACACAACCGGACCGTCGAGCGTGATCGAAGCACCTGACCGGTCGACCCAGCCGAGCAGCGGGGCGCGAGCAGGATCGGGCGTGACTGCGTCGAAGCCGCAGCAGCCGACCGGCACCAGGCCCGTGCGCGTGGCGACCAGTGAACTGTCGCCCGACAGGTCGACGACCCCCGGCGCGCTGGCGACGACGGCACCCGCGCCGTCGCCCGACAGCGGCACCGCGATCAGGTCGCCGATCGGGTCGACCACACCCACCGGCTGCACCACCAGATAGGCCACATCGTCGGGGCCGACCGCCACGAGGAAGCCGACCACCGGCGGAGCACCGGCGACCGGGACCGACCGAGGCGGCGCACTACCCCGCTGGCCCACCACGATCGTGTTGCTGGTGTCGTCGTAGCTGACGATCGTGCCGTCGGGGGCCACCGCCACCGTCGGGCAGGCGTCGGGCTGGCACGGCGCGAGGTGGTCGATCGGCACCAGCCTCGGCGCCACGACGATCGTCGTGATCGGCGTGCTCGGCGGTGGGGCCGGCGGCACCTCGCTGGGCTCGAGGCGCAGCACGGTCGCCGGATCGGCGGTGAGCCACAACACCCCGCTGTCGTCGATCTGTGCCCGGTACGGCTCGGCCGACAACGGGCCGAGCAGCCGTGGCACGCACGTCTCGTCGTAGGTCGCCGGCCGACCGCTCACGCCGAGCACCGAGTCGTCGCCGAGCGCCCACGTCAGGGTGCAGGCACCCAGGTGCAGTTGCCCGTCGGCATCGAAGGTGACGGCGAACCGGTCGCCCTCGCTGGCCCACACGCCGATCAGTTGGTCGCGTTGCACGGGCGCGCCCAACGAATCGATGCGGCGGAAGGTGAGCGGGCCCTGGTCTCCGGTCGCATCGTTCACCACCAATGGCCCGTTGTCGTCCATCAGCCTGAGGTCCGATGTCGTCGGCAGGGTGAGCGTCTCGATGCCCGGGCAGGCCATCTCGGTGAAGGCTCCGCCGGTGACGACCATCCGGCCGCTCGCCGCGTCGATCGAGCCTGCGACCGAGCCACTGTTGCAGCCGTCGAACACCCCGAACAGTCCGTCGGTACCCGGCGGGAGCGGAGCCAGGGTGGGCACGGGCGACGGGATCGTGCGATCACCGGCATCGACGAGCACCCATGCGTTGCCGAGCACCGCAGCAACGGGATCGACAGGTGGCGCCAGCGTCGTTCCCGGCCCGACCGTACTGACCGGCGTCGACGACGACGGCGCCACCGGCAACGTGGTCGACGGCGACGAAGGCGACTCGGGCGAGCGGAGCACCACCACACCCGCGAGCACGGCCACCACTGCCGCGGCCGACCCGAGCCACCACCACGTGCGCCGCGACCCGGCGCCCGAGCGAGGCCCCGCACCAGCGGCCACCGGATCGACCAGCGCCTCACCGCGCAGCTCGCCCTCCAGACGGCTGCGCAGCCTGGCTCGGAACTCGTCCGTCGGTGGCGTGCCGGCATCGCGCAACGCGCTGCGCACGATCTGCTCGTCGTTCATCGCGGTTCCTCCGCAGTCGGCGTGACACGCAGCGCGCTGCGGCCACGGGCCAGTAGCGATTCGGTGGCGTGCACGCTCTTGCCCAGGATGCGCGCCACGTCGCCCACGGGCAGGTCGTCGCCGTAGCGCAGCACGAGCGCGGCGCGCTGCAGCGGCGGCAGCGCGGCGAGTCGGGCGGGCAGGCCGCTGTCACCGGCAGCTCCCTCGACCGCGAGCGACGCGTCGATCACCGCCGTCGTGGCGACGGCGGTCTCGCGGCGCACCCGACGCCGATCGGCGCGGTGCAGGTCGATGAACCGGTTGCGGCAGGTCGTGACCAGCCACCCCACGCCCACCTCGTCGCCGGGGTGCTCACGGCAGTGGCGCACCAGGGCGAGGTACGTGTCCTGCACCAACTCCTCGGTCGCCGCCCGGTCGCCGCCGCACAGGCGCGACGCAGCACGGTGGACGTCGACCAGCGACCGCTCGTACAGGGCGAGGATCTGCTCGTCGGTCACCCCACCACCAACCCGGTCGGCACGCCCATCGAACCCATCATCTCCCAGACGACACCGACCGGTGTCCTCCGTCGCGACGGACGACGCTCGGGATGCCGAGCTCAGCCGCCTTCTCGAGGCCCACAGGCTGCGGCGGGCGCAGGGCCCGTCTCCGTCACCGTGGTCGACGTCGCCACGCCACCCTGCTCCGCGGCTTGGGCCGCCGCAGTCCATACCGCATCGGCGCCCGCCGAGGCCGACCCGCCGCCCGCGGCCTGCAGCGCCTCGGACCAGAACTCGGGATGGCCGACCTGCAGCACCTTCGCGACCTCCGCCCACTCCGGCTCGGCAGACCGCGGCCCGTCCACGGGTGCGACCGACAACAGCGCCGCGCCGGCGGTCGTGTTCCATCCGACGTACCACCGGCCCGCCGCATCGGTGAGCACCCACGCCCGGTCGCCGGCCGTGTTCGACGGCAGGCCGGCCACCGTCGCCGGCCGCGCCGTGGCGAACGCAACACCCGACAGGGCGAGCACGTGGCCGAGCGACGCGTCGGTCTGCACCAGCCGGGCCTCGGCCGCCGGCGTACCCGCCGCATCGAGCACCGTGAAGGTCGTCTCGTACAGCAGTTCCGAGAAGCCACCCTCGATCTGCGTCCAGCCGTCCGGGGCCACGGCCCACTCGTCACTCGAGTCCACCGTGACCCCCGCCAACAGGGCCAACGCATCGGCCGACCACGGCACGCCCTCGTACTCGTTCGGGGCGAGCACCGCCACCGACTGGCACTCGCCGGTGGCGAGGTAGACGTGGTTGCCGTCCTCGTTCAGGAACGTGAACGACGTGGAGCCCACCTGGCGGACCTCACCCGGGAACGGCCCCTGCACCGGCTTGAGCGTGGCCGACAGCACCCGGCCCTCGGGCGTCACGAACGTTCGAGCCTCCGATACCCACGACTCGTCGAGGCCGCGCACCTCACGCCACACCTCGGCCGCACCGACCGGCGCGAGCAGCGCCGCGAACCGGTCGTCGACCACGGGCGGGGTCACGCCGACGACCACGGTGGTGACCGACAGCCGGACCCGACGACGACAGCGACAGGATCTGGCCGCTCGGTGTGGCCCCAAGCTCGGGGGAGTGGCGGACGATCTCGTCGAACGCGGCGCGGACCTGGAGGTCGAGTTGCTGGGTCACGTCAGTGCCTTTCTCAAGTGGATCCGCGCCCGGATGAGGTTCCGGTGCACGGTGCTGCGGATGAGGTCGAGGGTCTCGGCGATCTCGGCCTCGGTCATCTGCTGCCAGTAGGCGAGGAACACCACGGCGCGCTGCTGCACGCTGAGGGCGGCGATCGCCCGGATCACGTCCGGATCGGCCACGGCATCGGTGGTCGACGACGCAGCGACGGCCTGCAGGTCGCGCTACCGCCGCCGCCGTTCGCGCGCCAGGTTCTGGGCCTCGTTGCGCACGGCACGCATCCAGTAGCGATCGAGGTGCTCGATCTCGGTCCACCCCGGCTGGCGCACGATGCGCAGGAACGCGTTCGTGGCCACGTCGTGGGCATCATGGGCGCCGACCAGCGCCGTGGCGAAGCGGGCGACCGCCGGGCCGTGGGTCCGCCAGGCGTCGTCGACCTGGCGCTGCCCACGACCACCACCCACCTGCGGCTCGACCGATCGTGCGTCTGGCGTCGTCATCTCCATCTCACCCTCATGACACCGCCGCGCCCGGTCCTGCGCGACCGTACCGGCGGATCTGCAGCTGCGAGGCTCGGCCCGGCACGACACGCCAGAACCGATCCGGTGGGTCGTGCGTCAGGTCAGGAGGTGGACAGCTACGTGGACAAGCACCTGAGCGTGATCGGTGAGCCGATGCTCGGGCGGCGACCATCGCCGGCCGCGCCGCGCCCCGCCGACGATGTCGATGTCGCCGCCGATGTCGATGTCGATGTCGATGTCGAGCAGCTCTACGTGGCCCACCGGCGCCGGCTGACGAACCTCGCCGCGGCGATCACCCTCGACCGCTCGGTGGCCGAGGAGGTGGTGCAGGACGCGTTCGCCGGCCTGCAGCAGCGCGCCGGCTCGGTGACCGACCCGCTCGGCTACCTGCACCGGTCCGTGGTGAACCAGTCGATCTCGGTGATCCGTCGTCGCCGCACCGCAGCCCGCTACGTGGTGCCCGTGGCGCAGGTGGCCGTCAACCCGGAGATCGACGAGACCTGGGCCGCGGTCACCCGGTTACCCGCCCGCGAACGGGCCGTCGTGGTGCTGCGCTACTGGCTCGACTGGCCGGAAGCCGACATCGCCGCGTCGCTCGGCTGGCCCGCCGGAACCGTGAAGTCCACGTTGCACCGCGCCCTCCGGCGCCTGACGAAGGAGATCCAACGATGACCACCGACACCCTCACCGCCACCGGCGCCCACGACCGGCTCGAGCATCGGCTGCGCGCCGCCTGCCACGCCGTCATCCCCCACCTCACCGACGAGAGCGTCGTCGCACCGCGGGCCGCCGATGCCGGTGTCGACGACATGGCCGTCGCGACGTTCGCCCCGGTGGTGCCGATCGCGTCCGGCCATTCGACTGGCCGCCCCACTGGCCAGTTCGCTGGTCGCCCCAGCGGACGCTCGCCGCTGGTCGGCGCCGCCGCAGCAGCGCTGCTCGTCGTCGGTGGTGCCGGCGTGTGGGCACTGGCCAGCCGGCCCGAACCGACCGGAGGCGGGGTGGGCGTGGGCAGCGCGCCCTCGTCGGTCTTCGCACCGCCACCGGTGTCATCGCCCACGCCATCGGTGCCGTGCTTCGATGCCGCCTGCACGTCGGTCGACCGCCTCGCCGTCGTCGCCGGCGCGGCCGACATCTACGTCGGCCCCGAATCGCTCGGCGCCCCCGTCGTCGACCAGACCCTGATCGACCAGGTCGGCCTGCTGCGCTGCACCGAGCTGACGGCCGACGGCACTGCCTGCCAGCGCATCGAGGGCCTCGCCGGGGTCGCCCCGGTCAGCTACCCGACCGGCATCGCCAGCCCCGACACGGTGCCCGCACCACTCACCGCCGACACGGAGTCGAGGATCGAGATCGGCACCACCTTCACCACCGTCACGCCCGAGCAGTACGTGGCCATCTGGGGCGGGTCCGACGGCGTGGACGCCACCACGACGCCCGTGCGCGGCCACGACGCCCTGCGCTACCGGTACGACTCGCGCACCCACCTCGTGTGGCAGGAGCAGCCCGGTGTGCTGGTGTGGGTGGCCGTTCCCGACGAGCGGTTGGACTTCCTGGAGTCGATCGCTGAGGGTGTCCGCCGTGTGAGCGGCCCGACCACCATCCCCCACGTCGTGGTGGTCACCCCGCTCGCCCGGGCCTGGGACGCGAGCAACAACAACGCCGACGGCCTCGTGTACGCGCAGGTCGGTGGCAGGATCGTGGTCGGCATCGACTACGTCGACGACAGCGAGGCGTCGGTCGTCGCCCGCCAGCGACCCGACGTCACCGGCGAACTGGTCGTCGGTGGCGTGGCCAGCACCGGGGTGACACAGGTGCGCATCACCGCCGCCGGCCAGGCACCGGTCACGGTCGACACCATCACCTTCGCCGGACGGCCCGATGTCAGGTTCTTCCTGGCGAACATCCCCGGCGGGGTGGGCGAGGTGAGCGTCACCTGGCTCGCCGCCGACGCCACCGAGGTGACGACCCCGGTCGTCGCTCAGGTCGTGCCCGCCGACGTGGACACCACCGTCCCGGCTCCCTGAGCCGGGCGACGAGAACCATTCGCGCCCGTCGGGAGTCTGGAAGGGTGTGAACCGGATGCCCATCGACCCGTTGCTCGCGCTGCGCTCGGCTGAGCGCAGCGCCGAGCAGCAGGTTCGGCCCACCCGGCCGGCCGCCGTGGTCGAGCCGGCGGTGGCTGACCAGCACGACGAGCCGGCGCACCTCGACGACGGTCCCGTCGTCGCGATCCGCGAGACCTTCGACACCGCCTACCAGCGCCTGTACCCGCAGCTCGTCCGCCTCGCCTACCTGCTCGTCGACACCGTCGAGCACGCCGAGGAAGCCGTGCAGGACTCGTTCGCCAAGGCCTACCCCAAGTGGGGCCGCGTCGAGCACCCGGACACCTACCTGCGCACTGCGGTGGTGAACACCTGCCGCCGGGTGCAGCGCCGCCGCATGCTCGTGCGGCGCACACCGACACCACGGGTCGACGACGCCGTCCTCGGCGCCGACCACATCGACGACATCGTCCGCCGGCTCCCCCTGCGACTGCGCCACGTCGTCGTGCTGCGGTACTACCTGCAGCTCTCCGAGCCCGAGATCGCCGACACGCTCGGCATGGCCCTCGGCACCGTCAAGTCCACCCTGCACCGGGCCCGCACCCACATCCGAGAGGAACTGTCATGAACGACCTGTTCGACCAGCAGATCGCCGACGGCCTGCACCGTAGCGCCGCCCGAGCCGCAGTGCCGGGGGCATCGCTCAGCGACATCCACCGTCGCGTGCGGCGCCGCCGGCAACGCCACCTCGCCACCGTCGCGTCGCCCGTCGTGCTGAGCGTCGCCTGGCTCGGCGTGCGCTCGACGCCTGACGAGTCGGCCGGCTCGGCCAGGGGTGCCACACCACCCGCGGCACCGGCCGATCCCGTGGTAGCGGCAGGACTGCCTGCCTCGCGGTTCGCGTTCGACACACCCAACGTGCGAATGACCGCCGACAGCATCGAGGTGATCGTCGGCGACCAGGTGATCGTCCCCACCGACGTGTCGGTGCACGGTGACCCGGGCTCGGCCGAGTTCACCACCCTCGAGCTGTCGTGGGTCGACGCCGCGTCCACCACACAGATGATCCACCTGTACTTCCGCAGCGACGGGTCGTCGTGGTGGGCGAGCGAGATCCGCACCACCGACGCCACCGGCGAATGGGTCTACTCGCCGCAGGACGAGCGTTGGTTCACCTCACCGCTCGGCACGGCCTGGTCCGGCGATCTCGACCTGCCCAACCTGCGCATCGCCGGTCTCACGATCGAGGCGTTCCTGCCCCCGGCCGTCTGTGCCGCCCCGGGGGACCCGGTCGCCGTCGTGTCGGCGTATCCGACGATCGAAGGGATCGCCGGTGGCGGGTTCGCCGGGCGGATCGACCTCATCGACACCGTCACCTGCACCGCGATCGATCCGATGTCGTATGTGTTCACCACCGTCGTCGACGACCCGTCCATCGCCGTGGTCGCCTCGAGCGAGCCGTTCATCGCCTCCGAGGCGGCCGGAGAAGCCGCTAGGACGGATCCGAGAGCAGAGCGGTTCGGGCGGTTCAGCCTCGAGTTGCTGGCGCCCGGCACCACGACCGTTCGGGTCACCGTCACCGATTTCAGCGGAGCAGTCATCGGAACCGTCACCCTCCCGGTCATCGTCCGACTCGACATCACGACACCCGACACCACGGTCCTGACGGCCACGGTCCCGACGTCCACGACGATCCAACTTCCACCCGATCTGGACGGCGTGGTGTGCCTCGACGCCGATGCGCAGTCCGACGGAACGTTGCCGTGGTGCAGCGAGCACCTGCCAGGGGCACGGGTGATGACCGCGCGGTGGACGATCATCATCAACGACACTCCGATGTTCGTGGTCCCTGCAGACCCGGCGCACGAAAACGAAGCCCGAGTCCTCAGCGAGCGACTCGGCCTGCCGCTGCGCCCCGACATCACCGCCGACATCCAGCGATTCCTCCCCGCCGCCGGCGTGAACGACGTGCGCGTGGTCGTGGTCTTCGGCACCTCCGACGGCCGCACATGCACCGTGCCGGGTTGTGGCGTGGCCACCACCATCCCAGACCCCTGACGCAGCGCCACGGTTGAACCGGCTGGGCACGGCACGCCGTCGCGGACGACCGTCCATTGCAGCGCTGTGACCGTGCTGCTACGCGCTCGGTCTGTCGGTCACGGACCGAGCGTGGCGGCGGGGATGACGACGACGCCGTCAGGCCGGGTGTAGCCGTACCCCGTGGCGGTGACCACGGCGAGCGTCGCCGGTTCGCCGACCCTGGTGGTGTCGACCTTGCGAGCGAACGTCAAGAGGTTGGCAGCAGCGATGTCGATGTCGGCCTGGCCGAGCTTCACCTCGAACGCAGCCCAGCGTCCGTCGGCGGCGGTGACGACCGCGTCGATCTCGAGACCGTCGGAGTCCCGGTAGTGCTGCACGGCACCGTCCTCGACGCTGGCGAACACCCGCAGGTCACGAACGACGAGCGCTTCGAACAGGTACCCGAAGTAGCTCAGGTCGGCGAGCAGTTGGTGTGGTCCGGTACGCAGTGCAGCAACAGCAACCGATGGATCGCAGAACTGCACCCGTGGCGAGGTGCGCAGCCGGGCTCGCGAACGCAGATGCGACGACCATGCCTCCAGCGGCTCGAGCATCATCAGGCGCTCCAGCGGTGCCAGGTAGTCGTAGACCGTCGACCGTGCGATGTCGGAGTCATCGGTGCTTGCATCCTGTGCGACGCGGCTGACGACGTAGTCCATCCCGACGTTGCGGGCGAGCGACTGCAGGATCCGCAGCGCCAACCGAGGATGACGCCGGGCCGGGTCGATCGTGGGGAGATCCACCTCGGTGATCGTGGTGACGTAGTCGATGTTCGCCCGTGCCGCGGCGGCGACCGTTCTCGTGAGATTCAGCGGCCAACCACCGCGGACGACCAGTTCGGCGTAGCGAGGCACGGTCACATCGGTCGACTTGGCGGTCGGTCGGTGTCCCTCGAGAAGCGCCGCCAACGACATCTCGCCGGTCGAGTCGCCCGATTCGAACAGGCTCATCGGGCGCATCGTCAGACGGGCGAAGCGACCGGCGCCGCTGTGGCGGCGGGCGTCGTCGGAGGGGGTGGCGGAACCGGTGAGGATGTACAGCCCGGTTCCCTGCCGGCGGTCCACCTCGGCGCGGACGTGGTTCCACACGCGAGTGGCGTCGAGTTGCCACTCGTCGACGAGTTGAGGTGGCGCACCGGACAGCACCAGCGCCGGATCCACACCCAACGCAGCGCGTGCTTGGTCGTCAGTGTCGAGGTAGACCCGGCTGGCCGCCTGCTGTTCGGCGGTGAACGTCTTCCCGCACGCCTTCGGACCTTCGAGCAGCACCGCTCCTGCGGACGCGAGTCGGTCCGTCAGCACGGCGTCGACGACACGGGGGCGATACGCAACCACGAGGGCAAGCTACACATTGCAGCCATTCAGGGCTACATGTTGCGGGGAATTCGGACTACAGGCCGCGGGCGGCGTTGTCGAACTTGGTGTAGACGCCGTTGAACACCAGCTTCACCAGGCCGGTCGGGCCCGAGCGGTGCTTGGCGATGATCACCTCGGCCACACCCTTGTCGGCCGAGTCACGGTTGTAGACCTCGTCGCGGTACAGGAACATCACCACGTCGGCGTCCTGCTCGAGCGAGCCCGACTCACGCAGGTCGGCCAGCATCGGGCGCTTGTCGGCCCGGGTCTCGAGGGTTCGGCTCAGCTGGCTGAGGGCGATGATCGGGGTCTCGAGCTCGCGAGCCAGGATCTTCAGGCCACGGCTGATCTCGCTCACCTCGAGCTGGCGGTTCTCGGCGTTCGAGCCACCGCTCATCAGCTGGAGGTAGTCGATCACCAGCAACGACAACCCGCCGTAGCGGGCCTTCATCCGGCGGGCCTTGGCACGGATCTCCATCACCGTCACCCGCGGGTTGTCGTCGAGCAGCAGCGGGATCTCGAGGCGGTTGATCGCCTTGCCGATCTTGGTCCAGTCGCTCTCGACCAACCGGCCCGTGCGCAACTTCTGCGAGTCGACCCGCGCCTCGGACGACAGGATTCGCTGGGTGAGCTCGGCATGGCCCATCTCGAGCGAGAAGAACAGCACCGGCTTCTTCGTGGTCATCGCCACATGGGTGGCGATGCCGAGACCGAACGCCGTGTTGTGCACGTACACGTCGGCCGCCACGAAGTTGTGCGTGCCCGGCACGTTGAAGTCGTACACGCGGTCCCATCCGCACGGCTCGATCGCGGTGATCGCGTCCCACCACACATCGGGCGAGGCCCAGCGGCGCAGCACGTCGGAGTCGAGGGCCTCGGCGATCCGGGCGATGGCCTCGCGGCGCGGCCGGCACTGGTGGGCGCGCCAGTCGTAGGTAGCGGGCACGCCGGCCAGCTGGTTGACCTCGGCCCAGTCGAGCTCGCCGCGCTCTTTGTCGACGTCGTCCCACACCTCGAGCGGCAGCCGGTTGGCCGTGCGGCGGGCCACCGGCTCGAGCCGGGCTGCGAGACGGCCCAGCGCCTCGTCGCGGCCCTCGATGCCGATCTCGTCGCAGAACGCCACCAGGCTCGCCGGATCGCTGACCACCACTTCGAACGCCGCACGCCGCACGCCGCCGACACGCACCCTGGTGGGCACGCACTCGGCGCGGATGCCGAAGCGCACGAGCAGGTGCAGCACATCGCGGCACATCTGCTCGCTGAGCGTGCCGTAGCTGACGAACGACCGCCCGACACGACGCATCCGGGCATCGCCGAACTCGCTGAACAACGTGCGCACGAACCGGGCGGTGGTCGGCCGGTTGGCCATGAACACCGGCTCGGGCACCCGGTTGTTGTGCGCGCCGAGCGCGAGCAGGTCGATGTCGTCGTCGAGGAAGTCGAGCGAGCCGAACACGTCGAGCGCAGGCGGCACGGCGATCAGCTCGCCCACCGCGATGTCGGCGAGCGGCATCCACCCACGGCCGGTGAGCAACGGGTGCTCGGTGGTCAGGCGCACCGTGCGGCCGCTGCGGGTGCGCACCCGGTAGAGCGGCTTGTAGCCGTCGGCGTAGAAGCCGCCGAACACCGTGTCGACCATCCGTCCGTCGTCGTCGAGTGTGGTGCATGCCACCGTCGACCCCGTGGTGCCGAGCTGGTACCACTCCTCGGCGGTGCGCACCATGCCCGTGATCGGGTCGGCCATCGGGGTGTCCCACGCAACGCACTTGCCCATGGCGGGGCGGGCACCGATGATGTTCAGCGTGCTCGGCTGCAGGCCCGACAGCACGTCGTCGAGGTCGTGGAAGCCCGTGGCCGTGCCGGTGATCGAGTCGCCACGATCGAAGGTCTCCTGCAGCTTGTCCATCGCCAGCGGCAACAGATCACCCAACGGACGGGTGCTGTCGATCACCCGGTCCTCGGCCACCTCGAACACCTTGGTCTCGGCCTCGTCGAGGGCCTTGGTGACGTCGTCGGGCTCGGTGTAGGCGATCTCGGCGATCTCGCTCGCCACGGTGATCATCCGCCGCAGCAACGCCGTGTCCTGGACGATCTTGGCGTAACGCGTCGCGTTCGACACCGCAGGTGTGGCGTTCTGCAGATCCATCAGCATCTGCGCGCCGCCCACTTCGTCGAGCAGGCCGTTGCGGCGCAGCTCGTCGGCCACGGTGACCACGTCGACGGGCTGGCCACTGGCCATCAAGCCACGGATCGAGGCGTAGATGTGCTGGTGCGACGGCTTGTAGAAGTGCTCGACCTGCAAGCCGAGCTCGGCCACCGTGCCCACCACATCGCGCGACAACAACAGCGCCCCGAGCAGGCTCTCCTCGGCATCGAGGTTGTGCGGGGGCACCCGGCCGTCGGTGCGCGCGGGCGACGAACGCCGCTTCGTGGGCCGATCGTCGTCGCGTGCCGCCATAGGACACCACCTTCCTAGACAAAGGGTGTGGATCGCTAGAGGTACACACCTGTGTCTTTCCTGGGGACAACTCCCTGGGGATGTGGACACTGATCCCCTCGGTCGCTGTCGACCGGTCGGCACCCCACCCGTCACACGCTGGGACGACATGCCTGTGGGTGCCCTCATGCACCCTTGTGAAGTGCCCATGTGGGCGACCGGAGCACCCTGTGGAACACAACGGCGGACCTGTGCGGTCCGCCGTGTGCTCGAGTTGGAGGCCCGAGGGCCGATGGTGCCGGCGGGGCCGGCAGATGTTGCCCGGGAGGGGCTACTTCTTGACGACCTCGACCGTCACGGGGAACTGCACATCGGAGTGCAGCTTCACCGACACGCTGTGGGTGCCGAGCGTCTTGATCGGCTCGATATCGAGCTTGCGACGGTCGATCGAGATGTTGGCCTGCTCGTGGATCGCCTTGGCGATGTCGGCCGTTGTGACCGAACCGAACAGCCGACCCTCGGCACCAGCCTTGGCGGTCAGCACGATGGTCTTGGCGACGAGCGCGCTGGCCACGGTCTGGGCCGACTCACGGTCGGCCGCATCGCGCAGGTCGCGAGCACGGCGCATGGCCGTGGCCTGGTTGACCGCACCATCGCTGGCGACGATCGCAAGGCCCTTGGGCAGCAGGTAGTTGCGGGCATGGCCCGACGACACCTCGACGATGTCGCCGCGCTTGCCGAGACCCGCCAGGTCGGAACGCAGGATCAGCCTCATGATCAGGCCTCCGTCTCGGCGAGATCGGCCGCAGCAGCCTCGATACCTTCGACCTGGGCCTCGACCTCGGGGGTCGCAGCCGCTTCCTCGCGCGGGCGGCGCGGCCGGTCGTCGCCGTCACGCGGCGGGCGACCCGCACGGGTCTGGGCGACCCGCTTGGTGTAGGGCATCAGCGCCATCTCACGGGCGTTCTTGATGGCGTTGGCGATGTCGCGCTGCTGCTGCACGTCGTTGCCGGTGACCCGGCGACCACGGATCTTCGAGCGGTCGCTCACGAAGCGCTGCAGGAGGTTGACGTCTTTGTAGTCGACGAACTCGACCTTCTCCGTCACCAGGACGCTGGTCTTCTTCTTGAACTTCTTGGTGGTCTCGCGCGGTGCACGAGCCTTGTTCTTCTTGCTAGTCATGGGTTTCCTCGATCGAAATGCTGGGAGAGATCAGAACGGCTCTTCGTCGCCGTAGATGGGATCGGCCGGACGTCCACCGCCGGAGCCACCGGAGCCACCGGAGCCGCCACGCGACCCGCCGCCACCGCCGCCGCCGAAGCCGCCACCACCGTCGGTGCGCTCGGTGCGCTCGACACTGGCACGGGCCCAACGCAGGCTCGGCCCGAGCTCGTCGGCAGTGACATCGACGCTGGTGCGCTTGCCACCCTCGCGGGCTTCGTACTCGCGGATCTCGAGCCGGCCGTGGACGAGGACCCGCATGCCCTTGGTGAGGGTTGCGGCAGCGTTCTCGCCGAGCTGGTCCCAGGCGTTGATGTTGAAGAACGACGTCTTCTCCTGCCATTCGCCGTTCTGCTGGTATCGCCGGCTGACGGCGATACCGAAGCTGGCGACGGCCTTGCCGCCCGAGGTGTAACGCAGCTCGGGCTCGCGGGTCAGGTTGCCGACGAGGGTGATGGTGGTATCGGCCATGGTGGCCTCCTTCGTGGACGTGCGGTGGGTCAGGCCGCCGACTCCGCCAAGCCGCGGCGAGCAGCCTCGGCGTCGGGGAGACGGAGCAACTTGTGGCGGACGATGTCGTCTGCGATACGGAACGTACGCTCGAGGTCGTCGAGTGCGCCGCCCTTGGCCATCACGTTGAACACCACGTAGTAGCCGTACTCCTTCTTGTTGATCGGGTAGGCGAACTGGCGCCGACCCCACCAATCAGGCTTGCCGTGGACCGAACCACCGGCAGCCTCGATCGACGACGTGATCGAGGTGACCCACTGCCGTGCAGCGGTGTCCTCCAGGTCGCCGTCGACGATGACCATGAGCTCATAGGCACGCATCATGCGTGTGGAACCTCCCTTCGGACCCGCCGTGCCCTGCACGCCGGGGCCCCTCGTAGGGGCAGGGTGAATATGACCGGGCAAGCGTAACGGGTGAAACACCACATGGCACACGGTGTACCAGCACGGTGTTGCACGGTTGCCCGCTGTGCCCTGCTGTCGTCGGGGTACGGTCGGGAGATGGACCTGCGCGCCTGGATCCAAGATGCCCATCACGACCTGCGGCCGCGGCTCGTCGACGCTGTGCTCGACCGGGTGCCACGCGACGAGTGGACCATCCAGGCCGACGGCGGCGGGTCGAGCATCACGTGGCTTGTGCTGCACCTCACCCGCCACCACGACCTCGCCCTGCAGACCGCTGTGCGCAACCGGCCACCGCGCTTCGCCGCCCACGCCGAGGCCCTCGGCCTCACCGCCGTGCGCACCGGGGCGGCCCTGGCGGGCGCCGGTCTCACCGAGCGCGAGGACCGCGAGGTCAGCCTGGCCGTACAGCCCGACGCACTGGTCGCGTACCTCGACGACGTGCTCGAGGCCACGGCCCGCTGGTTGCACCGACTGTCGGGGATGGCCCTCGACACGATGCCCGACACCGACCGTCGCCTCACCGAGCTCGCCGGCCTCGACCCCGACGAGCTCGGCTGGTTGATCCGCATGTGGCACGGCCGCACCGTGTCGTGGTTGGTGCAGTGGCCGATGCTCGGCCACGTCAGCGCACACACCGGCGAAGCCGTGTCGGTGCGCAACCGCCTCGGCCACAGCCCGTTCTGAGCAGCACCACCGGCGAGCGCCGGCTCAGCCCGACGCCTGGCGACGGGCCCCCTGCGCCGACCCGATGGGCAGCACCCGCAGCAGATGGTGCCAGCGGCACCCGATGCACGCCTCGACCACGTACGCGGTGAGCCCCTGCGAGCGACGCTGGATGGCAGCCATCTCGGCGGCGTTCGCGACGCACTTGCCGTGCGACGGCAGCCGTTCACCGAACACATAGGTGACGAGGCGGAGGTCGGGCTGGGCGCAGATCGGGCAGGCTGCCCGGCTCGCGGTGCCGACGTTGCGCGCAGCGCGGATGAGCTCGGGGTGGGCGTCGCAGATCTGGTCCTGGCGCAAGCGTCCGCGACGGAACTCGTTCACCAGGTGACGACGCGCCAGACGGTGGTCGACCACCCCCGCCGCGCCGCGTAGCGCACCGGCCGAGAAGCCGCGGTGCTCGCCCTGGGTCGCCATGATCGCTGACGCTATCGGCACGACGCGACCGCCGTCGCGTCACCGGCGCAGTGCACCTCGGTACCGATCCTCCCCCCGGGCACCGGGATCGGTCACACTGGTGCCATGCACAGTGTCTGGTTCGGACAAGGCGTCGCCGACGACAGCGCATTGCGGCTGTGCGGCGACCTCAACGGCAAGCGAGTGGTCGAGATCGGCGTCGGGCCCACCCCGCCCGGCAGCTCGCCGAACGCTGTCAGGATGGCCCAGGCCGGTGCGAAGGCGATCGCCCTCGACCCGTCCGCCGACCGCATCGCCGCACTGCGCCACCAGGCCGACGCCGCCGAGGTGCGCGTCGAGTGCCACGTCGGCGAGCTGTACGAGCTCGGCTTCGTCACCAGCGGCTCGGTCGACCTGGCCATCGCCACCCACACCCTCGACGATGTCGACGACCTGCCCCGCCTGCTGCGTCAGGTGCACCGTGTGCTCAGGCCCGGCGCCGGCTTCGTGATCGCCCTCACCCACCCGGTGGCGGCGATGTTCGCCCTCGGCAGCCGCGAGGCACTGCACCACTACGGCGAGACCACGCGCACCATCAGCGACCTCTACATGCACCTGGTGCGTTCGAACTTCCACCTCGATGTGGTGCACGAGCTCGCCCCGGCCGCCGCCCGCGACGCGCTCACCCCGACCGTGCTGGTGATGCGCGCCCGCAAAGAAGGGCTCTGACAGTCGGCCCGGTCAGGCGCCGGTGCGCGCCTGCCACCACTCGAGCAGCCGGGCCGTCACCGCGTCGCGGCCGAGCAGGCCCTCGTCGAGGCGGATGTCCATCAGGAACGACAACGCCTCACCCACGGCGCGTCCGGGCGCGATGCCGAGCAACTCCATCACCTCGGTGCCGTCGAGCTCCGGTCGCAGCGAGGCCAGCGCCTCGCGCTCGGCCAGCTCGTCGATGCGCCGCTCGAGGTCGTCCATCCGCCGCGACAGCGCCACCGCCTTGCGCTCGTTGCGCGTGGTGCAGTCGCACCGGGTGAGCACGTTCAACTCGTGCAGGTACGAGCCCGCATCGCGCACGTAGCGCCGCACGGCCGAGTCGCTCCAGCCCATCTGGTAGGTGTGGAAGCGCAAGTGCAGCGCCACCAACTCGGTGACGGCCTCGATGTCGTCGGCCGAATAGCGCAGCGCAGTCATCCGCTTGCGGGTCATCTTCGCCCCGACCACGTCGTGATGGTGGAACGACACACCACGGCCCTTGTCGAACGAGCGCGTGCGCGGCTTGCCGACGTCGTGGAACAGCGCCGCCAGCCGCGTGCGGCGGAAGTCGAACTCCGGATGGCCGGCGCGCAGTTCGACGGACGGTCGCACGTTCTCGATGACGGCCAGGGTGTGGGTGAGCACGTCCTTGTGACGGTGGATCGGGTCCTGCTCGAGACGCATCGACGGCAACTCCGGCAAGAAGTGGTCGGCCAGGCCCGTGTCGACGCAGAACCACAACCCGGCCGTCGGCGACGGCACGACGATCAACTTGTCGAGCTCGTCGCGCACACGCTCGGCCGAGACGATCTCGAGCCGATCGGCCATCGCCGACACGGCCGCGACCAGCTGCGGCTCGGGCTGCAGCGCGAAGCGGGCGATGAAGCGGGCGGCGCGCAGCATGCGCAGGGGGTCGTCGCTGAAGCTCACGTCCGGTGCGAGCGGTGTGCGCAGGACGCGCGCCATCAGATCGGCCGCACCGCCGAACGGATCGACCAGCACCGGGTCGGGCGTGGTGAGCTCGAGGGCCATTGCGTTCACCGTGAAGTCGCGCCGCGACAGGTCGAGCTCGATGTCGTCGGAGAACTCGACCTCGGGTTTGCGCGAGTCGTCGCGGTAGGCCTCGGCCCGATGGGTGGTGATCTCGAACTGGCGCTCGACGACCGTGCCGTCGTCGAGCACGGTGCGCTTCAACGCGCCGATGGTGCCGAAGCGTTCGCCCTGGGTCCAGATCGCGTCGGCCCAACCGTGCAGCAGGCGCTTGATCTCGTCCGGTCGGGCCGGGGTGGTGGCGTCGAGGTCGTAGTCGGCGGGCAGCGCGTCGACCAGCAGGTCGCGCACGGTGCCACCCACCAGGAACAGCCGGTGCCCGGCCGCGGCGAAGCGGTCGCGCAGGGGCTGCATCTCGCGCAGCACGGGGGCGAAGCGTTCGGGGATCACCAGCGGCCGCGCCAGACGTCGGCCACCCGGTCGAGTTGCAGCGCACCCGGCCCACCGGACGTCGCCCGCTCGGTGGCGAGCGGCGGTGCCGGGTCGAGCCCGGCCAGCACACCGACGACGGCGCCGCTGCAGTTGGCGAGCGCATCGAGGTCGTAGCCGCCCTCGAGCATCACCACCCGCCGGCCGGCCGGCACCCACTCGGTCACTCGCTGCGTGATGGCGATGTAGTCGCCGGCAGTGAGCCCGAGCTCGGTGATCGGGTCGTCGCGGTGCGCGTCGAACCCGGCCGAGATGATCAGCCAGGTCGGCGCGAACTGGGCCACCCGGGGCGCCACCAACTCGTCGAGCGCACGCAGGTAGACATCGCCGGTCGCGCCCGGCGGCACCGGCACATTCATCGTGAACCACTCGCCCGCGCCGAGGCCCACTTCGTCGGCGCGGCCGGAGCCGGGATACAGCGGCCACTGGTGCAGGCTGACGAACAGCACGCGCGGATCGTCGTAGAACACGGCCTGCGTGCCGTTGCCGTGGTGCGCGTCGTAGTCGACGATCAGCACCCGCTCACCACGCTCGGCCAGCGAGGCAGCCACCACCGCCACGTTCGACACGAAGCAGAAGCCCATCGACTCGTCCTGGGTGGCGTGGTGACCCGGCGGGCGCACCGCGCAGAACGCCGCGTCGCCACGCCCGGCCTCGAGCGCCGCCACCGCCGTGAGCCCGGCGCCAGCCGCCAGACACGCCGCCTCGTACGAGCGGGCGCTGGCATAGGTGTCCGGATCGAGCCGACCACCACCGCGCGCACAGATCGCCTCGATGCGGTCGAGATACGGCGCCGGGTGGACCCGCTCGAGGTCGGCCCGGGTGGCTGCCACCGGCGCGAGTGGGGTGAGCGCATCGAGCAACCCCTCGCGCTCGACGCCCGCCAGCACGGCGCGAAGGCGCTCCGGTCGCTCCGGGTGGCGCGGTCCGGCGAGGTGGTCGAGGTACGCCGTGTGGGTACTGAACAGCACGGTCACGGTGACGACGCTACCGTCCTCGATCGATGAGCCTGGTGCCACGCCTGTTCCGTCGCGCTGCGACCGACCCTGCCGGGGCCGGCACACCCACGTCGTCGTTCCAGCTCACCTCCACACCGCTCCCGGCACGGGCCACCCCCTGCCCGGGCGAACCGGCACGCGCCCAGGTCGTCGTGCTCGACGGCGCAGCAGTCCCCGGTGTGGCCCACTACCGAGCCTGGGCCGTCGAGCTCGCCCACCGCGGCTTCACCGGTATCCGCACCGGAGCCCTGGCCGCCCGACAGGCGAGCCAGGCCGAGATCGCCGGGCTGCACTGCGCCCAGGAATTGGTGCTGCTCCGGCTCGACGCGCCCCTGCCGGCGCTCGCTGGCCAGCCGACGCCCGGCACCCGCCTGCACCGGCTGGTCGACGACGGCTACCTCGGCGCAGCCGTCGTCGACGAGCTCGGATTCGGCGAGCGCTGGCGGCTCGACGCGGCGATGCTCGCCGACATCCGCAGCGCCACACCGCGCTCACGGGCCCGCCTCACCATCACCGATGGCACCGTGAGCGGGTTCCTCATCTCGGGGCGCTCCGGGCGCATCGGCTACCTGCAGCGACTCGCCGTCGACCCCTCCGTGCGCCGTCACGGCGTCGCCACGGCGCTGATCGCCGACGCGTTCGGATGGATGCGCCGGTCCGGCACCCAGCAGGTCTACGTCAACACCCACGTCGACAACGACGGCGCGCTCGCGCTCTACCACCACCTCGGCTTCCGCGACGTCCCCGAACGGCTGCGCGTCTACGAAGGCGACCTTCTGCGGTGACCGGCGCCAGCACACGGGCGCGCCATCGGCCGTACCGGCGCGCCGCGACCTGGCTCGCCGCGGTGCTGCTCGCCGGCGGCACGCTCGCCGCCACGATTGCCGTCCCTGCCGGGTGGGCACTCGCCGACATCGGTCCGCCGCTGGTGCTCGTCGAGCAGCCCTTCACGATCGGGCCCGACGGCACCCTCGAACTGACGACCCAACTGGCCGACACCGCCGACCTCGATGGCATCGTCGCCGACGGCACCGTCATCGTCACCAGCCATCGCCCGTTGTCGACGCGGACGCAGGTGTGGGACGCCCGCGACGGGTCGCTGCCGAACGTCGTCGACACCATCGACATCACACCGCGCACCGAGCTCGCGCCCGGCCCCTCACCGGCAGTGCCCGGCGAGCCCATCGGCCCCGAGGCAGTGGTGTCGGCGAGCGGCCTGCTCAGCCTGCGGGTGCCCACCGAGACCAGCACCCGCACGGCCGACGCGCTGCAGTTCGCCCAGCCGGGCATCCACCCCGTCGTCATCGAGGTCCGGCGCGGCGACACGACCGAAGGCGTGCTCATCACCTTTATCGACCGCCTCGGCGGCGCACCACAACCAGCCGACGGGCCGGCGCTCGATGTCGGATTGGTGATGGCGCCCGCGGCAGCACCGACCGTCGCCGACGACGGCAGCCTCTCGCTCGACACCTCCGCACGCACCGCCCTCAGTGCCCTCGCCGTCACCCTCGACGCTGTTGCCGATGCCCTCGACGCCGACGACACCGAACCCATCCCCGCACTCGTCGCCGTCGACCCATCGGCACTCGCCACACTGGCCGACACCGACCCCACCGTGGCGTCCGACCTCGCCGAGCTGCTCGGCCGGGTCGATCTCGTCGCTGCCCCCCGGCTGCCTCTCGACCCCTCCACCGCCGCCGCCGCCGGACAGGCACTCACCTACGGGCGCCTGGTCGACGAAGGCGTCACCACGCTCGCCGACACGGTCGACGGCGCGGCCCCGACCCGCAGCACGACGATCGCCCACGAACCGCTCAGCCGCGGTGGCGCCCAGCTCCTCGCGGCCACCGACACCGACACGGTGGTGCTCACCTACGACGACTATGCGGCCCTCGACGGCTCCCTCGGGCTGTTCACCGACACCTCCCTGGCAGTCGACATCGCCGACGTCGACCTCCGCGCCGTGATGGTCGACCCCTACCTCGCCGCGCAGTTCGCCGACCCAGGCCCCGACACGGCTGCCGCCGCCGTGGCCGTCGTCGCCGAGATCGTGCTGATCGCCGAGCAGGTGCGCCGCACCGACGACCCCGACAAGCACGTCCTGCTGCTGGGCAGCACCGACCTCGGGACCCCGAGCCCCGAACTGCTCCGCGGCGTGGTCGACCTGCTCGGAGACGCCCGCCATGTCCGGCTCGCGTCACCAGGCGACGTCGTCGCCGACGTCGAGACGATGCTGGTCGACGGCGAACCCGTGACCGTCGGCCTGCCCGACGAGGTGCAGGCACCGGAGGGCTACGACCCGATCACCCGAGCAGGCCTCGTCGACACCCTTCGCGCCGACACCACGGCGGTGGCCAGCATGCTGCCCGACGACGACCCGCGCCGCAGCAGCTGGGCGACCGCGACCGACCAGTTGGCCTCCACCGTCGTGTCCGACGACCTCGCCGCCGCAACGACCCGCACCATCGGCACCGAGCTCGACGAGGTCCGCCAGTGCGTCGTGCCCCCGGAGCGGTTCTCGTTCACGCTCACCGGGCGCACGAGCACGATCCCGTTCCAGATCAGCAACCGTTGCGATGTGGCCGTGACGGTGCGGGTGCAGCTCGACTCACCGAAGATCTCCTTCCCCGACGGCGAGCAGCTCGTCGAGCTCGCCCCCGGCGCCGATACCGAGGTGCGCGCCAAGGCCGTCGCCCGCACCAACGGTCGATCGAGCATCTTCCTGCGGCTACTCACCCCCGAGCCGAGCGGCACGAACCAGACCGTGGCCCCCGAGGTGGTGCTCACCGCACGTGTCCAGTCGCTGGCAGGTATCGGCCAACTGCTGCTCGGCACACTCGTGCTCGTCGTACTGGCCTGGTGGCTGCGCCACTGGCGCGACGCCCGCCGACGGGCGGCGCTGGCGACGAACGCCCAGCACCACCCCGCGGCACGCAGCGGGCAATGACGTCGACACGCGGCGCAGGCCGCGACATCGGGCACCGCACCGAGGGCCGGATCTCGTCTTCGGAGCCGACGATCGACACCGATTGCCGGGACCGTCGACGGTTGCACCACTAGCGTTCACGTTCGGACATGTCGCCCACAGCAAGCCCGCCGTCGCCCCCGCCGACCATCCTCGCCCAGCGCTACCAGCTGGATCGACGGCTCGCGCAAGGTGGCATGGCCGAGGTCTGGGTGGCCACCGACCTGCAGTTGTCGCGCAAGGTCGCCGTGAAGGTGCTGAAACCCAACCTCGCCAACGACCCGGTGGTGGCCGAACGCTTCCGCCGCGAGGCCGTCGCAGTCGCCCAGCTCAGCCACCCCAACATCGTCGCCGTGTACGACGCGATCGAGGAACAGGGCCGCCAGGCGGTGGTGATGCAACTGGTCAACGGCAAGAGCCTGCGCCAGTTGCTCGACGAGCAGAAGCGGCTCAGCCCCGACCTCACCATGCACATCGGGACGTGTGTGGCCGGGGCGCTCGACGCGGCCCACGCCGCCGGCCTCGTGCACCGCGATGTGAAGCCCGGCAACATCCTCATCACCGCCGACGGGCGGGTGCTGCTCACCGACTTCGGCATCGCCAAGGGGCTCGAGTCGACCCCGGAGGACGACCTCACCAACGACAACATCATGATGGGGACGGCGAAGTACCTGTCGCCCGAGCAGGTGCGCGGCCGACGCCTCGACGGGCGCGCCGACCTCTACTCGCTCGGGCTGGTGCTCTATGAATGCCTCGCCGGCCGAGTGCCGTTCCTCGGCCAGAACGACGCCGACACCGCGCTCGCCCGGTTGCAGCGCGACCCCACCGACATCACCCGGCTGCGGCCCACCCTGCCGCCCGGCCTGCCCGAGCTCGTCCACCGCCTGCTCGCCCGCAAGCCCGAGCAGCGCTACGCGAGTGGTGCTGCGGTGCGCGCCGCCATCGTCGACATCCAGAGCAGGCCCGCACCGATCCTCGAGCACACCGACGCCGTACCACGAATCATCGGCGACCCCACCCCGCAGCTGCGCGGCAGACCCGACCAGGCAGCTCTCACGGCCGACCCCCGTCAGGCGCGCGACCAACGTGCCGGGGGCGTGGGGCCCACCACCACACCACCGGTTGCCGTCGGCGGCTACCAGCCCGTCGGCAGCCGCGGCCGTCCCACCGGGCCGGCCGTGGTGCGGTCCGACCGCGACCGCACCCCCACCGCGGGCGTGCACGTCCGTCAACGACCCAACCGCAACTACGAGCAGCGCACCGGTCCGTCGCTGCTACTGGTCGGCCTGCTGCTGCTCACCGCCACCATCGTCGTGGCGGTGCTGTGGACCAACCTGCGCAGCGGCGGCGAGGCCCCCGCCGCCACCACCCTGGTGCCCGTCGACGCAACGCCCACCACCGTGCCCGCACCAGCCCCGGTCGCGCCGGTCGCAGTCGCCGTGCAGGCCACTGCATTCGATCCCGACGGTGATGGCACCGAGAACGACGAGCTCGCCGCGAACATCCTCGACGGCGATCCGTCGACAGCCTGGAGCACGGTCTGCTACTCCGACGAGTACCTGGGTGGCAAGCGTGGCGTGGGCCTCGTCGTCACCCTCGGGGCCACAGGCACCGGTTCGCTCGCGATCGACATCGCCAGCGCCCCGTGGATCGTCGAGATCTACTCGAGCGCAGCCGACATCGCACCCGCCACCATCGCCGACTGGGGCGCCACGATCGCCAGCGCCAACGGCCGCGACGCCGACACGGTCACCGTGCCGGTCATCGCACCGGGTCGGCACCTGCTCGTGCTGATGCGCCAGCTCGGCCCCAGCGACGGGTGCAGCGCCGACAACCCGTACCGCGGCACCCTCACCGACGTGCGCTTCACAGCGAGCGGCGCGTGACCACACCCGACGACGATCGGGCACTGGTCGCCCGAGCCAACGACGGCGACCGTCGCGCGCTCGACACCTTGCTGCGCACCCACTACGACCGCATCTACGCAGTGTGCCGGCGCATCACCGGCTCGGATGCCGACGCGGCCGACGCCGCCCAGGAGGCGCTGATCAAGATCGTGCGCAGCCTGCCCGGCTTCGACGGCAGGTCCGCGTTCTCGACCTGGGCCTATCGCATCGCCACCAACACCAGCCTCGACGAGCTGCGGCGCCGACGACGGCGACCGGCTGTGGTCGACCGGGTCGACGACGACGGACGCGACATCGAACTGGTCGACCCCGACGCCGGGCCACGTGTCGAGGCGGTGGTCGACCGGATGGCGATCGACGCCGCCCTCGCGCAGGTGCCGGAGACCTTCCGCGTGCCGCTCGTGCTGCGCGACGTGGGCGACCTCGACTACGCCGAGATCGCCGACGCCCTCGACGTCCCCGTCGGCACGGTGAAGAGCCGGATCGCCCGCGGACGGGCCGCTCTGGTCGAATTGCTGGCAGCCGGGAACCGCGAACCTGCCGACGAACGTCCAACCCCTGACCTATGAGCGACGAGATCCTCGACCCCGACGCCCCGAGCGATGCCGAGTGGCTGCCTGTGCGCGCCGCGATGCGCGACGTCGCCGTGCCGGCCGAGGCTCGCGAGATCGCCATCTCGGCCGCGCTCGCAGCGTTCGACGAGCTCCACGGCGAGGTACCCGTCGCGGCAGCGGCCGCAGCAGCGGTTGCGCCCGACCGGCCCGCCGACGTCGTCTCGCTCCAGACCCGAATGGGCAGTCGCTGGACACGCTGGGTCGGCTCGGCCGCAGCGGCCGTCGCCGTGCTGGCCGTCGGTGGTGTGGTGATCAACGGCCTGGGCGGATCGTCGAACGATCCGGTCTCGATCGAGCCGACCGCAGCCGTCGAGAGCGCGTTCTCCACCGATACGGCCAAGATGGCCGAGGCCACCGCAGGCGCCACCGAGATGGCACCGGTGCCTGGCACGGCTGCGCCGCTCGAGGGCACGAACACCTCCCCCACGATCGGCTCGATCGACTCTGGCGCCGAGGCCGACACCACGACCCCCCAGGTCGTCGTGGCCATGGCACCCACCGAGGAGGTCGCCAGCACCGACGAGCTCACCGAGTACGCCACCCGCACCGCCGCGGCACCGCCGATGGCAAACCTGCCCGACAGCGCGTGCAGCCCGACGGGCAGCGAGATCATCGGTGTCGTCACCTTCCAGGGTGTCACCGCCATCGTCGTGCGCAACGCCGACAGCTCGTACAGCGCCATCGGTGCCGACACCTGCGCCGTGCTCGCCACCGTCACCCCCTGATCGCCCCGGACGGCCCGTCACCCCAGGTGAGGGAGTAGGCTCGCCCCATGCCGGGCAACCCGCTGAACAACCCCGACTGGGCACCACAGCTCGCCGACCTCGTCGAGAAGTACGTGACCATGGTGCGCACCACGGCCACCACGCGAGTGGTGAGGCTGGTGCGTGGCCTGGTGTTCGGCAGCATCATCGGCGTGCTGGCCATCAGCGCCGGCGTGCTCGGTGTCATCCTCATCACCAAGTTGCTGCAACGCATCGTCAATGTCGGTGGATGGGTCGACACCGACTCGAGCGTGTGGGTGTCGTACCTGGTCGGTTCCGTGCTGTTCGCGGTGATCGGCGTGGTGTGCATGCGCCTGCGTCGCACACCCGACGCCGATGCCGACCGCTGACCGCCGCTGCTGCCACCGACCAGCACCTTCACTGTCCGGCTCCGCACCCTTCGCCGCCAAGGAACGCACATGACCACCCGCAATGTCATCATCATCGGCTCCGGCCCGGCCGGGCTCACCGCCGCCATCTACACCGCGCGCGCCAGCCTCGAGCCGCTGGTGATCGAAGGGGAGCCGTCGAGCACCACCGACCAACCCGGAGGGCAGCTGATGCTCACCACCGAGGTCGAGAACTTCCCCGGCTTCCCGATGGGTGTCATGGGCCCTGAGCTGATGGGCAACATGCGCGAGCAGGCCTCGCGGTTCGGCGCGGAGTTCATCACCGCCAAGGTCACCAAGGTCGACTTCTCCGAGCGTCCGTTCAAGGTGTGGGTCCACAACGAGCTGCACCTCGCCGAGTCGGTGATCGTCTCGACCGGCGCGCAGAGCCTGATGCTCGGCCTCGAGGCCGAGACCCGCCTGATCGGTCACGGCCTGTCGACCTGCGCCACCTGCGACGGGTTCTTCTTCCGTGGCCAGGAGATCGCGGTCGTGGGCGGCGGCGACTCGGCGATCGAGGAGGCGACGTTCCTCACCAAGTTCGCGTCGAAGGTGACGCTGCTCGTGCGCCGCGACCAGTTGCGCGCCTCGAAGATCATGCAGGAGCGGGCGCTGTCGAACCCGAAGATCGAGATCCGTTGGAACAGCGCCGTCACCGAGTTGCTCGGCACCGACTCACTCGCAGGTGTGGTGGTGCAGGACACGGTCACCGGCGAGAGCTCGAACCTCGACGTCACGGGCCTGTTCATCGCCATCGGCCACCGGCCGAACACCGACCTGTTCCGCGGCATCCTCGACATGGAGGACAGCGGCTACCTCATCACACGGGCCGGCTCGTCGTACACCAACGTCGACGGGGTGTTCGCGTGCGGCGACGTGCAGGACCACACCTACCGGCAAGCGATCACCGCCGCCGGGTCCGGGTGCATGGCAGCGATCGACGCCGAGCGGTGGCTCGAGGCCAACGCACACTGACGATCCGGGCCCATCCGGGCCCACGACGAGCAGCCCGTGGAATGCGCGCCGTCTCCGGCTGGTTGTCTCAGTAGCATCGAGCAGTCCCTGCGAAAGGATCCCACCATGGCCGAAGGCATCGTCACCCTCACCAGCGCAACCTTCGACGAGACCGTCGCGTCGAGTGACTTGCCCGTCGTCGTCGACTTCTGGGCCGAGTGGTGCGGCCCCTGCAAGCAGATCGCACCGATCCTGGCCGACATCGCCACCGAGCAGCAGGGCAAGATCACCATCGCCAAGCTGAACGTCGACGAGCACCCCGATCTCGCCATGCGGTACAACGTGATGAGCATCCCCACCCTGCTCGTGTTCGACAAGGGTGACGTGGCCAAGCGCATCGTCGGAGCCCGTCCGAAGAGCGCCCTGCTCCAGGAGCTCTCGACATTCCTTCCGTCTTCCCACTGAGGCCAGGCCAGCGCAGCGAGGCTGTTCGCGACCTGCAGCGTCGACTGACGGCAACGGGCTTTGCCGCGGGCAGGATGCAGGCGGGAGAGTTCTGCGCGTCCACCCTCGATGCATTGCACCGCTTTCAGCACGCTCGCGGCCTGCGCGAGGCCGACGCGTGCGACCTCGACTGCTGGAGCGCGTTGGTGGAGGCGACATGGCGGCTCGGCGACCGCCTGTTGCTGCTCACCTCGCCGAACCTGCGTGGTGACGATGTCGGCGAGCTGCAGTCGCGGCTGACCCGCCTGGGGTTCGACTGCGGACGCGTCGACGGCATCTTCGGTCCGAGGACGGCCGGGGCCCTCACCTCGTTCCAGAGCGACTGCGGGCTTCACGCCGACGGCGTGTGCGGGACCGACTCGATCCGGATGCTCGACCGGGTGATCGGCCAGACCGGGTCGGGACCGGGTATCGGCGCCGTCCGTGAACGCGAGCACCTCCGCGGGGCGGCGCCCACGGACTGGTCGTCGCTTCGCCTCGCCATCGGACAATTCAGCGGTCTGAGCACGATCAGCCGCCTGGTGAGCCGCGAGTTGCGCCATCACGGAGCGCAGGTGATGCCGCTCGACGAGCCCGATCCGGTCGCCCAGGCTCAGGCCGCCAACCGCTTCGGGGCACATGCCTACATCGGGCTCGAGACCACCGTCGAACAGCGCTCGCACGTCACGTTCTACCGGGTGCCGACCTTCGAGTCGGTCGGTGGCCACTCGCTGGCCGACTGCCTGACCGCCGAACTGCGCCGCACACCGCTGATCGTCGACGAACCCCAGGGCCTGCGGCTGCCCGTGCTGCGCGAGACGCGCATGCCTGCAGTGCTGGCATCGCTCGGACCGGTTCGGACGGTGCTCGATGCCACGCCGTCGGTTGCCGATGCCATCGGCCGAGCGGTGCAGTCGTGGCTGCACGGGTGGACACTCACGCCCTGATCGAGGGTTTGTCCACAGGTTTGTCCACCTATTGTGCGTAACCCTGGAGGTCATCTCCTACCTGAGAGATCACCTCATGTGGTCAGTAAACACTCTCCGTCGTCGATTCTGGTCGGTGTGGGCTGCTCATCAGGTGATACAGCCGCTCAAGATCCTCCAGATCGGCGAAATCGATCGTCACCTTGCCTCGTCGAGCACCCATCGACACACGCACGTTGGTGGACAAGTACTCCCCGAGCAAGTCCTCCAGCTCGAGCAGACCCGCCGGCCGACCACTCGACGACGTGGCTCCGCCGCGACGCCCGGGCGATCCGGCCACAGGTGCCGGAGCCGGCGCCTCGTCATCGTCGGGCGCCACACCGGTGCCTCCGGCCTGGCGATCGCGCACAGCCTCCTCCACGGCACGTACCGACCAACCACCGTTGGCGGCGCGACGAGCCAACTGCTCCTGGAAGGCCCGGTCGGGTGTACCGAGCAGGGCGCGTGCATGGCCCGCCGACAGGCGCCCGTCGGCCAAGAAGCCCTGGATGGCGGGTGGCAGGGTGAGCAGGCGCAGCATGTTGCTGACCGCCGACCTGCTCTTCCCCACACGTGCCGCAACCTGCTCGTGGGTCATCGAGAAGTCGTCGATCAACTGCTGATAGGCCGACGCCTCCTCGAGCGGCGTCAGGTCGCTGCGATGCAGGTTCTCGACGAGTGCTCGTTCGACCGAGCCCAACTCGTCGGTGGTGCGAATGATGGCCGGGATCACCGGCAGCCCCGCCCGCTTCGCCGCACGCCAGCGACGCTCACCTGCAACCAGTTCGTACCGCCCACCGACCGGGCGGACCAGGATCGGTTGGAGCACCCCGATCTCGCTCACCGAGGCCGCCAGATCGGCGAGTGACTCCTCGTCGAAGTGCACCCGTGGCTGGTTCGGGTTCTTGTCGATGAGGTCGATGGGGATCTCGTCGAGGCGCGGGCCGTCACCCGTCGCTGCCTCCGTTCCCTCTGCTGTGGGGATGAGGGCGTTGAGCCCCTTACCCAGACCGCCGAGTCGTGCCACGACTGACCTCCTTGGCTACTTCCCGATAGGCAACGGCACCACGAGATGCCGAATCGAACGTGATGATCGGCTGTCCGTACGACGGGGCCTCCGACAGTCGGATGGTCCGCGGGATCACTGTCCGGCACACCTTGTCGCCGAAGTGCTCGCGCACCTCACGGACGACCTGCTCGGACAGCTTCGTCCTGGCGTCGTACATCACGCACACGATGGTGCTGATCTCGAGGGTCGGATTGAGGTTGCGCTTGACCAGGTCGACGTTGCGGAGCAGTTGGCCCAGGCCTTCCAGGGCGTAGTACTCGCACTGGATCGGGACCAGGACCTCACGTGCGGCATTGAGGCCGTTCACGGTGAGCAGGCCGAGCGATGGGGGACAGTCGATCAGGACGTAGTCGTAGTCGTCGAGCACTGCCTCGATCGCTCGGCGGAGTCGACCCTCCCGACTGAATGCGGGAACCAACTCGATCTCCGCACCTGCCAAGTCGAGGCTGGCCGGCGCCACGAAGAGGTTCTTCACCGCCGTGGGCTCGATGCATTGCTCGAGCGGCACCTCGTGCATGATCACGTGGTACATCGAGGTCTCGAGCCCGCGGTTCTCGATGCCCAGCCCGGTCGACGCATTGCCTTGGGGGTCGAGGTCGACGACGAGCGTGCGGTAGCCGAGCTCGGCCAGGCACGCGCCGAGGTTGATCGTGGTGGTGGTCTTGCCCACCCCACCCTTCTGGTTCGCCACCGCTATGACCCGCGGCAGAGGTCGGCCCGGGGTCTCCTCAGCGGGGACCGGCTCAGAGGCCGGCATCTTCGTCGAGGCCATCTCACTCCACTCCTGGTGGTTGCGAACATCGTGACTGGTCACGATTCCGCCTGACGAGCACCCTAGCAACTCATCGGCGTGGTCGACACGTCGGCTCGGACGAGCTCGCAGGAGCGGCCTGTTTCACGTGGAACAGCACCAGCTCCGTCACTGCGTGGTTTCACGTGGAACCAGTGCCGGCACTGCCGGAGTGGGTTGTTTCACGTGGAACGAGTCGTTCGTGCCACGTCGCGTGTCACGTGACACGACGCAGCCGTCGCACCCCGTCGACTCGTCCGTCCTCCGTGAAACCCCAGTTCATCAACTGTTCCGGTGTCCACCGGGGGGCCCGATCCGGCGGATCGCTCAACACCAACACGCCGTCAGGACACAGCAGTGTGGCCGCCAGGGGGATCAGCACCTCGGGTGCGGCGAAACTGCGTGCCGTCACGGCGTCGACGGGTCCGGGGAGCATCACCTGCAGGTCGCGGGCGTCGCGCTCGGTGACCTGCACATGGTCGACCATCTGCAAGGCCCGGACGGCATAGCGCAACAGATCGGCCCGGGCCGCACGCCGTTCGACGAGCAGGACCTCGATCTCGGGACGGCGCACGGCAATGACGACACCAGGTAGCCCACCGCCAGATCCCAGGTCGATCAGGGATCTGCAGTTGTCGGGGAGTGCCTCGACGTAGGCCTCGCCATGGGCGATGGCCTCGTCGAGGTCGAGTGGACCGATGCCGCCCCGCCGCTGGATCTCGGCGAGGATGCGACGAAGGTCGTCGTCAGCCATTCGCCGGGGAGATGACCACCCGGCGGTTCGGTTCGTCGCCGACCGAACTGGTCACGACACCCTCGAACTCGGCGAGCACGTCGTGGACGATCTTGCGGTCCGGTGACGACATCGGCTCCAGGCGCTTGGCCACACCCTCGGCAACCACCTGTGCGGCGACCTGCTCGGCAAAGCGCCCGAGCGCTTCGCGGCGGCGCTCGCGATAGCCGCCCACATCGACCCGCAGATGCGTGTCGTGATCGCCGAGTCGGCGCTGAGCGACCACGCGAGTCAACTCCTGCACCGCCTGCAACGTCGAACCACGAGGCCCGACGAGCAACCCGAGGTCGCTGCCAGTGACCTTCACGTCGATCTCGTCACCCTGCACCTCGACCGCTGTCGTTGCCTCGAGACCGAACGCCGACACCAGACCACTCATGAAGCGCGACGCTTCCTCGCCCACCTGCTGTGCGTCCACGCTGCTCTCCTTCTTCGTTGATGCCGGCCCGGCCGACTGCTGCGATCCTGACTCCTGCTTGCCTGCAGCCGAGCTCTGGCGGCCTGAACGGCCCGAACTCTGCTTCGGGCTGCGGCTCTGACGCGGTGCAGGCTCGACATCGGTCGACGACGCCTTCACCACCGCTGTACCGGCGGTTTCTGGACGATCTCCGCTCTTCTTGCGACGATCGCGACGATCGACCTTCGCCCGGGGTGTCGTGGGACGAACGCGGGCACGAACCCTCGCCTCACCTCGCTGGCGGCCGAACAGGCCCGCTCGCGGCTCGTCGAGCACCTCGATCTCGGCGTCGACCTCGTCGATCCCGAGACGATCGAGTGCGAGGTTCTTTGCTTCTTCGACCGTACGGCCGGTGGTCTCAACCCATTCCATGGCTGTGCCTCTCTTCGACTGGTGCGCCGGTCAGGACTTCGGCGGCTTGCTGGACGGGGGGCGGTTGGCCTTGCCGGAGGAAGGCGGCCGCCCCTGACTGGCCGACGGGGTCGGCTTGTTCTTCGGTGGTGTGACCCGCTTGCTCGTCGTCGGGGTCGCGGACTTCTTCGCCGCAGCCTCTTTCGACGCAGCCGCATCGCGCTTGGCCTGGCCGAAGATGCCCACACTGCCGTTCGGATCGTTCTTGGCGATCTCGCGGGCCTGCTCGCCGGCGGTCTGCGCCTGCCGACCGAGCGACTGCTCGCCCTTGTAGAACCGCTTGGTGATGTACCACTGCAGACCGATGCGGAAGATCGCCTGGGCCATGTAGTAGATGACGAGACCGGTGAGGTAGAAGACCAGGAAGACGGCGAAGAACACCGGCAGGTACTGCATGATCTTCTGCTGCATCGGCGACATCGTCGGGCTCACCGACGCTCGAGCGGCCACCATCTTCTGCTGCACCAGGTACAACGCGCCGAGGGCCACCACGAGCAGGGCATAGACCAAGCCACCGACGAACGAGTCGCCGATCGCGCTGATCGGTGTCGTGGCCAGATCGAGGCCCCACGACATCATCTCGCTCTGGCCGACGAGGTCCTTGTAGAGCTGCGACGACGTCGAGACGAACTCGGGGGTGAAGCCCGGGAAGCCCTCGCGGCCGGGGATCTTCTCGGTCAGGCCGTGAAGGACCTGGAACATGATGATGAACACCGGCAGCTGCAGCAGCAGCGGGAAGCACGAGGCCAACGGGTTGACCTTGTGCTCCTGGTAGAGCTTCATCATCTCTTCGTTCAGCTTCTGGCGGTCGCTGCGGTACTGCTGCTGGAGCTTGCGGAGCTCGGGCTGCAGACGCTGCATCTCGAGCATGCCCTTGGTGGCCTTCAGCTGCAGCGGAGCCGTGATCAGCATCACCAGGAAGGCGATGAGGGTGATGGCCAGGATGTAGTTGTGGGTCCAGTCGTAGAACTTGGCCAACACCCAGGCCGGGCCCTCGAAGAAGCTGATGGCGATCATGCGTCGGCTCGCTTTCGCAGGAAGGTCTCGGGGATCGGGTCCCAACCCGATGGCCCGAAGGGACGGCAGCGCAGCGTGCGCCGGACGATCAACACGAGGCCCCGGGCCGTGCCGTAGTGGGCGACGGCGTCGAGGGCGTAGCTCGAGCAGCTCGGGGTGAACCGGCAGGGCGATGGACGTCCTTCCATCCCCGACTGGTACCAATAGATCACTCTCAGTAGTGCGCGCGCGCTACGAGTGGGTGATTGTTCGATCGACTCGACCTGACTCGAGGCCATCAGGTGGTGCTGCTCCGCGGTGTGGTGGCCGGCGGAGTGCTCGATGTGGCAGCAGACGTCCGCCCGGTGGACCCGATCCGCTCGACCAGCAGCGCCACATCGCCGGTCAGCTCGCTCCACGACCGTGCGGCGAGCTCCGGCCGGCCGCCGACCAGATAGGCCCCGGGCGGCAGGGCTGCGCTCGACAACAAGGCGCGCAGACGACGCCGCACCTGGTTGCGGACCACGGCCGGCCCCACGGCGCGTCCGATGGCGAACGCCACGTGGGGTGGGGTCAATGACGGATCGGGAACGTACGTGCACCAGAGGGCTCCGGCCCGGACGCGACGCCCATCACGCGACAAGCGTGCAAAGGTGCCGCGATCGCGGATTCGCCAGATCAAGCCGACAGACGGTGACGGCCCTTGGCCCGACGAGCCTTCAGCACGGCTTGGCCACCGCGCGTACGCATACGGGCACGGAACCCATGCTTCTTGGCCCGACGGCGGTTATTGGGCTGGAACGTGCGCTTCACGTCATCCTCCTCACAGGCACAGCGACGGCTGTGCGTCGACGACATCACGTCCAGTGTCGGATGCGGCACGAATCCCGCCACCGACACGAGAACTTCCTTAGGTTAGGGTCGTCGGTGGGCAGCGGCAACCCGCAGCCGCCGTGAGCAGGCATGTCGCGTAGCTGCTAGCGTGCTGCACTCGCTGTGCGGACCCCGTCCGGGGCGGGCCAGCGTTGTCCACATCTTGTGGACAGCTATGTGGACCCAGGATCGACCCAGGTGAGGAGGTGCAGGTGAGCGACGCCGAACAGCTGTGGACAGCAGTCGCCCAACTGCTCCGTGCCCAGGTGTCCGAGGCTGTGTGGTTCTCGACGTTCCAAGATGTTGTCGCCCTCGATTCGGGTTCGAACGAGCTCCGCCTCAGCGCACCGAGCAACCTCGTGCGCGACCGAATCCTCACCCGCTACCTCCCGTTGGTACGTGACGCACTCGACGAGATCGGCGCCGCGAGCCGCCAGTTGCTCATCGAGGTGCCCGACGCCGACGAGCATGCCGACGACGTGGTCGATGCGCCGAGCACCACGGTGGCCGCGGCTCAACCCGAGGCCGGATCGGGCACTTCGTCGGGGTTCAGCCAGAACCGCACCAACACGGCGATGGACCTCGCCGGGCTCAACCCGCGGTACACGTTCGAGACGTTCGTGAAGGGCGCATCCAACCAGTTCGCCCTCGCTGCAGCACTGCGGGTCGCCGAAACACCGGGCCGCTCGTACAACCCGCTGTTCATCTACGGCTCGGCCGGTCTGGGCAAGACCCACTTGCTGCACGCCATCGGCCACTACGTGCACAGGCACTACCAGCACGACACCGTGCGGTACGTCAGCACCGAGACCTTCCTCAACGAGTACGTCGACGGCATCCGCAGCAACACCATCGGTGCGTTCAAGCGGCGCTACCGCGACATCGATGTCCTGCTCATCGACGACATCCAGTTCATGGAAGGCAAGGAAGGCCTCCAGGAGGAGTTCTTCCACACGTTCAACTCGCTCCACGGGCAGAACAAGCAGATCGTCATCTCGAGCGACCGAGTCCCTGACGCCATCCCCACGCTCGAGGAGCGCCTGCGCGGCCGCTTCAAGTGGGGCCTGATCACCGACATCCAGCCGCCCGACCTCGAGACCCGCCTTGCGATCTTGCGCAACAAGGCCGAACGCGACCGCAGCCCGGTGCCGTCCGACACGCTCGAGTTCATCGCCAGCCACGTCACCAGCAACATCCGCGAGCTCGAGGGCGCGCTCATCCGCGTCTCGGCCTACGCCAGCTTGAACAACGTCCCCGTCTCGACCCACCTGGCCGAGCAGTTGCTGAGCGACCTGCTCACCGACACCGTGGTGAAGCAACGCACCGACGACGAGATGCTCCAGGAGATCGCGAACATCCTCGGCTTCAGCGTCGACGCGCTCCGCGGCCGCAGCCGGCAGCGCCCGTTGGTGTCGGCCCGCCAGACCGCGATGTACGTCTTCCGCGAGCTCACCGACCTGAGCTACCCGAGCATCGCCCGGCTGTTCGGCGGCCGCGACCACACCACGGTCATCCATGCCGTCGACAAGATCCAGCGGCAGATGAAAGAACGCAAGCAGGTCTACGACCAGGTGACCGACCTCATCCAACGTCTGAAAGCGAGCTGAAGGCTGTGCACAGGCTGGGGACGACGGCTGCGCCGCGGTGGACGCGCCCGATGTCATCCACCGAACCACATCCGCGTCATTCGCGACCTGTGGACCACCGTGGATCGAGCTGTGCGCTCGAAAAACACCCCTACGCTGGACGAACACCACGTTGTGCACAGTCCACAGCACTTATTACGAGCATTACCATTGCACGTACCCTCATGGTGAGAAAGGCTGACCTGTGAAGTTCCGCTGCGAACGAGACGTCCTGGCCGATGCGCTCGGCACCGCCGGCCGAGCAGCCCGAGGTGGCACCGCCACGCTGCCGGTGCTGTCCGGGCTACGTCTCGAGCTCATCGGTGACGAGCTCACCATCACCGGCACCGACCTCGAGCTGACCATCCAGCGCACGATCACCGTCGCCGGTGAGACCGACGGCGGTGCGGTCATCCCGGCCCGGCTGTCGTCCGACATCGTCCGGTCACTGCCGTCCGGAGCTGTCGAGATGTCGTCCGAGGACGATGAGGTGCGCATCAGCGCCGGCCGATCGAACTTCGCCGTGCGAGCACTGAACTTCGACGACTTCCCGCGTATCGCCCTGCCGGTCATGCAGGCCGTCACGATCGATGCCGCGGCGTTCGGCGACGCCCTGCGCCAGGTCGTCAGCGCTGCCAGCCGCGACGAGGGTCGGGCCATCCTCACCGGTGTGCTGCTGACTGCCGAGAACGAGGGCCTGCGCCTCGTGGCGACCGACTCGTACCGCTTGGCGGTGCGCGACCTGCCCGGTGTGAGTGTGCTCGGCTCCGACCAGAAGGTGCTCGTCCCGGCTCGCGCCCTCACCGAACTGCAGCGCGTGCTCGGCGACGGCCAAGAGCTCACGTTGCGCCTCGGCGACAACGACGCCACGTTCGAGATCGCAGGCACCAGGCTCAGCACCCGGTTGATCTCGGGCGACTTCCCCAACTACCGCCAGCTCATCCCGCCGAGCCACCCGAACATCCTGACGGTCAACCGCGCCGAGCTGCTCGATGCGATCAAGCGCATGAAGATCCTGGCCCGCGAGACCTCGACGGCGACGTCGGTGTTGCGGTTGAAGATCGGCACCGACTCGCTGCAGCTCACCACCATCACCCAGGACATCGGCAACGCCAGCGAAGAGCTCGACGCCACCGCCACAGGCGACGAGCTGCGGGTGGCGTTCAACCCCGACTACCTGGCCGCCGGTGTCGAGGCCGTGCCCGACGACGAGGTCACGCTGTCGACCACCGACGGACTGAAGCCGGCCATCGTGCGCGGCGTCGGCAACGCCGACTTCCTCTACCTGCTCATGCCGGTGCGCGTCCAGCACGACGCATGATCGTCGGCCACCTCGAGCTCGTCGACTTCCGCAACTACGTCAGCGCCTCGTTCGATCTGCACGCGGGCATCACCGCGGTGATCGGCCTGAACGGGCAGGGCAAGACCAACCTCGCCGAGGCCCTCGCCTACCTGGCGCGGCTCGACAGCTTCCGTGGCTCGCCCACCGAGGCGATGGTGCGCGTGGGCGCCGACAGCGCAGTCATCCGCGCCACGATCGTCCACGACGACGGCCGCGAGGTGCTCGTCGAGGCCGAGATCAGCCGCATCGGACGCAACCGTGTGCTGGTGAACCGCAACCGGCTCGAGCGCAGCCGCGACCTGCTCGGCGTGCTGCGCGTCAGCGTGTTCTCCCCCGACGACCTGGCCCTGGTGAAAGAGGGCCCGGGTGAACGGCGACGGTTCCTCGACGACACCCTGGTCGACCTGGCGTTGAAGTACGACGCGATGCGCCTCGAGCTCGACCGCGTCGTCAAGCAGCGCAACACGCTGTTGAAGCAGGCGGGCGGGCGTCTGAGCGACGAGGTCGAGATCACCCTCGACGTGTGGGACGCGAAGCTCGCCGAGCTCGGCGAGCAGTTCGGCCACGCCCGTTCGGTGCTGGTGGCTCGCCTCGAGCCCTTCGCGCTCGAGGCCTACGAACGCCTCGCCGGACGACCAACCCCGATCGAGCTGCGCTACGAGCCCGAGTGGCGCCGCCGTGGCCTGGCCGATGCGCTGGCCGCATCGCGCACCGACGACGTCCGTCGCGGTGTGTCGACCGTCGGGCCGCATCGCGACGACCTCGAGCTGTTCCTGAACGGCATGCCTGCCCGTACCCATGCCTCGCAGGGCGAGCAACGGACCCTCGCGTTGTCGCTGCGCCTCGGTGCCCACCGGCTGGTGACCGAGCGCACCGGCAGCGCACCCGTGCTGGTGCTCGACGATGTGCTGAGCGAGCTCGACGATGGCCGGGCCACCGCCCTGCTCGGCCATCTCCCACCGGGGCAGGTGGTGCTCACCACCGCGGCGTCGTTGCCCCCGGCCGCGCACCCCGACGCCGTGGTGCGCATCTCGTCCGGAGCAGTCGTCGGCGCGGACTACTCTTCGCCGCCGTGACCGACACCGCCGCACCGCCTGCTGGGAACCCGCTCGCCGTTCACGAGGGGGTGAAGCCCACCATCCCGCTGTTGCTCGGCATCTTCGTCGCGCACGTGATCATCTGGATCGGTCTGATCCTGCTCCTCCCCGGCGACGACCGGGTGAAGTTCGAGTTCCTCGGCGACCAGAGCACGCCGTGGGTCCGCCAGTTCATCATCCCGCTGCTCGTGGTGCTGGCCTTCCAGGCAGCGGTGATCACCAAGCTCGGCTGGTGGAAGTCGGTGCTGCGCGATCCGGTGCGCACCACGCGCACGTGGCTCTGGATCTTTCCCGCGCTCCTGCTTGTGCTCGCGCTGCTGGGGTTCGCCGCGGCCGGTCCGCAAGACGCCGGGTCGGGCTATCTGGTCGCCGTGCTGACCACCACGATGCTGGTGGGCATCACCGAGGAGATGACCTTCCGCGGGATGATGCTCGTCGGAGCTCGACGCTTGTTCGATCGCGAATGGCGAGCCGTGGTGTTCTCTGGCGCCTTGTTCGGCCTCTTCCACCTGCCGAACATCCTGGTCGGCGCCCCGGTCGGGCCGACGCTGATCCAGGTGTTCCAGACCGCGGTCATCGGAACCGCCATCTACGCCCTGCGCCGCACGTCCGGGTCGCTCGTGCTGTGCATGCTGCTGCACGGGGTGTACGACTACCTCGTCCTCCAGGGCAATTGGGACTCCATCGCCGCTGCTGCGCTCTGACCCGTCCGGGTACGATCGAGCGGTGCGCCGCGAACCGGTCCCGATCAGCGACAGCCTCGCCGGTGTGGTCGAGTCGTTGCGCGGCCCGTCGAGGTCGACGGGTGCCATGGCCCCGCGCACGATGGGCGGGGTGTTCGGGCGGTGGAACGAGATCGTCGGCGACGTGGTCGCCGGCCATGTGCAGCCCGTGAAACTCGACGGCGACCGGCTGATCGTCGAGGTCGACGACCCTGCCTGGGCGACGCAACTGCGCTTTCTCGAGGCCGATCTGAAGGCCCGTCTGAAGGCCACGATCGGAGCCTCGGTCGAGCGCTTCGAGATCCGCGTCAAGCGCCGCTGAACAGCCCCGCTGTCCACCTCTGCGCAGCACCCCTCCGGTAGGATGGCAGCGACGTCGTGACGCCGGCTGACACGTCTCGGGAAGCCCCTCCGTCAGCCCTCGGGTCACCTACGAATCCGCTGGTCACGGCCGGTTTTTCCTTCCAACACAGAGGTGCGCGTGTCCGCAGACACCAACAAGCCAACGAGCGACTACGGCGCCAAGGACATCCAGGTGCTCGAAGGCCTCGATCCGGTGCGCAAACGCCCCGGGATGTACATCGGTTCGACCGGTCTCGCCGGGCTCCACCACCTCATCTGGGAGGTGGTCGACAACTCCGTCGACGAGGCGATGGCGGGCTTCTGCACCCGCATCGGCATCACCCTGCTCGCCGACGGCGGTTGCCGTGTCGACGACAACGGCCGCGGCATCCCCGTCGACCCCTACCCGTCCGGTCCGCACAAGGGCAAGAGCGCTGCCGAGGTGGTGCTCACCGTGCTCCATGCCGGCGGCAAGTTCGGCGGCGAGGGCTACAAGGTGTCGGGCGGCCTGCACGGTGTGGGCGTCAGCGTGGTGAATGCCCTCAGCGAGCGCCTGCTGCTCGACATCGACCGGGGTGGCCAGCACTACACCCAGGAGTACGCCAAGGGCGGCAAGCCCCAGGGCAAGATCGCTGTGGCCGGGCCCACCCCGGCGCGGGGCCGCACGACCGGCACCACCGTCACCTTCTGGCCCGACCCCGCGATCTTCGTGGCCGAGGGTGTCGAGTTCGTGGCGCGCACCGTGCTCGAGCGCTTGCAGACCATGGCCTTCCTCAACAAGGGCCTCGAGATCGTCTTCCGCGACGAACGCCCGGGCCGCGAGCAGGACGTCACCTTCCAGTACAAGGGCGGCATCGTCGACTTCGTGAAGCACCTCAACGCGTCGAAAGAGGCGCTGTTCACCAAGGTCGCCCACTTCGAGGAGGAGGACGACGAGAACGCCCAGACCCTCGACATCGCCATGCAGTGGAACACCGGCTACCACGAGGGCATCCACGGCTACGCCAACGGCATCTCCACCATCGAGGGCGGCATGCACGTCGAGGGCTTCAAGACGGCTCTCACCAGCGTCGTGAACAAGTACGCCCGCAGCAAGAACCTGCTGAAGGAAAAAGACGACAACCTGCTCGGCGAGGACATCCGCGAAGGCATCACCGCCATCGTCGCAGTGAAGTTGCGCGAGCCGCAGTTCGAGGGCCAGACCAAGGCCAAGCTCGGCAACGTCCCGATGCGATCGTTCGTGCAGAAGGCCACCAACGAAAAGCTCGCCGAGTGGCTCGAGGAGAACCCCACCGAGGCCAACCGCCTGGTGAAGAAGGCCCAGGCCGCAGCCCAGGCACGCGTCGCCGCGAAGAACGCGCGCAATGCCATCCGTCGCAAGACGGCGCTCACCGGTGCCGGGATGCCCGACAAGCTCAAGGACTGCACGAGCGGCAACCCGGCCGAGAGCGAACTGTTCATCGTCGAAGGCGACTCTGCCGGTGGCACGGCGCTCGACGCCCGCGACCCGCGCACCCAGGCGATCCTGCCGATCCGCGGCAAGATCCTCAACGTCGAGCGGGCCCGCATCGACAAGATGCTGAAGAACAACGAGGTGCAGAACCTCGTCACGGCCATCGGCGGCGGCATCGGCGAGGAGTTCGACGCCGCCAAGGCCCGCTACCACAAGGTCATCGTGCTGGCCGACGCCGATGTCGACGGCAGCCACATCCGCACCCTGCTGCTCACGTTCTTCTATCGCCAGATGCGCCCGATGGTCGATGCCGGGTTCGTCTACATCGCCCAGCCGCCGCTGTTCTCGACCGAGGTCGGCAAGTCGAAGATCTACCTGAAAGACGACGCCGCCAAGGCCCGCTTCCTGGCCGAGCACCCCAACCACAAGAAGGAGTTCCAGCGCCTGAAGGGCCTGGGCGAGATGGACTGGGAAGAGCTCCGCAGCACCACGATGGACGCAGCGTCGCGCACGCTGCTGCAGGTCAACGTCGAAGAGGCCGCCCTGGCCGACGAGATCATGAGCGTGCTCATGGGCGACGACGTCGACCTGCGCAAGCAGTTCATCACCACCAACGCACGTGATGTGAGGAACCTCGACTTCTGATGAGCGACAACAACGACGCCACCCCCACGCCCGACGACAGCTCCGGCGGCGAGGTCGAGAACCTCTCCGTGCAGCCGGTCGCGCTCCAGGACGAGATGGAGCGCAGCTTCCTCGACTACGCGATGTCGGTCATCATGTCGCGCGCCCTGCCCGATGTGCGCGACGGCCTGAAGCCCGTGCACCGCCGGATCATCTGGGACATGGACGAGCAGGGCTTCCGCCCCGACCGACCGTTCGTGAAGTCGGCCCGTGTCAGCGGCGACACGATGGCCAAGTACCACCCGCACGGCGACGGCGCGATCTACGACGCACTCGTGCGCATGGCCCAGCCGTTCTCGCTGCGCCACCCGCTCATCGACTTCCATGGCAACTACGGTTCTCCGGACTTCGGGCCGGCCGCTGCGCGCTACTGCGTCACCGGCGATACCCGGGTACGCATGGCCGATGGCTCGAGTGTGCCGATCGTCGAACTGGTCGACGCACCGTTGAATAGCGAGCGCGAGGTCGATTTCGATGTCCTCGACCGCGATGGAAAGCCGGTGCATGTCAGCCGGGTGTTCAACTCCGGGGTACATCCCACCAAGGCGATCACCACATCGTCGGGGTTCGAGCTCCGCGGCAGTCACAACCATCTCGTGCTCTGCCTGGTGCCCATTGCCGGCGTACCGATGTTCCAATGGCTGCAACTCGACGAGGTCACGCCCGGCACCGTGGTGTGTTTGGCGCGCAATGCGTGGGCGTCGGTGGTGCCGACGGCACGCGAGTCGATGCTCGGCCTGCTCTGTGGTGCATGGGTCAGCGAAGGTTGGGCCAGCACCGAGCGGGCCGGTTTCAACAACACCGATCGTTCGTTCTTCGACGAGGTGGTCTTCGCGTACGACCAACTCATCGGTGGACGTCGGTACGTGTCCACCCGACAGACCCGTGTCGATCGACGTCCGCTCCACGAGCTCGACGTGCACGACATGGAGGCCTTCCGTAACGGGCCGCTTGCCGACATGATCGAGGTCCGGTCCGAACACAAATACATCCCCGAGGCTGTCTGGCGGGGCGGCTGGGGTGTCAAGCGCGCGTTCCTGATGGCCTGCTTCGAGGGCGATGGTGGCCCGCGTGTCGCGTCGGACGGCTTCTCCGTCCACTACACGACCTACAGCGACCGGCTGGCCCGGGAGTTGCAGGAGATGCTGCTCGAGTTCGGCGTGCTGGCCACGCGAAAGCAGTACACCCGCACGAGCGGCAGCGTGGAGCATCGACTGATCATTTCCGGCCTGCGCAACGTGCGGGCGTTCGCCGAGCGCGTCGGCTTCCTGGCCACCAAGCAGGCGAAGCTGGCCGAGCTGGTCAGCCATGCGCCGTTGCGGCCGCACCGGCTCAGCTCCGACAAGGTCCCGTTCGTGGCCGACTTCGTGCGCAGCGAGCTGCCGGCTGGCGTCCGGGGGTCTGGTCGGAAGTGGCTCACGCAGCACAATTTCGACCGGGTCGAACGGTGGGAGACCGAGCGACTGCGGATCATCGACCGCATCAACGACGACGAGATCCTGCGCACGATCCTGCCGGTGATGGACTCCGGCTACCGGTTCGAGGAGATCACATCGGTGGTCGACGACGCGCCGGCAGCGGTGTACTCCCTGCGCGTCGACTCCGATGATCATTCGTTCCTGGCCGGCGGGTTCGTCAACCACAACACCGAGGCGCGGCTGCACCCCTTGGCGATGCAGCTCCTCGCCGACATCGACGAGAACACCGTCGACATGGCGCCCACCTACGACGGCAGCCGCGACGAGCCCACCGTGCTGCCTGCCCGGTTCCCGAACCTGCTCGTCAACGGCAGCCAGGGCATCGCCGTGGGCATGGCCACCAACATCCCGCCGCACAACCTCGGCGAGGTGATCGACGCGACGATCCATCTCATCGACAACCCCGGTTCGACCCCGGACGATCTGATGCAGTTCGTGAAGGGCCCGGACTTCCCGACGGGTGGCGTGATCCTCGGGCGCGCCGGCATCATCGACGCCTACCGCACCGGTCGCGGCAGCATCAAGATGCGGGCCAAGGCCACCATCGAAGAGACCCGCCGTGGCGGCTACCAGATCGTCGTCACCGAGCTGCCCTACCAGTCGAGCTGCTCGTCGATCGCAGGCCGCATCCAGGAACTGGTCGACTCCGGCGAGCTCGACGGCATCAGCGACGTCAACGACGGCTCCTCGGGTGGCAAGACCAACCTGGTGATCACCCTGAAGCGCGACGCCAACGCCAACGTGGTGCTCAACAACCTGTACAAGCTCACCCAACTGCAGACCAGCTTCGGTGTGAACATGGTGGCCCTCGTCGACGGCGTGCCGCGCACGCTCAACCTGGCCACCGCGCTCGAGGGCTACATCCGCCATCAGGTCGAGGTCATCACCCGGCGCACCGAGTACCGCCTCGACAAGGCCCGGCGCCGGGCTCACTTGCTCGAGGGCCGCCTCAAGGCGCTGAACGTCATCGACGCGATCATCGCCCTCATCCGCGCCAGCGACGACGCGGGCAGCGCCAAAGAGCAGCTGATGGCTCCGCCGTACGAGTTCAGCGAACTGCAGGCGATCGACATCCTCGACATGCAGCTGCGCCAGCTCACCCGGCTCAGCCGCATCGACCTCGAGCGCGAGACCGAGGAGCTGCGCGAGCGGATCACCGAGCTGCAGTCGATCCTCGACGACCCCGTCAAGCTGCGCGGCGTCATCAAGACCGAGCTCACCGCCATCCGGGAGGAGTTCGCCACGGCGCGCGTGTGCCCGATCGTGTTCGACACCGGCGACATGAGCATCGAGGATCTCGTCGAGGACAAAGAGCTCGTCATCTTGATGACCGAGGCGCAGTACGTGAAGGCCGTGCCCGCTGTCAGCTTCAAGACCCAGGGTCGCGGTGGCAAGGGCGTCGCCGGCGCCAGGCTGAAGGCCGACGACATCATCCGCCACGTCAACTTCACGACGGCGCACGCCTACCTGTTGTTCTTCTCCAACCGCGGTCGCGTCTACCGCCTGCGGGCGCACGAGATCCCCGAGCGCGAGCGCGCGGCCAAGGGCACACCTGTCGTCAACGTCCTGCAACTGCAGGCCGGCGAGACGATCCAGGCCATCATCGACACCCGCGACTTCGCCACCGAACGGTTCTTGTTCTTCGCGACCCGCGACGGCGTGGTGAAGAAGACCCGCATCGACGAGTACGACAACAGCCGTCGCGACGGCCTGATCGCACTCAACCTGCGTGACGGCGACGAGCTGGTGCGGGTGATCGAGACCACCGGCGGCGACGACATCTTCATGGTGTCGAAGAGCGGCATGACCATCCGTTTCAACGAGGACGAGGTGCGGGCCATGGGCCGTGCCGCGTCCGGTGTGCGGGGCATGAAGCTGAAGGCCGGCGATCAGGTGGTGAGTTGCGACCTCGCGAAGGACGACACCTCGATCCTGATGATCACCGAGCGCGGCTTCGGCAAGCGTGTGCAGCTCGACAAGTTCAACCTCCAGGGTCGTGGCGGTCAGGGCGTGAAGGGCATCAAGTTCATCCGCAACAAGGGCGTGGCCGTGGTGGCCGCGTTCATGGTGGGCGATGAGGACGAGATCGTGGCAGTGGCCTCCGACGGGCAGACGATCCGCACCCAGGTGCGCGGCATCCGGCACATCGGCCGCGATGCCACCGGGGTGTCGATCATGAACCTCGACGAGGGCCAGACCGTTGCCTCGGTCGCGCTCATCCTGTCCAGCGACGACTGACGCCACGCGCTCCGACCGGGGCCAGGCGGTCCTGATGCTGCCGGTCGTGCTCGTGCTGGCCGCCCTCGTGGCGGTGGGCGCGGCGCGTCTCGGTGCGGCGGTGATCGGCGAGCACCGGGCACAGGTCGCCGCCGATGCTGCGGCCTTGGCCGGAGTGCGCGGCGGGTCAGCGGCTGCCGGGTCGCTCGCTGTGGCCAACGGCGCACGGTTGGTGTCGTTCGAGCGCGACGGTGCCGACGTCGTGGTGGTCGTCGAGCGCAACGGCGCGACGGCCGTCGCGCGGGCGAGTGACGGCCCCTGAACAGGTACGACCCACGCAGTTCTCTACACTCTCGGGCGTGAGCACACCAGCGCGGCCCGCATCCGACCGCGGACCGCGTCGGGCGCGTGAGGCGAGCACTACCGGTCGCTCGACCAAGGTGTCGCCATCCGGCAGCGTCGAGGCCCTCGGCCGAGTGGGTGACGCGCCTGCCGCAGCCGACACCGCGACGCTGCCACGAATCGTCGAGGCCGAGCCACGCGTGCCGGCCACGCCGAAGGTTCCGGCCACGGCCGCTGGGTCGTACACCTCGTCGCCGAGCCCGGCCAGTCAGCCGGCGTCGAAGGTGGTGATGGGTCGCCGGCGGCCGCGGGTCCGGCGTGTCACTCGGGTGGTGCGCCACGTCGACACGTGGAGCGTGTTCAAGGTGGCCCTCGTGTTCAACGTCGTGCTCTACGGCGTCTGCCTCACTGCGGGGGTGTTGCTCTGGAACGTCGCCTATGCGACGGGCACCATCGACAACGTCGAGCAGTTCTTCGAGCAGTTCGGCTGGTCGGAGTTCCAGTTCAACGGTGGCGAGATCTTCCACAACGCCTGGATCGGCGGGCTGTTCGTCGCGGTCGGCCTCACCGGCTTTGTGGTGTTGGTGGCCACGATGTTCAACCTGATCACCGACCTCGTCGGCGGCATCCGGGTGAGCGTGCTCGAAGAAGAGGTCATCGCCCGTTCCTCGCGCGACGGTTGAGGGAACCGGCCCCAGCCCGATAGCCTTGCCGTCTGCTAGCGGGGCTATAGCTCAGTCGGTTAGAGCGCATCCCTGATAAGGATGAGGTCACAAGTTCGATTCTTGTTAGCCCCACCGCTGCGCCATCGAGTGCCCGAAGGCCCCCGACAGGGGGCCTTCGTCGTTGTCGGGCCCGGATCAGCCGCGGCCGCCGACGTGGCCGGCTCCGGCCCCGGCAGTACGCTCGGCATGTGAAGTTGCTCCGCCGAGCGTTGCTCGCGTTGTCCTTGGCCAGCATCATTGCTGGTGTGCTGCGCCTGCGGGGCGAGGGTGGCGTGCCCCCGCAGCACGGTGGGTGGCGCGAGTTGCGCATCGGTGGTGACCGCGGATGAACCCGGGCGACGCCGTCGTCGGGATCCTCGGCGCAGGCGTCACCGGCCAGGCGGTCGGGCGCACGCTTCGCGCCCGCGGCCTTCGCGCGGCGTGGTCCGACATCGGCGTCGGCGTGGCCGTGCGCGCCTCACGCCGCTTCGGCGGTGTGGTGCTCGACGATCCGAGCGAGCTGGCGGTGGTCGATGTGGTGGTGCTGGCCTGCCCCGCACCCCACTCGCACCTCGCCGCCGAGCTGCTGGCCGAGGGCTGCGATGTGGTGAGTCTCAGCGACGACCTCGACGACGTCGCCGCATTGATCGACCTCGACGAGCTGGCGCTGTCGCTCGGGCGCCGGCTGGTGGTCGGGGCGGGGATGTCGCCCGGTCTCACCGGGGTGCTGGCGCGCCACCTGGCCGGTCAGCTCGACAGCACCGACGAGATCCACGTCGCGCTGCATGGCACGGGTGGCCCGGCGTGCGCCCGCCAACACCACGATGCGCTCGGCTCACGGGCGATCGGCTGGCACGACGGCGAGTGGATCGAGCATCCCGGGGGGAGTGGTCGGGAGTTGCTGTGGTTCCCCGAACCGATCGGCCCGGCCGACTGCTACCGCGGTGCGCTGGCCGATCCGTACCTGCTCCGCCGGGCGTTCCCCGTCGCCGAGCGGATCTCGGCCCGAGTGTCGGCGCGCCGTCGCGACCGCCTGACCGCCCGCCTACCACTGCTCGCCCCGCCGCACCGCGACGGCGACCGCGGTGCCATTCGGGTGGAGGTCCGTGGTGGGATGGCCGACGGCTCGCGCGTCACCAATGTCGTCGGCGCCGTCGGTCGCACCGGCGACATCGCCGGCACCGTGGCGGCGCTCTACGCCGAGGCATGTGCCACCGAACGGGCGCACATCGGTGCCAGGGTGGGTGGCGACGACGCCGACCTGGCCCGGTGGCTGCTGCTCGCCGCAGTCGATGCCGGGGTGCTGCTGCAGGAGTACACCGGGATCGCCAGGCTGGGTGCCGAATGAGTGCCCACCCTCCCGGCGCGGTTGCCGGCGGGTCGATGCAACTGCCGTGGCTTCCGCCCGGTCGGCTGGTCGCTGTGCCGGGCCGCGGCGAGGTGTTCGTCCGTCACCATCAGCACCCCGACCCGAACGCTCCCACCGTGCTGCTGCTGCACGGCTGGACAGCCAGCGCCGACCTGCAGTTCTTCATGGCGTACGAGCAACTGGCGGCGGCCTACTCGTTCGTCGGCGTCGATCATCGTGGCCACGGCCGTGGCCTGCGCACCGCCGAGCCGTTCCGACTCGAGGACGCTGCCGACGATGCGGCCGGGGTGCTCCGCGCCCTCGGCCTCGACCGGGTCGTCACCGTCGGCTACTCGATGGGTGGGCCGATCAGCCTCCACCTCGCGCGCCGCCATCCCGACCTCGTCGCCGGGCTGGTGGTCGAGGCGACGGCGCTCGAGTGGCGGGCCCGCTGGAGTGATCGGGCCCGGTGGCGCATGGTGCCGCTGCTCGGTTCGCTGCTGCGCTCGTGGACCTACCCCCGTCTGCTCCATCAGGGTGTGGCGCGCATGCTCGGCCCGGGGCACCCGCTGCAGCCGGTGACCCCATGGCTCGAGGCCGAGGCCCGTCGCGGCGACCCGGTCGCCATCGTCCAGGCCGGGCGCGCGCTGTCGCGCTACGACGCCCGACCGTGGGCCGGTCAGCTCGACCGCCCGGCCGCTGCGCTGATCACCACTCGCGACCGCCTGGTCATGCCACGCCGGCAGCGGCAGTTGGCCGCTGCGCTCGGCGCCCATTCACGCGAGTTGGTGGGCGACCACCTGGCGCCGTGGGAGTTGCCGTACGAGTTCTCGGCGCTCACCCGCGAACTGGTCGACCACGTGGTGGCCCGGCTCGCCCCTGCCGGCGGTCAGCCGTTCTCGTCGGGCCGCGGCTGATCGAGCGGTTCGCCCTTGGTGGCGCGCACCTCGAGCTCGCCGAGTCGCTCGTTCATCCGGTCGATCGCTTGCGTGAGGCGGTCGAGGTGATCGCCGATCTCGCTGGTGGTCGCCACGTCGGCGAGTGACAGGCGCACGCTGGCGATCTCGCGCGCCAAGAACTCGGTGTCGGCCTGGGTGCGCTCGGCCACCCGTCGGTCGAGGTCGGTCTGCACACGGTCGCGCTGCTCCTGGCGGTTCTGGGCGAGCAGGATCAGCGGTGCGGCGTAGGCGGCCTGCAGTGACAGCAGCAGGGTGAGGCCGATGAACTGCCACGGGTCGAAGCGCCAATCCTGGGGTGCGAAGGTGTTCCACGTGACCCAGGCCAGGCAGAAGAACGTCTGGTAGACGAGGAAGCGGGCGGTGCCCATCAAGCGGGCGACGCTCTCGCTGAAGCGGCCGAACGCCTCCGGGTCGTAGTGCACGCCGATGCGCCGCCGCTGGCGCGGTGTGGTGAGGTCGTCGCGGCGGCTCATGACGCGCCCCCTGCGCTCGCTGCACCTCCTGCAGCCCCCGCACCGAGGGGTGCGCCGATGCGCCGCCGCTGGCGCCAGCCGGCCGGCAGGGTGCGGTCGAGGACGTCGTCGACGGTGATCGCCCCGAGCAGGCGGCCCGCGTCGTCGCACACCCCGACGGCGAGCATGTTGTAGCTGGCCAGCCGCTCGGCCACCTCGCGCTCGGACAGTTCCGGGGTGATGGTGGGCTCCTGCTCGAGGCACCGGCCGAGCTCCATGCTCGGCGGTTCGCGCAGCAGGCGCTGGAAGTGGACGATGCCGAGATAGGTGCCGGTGGGTGGCTTGTACGGCGGGTTCACCACGAACACCTGGGCAGCGATGCTCACCAACCACTCGGGGTCGCGGATCTCGGCCAGCGCCTGCGCGACGGTGGCGGTGGGCCCGAGGACGATGATCTCCGGCGTCATCAGCGAGCCGGCGGTGCCGTCTTCGTAGGCCAGAAGGCGACGCATCACGTCGGCATCCTCGTCGTCCATCGCCTCGAGGATCGCGGTGCGCTGCTCGCCCGGCATCTCGGCGAGCAGGTCGGCCGCGTCGTCGTACTCCATCTCCTCGAGCACGCCGAGCAGCCGTTCGAGGTCGAGACCTTCGATGATGCGCAGCTGCTCGGCCTCGGGCAATTCCTCGAGCAGGTCGGCGAGGCGCTCGTCGTCCATCACTGCGGCGAGCTGCTTGCGCTGGGTGAGGGGCAGGGAGCGCACGATGGCGGCCACGTCGCTCGGGTGCATGTCGCGCATCCGGGCCGCTTCGGCCGCGATCTCGTTGCCCGGTGCGCTGCGGAACAGCGCGGGCACCTCGGTGTAGTCGAGCAACCGGTAGCTGGGCCGGCGGCGCAGTGCGGTCCGCCTGGCGAGGCGGACCTTGGACACTTCCCACCACGTCTGGCGGCCGTCGCCGCCGGGTCGCAGGGCGACGTCGCTGACGGTCTCGTCGCCCACCCGGCTGTCGATCAGGTCGCGCCCGATGAGCAGTTCGCCGCTGCGCACCTTGAACGGGTTGAGGTCGACGTCCCAGCTGCGCAGCCGGGCCCCCTCACTGTCGAGCGACCCGATGCGACCGACGTTGACGAAGATCCGGCGCCGCTGGCTGAGGGCGACGAAGCCGAGCACTCGCGGCGCGGCGCCCTCTTGGGGCGGGACGACGACGATGTCCTCGAGTCGGCCGATGGCGGCACCACCGGCATCGAGCAACGGCAGGCGCATCACACGGAACGCGTAGATGAGATCGCCGGCCATGGGGCAAGGCTACCCCTGCATGCTGGGGGTGCTCGGCCCGGTTTCAGGCCGGGTCGATGGCCACGAGCGTGTCGCTGTAGGCCACACCGCCACCCCAGTCGGTGAGCGTGGCACTGGTGAGCGCGTTGGCGCTCGCCGCGTCGCCATGGTCGCGCTGCCACCACCCCCAGGGGATCGCCACCACGCCGGGGCGGAGTCGCTCGGTCACCTTCACGGGCAGGTGCAGCTCGCCGCGGTCGTTGTGCACACGCACCGTCCGGCCGTCGACCACGCCGAGCCGGGCTGCGTCCGCGGCCATCATCTCGACGTACGGCCCACCCTCGAGTGGCCCGTGGCCCGGCAGGTGCGAGTAGCTCGAGTTCAAGAAGCGGACGTGCTGCTTCGGGGTGAGCAGTGCGAAGGGGAACCGGTCGAGCAGCGCTCGGTCGCCACCGTGGCCTTCGTGGGCCGGCGTGTAGGTGGGCAGGCGGGGCAGGCCACGCGCAACCAGGCTGTCGCTCGCCAACTCGACCCGACCCGATGCGGTGGCGAACCCGCCCTCGGCGTAGGGCCGGCCGTCGCTCGGGTAGGCCGGGCTGCGCAGGAAGCCCACCTCGCGCAACTGCTCGATGTCGACGCCGGTGATGGCCTCGGCGAGCACCTGGTGGTCGTCGTCGAACAGCGCGGGCTCGGTGCAGCCGAGGGCCGCGGCCAGACGACGGTGGAGCTCGCTGTTGCTCACCGAGTCGCCGACGGGCGCGATGGCCGGCTCGTTCCAGCCGAGGTAGAGGTGGCCCCACGAGGTGACCACGTCGACCGCCTCGATCTGCGTGGTGGCGGGCAGCACGATGTCGGCCCACCGAGCGGTGTCGGTGAGGAACTGCTCGTGCACCACGGTGAACAGGTCGTCGCGGGCGAGGCCCCGCTCGATGCCGGCACTGTCGGGCACGGTCACCACGGGGTTGCCACCCACCACCACCAGGGCGCGCACTGGCGGGCCGCCGTCGGCCGTGGCGTCGTGCAGCCATTCGGCCACACGCACCATCGGCAACTCGCGACGCCGGGTGCCGGCCCGGGCCAGGTCGGGTCGGGCGATGGCCGCCATGTCGACGGCCTCGTCGCACCACACACCGACGCTGCGGGCCACGCCACCGCCGCGGTGGCGCCAGGCGCCGACCAGGGCGGGCAGGCAGGCGAGGGTGCGGAAGAACATCGCCCCGTGCTCGTGGTGCTCGGGGCCGATGAGTGTGCGGATCGCCGCCGGACGCACGGTGCCGTACAGGTGAGCGAGTCGTTCGATGTCGGCTGCGGCCACACCGGTGACGGCTGCTGCCTGTTCGGGCGTCCACTCGGCGACATGGGCTGCCAACTCGTCGAAGCCGATGGTGTGCTCAGCCACCCACTCGTGGTCGACGAGGCCGTCGCGCACGAGGACGTGCATGACCGCCAGCATCAGCGCCACATCGGTGCCGGGCAGGGGCTGGATGAACCAGTCGGCCGCGTCGGCGGTGATGGTGCGGATCGGGTCGATCACCACCACCTCGGCTCCCTCGGCACGCGCCGCCTCGACCGTGGGCCACAGGTGCCGGTTGGTGAGCCTGGTGTTGGTGCCCCACAGGATGATCAGCTTCGAGTGGCGCATCTCCGACGGGTCGAGGCCGCGGCCGCTGCCGTAGGTGGCGGCGAGGCCTGCGCCGGCGGTGAGCCCGCAGAGGGCACCGGTGAGTCGAACCACGCCGAGGTGGTTCCAGAGCCGGTCGCCGAAGAACAGTGCGAGCAGGCCCTGGTTGCCGGCACTGGTGAACGGCACGATCGCACCTGGGCCGTCGGTGGCGATGATGTCGGCGAACCGCGTGCCGATCTCGGCGAGCGCATCGGCCCACGACACCGGCTCGAAGCGCCCCTCACCCTTGGCGCCCACTCGCCGCAGCGGGGTGGTGATCCGCTCGGGGCTGGCGACGCGGTCGAGGAAACGATTCACCTTCGGGCACAGCTCGCCCTGGCTGTAGGGGTGGGCAGGGTTGCCGCGCAGGCGCACCGGCACGGCCCGGTCCCCGTCACCGGCGACCTCGACCAGCCAGCCGCAGCTGTCGGGGCAGTCGTGGTGGCAGGTGCCGTGGACGGTGCGCGTGTCGGTCGACGTGCCCGACAGGGTGTCGCTCATCCGAGGACGGGCCGGAGCACCTCACCGGCGAGCTCGACCGCTTCGAGGTCGTGGGCATCGGGCATGTTGAACACGATGCCGTCGAGGCCGGCGTCGAGCAGCTCCTGCACCTGCTCCTGCACGGCTGCTGCGTCACCGATCACGAACATGCCGCGCAGCCGAGCCTGCATGTCGGCAGGCAGGTCCGCGATGGCGGCGCCGCCGAAGCGTGCGCTCACCTTGGCCTCGGCCTCGGCCATCGTGCGGCCGACCACCAGCGTGCCGAGTCGGGTGCGGCAGATCTCGCCCGGGTCGCGGCCGAGGCGCTCGCAGTGTGCGTCGAGCACGCCCATCAGTCGGCCCACCGTGGCGGCGTCGCCGAACACGTTGCATGCGTCGCCGTACTGGGCGACCATCCGCAAGGTCTTCTTCTCGCCGCTGCCGCCGATCATCACGGGCGGGCCGCCGGCCTGGATCGGCTTCGGCACGTTCAGCGCGTCGCGCACGGTGAACCACTTGCCCTCGAAGCTGGTGCGCTCGTTCACGAACATGCTCTTCGCGATCTGCAACCCCTCCTCGAGCTTCTCGAAGCGGTCGGTGAAGGTGCCGAACTCGTAGCCGTACGCGGTGTGCTCCATCTCGAACCAGCCGGCGCCGATGCCCCAGATCGCCCGGCCGCGCGAGATGACGTCGAGGCCGGTGACGGTCTTCGCCAGGAAGGCCGGGTTGCGGTAGGTCATGCCACCCACCATGGCGCCGAGCCGTACGGTGCTCGTGCGCGCGGCGAGCGCGGTGAGCAGCGAGTAGCACTCGAACATCTCCTGCTCGGGGCGGCCGAGACCGGGCAGCTGGTAGAAGTGGTCCATCACCCACACGCTGTCGAAGCCGCTGCGCTCGGCGGTGGTGGCGATCGAGGCGATGTGCTCGAACAACTCGTCGGGGGCGACGCCGGGGTAGGTGAACAGCGGGATCTGGAGTCCCTTGCGGATGAGCGTGTTGGCCATGGTGCGACTGTACGGCGTCGACGGGTCGGCGTGGTGGGAGATCGGGCCGAAAGACGGCCCCACTGCTCACTGCGTGAGTGCGCGGATGCGGCGGGCGACCTCGCCCATCCGCTCGAGCCGGTCGGGCCCCGGACCGAGCGCGTTGTACATCACCAGTCGTGCCGCCAGGCCGTCGTACTTCGACACCAGTGCCTCGGCCAGGCCGTCCCAGCTCGCCTCGGTGGCGAACACCCCGAGGTGCTCGTCGGTGATCTCCGTCGTCATGGCCGCAAGGTCACCGGCCTTCTGGTGGGCGCGGATGCGGGCGGTGGTGCCCTCGAAGCCGGCCTCGTCCCAGATGAACGCGTAGTTCGGGGTCGAGCCGTAGAAGCTGAACGCACCGCGCAGGGCGGTGCGGTCGGCCTCGCGTTCGGCATCGGTGTCGCCGACGATGCAGCTCACCGGCACGATCAGGTCGACGTCGGCAGCACTGCGACCGGCCGTCGCCGCGCCGGCAGCCACATTGGGCACCACGTGGCGACGCAGGTAGCCGGGCTCGCCGATCGGGTGGACGTGCACTCCGTCGGCCACCTCTCCGGCCATCCGCAACATCCACGGGTTCACGGCGGCGACGTCGATGCGCGGGTCGGCGACGTCGATCGGGCCGGGGCTCCACTGGCGGTTCAGGAAGGTCAGTTCGTAGTACGGCCCGTGGTGGTCGAGCGGTGCGCCGCGAAACCCGGCGAAGCAGGCGCGCACGGCGCGCACATAGTCGGCCAGGCGGGGGCCGGGCGGGTCGAAGTCGACACCGAAGCGACGCACGACATGGGTGCGCACCTGGGTGCCGAGGCCGAGCCGGAAGTTGCCGGCGGTGGCCTCCTGCAACTCCCACGCCACCTGGGCCGTCACCATCGGGCTGCGCGGGAACGCCACGGCCACACCGGTCGACAGGTGCAGGCCCGGTGCGGCCAGCGCCGCAGCGGTCGCAGCCAGATAGGCCGTGCGGCCGGCCTCGGTGAGCACGATGCCGTCGAAGCCTGCCTGCTGCACGCGCTGGGCGAAGGCCACCATCTGTTGCAGTGGGAGCGGACCGGTCATGACGTCGACGCGCATGGGCCGACGGTACCCGTGCCGGGCGATCGCGATGGAGGTCGGACGGACCCTGTCGGTCAGGGCATCCGGTGGATCTCGAGCTCGCCACCACCGACGTGGAGGTCGAGCACGATCGTGCCTGCCCCGTCGGTCGGTGGGGCCACGATGATGCGCTGGTCGATGCCGGTGCCGAGGCCCACCGTCTCACCGAACACGCTCATCCGACCGCTGTTCACCGAGCCGACGAGCTCGATGCCCACATCGGCGGGCAGCAGCACCTTCAGCTCACCGACGCCGACCTCACCCTCGAGGGTCACGGGTGCATCGGTGGTGGCGAGGTCGCGGAGATCGATGGTCAGTGCACCGATGGCCAGGTGCTCGCGGGCATCGAGCTCGGCGACGGTGCCCGGGGTGAGCGTGCGCACGCCGACCGCGCCCTCGAGATCGGGCTCGGCGACGGCGTAGGCCACCGTGGTCGCGGCAGCGAGCACCACCATCGGGATCAGCACCCACGAGCGGTTGACGATCTTGCTGAGCACGAACCCCGCCGTGATGGCGAGCAGGCCCACCAGCACGGCATCACCGGCATCGACGTTCCACCAGTCGAGGCGCTCGCCCACCTGGGCCACCACACCGGCGAGCACGGTGAGGAACAGCACGGTCGAGCCGATCGGGATGTGCCGCCGAGCCTTGCGCCGCCGCTTCTTCTTCGAGGTGTCGTCGACGGCGACGGCCGGCGCGGCCACCTGTGGCAGCACGGTCGTGGCGTCGCCGGCCGGCAGCGTGTACGCGGGCGACGGGAGGTTCGGAACGGTGCTGAACGGATCGGGCGTCACGGTGGCCATCGCCCCATTCTGTCAAGAACACCACCGTCGGTGTTCAACGGTGACCGTGCGAGACTGCCGGCATGCACGAGGTCACCCCCGAGCACCCGCACGGCGCGCAGCTCGATTTCTCTGCCGACATGAGCTACGGCGACTACCTGCGCCTCGACGAGGTGCTGTCGGCGCAGCATCCTCTCTCGCCGCACCACGACGAGATGCTCTTCATCGTGCAGCACCAGACCAGCGAGTTGTGGATGAAGTTGATGCTGCACGAGCTGCGTGCCGCCATCAACGCGCTCGCCGCCGACGAGCTGCAGCCTGCGTTCAAGATGCTCGCCCGGGTGAGCCGCATCATGGAGCAGTTGGTCCACGCCTGGGACGTGCTCGCGACGATGACCCCGCCCGAGTACTCGGCCATCCGGCCCTACCTGGGCCGGTCGAGTGGCTTCCAGAGCTGGCAGTACCGCTGCATCGAGTTCGCCGCGGGCAACAAGGACCCGCTGATGCTTGCCCCGCACGAGCACCGCCCCGAGCGCCTCGCCGAGGTCGAGGCTGCTTGGCGTGCCCCGTCGCTCTACGACGAGGCACTGCGCCTGTTGGCCCGCCGTGGGCTCGCCGTGCCCACCCGGGCGGTCGACCGCGACTGGACGGTGCGACACGAGCCCGACACCGAAGTCGAGGCTGCGTGGCTCGAGGTCTATCGCGATCCCGCCCGGCACTGGGACCTCTACCAACTCGCCGAGGAGCTCACCGACTTCGAGGACGCGTTCCGGTTGTGGCGCTTCCGCCACCTCACCACGGTCGAGCGGGTGATCGGCTCGCGGCGAGGGACGGGCGGCACGTCGGGGGTCGGCTACCTTCGCGCGATGCTCGACGTGGTGCTCTTCCCCGAGATCTGGTCGCTGCGCTCGGTGCTGTGAGCGGTGCCCGATGAGCGCTGATGCCGCGGTGACCCGGTCGCCGAACCGGAGGTTCACCCTCGCCGTGCTGCTGCTCGGCGCGTTCACGGCAGTCATGAACATGTCGGTCACCAACGTCGCCCTGCCGGTGATCGCGGCCGACCTCGGCGCCGAGGGCTCGGAGATCGCCTGGATCTCGGACTCGTTCACGATCGCGCTCACCTCATTCGTGCTGCTGAGCGGCGCCATCGGCGACCGCTACGGCCGGCGTCTGCTCTACCTGCTCGGTGCGCTGCTCACCATCCCCGGCTCGATCGTCGCGGCCTGGGCGTCGAGCACCGGGATGCTCATCGTCGCCCGGGGGTTCACCGGTCTGGCGATCGCGCTGCTGTTCCCCACCACGCTGTCGTTCATCATCTCGCTCTTCCCCGATCCCGCCGAGCGGGTCGGTGCGATCGGGTTGTGGGCCGGTGTGGCATCGGCAGGCAGTGCGCTCGGCCCGGTCATCGCCGGGTTGCTGCTCGAGCACTTCTGGTGGGGCAGCGTGTTCTTGCTGGGGGCGCCGATCGCGCTGGTGGCGATCGGCCTCGGCTGGTTCGCCTTGCCCCGCGACGGCGGATCACCCGACCACGCCGTCGACTGGCTCGGCGGCGCGTTCAGCGTGGTGTTCGTCGCCTCGCTGCTCTACGCGATCATCGAGTGGCCGATCCACGGCCTCGAGGGCACCGTGGTCGTCGGGCTGGTGGTGGCCATCGTCACCGGGCTGTTGTTCGTGCGCCGCCAACTGCAGGCGAACCATCCACTGCTCGATGTGCGCACGTTCCTGCGGCCACGGTTCGGCATCGCCGCGCTGGCCGTCACGTTCGTCTTCTTCGCCACCTTCGGCTACTCGTTCCTCGGCGCGCAGTTCTTCCAGAACGTGCTCGGCTACTCGCCGCTCGAGGCGGGTCTGGCGGTGCTGCCGTCGTCGATCGGCATGCTCGTCATGTCGCAGGTGTCCGCCAAGCTCGACCTTCCGTGGGGATCGAACAAGGTGGTGGCGCTCGGCCTGGTGGTGATGGCGCTGTCGTTCGCGTGGGCGGGGTTCTGGAGTGCCGACATGCCGTACCTGCCGATCGGCTTGGGCATGCTGCTGCTCGGCGCCGGCGTGGGGCTGACGGCCACCCCCACCACGAACGCGATCATGAACTCGTTGCCCCCGTCGCAGGCCGGTGTGGGCTCGGCGGTCAACGATGTCACCCGCGACTTCGGCGGCGCGCTCGGCATCGCCCTGTTCGGGGCGGTGTCATCGGTGTACTACACCCGCTACTTCACCGACCTGTTCGCCAGCCTGCCGGCCGATGTGCGCGACCAGGTGGGTGACGACATCGTGCTGCAGGTGAGCCGATCGCTGAACGGCGCGCTCGCCGTCGCCGACCGGTACCAGGCCGACTACCCGGAGCTGAGCGCAGGGCTGGTGCAGGCTGCGGGCGAAGGCTGGATCGCCGGTCAGGACGCGGCGATGTGGATGGGCGGTCTGGTGTGCCTGGTGCTGGCAGGTGTCGTGTACCGCTTCCTCCCGCGCACCCCCGACCACGCCTGACGACGCGCTGCTCGGGTGGTGGCAGGATGGGCGGATGGCTGGTGCTGCGATCGTCCTCGTCCACGGCAACCCGGAGACCCCGATCATCTGGGAACCGCTCGTCGCCGAGCTCACGCGACGCCATCCCGACCGGGTGATCGTCACCCCGCATCTGCCCGGGTTCGGCTGCCCGCGTCCCGACGGGTTCGGCGCCACCAAGGAGGAGTACGTGGCGTGGCTGATCGACGAGGTCGAGGCAGTCGTTGCCGACCACGGCCCGGTCGACCTGGTCGGCCACGACTGGGGTGGTGGGCTGGCGATGCGGCTGGTCGCCACCCGTCCCGACCTGGTGCGCACCTGGGCCTGCGACGTGCTCGGGTTGTTCCACCCGGAGTACGTGTGGCACGACTTCGCCCAGATCTGGCAGACCCCCGGTGCCGGCGAGCAGTACTTCGAGCAGAGCCTGGCGACGCCACTCGACGATCGTCTGGCCGGCTACGAAGCGATCGGCATCCCCCGCCCCATCGGCGAGCGGCTGCTCGCGGTGAGCGACGCGACGATGGGCGAGTGTGTGCTGGCCCTCTACCGCTCGGCCGCGCAGCCGGCCATGGCCGCATGGGGGCGTGAGCTGGCACCGGCTGCCACCCGCCCCGGCCTGGCCCTGATCGCCCCGCACGACCCGTTCGTGCGCGGTGCCGACCTCGGCACTGCTGTGGCCCACCAGCTCGGTGCGCACATCGTCGAGCTCGCTGGTCAGGGGCACTGGTGGATGCTGGGCGACCCGGTCGGTAGTGCGGCGGTGCTGGAGGAGTTCTGGGCGTCCGTGCCACGATGACTCCGATGGCTTCCCTGATCGACCCCTCGCTCGACACCCTGTCGTTCACCTGCCCGCGTTGCGCGACGACGGTCACGGAACGGCTCTACGGCCCGTGCACGTCGTGTCGTGCCGAGCTGCGGGCCAAGTACCTCGGCGAGCAGCGCGAGGTCGAGGTGGCCGAGTACGTGCCGAAGATGAACGTCACCCCCAACGCCGTGGCGTTGAAGGAGAGCGATTGATGTCGGGCCTGTTCGGTCGGGGCAGCGCCAAGGCGAAGCGGCTTGCCGACCAGGCCACCGGATGGGTCGAGGGCCGTCGCGATGACGGCGGTCTGGTCGAGACGGCCACCCAGCTGTACGAGCGCGATCGCGACGCCTTCGGCACCGTGCTGGGCAGCGCCTTGGCGTTGCGACTGTTCTTGTTCGTGGTGCCCGCCGACATCGCCCTGTTCGGTCTGATCAACCTGGTCGACCTCGACGGGTGGGCCGATCCGTTGACTGAGTCACCGACCACTGGCGAGGTGGCCACGCGCATCTTCGCCGAGGATTCGCTCCGGTCGCTGTGGGTCTTCGTGTCGATGTCGGTGCTCGCCCTGTGGGCGGGCCGTTCACTGGCGCGGGTGCTCGCCACGTGCTCGGCGTCGTCCTGGCAGCTCCCGGCGCGTCAGGCGAAAGTGGCCGTGCGGGGCGTCGCAGCGGTGTCGGGCCTGTTCGTGGCCATGTTGCTCGCATCGATGCTGATCGGGCGGCTCCGCGAGGTGGGCGGCATCCCGGTCACGGCCGGCAGCTGGTTGCTCGTCGCCGTGATCATGGGTGCCGGTTGGTTCCTCGTGACGATGATCCTGCCGCGGCGCAGCACCGACCCGGGCGCCCTGCTCCCCGGAGCGATCCTCGTCGCGGTCGCCTTTGCCGGGCTGAGCTGGTTCATGCACATCTACCTGCCCGACAAGATCGAGCGGATGTCGGCGACGTACGGCTCACTGGCCACGTCCGTCGCCACCCTCGGCTACTTCTTCGCGATCGGCCGGCTGTTGACAGCTGCGTTCGCCGTGAACGCCGTGGTGTTCGAACGCTTCGGCAGCATCAGCCACCCGCTGTTCGCCGTGCCGGGCCTGCGCCGGATCCCGCAGCGTTGGCCGGTCGTGGCCCGCTACTTCGACCTCGACGGTGCACAGGCTGCCACGGCAGCCGAGGGTCAGGCCTCGCCGGTGGCCTGATGGGCGTCGGCCAGGCCGGCGCCCGGGCGGAACGTGGTGTCGGAGGCACCTTCGGGCGCAGCCTCGCGTGCAGCGGCCATCTGCGCCATGGTGGTGGCCATTGCCTGTGCCGCACCCTGGTGGCCCATGATCTTGGTCATCACGGCCTTCGAGGCCCCGGCCATCAGCTCGGCCTGATGGCTGATGACGTGATCGGCCGAGGCGTACATCGAGCGGGTGAAGCCGTTGATCTCGGGCACCACATAGCGAGCGACGAGCTCCCACGAGCGCAACGTCGCCTCGCGGTCGGCCCAGTCGTGAGCGAAGCCGAGCACCGTGCCGAAGCCGCCGGTGATCTTCTGCAGGTTGCGGATCGCGGCGACGAGGTCGTCGGGTGTGCCCACCACCGCTGCGCCGCCACCGGACGCGCCGCCGGCCGTGACCTGGTCGAGCAGGTCCCACGCGCTCTCGACGCGAGTCGCACCCGGTCGGGCGAGCACCTTCACGTTGTACTCGTTGTGCCAGCGCTGCATACCGAGCACCGCCTCGCGGCGGGCCTGGTCGCGGTCCTCGGCGATGTGCCAGCTCATCAGCACCCGCCAATTGCGCCGGTCGACGCTCTGGCCGTGCTGGGCGGCGGCCTCCTCGGCGAAGCCCCACTGGGTGGGAAGGGCGGCGATGCCCTCGCTCGAGGTGGAGGCGATGGAGATGGCGCCGATGCCGTACTTGCCGGCGAGTTGCATGCCCGACGGCGAGATGCTCGACGCGGTGGCCATCGGCAGGCCCTCCTGCAGCGGCAAGATCTGCAGTGCCGCCTCGCGCAGGGTGAACCATTCGCTCTCCTGCGACACGCGCTCGCCGCGCAGCAGCGGCAGGATCACCGACAACGCCTCGTCCTGGCGGTCGCGCTGCACCATCGGGTCGATGCCCAGCATGAACGCGTCGCTCGGCAGCGCACCGGGCCCGCTGCCGAACATCGCCCGGCCACGGGTCATGTGGTCGAGCTGCACGATGCGCTGGGCCACGTTGAACGGGTGGTGGTAGGGCAGCGACACCACACCGGTGCCGAGCTTGATGGTGTGCGTGCGCTGGCCGGCTGCAGCGAGGAACATCTCCGGCGAGGCGATCATCTCCCAGCCCGTCGAGTGGTGCTCACCGCACCAGAACTCGTCGTAGCCGAGACGATCGAGGTGGGCGGCGAAGTCGAGGTCGCGCTGGAACTGCAGGGTCGGGTGCTCGCCGAGCGGGTGGTGGGGGGCGAGGAAGGTGCCGAAACGGACGCGTGCCATGGAGCCACCCTAGGAAACGGCAGATGCCGTCTCGTCACCGGACCGCTATCGTGACGTGCCGTCGGGGCTGTAGCTCAGTTGGCAGAGCGCCACCTTTGCAAGGTGGATGTCAGGGGTTCGATTCCCCTCAGCTCCACGATCGTCGGTCCACACGCGCAAGCAACTGCGCGGTGGCGTAGCGTGATGATGTGGGCAAGCTCCCGGACGACCGCAGCGAGCTGAGCAGGCTGGCATTCGACACCGCTCCGGTGGCGTTGTCGCTCATCGACCTCGACGGCCGGCAGATCACGGCGAATGCTGCGTTCTTCGAGCTGTTCGGCATCGCCCCCGCCGACTTCGACGGCCTCACGGCGCTTCAGCTCACCCACCCCGACGACCAGGAGCGCACAGGCGAGTACCTGGGGCGCCTGGCAACTGGCGACGAGACCGAGGTGGTGGTCGAGAAGCGCTACGTGCGCATCGACGGCTCGACGTTCGTGGGCCGGTTGGTCGCCCGGCCACTGCGCGACGAGCACGGCGAGATCGTCGCGCTGCTCGGAGCGATCACCGACCTCGCCCAGCAGGAGATCTTCGAACAGGTGCAGCGCACCCTGGTGGCCGAGCGCGCCGTGTCGAAGATGGCGGCCGAGACCGCTCACGAGTTGAACAACCTGCTCGCCGGGCTGCTGTTGCGTCTCGACCTGGCCGATGCCAACAACCGGCACGGGGCAGTGACGATCCAGCCCGAGCGGATCGCCGAGATCCGCGGCCTGCTCGAGCGGGCGACGCGCCTCGGCGTCGAGTTGGTCGAACGGTCGGGCGACCAGCTGGCAGGAGTCGACTCCGCTGCCGCTGCCCCGAAGCCGTCCGCGGAGCGGCCCCGCGTGCTGGTGGTCGACGACGAGGTCACCCTGCTCGAGACCGTGGCCGAGATCCTGCGCATCGCCGGCTACGACGTGGTGCTGGCGTCGAGCGGCTCGGCGGCGCTCGAAGCGGCCCGCCAGCAGCAGATCGGGTTGCTGGTGACCGATCTGGTGATGCCCGCGATGGACGGTGTCACCCTGGCCGAGCGGCTCCGCAGCGAGAACCCGGACCTGCCGGTGCTGTTCATCACCGGCCACGCCGGAGGCGAGCTCGCCCGCCGGCTCCCGGGTGACGCGACCGTGCTCCGCAAGCCGTTCCGGGCGCTCGAGCTGGTCACCTCCATTGCCCGGCTCGCACCGGAGGTGGCGTGAGCACGGAGTCGTCCGACGTTCAGCCGCCGTCTCGTCTCGACCTCGTCATCGTCGAGGACGAGCACCTGCTCGGCGACCTGCTGGGTGAATGGGCTGCCGCGCAGCCCGACCTGCACCTCGTCGGCGTGTACCGCTCGATTGCCGAGGCTCGCCGCGAGCTGCCCGGTCGGGCCGTCGACGTGATGGTCGTCGACCTCAACCTTCCCGACGGCAACGGGCTCGACCTGGCGGCCGACCTCAGCGCCGGGCGGCTGGGCGCCGGGCGCCCGCGTGGCGTGGTCGTGCTCAGCGGCGAGGCGCGCGTCGACCTGGTGGCCGAGCTGCCAACCCGCCTGAACTGCTCGTGGGGCTATCTGCTGAAGAGCACCAACACCAGCCGGCGTCTGCGCCAGGCGATCGATGCGGTGGTGGCCGGCCTGGTGATGATCGACCCCGAACTGCACCGCCACCACGAGCCGACCGACCCTGCGCTGACGGCCCTCAGCGACGGCGAGCGCGAGATCCTGACCTCGCTCGCCGGCGGCTTGAGCAACAAGGCGATCGCCGACTCGGTGCACGTCTCGGTGAAGACCGTCGAGCGGATGCTGTCGACCATTTACGCCAAGCTCGGCATCGACGCCCGCGACGAGGCGGTCAACCCTCGGGTGCAGGCTGTGTTGCGCTGGGCGAACGCCCGCACGCCCGGCGCCCGCTGAGGGATTCCCCTCCGAGATCGGGGGATGGCGGGATGGCCCCGCGCTGTGTGACGGTGTTCACTGCCTCCCATGACGACGCAGCTCACCGCCATCACCACCACTCGCCGCCCGCATCGCGGCATCACCTGGCGGTAGGCGGCATCGATTGCCGCAGCGAGCCCTGGCTCGGCCCGTTCGGGCTAGCCTCGCCCGTGTGACCGAACCGGGTCGTCCTTCGCCCTCGGCAGTCCTCGCGGCGGTCGAGCGGGCGCATCGCCTCTACTTCCGCGACGGCGATCGGCCACGGCTGTTCGAGCGGATGCTCGACGACGTGTTGCTGCTCACCGGTTGCGAGTACGGCTTCATCGGCGAGATCCTCCACCATCCCGACGGCACCCCGCACCTGAAGACCTGGGCGCTCACCGACATCTCGTGGGACGAACCGACCAAGGCGCTGTACGAGTCGACCAAGGGCCCCGATCAAGGGTTGGTGTTCGAGAACCTCGACACCTTGTTCGGCCGGGTGATCGCCAGCGGGTCGCCGCTCATCAGCAACGACGCACCCAACGATCCGCGGCGCGGCGGGCTGCCCCCCGGGCATCCACCGCTGCACAGCTTCCTCGGTCTGCCACTGAACCGCGACGACGAGATGATCGGCATGGTCGGGGTGGCCAATCACCCGTCGGGGTTCTCGGCCGACGACATCGCCTCGCTCGAGCCGTACCTGGCGGTCTGCGCGCACATGATCGACGTCATCCGTTCCGACCGCGAACGGGCTGCGGCCCAAGAGGCCGAGCGCGAGGCGCGGGCGATCGTCGAGCGCCAAGAGCGCTTGAGCTACATCGGCCGGTTGGCCTCGGGTGTGGCTCACGACGTGAACAACCTGATCACGATGGTGTCGCTGCAGTGCGATCTGCTCGAGACCAACACCGAGCTGCCAGCCAGCGCAAGGGGTGCCGTCGAGCGGATCCAGCAGGTGTGCCAGAGCGCGGCCGGGATGACCGATCGTCTGCAGCGGCTGCGAGTCACCTCGACGGGCGCAGGTCGATGTGCAGTTGCGCCGGCGATCCGCATCGCCACTCCGCTGCTCGAGTCGGTCGTCGGTGATCGCATCGCCATCACCTTGCACCTCGAGATCGGCGACGACGTGGAAGTCGCCCTCGCCGACAGTGAGCTGATGCAGGTGCTGCTCAACCTCGTCAGCAACGCCGCCGATGCGCTCGTCGGCGAGGGTCGGATCGACATCCGTCTGGCGCCCACGCTGATGGCGTCGGGTCGCGGCGCGGTCGAGCTCACGGTCACCGACAGCGGCCCCGGCGTGCCGGGGCATCTCCGCACGGTGCTGTTCGACCCGTTCGCCTCCAGCAAGGGCGAAGGACGTGGCCTCGGCCTGCCGACCGTGCGCACCCTGGTCGAGAGCTGCGGCGGTCGGATCGAGCTGATCGAACGCGATCAGCCCGGCGCGGTGTTCCGCATCGAGCTCCCCCTCGCTGCCGCCGACTGACGGGGCGGTACCGTGGCCCGTGGGGGAGGGGCCATGACACGCAGCTTCGACGAGACAGGGCAGACCACGACGACAGGTCCGGCAGGCCAGCGCGTGCATCGCGACCACCTCGGCCACCTCGACGTGGTCGAGCGACAGTTCACCGAGGTCCGGTCCGGAGTGTGGACCCTGGTCGGCAACGGGCTGTCGAACCAGACGTTCGTCGAGGGCCCCGAGGGGATCATCGCCATCGACAGCGGCGAGTCGGTCGAGGAGATGACCGAGGCGCTGCGCGAGCTGCGAGCCCACACCGAGCGGCCGGTCGTGGCCGTGATCTACACCCACTTCCACTACGTCGAGGGCACCCGGGCCCTGCTCGCCGAGCCCGGCACCCCCGACCCGCTGCCGATCCACGGCCACGCCCGCATCGTTGCCAACAAGCGCCGTGCCGGAGGGGAGATCGGTCCTGCCTACGGCCGCGGGCTCGTCGAGCAGTTCGGCACGAGCCTGCCCGCCGAGGGGCCCGACGCACTGCTGCACGTCGGGTTGGGGCTCTACTACCGCAACCCGGCCCACGCCCCGTTCACCCCGGGCTTCATCGCCCCCACCGACACCCTCGACGCGCCGGTGGTGCGCACGATCGCCGGCCTCGAGGTGCATCTGGTGCCGGCCCCGTCCGACGCCGACGACTCGATCACGGTGTGGTTCCCCGAGCTCGGCACCTGCGTGCACAACATCGTGTGGCCCGTGCTGTTCAACATCTTCGCGATCCGCGGCGAGGAGTACCGCGACCCGCAGGTGCTGCTCGCCGGGATCGACCACATCCGGGCCCTCGGCGCCGAGCATCTGGTGGCCACGCACGGCCCGCCGCTCAGTGGGACCGACGAGATCCGGCGCGTCGCCACACTCTCCCGCGACGCAATCCAATTCCTGTGGGACCAGACGGTGCGCGGCACCAACCGTGGGCTCACCAGCGACGAGCTCGCCCACCAGGTGCGGCTGCCCGCGCTGTTCGACAGCGACTTCCACACCAGCGAGCGCTACGGGGTCGCCGAGCATCATGTCCGCCAGATCCAGCAGGGCCTGCGCGGCTGGTTCGACGGCAACCCGGCTCGGCTGTTCCCACTCGAGCCCGAGACGCGCCATGCCCGGCTGATCTCGCGCCTCGGTGGCCGCGACGCCGTACGGGCCGAGGTGGGCGAGGCACTCAACGCCGGCGACATCCGCTGGGCGCTCGAGCTGGCGACCTGGCTCGCCCACTCGGCCGAGGCCGACGACGACGACCGGAGGCTGCTCGCCACAGCGCTGCGCACCGTCGCCGAGCGCACCCCGGCGGCCAACATCCGCAACTGGTGCCTCACCCAGGCCCGCGACCTCGACGGCACGTCGTCGCTCGACCGCTTGCGGAGGCACCGCTTCTCGGCAGCGCAGGTGATGCACGCCCCGCTCGCCGACCTGGTCGGCACCCTGCGCGTGATGCTCGATCCCGATGCCGCCGAAGGGATCGACCACCACCTCGTCGTCGCTCTGCCCACCGGCGAGCGTGCCGGGCTGCACGTCCGCCACTGCATCGCCTGCCCCACCGACGGCGCCGCTGTCGACACCGCACCCACCACGGTTGCCACCTTCGATCGCGCCACACTGGCGGGCCTGCTCGCGGGCACCACCACATGGAGCGAGGAACGTGCCCGAGGCACTGTGCGCATCGACGGCGATGCCGCCGCAGCCGACCGCGTGGTGGCCTGCTTCGAGCTCGCAGGGTTGCGCGGATGAGCGCATCGAACCGACCCTTCGCCGGCACCATCGCCCGGCTGCTCGACGACTCCGAGCCGAGCCCGCTCACGCTCGAGCCGCCGCCACCGGGCGCTCCGAACGTGCTCGTCGTGCTGCTCGACGACGTCGGCTTCGGGTCGTGCTCGAGCTTCGGCGGCCCGGTGCCGACGCCTGCCCTCGACCGGGTGGCTGCTGCCGGGCTGCGCTACACGCAGTTCCACACCACGGCGCTGTGCTCGCCCACCCGTGCGTCGCTGCTGACCGGCCGCAACCACCACACCGTGCACATGGGCGGCATCCCGGAGAACGCGAACAGCTTCCCCGGCTACGACAGCGCCATCCCACGCGAGGCCGCCACGGTTGCCGACCTGCTGCGCCGCAGCGGCTACGCCACCGGATGCTTCGGCAAGTGGCACCTCACCCCGATGTGGGAGCAGAACCCGGCGGGGCCCTTCGACCATTGGCCGACCGGCATGGGCTTCGATCGCTTCTACGGCTTCATCAACGCCGAGGCATCGCAGTGGGAGCCGGCGCTGTACGACCAGACCACACCGGTGATGCCCTACATCGGCCGCGACGACTACCACCTCACGGAAGACCTCGCCGAGCAGACGATCGGCTGGGTCCGCCGCCACCTGGCCGCCGGCCCGGACCGCCCGTTCTTCGCCTATCTCGCTCCGGGTGCGATGCACTGCCCGCACCATGTGTGGCGCGAATGGAGCGACCGGTTCGCCGGCGAGTTCGACGACGGCTGGGACGCGCTCCGCGAGCGCATCCATGCCCGCCAACTCGAGCTCGGGGTGATCCCCCCGGGCACTGCGCTCACGCCCCGCCCGGACCAGATCCCGTCGTGGGACGACTACCCCGAGCGCTATCGGCCCGTGGCCCGGCGGCTGATGGAGGTGTTCGCCGGGTTCCTGGCGCACACCGACGCCCAGGTCGGCCGTGTGCTCGACGCGCTCGACGAGCTCGGCGTGGGCGACAACACCCTGGTCGTCTACATCACCGGCGACAACGGCGCGTCGGGCGAGGGCACGATCCACGGTGCGTGGAGCGCTCCGTCGTTCCAGAACGGACTGCCCGAGGACCCCGAGTGGCTGCTCGAGCACATCGACGACTTCGGGACACCGCGCTGCGAGAACCACTACAACGTCGGGTGGGCGTGGGCGCTCGACTCGCCCTTCCAATGGATGAAGCAGGTGGCGTCGCACTTCGGCGGCACCCGCAACGCGATGGCGGTGTCGTGGCCGGCGCGCCTGACCGGTGGCGGCGAGGTGCGCACCCAGTTCCACCATGTCGTCGACATCGCCCCGACCATCCTCGAAGCCGCCGGTGTGCGCATCCCCGACACCGTCGACGGGGTCGCGCAACTGCCCGTCGAGGGCGTGTCGATGCTCTACACCTTCGACCAGGCCGACGCGCCGAGCCGACGCACCACGCAGTACTTCGAGATCCTCGGCAACCGTGCCATCTACCACGACGGCTGGATCGCCTCGTGCTTCCACGGTCGGCCGCCCTGGATCCGGTTGGCGAGCATGCCGTTCGACGGACCGCAGGAGCGGTGGGAGCTCTACCGGATCGACGACGACTTCTCCCAGGCCGTCGATCTGGCCGCCGCCCACCCCGAGAAGCTGGCCGAGTTGCAGGCGCTGTTCGACGCCGAGGCTCGTCGCAACGGTGTGTACCCGATGCGCGATCCGGCGCTGCGCCGCGACCCGCGCCTCACCGTCCCCACGAACTTGGCGGGGCGCACGCGGATGACCTACACCCGCGACCACGTGCGCATGCCCGAGGCATCGGTGGTGAACCTGAAGAACTGCTCGTTCCGCATCACCGCCGAGCTCGACGTGCCCGCCAGCGGGGCCCGAGGCGTGGTGGCCTGCCAGGGGGGCAACATGGCCGGGTGGAGCCTGTACCTCGACGAGCAGGGCCGGGTCGTCTACCACTACAACTGGTTCGGCCACGAGCACACGAGCATCGCCACGGCTGCGTCGCTGCTGCCGGGGCGACGCCAGGTGGTGGTCGACTTCGCCTACGACGGCGGCTTCGGCGCAGGTGGCGAGGTGTTGCTGCGCGTCGACGGGCACGACGCCGCCGCCGGACGCGTGCCCCGTACGATTCCGCTCGTGTTCTCGATGAGCGGTGAGACCTTCGACGTGGGTGTCGACACGGGATCTGCTGTCGGCCCGTACCCGCACGGGTTCGAGTGCACGGCTCGCATCCTCGGGGTGACGCTCGAGCGGCTCAGCGAGCCCCCCGCCGAGCTCGCGGCGCGCATCGCCGCAGGCGAGCACGCCGCCGGGCTCGCCACCCACTGACCCCATGACCGACCGCTCGACCTCGTACCAACCCGCGCTCGACGGTGTGCGTGCGGTGGCGGTGCTGCTCGTGCTGGTCTTCCATGCCGGGTTCACGTGGATGCCCGCCGGCTACCTGGGCGTGTCGGTGTTCTTCACGTTGTCCGGGTTCTTGATCACGCGGCTGTTGCTCGCCGAGCACGACCGCACGGGTGGGGTGTCGTTCGGTGCCTTCTACGGGCGCCGGCTGCGGCGGTTGCTGCCGGCCAGCCTGCTGTGCCTGGTGCTGGTGATGGTGGCCCGCGGGTTCGGGGCGTTCAGCCGGGTCGAGGGCTTGCGGTCCGACATCATCGGTGCCGCCCTGCAGATCTTCAACTGGGTGAGCCTGGCGGGCGAGACGAGCTACGGCGAGCTGTTCATCGGAGGTGTGTCGCCGCTCGAGCACTTCTGGTCGCTGTCGATCGAGGAGCAGTTCTACTGGGTGTGGCCGGCGGTGTTCGTGGTGCTCGCCCGACGCAGCCGTCGGCGGGGCTGGTCGGTGCTCGGCCCGGTGGCGGCGCTCACGGCGGTGTTCGCAGCGGCCGCGCCGCTGATCGCCGTGGTGTGGGGTGCCGATGCGGCGTACTGGGCCACACCGGCGCGCCTGGCCGAGATCTTGGTCGGCGCCTTGCTGGCGTGCTGGGTGGGGCGCGGCGGCGTTGTGCCGGCCGGCGCTCGGCATGCCGCGCTCCCCGCCCTGGCGGTGATCGTCGCCCTGTCGTGCGTCCTGCCGAGTGGCAGCGGGCCGGCCTATCAGGGTGCGTTGCCGCTCGTCGCCGTGGTGAGCGGTCTGCTGCTGTGGTCGCTGCAGGTGCCGGGGGTCGTGCACTCGGTGCTGTCGGTGCGGCCGCTGGTGGGCCTCGGCAAGATCAGCTACGGGGTGTACCTGTATCACTGGCCGATCGACACGCTGTTGCGCGAGCGCGGCTGGCGGCTCGACACCGTCGGTGGGTTCGCGGTCGCGTTCGGGCTCACCCTGGCACTGACGCTGGTGTCGTACGTGGCGCTCGAGCAGCCGATCCGCCGGGCCACCTGGCGGCCGCGGCTCACCATGGCCACCGCTGCGGCCGCTACGGCATGTGTGGCGCTGCTGACGGTGACGCTTCCGACAGCCGAACCGGTGATCGCTGTCGATCAGGAGTTGCTCGATGCGGCGTCGATCGACTCGGTCGACGGCTCACTGGCACCACTGCAGCCGGCCCCTGGCACGACGGTCCCGGGCACGACGGTCCCGGGGGTGACGAGCACCATCGATGCCACCTCGCCGACGACATCGCCGACAACACCGCCGACCACGCTGCCACTGCAGCTCGACCTGCCTCCGGCGCCCGTCCGTCCGGTCCGGATCCTGGTGGTCGGCGACTCCACGTCGCTCTACGTCGCCGAGGGCCTGGCCAGGTGGTCGATCGACCATCCGGCACACGCACGGACCGGTGTGCGCTGGACGCAGGGCCTCACCTTCCTGCTCGAGCCGGAGATCGTCACCTTCGACACGCCAGGAGTGCTCGAGGAGTCCCGCCGGACGGTCGGTGAGCTGGTGCCCGCTGCCGTCGCCGAGCTGCGCCCGGACGTGGTCGTGCTCATGGTCACCGTGAACGACTCGTCGAACCGCCGGTGGTCGACCGACGAAGGTGTGCTCACCCCGTACGACGCGCGCTATCGCGAACGCCTTCGCGCCGCGTACGCAGGGCTTGCCGATCAACTCATCGCCATGGGCGTCCCGGAGGTCGCCTGGGTGCTGCCCGCCACGCCGTACCACCTCTGGCTCGAGCCGGAGATGAACGAGCCCGATCGCTACTTCGTCCAGCACGACGTCATCCGCGAGATCGTGGCTGCAGGAGGCGACCGGATGAGTGCTGTCGACTTCCACGGATGGCTGACCGCATCAGGTCTGTATCGCGACAACGAGTGGCGACCTGACGGTGTGCACCTCACCAACGAGTCGGCAGCCGATCTGGCCGAGCAGTGGCTCGGACCGCTGTTGGTGACCACGGCGCTCGGCGGCTGAGACCGCTCGAGCCCGACACCAACCGACCGGGTCGGCGATCGCGGCGATTCGGGACGTTCGATCGGCCGACGCTCGCACCCGCGTGCCTCACGGCGACGCTGATGGCGCGAGGGCCAGCGCGACCGCGACCGCGTGCCCGACGTTCAGCGAGTCGACCTCGGCCCGGATCGGGATGCGCACGTTGCGGCACGACGCCAGCGCCTGGTCCGACAGCCCCGGGCCCTCGGCGCCCGCCAGCAGCGCCAGGCGCAACGGTGCGGTGAGCGTTCGGATGTCGGCGGCCCGAGGGTCCGGGGTGAGCGCCCAGCAGTCGATGCCGGCCGTGGCGAGGGCCCCGAACACGTCGGCGAGGCTTGCCCGGGCGACGGGGAGGTGCAGCAGCTCGCCCATCGACACCCGCACACTGCGGCGGTACCACGGGTCGGCGCAGGTCGGGTCGAGCACCATCGCGTCGGCGCCGAGGGCCCGTGCCGAGCGGGCGATCGCGCCCAGGTTCTCCGGGTCGTTGACGCCTTCGAGCACCACGATCCGTCGCGCCATGGCGACGACCTCGGCGAGCGGTGTCGCTGTCGGTCGGTCGGCCACGGCGATCGCCCCGCGGTGCAGGTCGAAGCCGACCACCTCGTTCACCACGTGCTGATCGGCGACCAGCACAGCTGCGCCGGCCGCATGCGCTGCGGCGAGAGCCGGCCCACACCGGTGCTCGAGCCGGGCCAGTGCCGAGGGGGTCAGCAGCACCGAGCGGGTCCGATGGGGGGAGGCGAGCAGGCGCTCGACAACGGTCGGGCCCTCGGCCCACAGCACGTCGCGGCTCTCCCGGGCGCGCAGTGCCCGGTAGGCGTCGACCCGCTCGTCGGCGGGGTCCGAGACATGCACGACGGCGAGGGGCACCCGACGAGTCTCCCACGACGCCGGGTCGATCGGCCCTTGCGAACAGGTGTTCGACCGCGCGAGGCTGCTCGTCATGTCATCCGTCAGCCTCCAGGGCTCGCTGTTCGCCCTCGACGACCCCAGCATCGACACCGGCTTCCACGGCCTCACGCGCATCTGGCTCGACGAGCACTCATGGGTCGACCACCAGCCCCGCTGGATGCGTGGTGCCGACCTCGTGTTCGGCGAGCTCGTCGCCCGGCTGGCATGGCGCCAGCGCCAGGTGACGATGTACGACCAGCGGGTGCTCGAGCCGCGCCTCACCGACTGGTGGAGCACCTCCGATGGCCGGCGTGAGCCGCTGCCGGTGCTGACCGATGCACGTGGTGCGTTGAGCCGCCACTACGCCAAGGACTTCGACACGATCGGGTTCAACCTCTACCGCAACGGTCGCGACTCGGTGGCGTGGCACGCCGATCGCGAGCGGTACCTCCGCGAGGACCCGGTGGTGGCCATCGTCAGCGTCGGCATGCCGCGGGCGTTCCAGCTGCGCCCGCGCAGCGGTGGGCCACGACGCGACTGGCTTCTCGGCCACGGCGACCTGCTGGTGATGGGTGGTGCCTGCCAGCACGACTGGGAGCACCGTGTCCCCAAGGACGCCGCCGCGCCGGGGCCGCGCCTGTCGATCATGTTCCGCCACGACCAGGCCGAGGTCGCAGCCCCCTGACCGACGGCGCCCGCAGCCGGCGCTCTGGCGCGCGACACTGGCAGTGATGACCCAGCAGGCTCGCTCCGACACCGACCGCTACTCGTTCCTGCCCGGCACGCCCGAGTACCCGACGATCGTCGGTGGCCAGGGGTGCTGGCTGCACACCGCCGATGGTCGGCGGATCCTCGACGGTGCTGCCGGCGCCGTGGTGGGCAACATCGGCTGGGGCCGGGCCGAGGTGGCCGACGCAGCGCGCGACGCGATGGCGGCCGGGGGCTACGTGGTGCCGTTGTGGGCCACACCGTGGCGCCTCGAGCTGCGCGAGCGGCTGGTCGAGCGCTGGCTGCCCGAGGGGTTCGGCAACGTGTTCTTCACCAGTGGCGGCAGCGAGAGCACCGACTCCGCCCTGCGCTTGGCCCGGGCCTACCAGGTGGCCAAGGGACGGCCGGAGCGCTGGAAGGTGGTCGGGCGCCACCCGAGCTACCACGGGATGACGATCGGCACGATGGCGGCGGCCAGCCACAGCCTGCGCCAGAAGGGGTACGAGCCGTTGCTGCTGCCGTTCCCCAAGGTGCCGTGGGACGACCCCGAGCAGCTCGAGAAGGTGTTCGAGCAGGAGGACCCGGCCACCATCGCCGGGTTCATCGCCGAGCCGATGACGGGTGCTGCCGGGGCGTGCCTCACCGCGAGCGACGAGTACTGGCGCACGGTCACCGAGCTGTGCCGGCGTCACGACGTGCTGATGATCTCCGACGAGGTGATGACCGGCTACGGCCGCACCGGCACCACGTGGGGCTTCCAGCATTTTCCCTTCGAGCCCGATGTGCTCGTGGGCGGCAAGGGGTTGGGCGGCGGCTACGTGCCGATCGGTGCCGTCGCCGCGCGTAGCGAGGTGGCCGAGGTGCTGCGCGGCTCGGGGTTCATGTACTTCACCTTCACCGGCAACGACGGGGCCTGTGCGGCGGCGTCGCGCGTGCTCGACATCCTCGAGCGCGAGCAGCTCGTCGAGCGGTCGCGCACGGTGGGCGCGCTGCTCGGCATGCGCCTGCGCGCCGCGCTGGCCGGCCACCCGGCCGTCGTCGAGGTGCGCGGCCGCGGCATGTTCCACGGTGTCGAGCTGACGGTGCCGCGCGATGCAGTCGTCACCGGCTGCCTCGAGCGTGGCGTGTGGGTGTACCCGGCAGGTTCGGGCCCGGTGGCCGATGCGGTCATCGTCGCCCCGCCGTTCGTCGTCGCCGAGGACGAGATCGATCTGCTGGTGGCGGCCCTGCGCGAAACCCTCGACGAGCTGACCGCGCGCTGATCAGTCGACGACGTCGCGCACCGTGGCCGCGAGGGCCGCGGCGAATACGGGCACCTCGGCAGCCGTGAACGCCAGGGGCGGGCGGACCTTCAGCACGTTGCCGTGGATGCCCGTCGTGCCGACGAGCACACCGTTGGTGCGCAGGCCGTTCTTCACCCGGTCGGTCATCGCCGGGTCGGGTGTGGCCGTGTCGCGGTCGGTGACGATCTCGATCGCGTTCGCCAGGCCCATGCCGCGCACGTCGCCCACGAACGGCACATCGGCGCACACGTCGCGGGCTGCGGCACGCAGCGCCTCGCCCGCCTCGACCACGCGTGGCAGCACCCGCTCGTCGGCGAGCACGTCGAGCACGGCATGGGCCGCAGCGACACTCACCTGGTTGCCGCCGAAGGTCGAGAAGAACACCGTGTCGGCAGCGAAGCGCTCGGCGATGTCGCGGCGGGTGATGACCGCGGCGACGGGATGCCCGTTGCCCATCGGCTTACCGAGGGTCACCACGTCGGGGAGGATGCCGAAGCGGTGGAACGACCACATCGCTTCGCCCGTGCGGCCGTGGCCGCCCTGCACCTCGTCGGCGACCCACAGCCCGCCGGCGGCGTGGGTGAGGGCGACGAGGTCCTGCACGTAGGTCGGGGCCAGGTCGTGCACCCCGTCGCTCTGCAGGGTGCCGTCGAGGATGGCCAGGGCCGGGGCGACACCGATCGCGTCGAGGCGGCTCAGCGCGGCACGGAACGACGAGCCGTCGGTGTGCAGGCCGCGGTAGGTGTCGGTGGGCTCCCAGCGCTCGATGCTCGGTGGGATCGCCTCGGGCGGCAGCGTCTCGGGCGACAGTGGGGCGATCACTGCGCTGATGCCGTGGTAGGCGCGGGTGGTGCACAACCCTCCGGTGTTCCCCGTGTAGGTGGTGGCCAGGCGCCAGGCGAGGTCGTTCGCCTCGGAGCCCGAGTTGACGAAGAACACCGTGTCGAGCTCGGACGGGCAGGTGGCGACGAGCCGTTCGGCGAGCTCGATCGCTCCGGCGTGCAGGTAGCGCAGGTTGGTGTTCAGCACCCGGCTCTGACGGGCGATGGCCTCGGTCACCCGCGGGTGGGCGTGGCCCACACAGGGCACGTTGTTGTAGCAGTCGAGGTAGTGGCGGTTGGCGGTGTCGACTAGCCAGGTGCCCGTGGCGCGCACCACGTGGATCGGCTCGTCGTAGCTCAGGTCTTCCGTGGCCGGGCCGAACACGGTGCGGCGAGCCACGAGTGCGGCAGCGTCGACCACGCCGGTGTCGTCGCTGCCGTCGTGCTCGCTGGCCAGGTCGCGGGCCAGTCGCGCCCAGCCGAGCGTGAGCAGGTCGTCGAGTGATGCGGCGGCGCTGTCGTGGAAGCGTGTGGCGAACTCGGGGTCCTCGAGTCCCTCGGCAGCGCGCCACGAACTGATGGCGAGGCCCACCGCGATACGTGCCGCCCACAGCTCGCCGAGCAGGTGCAGCTCGCCAGGTTCGAGCGGGGTGACGCGTTGGTAGCCGTCGACGAGCAACCGCGCGGCGCGCAGCAACTCGACGCCGCGGCGGCCGGCGGTGAGCGAGTCGATCGCCGAGACGAGGTCGACGAGCAGCGCGGTGTGGCTCATGTCGCCGAAGTCGACGATGCCGGTGATCCGCCCCGCGTCGTCGACGAGTGCGTTGTCGACGGTGAGGTCGCCGTGCACCACCTGGGCGCGCAGCGATGGCCAGACCGGGGCGACATCATCGGCGAAGCGATCGAGCACCCGGGTCACCATCCGGCTCACCGTCGGGTCGGCGATGGCGGCCACCATCGGTCGGGTGAGCTCGGTGTGCTGGACGTCCCACGGCAGGGTGCGGATGGAGCGTGGGTGGATGAAGCCGCGCAGCGCACGTCCGAGCCGAGCCGTGACGGTGCCCCACTCGTGGATCGCCCGATCGGAGAAGGTGAGTGGGTCGGCGCGGCCCTCCCCGGGCAGCACGTCGTAGCAGCGCACCCAGTGCACGCCCTGTTCGGCGTGCCAGGCCGCGCGATGCGCCCCGTCGGTGGCCTGATGGGGCCGGGCGATCGGCAGCGTGGGGTCGACGCCGAGCGCGTGGAGCGCGCCGGCGGACTCCATGTCGAGCACGTCGGGGTGCTCGGCAGCATTCGACACCTTCATCACCGCCACGGGGCGGCCGTCGCGGCGCAACAGGAACGCTCGGTCGCGCTCGCTGCCGAGATCGACCGCGTCGTGGGCCACGATCCCGAACGTCGCTCGGGCGATCTCGGGCGCTGCGTCGGCCGCGATCGACGGCGGTGGCGCGAGCAGCACGGGATCGATCTCAGGGTGCATCGCCCCCGACGGTACTCACCGCACGCGCGACCCGGTGAGCGGTGAGGCTGCCGGCGAACGCGATCTCTCACGCCTCTCACGGCGGGGTGAAGCGGTGGGTAGCGTGGCGGGCCATGGAGCACGTCGTCGTGGTGGGTGCATCGCTTGCGGGCCTGCGGGCCTGCGAGACCCTGCGGGCCGAGGGGTTCACCGGCACGGTCACCCTCGTCGGCGCCGAGGCCGAGGTGCCCTACGACCGGCCGCCGCTGTCGAAGAAGCTGCTCGCCGGCGAGTGGGACGCCGACCGGATCCGCCTGCGCAAGCCCGACGACATCGCCGGGCTCGAGCTGCAGATGCGCCTCGGAGTGCGTGCCACGCGACTCGACACGGCGGCGCGCACGGTCGAGCTGTCGGACGCGAGCACGCTCACCTACGACGGCCTGGTCATCGCCACCGGCGCCGACGTGCGCCGCGTGCCCGGCTGGCCCACCCCCGACGACCTCGACGGGGTGTGCGAGCTGCGCACCCTGGCCGACGCGATGCACCTCCGCGAACGCCTCGTCGACGGCGCCCGTGTGGTGGTGGTCGGTGCCGGGTTCATCGGCCTCGAAGCAGCCTCCACCGCGCGGCAGCGCGGCTGCACGGTCACCGTGCTCGAGGGCGCACTGGCCCCGTTGATGCGCGGGCTCGGCGCCGAGTTGGGCGCCGCCGTCGCAAGTGTGCACACCCGCAACGGCGTCGACCTGCGCTGCGGTGTCGCGGTGGCGGGCATCGAGAGCGCCGACGGCCGCGTCACGGGCGTGCGCCTCGGCGATGGCTCGTTGGTGCCGGCCGACGTGGTGCTGGTGGGCATCGGTGTCGCCCCGGCCACGGCCTGGCTCGAGGGCAGTGGCCTCACCCTGCGTGACGGCATCGTCTGCGACGCCACTCTGTGCACGGGCGTGCCGGGTGTGTACGCAGCCGGCGACTGCGCCCGCTGGCCGAACCACGTGTTCGATGCGCACGACGACGTCGAGATGCGCGTCGAGCACTGGACCAACGCCGCCGAACAGGGCGCGGCGGCGGCCACGAACCTCCTCGCTACCGCTCGCGGTGACGATGCCGTGCCCTACTCGGCGGTGCCGTTCTTCTGGAGCGACCAGTTCGACAGCCGCATCCAGTTCGTCGGGCGCGCCCACGGTGGCGACGACGTGCATGTCTTCGCCGGCAGCACCGACGGTGCGTTCGCCGCGCTCTACGGCTGGCAGGGTCGGCTGCGCGGTGTGCTCGGGGTGAGCATGCCGAAGATGGTGATGCCGTTCCGGGCGCTCGTCGCCGCCGGTGCGTCGTGGGACGAGGCACTCGCCAAGGCTGCTGCGCTCACCGCACCGCCCGCACCGGCGCCGCCCGCCGCGCCGCCACCGTCGAACGGAGCCCCCGCATGAACCCGACCGCGGCCTTCGGCGAGGTGCGCCAACTCGGCTACGTCGTGCCGGCCGACCGGCTGGCCGAGCATCTCGACCACTGGGTGAAGGTGCTGGGCGTCGGGCCGTGGCTCGTGGTCGAGCACCCGCCGGTCGACGACTACGTGCACCGCGGCGTGCCCGGCCAACTCGACTTCACGATCGCCATCGCCCATCTCGGCGACCTCCAGGTCGAGCTGATCGCCCAGCACAACGACCAGCCGTCGACCTACCTCGACTTCCTGCAGCGCAACCCCGACGGTGGCCTGCACCACATCGCCTACTGGCCGGCCGACATGGACGCCGCCGAGGAGCTCGTCGCCGCTGCCGGGTGGGAGCTGTGGACCGGCGGACGCATCGGCGCGCGAGGCCGCTTCCGCTACTACCTCACCGAAGCCCATCCGGGCACGGTGATCGAGCTCGCCGAGGTCACCGGCCGTCGCCTCGAGTACTTCGCCACCGAGTTCGCGGCCTGGAGCCGCAGCTTCGACCCGCGCACCGACCCGCCGTTCGTCAGTCGCTGATGCACTCGGCGACCTGCCGGAGCGCCCACTGACCGAGCGCTCCCACCGGGGCTAGTCTCGGCGCATGAGCGAGTCGCATCTGTCGAACGTGTGGTTCTCGGTCACGCCGCTCGAGGTGGCGAGTGGCCATGGCTGCTGGGTCACCACCACGAGTGGTGACGAGTACCTCGACTTCGCTGCGGGCATCGCAGTGAACTCGACGGGCCATGCGCACCCGAAGGTCGCCGCGGCCATCGCCGAGCAGGCCCAGCGCTTCATCCACGCCCAGGTGAACGTCTACCGCCACGACCTGCTCGAGCCCCTCGCCGCCCGCCTGTCCGAGATCACCCCGGCCGGCATCGACACCTTCTTCTTCGCCAACTCCGGCGCCGAGATCACCGAGGCCGCGGTGAAGCTCGCCAAGCAGGCCACACGCCGGCCGCACGTGATCGTGTTCAGCGGCAGCTTCCACGGGCGCACCCATCTGACGATGGCGATGACCACCTCGAAGACGGGCTACCGGGCAGGGCACGCGCCGTTGCCAGCGGGCATCTTCGTGGCCCCCTTCCCGAACCCGCTCGCCCCCGACCAGGACGCCGAGGTGGCCCGGGCGCTGCAGGGCTTCGACCACCTGTTGAAGTCGATGACCGCCCCCGACGAGACGGCCGCCGTGATCCTCGAGCCGGTGCTCGGCGAAGGCGGCTACATCCCAGCCCCGCCGGCGTTCATCCACGGCCTCGTCGAGCGCTGTCGGGCGCACGGGATCCTGTTCATCGCCGACGAGGTGCAGAGCGGTTTCGGTCGCACCGGCACGATGTTCGCGGTCGACCACTACGGCGTCGAGCCCGACATCATCTGCATGGCCAAGGGCATCGCCAGTGGCTTCCCGTTTGCTGCGCTCGGCACCCGTCGCGAGCTCGACGACCGGTGGACCAAGGGCAGCCACGGCGGCACCTACGGCGGCAACGCGATGGGATGCGCGGCAGCGCTCGCCACGATCGAGCTGATGACCGAGCCGTCGTTCCTCGCCAACGTGGTGGCACGGGGCGAGCAGCTGCGGGCCGGCATCACCGAACTGCAGCGCGAGCACGACGTGATCGCCCAGGTGCGTGGCCTCGGGCTGATGGTGGGCACCGAGTTCACCGATGCGGCACGTGTGGCAGCCGTGCAGCAGCACTGCCTGAACGAGGGGCGGCTGATCCTGATGAACGCCGGCACCTACGCCACGTGCCTGCGCTGGATGCCACCGCTCGTGGTGAACGAGCACGAGATCGACCTCGCCCTCGCGGCCTTCGGTGCAGCGCTGAAGGCGACCGCCTGATCGGGCGCCGATGCCGCGCCTCGATGCCGAACGGATCAACCTGTGGCGGTCGCTCGACCGCACTGTCACCTCGGTCGAGCGGCGCCTCGACGACGACCTGACCGAGACCTTCGAGCTGCCCCTCGCCTGGTTCGAGGTGATGGCTGCGTTGCAGCGCTCGGGTGGCTCGTTGCGGGTGAGCCAGCTGTGCGTCGAGCTCGGCGAGATCGCCTCGAGCCTGTCGCGGCGCCTCGACCGGATGGAGGACGAGGGCTACGTCGAGCGACGGGCGACACCCGAGCCCGGCGATCGGCGGGCGGTCACCGTCACGCTCACGCGTGAGGGCCGCTCGCTGTGGCGCGACGCCAACGTCATCTACCGCCGCGGGGTGCAGCGCTACTTCGCCCAGGTGGTCACCGAGTCCGACATCCAGGCGCTCCAGCGGTTGCTGTCGAAGCTCACCCGCTGAGGCGACGCTCCGGTCGAGCCGACGGCGGACGAGGTCAGTCGCGGTAGTCGGGATCGTCGCGGTCGAGGATCTGTTGCAGCGCCTTCAGGTGCAGTGCAGGTGCCTCGGTGTCGTCGAGCCACTGCTGGCAGACGCGGGCCGCGACCTCGTCGGGCACCAGGCTGAGCGGCCGACCCGTCGAGAGCGCGAGCACCTGGAGTTGGGCGGCCTTCTCGAGGTAGTAGAGCTCGTCGAAGGCCTCGGCCACCGTGCGACCGAACACCATCACGCCGTGGTTGCCGAGGAACAGCACGCTCGTGCCGTCGCCCAGCAGACCGGCCACCCGCTCGCCCTCGGCGTCGTCGAGGGCCATGCCCGTATAGGCGCGGTCGTAGGCGATGCGCCCGTGGAACCGGCAGGCGTTCTGGTCGAGCATCAGGAACTCGAAGCCGTCGAGGCAGGCGAGCGCCGTGGCGTAGGGCATGTGCGTGTGCAGCACCACACGGGCCTGGGGGACGTGCCGGTGCAGGTGGGCGTGCAGGTACCACGCCGTGGTGTCGACACCCACCGGCGGCCCGTGCCGGCCGGCCTCGCGGGCATCGAGCAGCACCAGGCTGCTGGCCGTGATCCGCGAGAAGTGCGCCGCACGCGGGTTCACCAGGAACTGGCTCCCGTCGGTCGACACCGCGGCGCTGAAGTGGTTGGCGACCGCCTCGTGCAGGTTCAACCGCGCCGCCCAGCGGAACGCCGTGGCGAGATCGACCCGGGTGCCGGCCTCGGTGACGGGGTCGATGGCGCCGGGTTCGATAGCGCTGGGGTCGAGCAGGTCGGTCATGCCGGCTCCTTTCGGGCGACGGTCACGTCAGGTGCTGGTCACTGCAGTCTGGAGGGGAACCCGGGTGCGCGCAGGTCGGTGCCGAGCGCATCCTCGAGCAGCTTCACCACCTGGGTCGACCAGGCCTCCGTGCCGTACTGCGATGCGGCGCGGATGAAGGTCTGCTCGGTGAGGCCGGCCAGCTCGAGCGGAACCCCGAACTCGCGACCGAACCCGAGGGCGAACCCCAGGTCCTTCAGCGCGAGCGCCATCGTGAACTGGATGTCGTACGAGCCGTTGAGGATGAGCTGGCCCTCGGTCTCGTGCACGAAGCTGTTGCCCGAGCTCTCCTTGATGGCGTGGTAGGCCTTGGTGAGGTCGAGCCCACCGCGCTTGGCGAGCATGAGCGCCTCGCCGATGCTGACCAGGTTGATGAAGGCGAGCATGTTGGTGATCACCTTGATCACCGCTGCGCTGCCGAGCGGGCCCATGTAGAGGATCGGGTTGCCGACGGCCTCGAGCAGGTGGCGGTGGCGTTCGAAGACCTCTTCGTCGCCGCCCACCAGCACGGTGATGTCGCCCTCGGCGGCCTTGTGCACCCCACCGGTGACGGGGCACTCGAGCATCGAGATGCCGTGCGCGGCGGCCAGCTCGGCCATGCGCAGGGTCTCGCTCTGGTCGTTGGTGCTCATGTCGATCCAGGTGCCGCCAGCACGCAGCCCGGCGAAGATGCCGTCGGGGCCGGTGGCGACGAGCTCGATCACCTTCGGTGACGGCAGGCAGGTGAACACCACATCGCTCGCCGCGGCGACCTCGCGGGCGGTGTCGGCCCAGCTCGCACCGGCGGCGACGAGGCCTTCGCCGGATGCACGGTTCACGTCGGTGACGGTGACCGGATGGCCCGCCCGGACGAGGCTCGTGGCCAGGTAGTTGCCCAAGTTGCCGAGCCCGATGAAGCCCACGTTCATGCTGTCCACCCCTGTCGTGCAGCGCTCCGTTGCGCCGTCGCGAACCGTACCACGGGCCCTGAACGCCCGATCAAGAAACCCCCCGGCGGCAGATCGGCTGATCGATCCAGTGCCAGCCGGTGACACGCCACGGCGCGGCCGCGGCGATGTCACCGATCGAGCCGAGCAGGTCGGCCAGCACCCCGAGGTACGCGTTGTGCGGGCCCTGATCGTGCGGGAGGTGGTGATGGGCGCTACTCACGGCACCCATCACCGCCCACCGAGGTCAGTCGAGACCGGCGTACATCGCCTCGATCTCGGCGGCATATCGGGCATTGACGCCACGCCGCTTCAGCTTCGAGGTCGGGGTGAGCATGTCGCTGTCGGGCAGCCACTCCTGGCCGACGAGGGTGAACTTCTTGATCTGCTCGACCTGGGCGAACTGCTTGTTCACCTCGTCGACGCCGGCCTGCACCTCGGCGATCACGTCGGGGTCGGCGGCGAGCTCCACCAGCGAGGTGCCCTCGCGGCCGTTGCTGCGCGCCCACACGGCGGCGGCCTCGGGGTCGAGCACCAGGATCGCCGAGCAGAACTTGCGGGCATCACCGATGGCGGCGGCCTGGCCGATGAGCGGGATCGTCTTCAGCGCGGCCTCGAGGTTGGCCGGGCTGATGTTCTTGCCGCCGGAGGTGATGATCAGCTCCTTCTTGCGGTCGACGATCTTCAGGTAGCCCTCGTCGTCGAGCTCGCCGATGTCGCCGGAGTGCAGCCAGCCGTCGATGATCGTCTCGGCGGTCTTGTCCTCCATCTTCAGGTAGCCCTGGAAGACGTTGCCGCCGCGGAAGATCACCTCGCCGTCGTCGGCGATGGCCACCTCGGCACCGGGGATGACCTGGCCGACGGAGCCGGGCTTGTTGCGCTTCGGGCTCCAGGTCATCGGGCCGCTCGACTCGCTCATGCCGTAGATCTCGCTGAGCGGTACGCCGATGGCGTTGAACCACTCGAGCACCTCACGCGGGATCGGTGCTGCGCCGGTGACGGCGACCTCGACCTGGTCGAGGCCAACGAGGCCGCGCACCATGGTGAAGGCGACGGCGTCGAGGAACGACCAGGTGTCGAGCTGCTCCTGGGTGGCCGTGCCCTCGCGCTCGGCGGCCTTGATGGCCAGCGCCGCGGTGACGCCCTCGTCGAACTTGGCCTTGCGCTCGGCATCGGCCGACAGTGCGGCGCGCACACCGTTGTAGACCTTCTCCCACACGCGGGGCACACCGAACACGATCTGCGGGTGCACCAGGCCGAGGTACTGCGCCACCTGGTTGGGGTCGGGGCAGCAGTAGACGCTGTAGCCGAGGATGAGGCCCTGGTAGTGGCTCATCATCCGCTCGGCGATGTGGGCCATCGGCAGGTAGCTGACGGCGCGCTTGCCCACGAAGTCGTCGAAGTCGATGCACAGCCGCAGCTGCTCGACGGTGTAGACGACGTTGTACTGGCTGATCATCACGCCCTTGGGCGGGCCGGTGGTGCCGCTGGTGTAGATGAGCGTGGCGATGTCGGCCGGCTCGGTGTTCGCGGCCAGCTGGGCGAGGTCGGCCGAGCCGTGGCTCATCAGTTCGTCGATCGGGTACACCCCGTCGGGTAGGCCGTTCTCGACCGGCTCGATGACGTAGATGCGCTGCAGCATCGGCAGCTCATCGCGCACCTTCAGCAGCCGCTCGAGGAACCCGGCGTCCTCGACGATGGCGATCTCGGCCTCGGCGTGGCTGGCGAGGTACTGGATCTCCTCGGGCGACGACGAGTTGTAGATGCTCACTGGCGTGGCGCGAGCGAACTGCGCGCCGAGGTCGAGCCAGTGGAAGTCGGGCCGGTTGCGCATCATCAGCAGGATGCGCTCGCCGGGGTGCACGCCCTGGGCCTGTAGGCCGGCGGCGGTGCGGGCCACGTTGGCGGCCATCTCGCTGAGGGTCCACATGTTCCACTCGCCGGGTGAGCCGGCCTTCATCGAGTGGAGGGCGGGCAGGTCGGGGTTGGCGGCGACCAGGTCGAGGAACTTCTGGGGTGCGGTGGTCCCCGCGACCTTGGCGTCGATCTCGGCAGCAGTAGCAAGCGTCATGGCGGAAGTTTCGCGCAAGAAATGCGCTGCGCGCGCCGCAGAGCACGCAACAACCTGGCGCAATCGGGCCGAATGGCCCTCGCGCACGGTTTGGGTCGCGTGACGCCGGCCCACCACACTGTGTCGTCTGTCCGGGCCAGTCGTCCCACCCCCAGGAGCCGTCATGCACAACGCAGTCATCGTCGATGCCATCCGCACCCCACTCGGTCGCCGCAACGGCAAGCTCAAGGACTGGCACCCCGTCGACCTCGCCGCCGAGACCCTGAAGGCGCTCATCGACCGCACCGGCATCGACCCGGCGCTCGTCGACGACGTGGTGATGGGCTGTGTGATGCAGGTGGGCGAGCAGGGTGTGAACGTCGCCCGCAACGCGGTGCTGGCTGCCGGCTGGCCCGAGGACATCCCGGGCACCACCGTCGACCGCCAGTGCGGTTCGAGCCAGCAGGCCGCCCACTTCGCCGCCCAGGGTGTGATGGCCGGCGCCTACGACGTCGTCGTCGCCGCGGGTGTCGAGGTGATGACTCGTGTGCCGATGGGTGCGTCGATGGCCGATGGCAAGTTCGGCTTCCCGTTCGGGCCGGCCGTCAGCGCGCGCTACGCCCCCGAGGGTGGCCTCGTGCCCCAGGGCATCTCGGCCGAGCTGATCGCCGACAAGTGGGGCATCAACCGCGACGACATGGATGCCTTCGGTGTCCGCTCGCAGCAGTTCGCCGCCCGGGCCACCGCCGAGGGCCGCTTCCAGCGCGAGATCCTGCCGCTGTTGGGCGCCGACGGGGCGATGATGACCACCGACGAGGGCCTGCGCGACACCACGATGGAGAGCCTCGGCAAGCTGAAGCCGTCGTTCCGTTCGGAGGAAGAGGGTGGTCGGGTGACGGCCGGCAACTCCTCGCAGATCACCGACGGTGCCTCGGCACTGCTGATCATGAGCGAAGAGCGCGCCGCCAAGCTCGGCCTCACCCCGCGTGCCCGCTTCGTGAACTTCGCCCTCGCCGGCGCCGACCCGCGGCTCATGCTCACCGCGCCGATCCCGGCGACCCGCAAGGTGCTCGAGCGCGCCGGCATGACCATCGACCAGATCGACCTGGTCGAGATCAACGAGGCCTTCGCCTCGGTGGTGCTGGCGTGGGAGAAGGAGTTCCACCCGGACATGGACCGGGTGAACGTCAACGGCGGTGCGATCGCCCTCGGCCATCCGCTCGGTGCCTCGGGCGCCCGTCTGATGACCACGCTGCTCAACGAGCTCGAGCGCACCGGCGGCCGCTACGGCCTGCAGACGATGTGCGAGGGCGGCGGCATGGCCAACGCCACCATCATCGAGCGCTTGGGCTGATCCGCACCGCCGTAGGCTGTGCACATGCCGTCGTTCGGGACCGTCATCTGGGTCGGGTTCGGTGTCCTGATCGGCGTTGTCCTGTGGAAAACCGGGATCGGGATGCTTCGCAGCATGACCACGCCCCTGCCGCCACCGCCCCCTCCGGGCGAGATGCGCAGGGTCAACGTGCGCTATCGCTGCAGCGTGTGCGGCCTCGAGATCAAGTTGACCCTTGCCCCGGACGAGGACCCGCCGCCCCCGAGGCACTGCCTCGAGGACATGTTGATCGTTGCACCTCTGTACGAGTGATATCCACAAGGTGTGGACATCGCTGTGGTGAATGACAGTGATGTAACCCGTCGTTCAGACGGTGTTCACCGCGTCGCGCCAGGCAGCTACTTCCACTTGGTGGCGGTGTAGAGGCCGCCGAGCAGCAGGATCAGACCGAACAGCACCGGCAGGTTCGTGTCGGGCCACACCAGGTACCGCAGCATGATCACGAGGAAGCCGAGGCCGATCAGCACGGCCATCAGGATCGGCAGCCAGCTCGGGCTGTGCTGCACCTCGGGCGCGATCGGCGGGGTGTAGCGCGACGACGCGGCAGGGTGGTGGTCGGTCGACGGCGCTGGCGCTGCTCCGTTGGGCGTGGTGCCCTTCGGGGTCACACGGCCGGAGGTCGTTCTCTTGGGAGGTGCCACGGCCAGCGAGTCTACGCTGTGGGGGTGCCAGGTGCTCGCGTGCTCGTGATCGACAGCTACGACAGCTTCGTCTACAACCTCGTGCAGTACCTCGGTGAACTGGGCGCCGACCCGGTGGTGGTGCGCAACGACCAGATGAGCGTCGACGAGGCGCTGGCCCTGCAGCCCGACAGCGTGCTGCTGTCGCCCGGGCCGGGGCGGCCCGAGGATGCAGGCATCATCTGCGCAGCGATCCCGGCCTTCGCCGAGCGGGGCATCCCCGTGCTCGGGGTGTGCCTCGGCCATCAGGCCATCGGCCATGTCTACGGGGCAGCCGTCGTGCGCGCGCCACAGTTGATGCACGGCAAGACCTCGCTCATCAGCCATCACGGCACCGGGGTCTTCTCCGGGCTGCCGTCACCGCTGACCGCGACCCGCTACCACAGCCTGGTCATCGACCCGGCCACCGTGCCCGACTGCCTCGAGGTCACCGCCACGTGCGACGACGGGGTGATCATGGGGGTGCGCCACCGCGAGCTGCCGATCGAGGGCGTGCAGTTCCACCCCGAGAGCATCCTCACCACCTCGGGCCACGACCTGCTGTTCAACTTCCTCCGCAGCACGCCGGCGACGCGCTGACCGCGGCGGCTCAACCGCCGGGTGGCGGGGGCGTCGTGGTGGTGGTGGTCGTCGTGGTGGTGGTCGTGGTGGTGGTGCTCGTGGTCGGCGGTGCCACGGCACGGCCCACCTGGAGCGTCACCATCGAGGTCGGGTTCACCTTGGTGCCGGGCGGCACGCTCTGCGAGATGACGAGGCCCGCGTTGGCATCGCCGGCGGGGACGTTCACGTAGAGCACGTTCGGCACCAGCCCGATCGACGTGATCAAGTTGCGCGCCTCGGCCTCGGTGCGCCCGACGTACGAGCCGACCTCGACCTGCTGCGGACCGCTCGACACCACGAGGGTGATCGCGCCGCCCACGGCGAGCTGGCTGGCGGCCGCCGGCTCGGTGGCGATGACCGAGCCTGCCGGCACCGTCGGGTCGTTCTGCTCGCGTGTGCTGACGACGAACCGGAACGGCTCGCCCTCGAGCGTGGCCCGTGCGGCCGCCTGGGTCTGGCCCACCACGTCGGGGACGGTCTGGGTGTCGGGGCCCCCGGAGATGACGATCGCCACGGGCGAGCCGACCTTCAGCTCGGTGCCCGCCGGCGGGTCGGTGCGGATGACGGTGTCCTTGGGCAGGTCGCTCGCCTCGGCGGTGATCTCGCCGACGGTGAACTGGGCCTCGGTGAGCAGGCGCTTGGCCTCCTCGAGGTTCTGGCCCACCACATCGGGCACCGGAGCCGGCTGCTTGGTGGGGTTGAACACCACCTTCACCACCGAACCGGTCTGCACCACCTGGCCGGCGGGCGGATCGGTCTGGAACACCTGGTTCTCGGGGACGTCGGGGTTCTCCTGCGGCACCGGTTCGAACGACAGCCCGGCATCGTCGAGCGCCTGCACGGCAACGTCGTAGTCGAGGCCGACGACGTTCGGGATCGCCACTGTGGTGGGTGCCACCGGACCGGAGTCGCGCGACAGCGAGTTGTAGACGACGATGCCGCCGACGACGAGGGCGATCAGCACGAGGAAGCCGAGTGCGGCGAACAGCCCGTTGCGGCTGCGGGGCTGCTCGTAGGGCTGCGGGTAGGCCTGCTGGGGCATGGCCGTCGTGCGCTGCATCGCCGCGGTCGACTGGTAGGCGGCTTGGCCGACCTGCTGCTGGGGCAGGGTCACCGTGGCCGGGGCAGCGATGCCGGCCAGGGCCTGCACGGGCTCGCCGGCGCGGAAGCGGCGCAGGTCGGCGCGCAGCGCATCGGCGTCGGGGTAGCGCACGTTCGGGCTCTTCGCGAGCAGCTTGGCGACGATCGCCTCGAACGGCAGGGGGATGTCGGCGATGAGCTGGTTGAGCGGCTGCGGCGCGTCGTGCACCTGCTTGTAGGCGATGCCCACCGGGTTGTCGCCGGAGAACGGTGGCCGTCCGGACACCATCTCGTACAGCACGATGCCGAGTGAGTAGAGGTCGCTGCGCGGATCGGGCTGGAGGCCCTGCGCCTGCTCGGGCGAGAAGTAGGTGGCGGTGCCCATCACCGAACCGACCTGGGTGAGGTTCTCCTCGATCGGGGCGTTCATGGCGCGGGCGATGCCGAAGTCGGCCACCTTCACCTGACCGGCCGAGCCGATGAGGATGTTCGCCGGCTTGATGTCGCGGTGCACCACCCCGTTGCGGTGGGCGAAGGCGAGCGCCGCGGCGACCTCGCTGGCGATCTCGGCAGCCTGCACCGAGCTGATCCGGCCGTTGACGCGCAGGATGTCGGCCAGGGTGCGGCCCTGCACGTACTCCATCGCCATGAAGTAGGTGTTCGAGTACTTGCCCCAGTCGTAGACGCCGACGATGTTGGGGTGGTTCAAGTTGGCGGCGGCCTGGGCCTCGCGGCGGAAGCGCTCGACGAAGTTCGGGTCGGTGGCGAACTCGGGGAACAGCACCTTGATCGCGACCGGTCGATCGAGCAGCAGGTCGCGCGCCAGGAACACATCGGCCATGCCGCCACGGCCGACGCGGTGCTGGATCTCGTACCGCTCGTTCAACACGATGCGGTCGTTGCTGTCGGTCACGGGGTCTCGCTTCGCACGGGGGCGATCTCGGGCATGGGTCGAGCAAGGATATCCACGACCGTCCGTCGGGTCACCGCGGTGGCCATCATGCGCCGGGGTTCGCGAACAGGTAGTCGAGCACCTGCTTGGCGACCGGGCCGGCCAGCTTGCCGCCCGTGCTCGCACTGATCTCGTCGGTGGTGCCCTTGATCATCACGGCGATCGCGTAGCGCGGTGCCGAGGCCGGCGCGAAGCCGACGATCCAGGCGTGCGAGCGCTCCGGTTCGCCGGGTCCGTTCAACTGTGCGGTGCCGGTCTTCGCCGCGGCCTGGATGCCGTTGGCGAGCTGCATCGCCTTGCCGGTGCCGCGGTTGACCACCTCGACCATCATCCCGTTCAGCAGGTCGGCGGTGGTCTGGTCGATCGGCCGCTTCCACACCGAGGGCACGGTGCTCTGCAGCACACGGCCGTCGTGGTAGCGGGTCGAGTCGACGACGTGCGGAGCCATCATCGTGCCCTTGTTGGCCACCGTGGCCGCCACCATCGCCATGTGCAGCGGCACCATCTGGTCGTTGCCCTGGCCGAAGCCGCCGATGGCGAGCAGCGGTAGCTCGTCGGTGAAGTCGGCGGCCTCGCCGAACACGCTGGCCACGGGACGGGGCAGATCGATCGGCAGGCGCTCGCCGATGCCCCACTCGTCGGTGCCGGCCACCATCCGGTCGGGGCCGAGCTCGATCGCCATCTGCGCGAAGGGGATGTTGCAGCTGCGGTAGAAGACCTCGGTCAGCGTGCCGCCGCACGTGGTGCCGCCGTAGTTCTCGATCGGGTCGGTGGTCTGCGGTGGCACCCACTCGGACTCGTCGGGGAACACGCGGTCGAGGGTGGCCACCCCGGTCTCGAGCGCAGTGGCCATGGTGACCACCTTGAAGCTCGAGCCCGGCATGTAGCGCTCCTGGTAGGCGTTGGCGAGCAGCGGCTTGCCGGGGAAGTTGTTGAGGAACTCGAGCACGTCGCCGGCCTGGCTGGTGTCGTGCACGGCGACCAGGTTGGGGTCGAAGCTCGGGTAGCTCCACATCGCGACGGTCGCCCCGGTGGCGGGCTCGATCACCACGACCGAGCCCTCGCGACCCCCGAGCGCCTGCTTGGCCACCTCCTGCACGTCGGCGCGCAGGGTGAGCTGCACCGAGCCGGACACGTCGGGGTCGTCGAAGAGGTTGCCGATGCTCTGGATCTGCTGGGCGGCGGTGGCGCCGATCAGGACGTCGCCCTGGGTCTTTTCGATCTGGGTGCTTCCGTAGCTGAAGGTGTGGTAACCGGTGATGTGCGCGAACAGCTCGCCGGTCGGGTACTCGCGCTGGTAGTCGAACTCGTCGTCGGGGTCGGCGGTGGGCACGCTGCGGGCCACCACCACGCCGTCGGCGGTGACGATCGGGCCGCGGGGCCGGTTGAAGTCGCGGATGGTCTGGCGGTTGTTGCGCGGGTCGGCGGTGAGCTCGCGCTCGCGGCCCACCTGCAGCACGTTGATCTGCACGAACAGGGCGATGTAGCAGACGATCAGCCCGGCGGCGAGGTGGCGGATCTTGCCGTTCACCGCTGCCTCCGAGCCTCGCGGGCGGCGGCCCTGGTGGCGCGTCGCTCGGCGCGGCGCAACGAGCGGGTCTCGAAGCGCTCGCCGATGGTGAGCGTGTCGGGCACCTCACCGAGCTGGCGCGCCGTGGAGTCGCTGATGCGCACCAGCAGGGCGAGCAGGATGTAGTTCGACACCAGGCTCGAGCCGCCGTAGCTGACGAACGGCAAGGTGATGCCGGTGAGCGGCACCACCCGGATGACACCGCCGATGATGATGAACGCCTGCACCCCGATGATGGTGGTGAGGCCTGTGGCGAGGATCTTCTCGAACGGCCGCTCGGCCCGCACGGCGATGCGCAGGCCGGCGCCGATGACGAGCAGGAAGGCGATGAGCACCGCCGTCGCCCCGAACAACCCGAGCTCTTCACCGATTGCAGCGAAGATGAAGTCGTTCTTCACCTCGGGGATCTTGTTGGGGCTGCCGAGGCCGAGGCCGGTGCCGGCCACCCCGCCGTTGGCGAAGGCGAACATCGACTGCACGATCTGGTAGCCGCGGCCTTCGTAGTACGGCCACGGGTCGCGCCAGATGGTGACGCGGGTCTGCACGTTGTCGAACAGCGTCCAGGCCACATAGGCGGCGCCGGCGAACAGCACGGTGCCGATGACGAGGAAGCTGGCCCGCTCGGTGGCCACCCACACCATGATCAAGAACATGGCGAAGAACAGCAGTGATGCGCCGAGGTCCTTGAGGCCGACCATCACCACCACCGAGAACCCCCACGCGGCCAGCAGCGGCAGCAGGTAGCGGGGCTCGGGCAGGCGGATCGGCCCGATGCGCCAGGTGGCCTCGGCCACCAGCTCGCGACGTTCGGCCAGGTAGCCGGCGAGGAAGATGGCGAAGGCGATCTTGGCGAACTCGCCGGGCTGGAAGTTGATCGGACCGATGCTCACCCAGATGCGCGCCCCACCGAAGGTGCGGCCCACGCCGGGCACGAGCGGCAGCAGCAGCAGGCCTGCGCCGAGGGCGAAGAACGACCACTTGTAGCGGGCCAGGTCGGTGGGCCGTTGCACCACCACCAGCACTCCGATGTAGGCCCCGACCGCGATCAGGCTCCACGTGGTCTGCAACCCGGCCAGGCGGTCGTCGAGCCGGGTGATCATCACGTAGCCGAGGCCGTGCAGCAGCGCGGCCAACGGCAGCAGCGTCGGCTCGGCGCCACTGGCAAGGATGCGGGTGGCGATGTGGGCGATGAGCAGCAGGCCGAGCACGGCCACCAGGAACGGCACGATGATCGGCGGGATCTCGGCGTTCTTGCCGAGCGAGGCCAGGGTGTAGGCGACCACCGTGATCACCCCGGCCATCGCGACGAGACCGAGCTCGGTGCCCCGGCGGGCGGCCGCGACCGGTGAGGCAGTGCTCATGGACCGCCGACGGTAGTGGCGGTGGTGCTCGCCGTGGGTTCGGGGCTGACGGTCGTCGCTGGGCTCGGCACGGTGGTGGTGGTCGAGGTGGTGCTCGAGCTGGTGGTGGTCGAGGTGGTGGTTGGCGCCGGGGCGTCGTCGACCGTCAGCGCCACGGCGAGCAGGGTGATGACGGCCGTCAGGACGACGGCGATCGCGATCAGCGCAGCGAACAGCCGCCCGGTCATCTGCGGCATCCTGCTCGGGCCTCGTGCAGGTGCTGGCTGTGCACTGATCGGGTCGGCGGCCACCCCGGCAGCGCTGACCACCGGCATGACGAGCGTCGACTCGGGTGTGCGTCCAGCTGACAGCGCGTCGCCGGGCTCGGCCCCTTCGACGACGTCGACCACGACGACCGTGACGTTGTCGCGGCCACCATGCTCGAGAGCTGCCGCGACGAGCCGCTCGGCCGCAACCTGGGGGTCGTCGGCGGATCGGACGATCTCGGCGATCTGCGTGTCGTCGATCTCGTCGACCAGGCCGTCGCTGCACAGCACGAAGCGGTCGCCGCGCACGAGGGGCAGCACCCACGAGTCGACGCGCACGCTCGGCTCGATGCCGAGGGCGCGGGTGACGATGTTGCGTCGCGGGTGGTTGCGCGCCTCGTCCTCGCTGAGGTGCCCGGTGGCCAGCAGCTCCTGCACATAGCTGTGATCGACCGTGGCCCGGGTGAGCGCGCCGCCGCGCACGAGGTAGGTGCGGCTGTCGCCGACGTTCGCCACCGCCAGGCGGACCGGTTCGGGTGCTGCCGCTGCAGGAGTCGGCGCCACGCTCGTCGGGTCGGGCTCGGGTGCCGGCTCGACCCCGTCTGCGGGCTCGACCCCGTCTGCGGGCTCGGCGCCGACCGTCGGTTCGGCAGTCACGCCGGCTGCATCGGTCGCGGCCTGGCGCGACTCGTCGACGTCGGGCGCCTCGGCGGCAGGCAGCACGGCGAGCACGGTCACCGTGGTGCCCATCCCCATCTGCGCGCTGTTGCGCCGGGCGGTCTGGAAGATCGCCGCGTTGGCCTCGACCACTGCAGCGACCACCACTTCGACACCGGGCGCGCCGTCGATCAGCCGCTGGCGCAGCACATCGACGGCCATTGCGCTGGCGACCTCGCCGGCCTGGTGCCCGCCCATCCCGTCGGCCACGGCGAACACCATCGGCTCGACGAGGTACGCGTCCTCGTTGCTCTCGCGCACCCGGCCGGCATCGGTGGCTGCGCCCCAACGCAGCAGGTCACTCATCGTGCCTCCAGGATGACTGAGCCCACCTGCAGTCGGTCACCGCGGACGATGGGATGACTGCCCGTCAGGCGGGCGCCGTTGAGGAACGACCCGTTGGTGGAGGCGAGGTCCTCGACCACGGTGCCGCTCTCGGTCTGGTAGAGCCGGGCGTGCAGCTGCGACACGAACGCGTCGTCGGGGATCGAGATCGTCGCCGTGGCGCTGCGCCCGATCGTGATCTCGGCGGCGACATCGAACGAGGCGCCCTTGCGGTGCTTCGGCTCGAGCACCGTGAGCTTCGAGACCGCACCCCGCTTGCGGCGCGAGGGTGCCGGCGGTGCGGGCGCGACCTCCGGTCGAACAGCCGCGGCCGTCGGGCTGGCATCGACCACCGGTGCACGGCCGACCCGCGGGCCACGCACCTCGCTCCACACCGCCCACAGCACACGGGCGAAGAACAGGTAGAGCAGCGCCAGGAGGGCGATCTTCAGGATGCCGAGGACGGAGTCGGTCATGCTCGTCGGCTACGGCGCCTCGAACCGGATGTGCGACTGGCCCATCGAGATGACGTCGCCGTCGAGGAGCGGGTGCGGCTCGGTGACGCGCACGCCGTTGACCAGCGTGCCGTTGGTGGAGCCGAGGTCGACGAGCACGATGGCCGCGCCCGGGCGGATCTCGGCGTGGTGCCGACTGACATTGGGGTCGTTCAAGGTGACGGTGCAGTCGGGCAGGCGCCCGAAGCTGATGACCCGGTCGACCACGGGGAAGCGCTCACCGGTGGGGAGCACCACCCACGCATGCTCGGTGTGGCCCGTGTCGTGCGTGGCGAGCGCCTCGATCGGTTGGCCGACGGCCGGGGCGATGGTGAGGTCGGGGATGTCGGCGAGCTCGGGGGTGGGCGGCACCGGAGCGGGAGTAGGCGCCGGTTGCGGTGCCCGGACGACCGGGGGCATCGGTGGGTCGACCTTCGGTGGCATGGAGTCGATGGCGGCCTGGAGCGCCGGCGACGGGGGCACCTTCAGCGGCGCCTCGCGCATGTGCGAGAAGATGCCGAACCGGCCGGGCTTGAGCTGCTGGTCGACCTCGAACGCGATCGACACCGGGCCCACCATGCCGAAGCCCTCCTCGCGGGCGTACTCGCGAGCGGCCTCGGCCAACTCGTGGCGCAGCGCGTGGTCGATGTCGGTGAACGAGGCGTGGTCGGTGGGGCTCAGGTAGAAGGTGAACGCGTTGGGCACCAGCCGGCGGCCCTTCACGTCGACGCTGCGGTGCTCGTCCATGTGGCGAAGCAGCCGGCGACCGAGCTCGACGGGGCGTAGGCCACGGCGCGACGAGCGGGAGAAGACGCTCTCGACCATGCGTTCGAGGGTGCGTTCGATCGACTGCAGACCCATAGGTGTTCCCAGGGTATCGGCCCCGTCGGCACGCAACGGTGCAGGTGTTGGGCGACCTGCGCAGAGTTGGTAGCCTTCGGAGTCCATCACTCGGGCGAGTGGCGAAATGGCAGACGCGCTGGCTTCAGGTGCCAGTATTCGAAAGGATGTGGGGGTTCAAGTCCCCCCTCGCCCACAAATGTGATCTCTTGAGAGATCCGTACGGCCCGAACCTCCATCAGGGTTCGGGTCGCTCGATTTTTCGGCATCGTGGCCGTGCAGAGCTCGGGCTGCCGACGCGGCTCGCAGTGGCGGTCAGCGGCGCCGGTCGGCTGCGGTGGCCAGGATCTGGCCGAACGCGGCGAGGTCGCTGCGTGCGGTCTCGATGTCGCCGGTCGCCGCGAACTGCAGCACCACGCCGTCGACCGCGGCCATGATCAGCCGTGCCAGTTGCGCGCGCGGCATCGCCGGCTCGCGGCTCCGGGCCTCGGCGATGGCGTCGACGAGGTCGTGGGCGACGCGGTAGTAGCGCTCCTCGAGGGCCTCGACGCGGCGGTCGCCGGTCGGGTTGAGGTCGCGCAGCAGCACGCCGTAGCGCTCGTCGTCGAGCAGCTCGGCGACCCGCTGCATGATGTCGACGATGCACGGCCCGTACCCGGCGGAGAGGTCGAGGCCGTCGGTGATGCGCCGACCCACCTCGTCGATGAGCCGTTCGAACGCCGCGACGACGAGGTCGTCGAGCGATCCGAACGTGTAGTGGATCGATGCCAGCGGTGCCCCGGCCTCTGTTGCGACGGCGCGTGTCGTGACGCCGTCGGCGCCGGCTCTGCGCAGCACGGCGATGGTCGCCTCGATCAGCTGCTCTCTGCGGTCGCCGGCGCTGACGTAAGCCACACGATCGAGTGTATGCCCGAGTTGGTCGGCCGACTAACTTGCGGTAGAGTTAGTCACGTGACCAACTCCCTGGCCGACAGAGAAGCCGCCCCCCTCAGGGAGCGGATGCGCGTGGCGGTGGCCACGACGACGCTGAACACCGCCTCCCGCGTGGCCAGGAGGTTCGGCGACCCGGTCGGCGCCTTCGATGCACCCGGTGGACCAGCCGACCGTGCAGCGCTCCACCGTGCGCTCCTCGCCGGCGCCCCTCTGGTGCGCAGCCGACTCGGCTTGTACCTCACCCCCACCCATGCCGGCTGCCACGCTGTGTTCACCTCGCCGCACGCGTCGTCGATGGTGACCCGGGCGCGGTCGACCGTGGAGCGGTTCCTCGAGCCCACTCTGCGCGTGGGCGTCGGTGAACCGTTCGACGCCTGGTTCATCGCCATGGACGCGCCCGACCACACCCGGCTCCGCCGCCTGGTGCAGCGGGGCTTCACGCCGAAGTCGATCGCCGAGCACGAGGCGCTGGTGCGCAGGACGGCCGAGGAGCTGATCGACGCCTTCCCGACTGGCGGCGACGTCGACCTGGTCGAGGCCTTCGCCCGCCCGCTGCCGATGCGGGTGATCACCCGCCTGCTCGGTGTGCCGGATTCCGACGTGTCGATGTTCCACCGATGGGGCGAGCACCTCGTCATCGCGCTCGACCGGCCACGCTCGTTGCGCGAGGCGAACGACGTCCACCGCACGCTCGCCGAGATCGACCGGATGTTCCGCGACCTCGTCGCCGAGCGGCGCCGTCGACCGGGCGACGACCTGGTGTCGGTGCTCGCCGAGCAGGCCGATGGCGACATGCTCACCGACGACGAGCTCGTGGGCACGCTGTCGCTGCTGCTCATCGCCGGCTTCGAGACGACCGTGAACCTCCTCGGCACGGGCACGGCCACGCTGGTGGCTCACCGCGACCAGTTGGCCCTGCTCGCCGCCGACCCCGAGACGCACCTCGCCAACACCGTCGAGGAGGCGCTGCGTTACGAGAGCCCCGTGCAGTTCACCATCCGACGCGCGCTGGCGCCGATCGAGGTCGCGCCCGGCCACACGATCCCGTCGGGCGCCGACATCGTCACCGTCCTCGCCACTGCGAACCGCGACCCGCTCGTGTTCGACCAGCCCGAGCGCTTCGACATCACCCGCACCAACGCGCGCCGTCACCTCGCCTTCGTCACCGGTCCGCACGCCTGCATCGGCGGCGCGCTCGCCCGGCTCGAGGCCCGCGTCGCATGGGAGTCGTTGCTGCAGCGCTTCCCCGATGTCTCCCGGTGGCGCCTCACCGGTGCGCCCACCCTCGGCCCCAGCCAGCTCATCCGCGGCTACCGGCACCTGCCGATGCGCTTCACCTGACCGCGACGAACCGTCGCGCGAACAGGGCCCGCCGCATCGGAGGGGTGCAGGCGTCGCCCATCGTGTCGCTGGGTGCGTCGTGACGTGGCCTCGAAGCGTCGAGCTCCCCGGGCCGATGTTCGGCACGTCGCACGCACACCATCGAGATTCGAAACATTCGCGCAACACTGACGTGCTGGTGAGCATCGCAACGCTGTGTCGTGTTTGCTCAGACCATGAACTGGACAAAGCGTCACCCCATCCTGGCGATCGCCGGCTTCGTCGTCACGCTCACTGCAGTGGCCACGATCGCGTTCGGCTACTTCGGTGTGCACACGCTGTTCACCGACGAGCGAGTCGACGAGGCAGCACCTGAGTTCGATGCCGCACCCGCCGTGCCGGCCTCCACGGCAGTGTCGACGCCCCCGACCACATCGCCCCCGGCCACGTCACTCCCCGACCCAGTTCCGTCGAGCAGCACGCTGCCGTCGGAGGCGCCCGTCACCTCGTCCCCGCTCGCAGTGGGCGTGGTGGTGACCGAGCACGAGGGAGCGTTCGTGAGCCGCGATCACCCGACCACCGGTCAGGCCGTCGTGCTCGGCAACGGCACCGGTCAACGGTTCCTCCGGTTCGAGGACTTCCAGACCGATAACGGGCCGGACCTCGCCGTGTACCTCGTCAACAGCACGGTCGGCGGAGTCGATGACTTCATCGATCTCGGCAAGCTCAAGGGCAACAGCGGCGAGCAGAACTACGAGATCCCCGCCGACGTCGACCTCGACCTCTACGACACCGTGCTGATCTGGTGCGTCCGGTTCTCGAGCCCGTTCGGCGAGGCACCGTTGTCGGCCGTCTGACGGCAGGGCTCGTGCAGCCGACCCGGTCCGCCACGTACGCTCACCCCATGGATGATGTCCGCCGCGGCCACGCCCCGGTGCTGGTGGTGGACGACGAGCCGATGGTGAGGGAGGTCGTGGCTCGGTACCTCGAGCGAGATGGCCATGCGGTGCACGAGGTCGGCGATGGCCTGGAGGCGCTGCGCTGGCTCGATGCCAACCGCCCTTCTCTGGTGGTGCTCGATGTGATGCTGCCCTCGGCCGACGGGCTTGCGGTGCTGCGACGCATCCGTGAGACCGGCGATGTGCCCGTGATCCTGCTGACGGCCCGTACCGACGAGCACGACCGGATCGCCGGTCTGGAGCTCGGCGCGGACGACTACGTGGTGAAACCGTTCTCCCCGCGCGAGCTCGCGATCCGGGTGCGAAATGTGCTGCGGCGTGTCGGACCGTCGGCCGACTCGATGCCACAGGTGCTCGAGCACGGACCGCTCCGCATCGACACAGCCGCTCGCGAGGTGCTCGTCGACGCGCAGCACGTGGCCCTCACACCCAAGGAGTTCGATCTGCTCGTGACGTTGGTCGGCTCTCCGGGGAAGGTGTTCTCGCGGCGGGAGCTGCTCGAGCAGGTGTGGGACTCCGCTCCGGAATACCAGGACCCCGCCACCGTCACCGTTCACGTCGGACGGCTCCGCCAGAAGCTCGAGCCCGATCCCGAACGCCCCCGCTGGATCACCACCGCGTGGGGCGTCGGCTACCGCTTCGACCCATGATCATCGGCGGGCCGAACCTCGTTGCTGCCGGAGGCTTCGACGACCTCTGGTCGCATCCGGCGGAGACGTTCCTCGCCGGCGCGGCGCTGATCGTCGTCGCGGTCGGCGGCGGCTACGCGCTCCGGCCGATCGGTCGGCGCATGCGGTCGCTCCGGCACCTTGCGGTTGCCATCACGATGGCATCGCTGACGGTCGGTGCGATCACCGCGTTCGTGCTCGTGCGCCTGATGGTGCTCGACGCCGGCGAGGCCCGACTCGTCGTCGGGGTCCTCGTGCTGGCGGCTGCGTTTGCCGCAGTCCTCGGAGTCGTGGCCTCGGCGCCGCTCGGGCGTGATGTGTCGACGATCGAGGCAACCGTCAGGCGCGTGGAGGACGGCGATCGGGATGCTCGCAGCGGGGTCGACCGTGCCGACGAGCTCGGTCATCTCGCCACAGCGCTCGACCAGCTGAATGCCCGTCTCGGCGAGTTGGAGGCCGAGCGGCGGGCCGCCGACGAGGAACGGCGTTCGATGCTCACCAATCTCGGTCACGACCTGCGCACGCCCCTCGCAGCACTGCAGGCTGCGGTCGAAGCGCTCGCTGACGGCATTGCACCGGATCCACCGCGGTACCTGCGGTCCATGGCGTCCGACGTGTCGGTCCTGTCGCGCCTCGTCGATGATCTGTTCCTGTTGGCGCAGATCGAATCGTCGCGGCTGACGCTCGAACGTGCCCGGATCGACTTGGCCGAGATCGCTGACGAGGCCGTCGAGGCGCTCGCGCCGACCGCAGCAGCCCGGGGCGTCGAGATGCAGACAGTGACGGAGGGGGCTGTGCTCGTCATCGGCGATCGCGTCGCGCTCGGCCGAGTGCTGCGCAATCTGCTCGACAATGCCGTGCGGCACACACCAGCCGGGTCGACGGTGCGGGTGGAGGTCTCGGCACATCCGTCACCGTCCGTTCGGGTGGTCGACGAGGGCGACGGGTTCCATCCGAGCTTCGTCGGCGATGCCTTCCACTCGTTCGCCCGACGCGACGCGAGCCGCAGCCGACACACCGGCGGCGCCGGCCTCGGGCTCACGATCGCCCAGGGCCTGATCGATGCGCACGGCGGCAGCATCACCATCGAACCGCCGCCGGGCGGTCGGGTACGTGTCGACCTGCCTGCCGCCGACAGTGGGCGGGCCGAGACCCCGGCCGTCAGGTGAGCTGAGCCTGCGGCGGGATGAGGACGAACTTGCCGACGTGGCGCTTCTCGAGGAACTCGCGCTGCGCGTCGGCGATGCGTTCGAGCGGGAACGTCGCGGCGACGAGCGGTCGGATCTCGCCGCGTTCGATGTAGCCGACCAGGTCGGGGAACACGGGCTCGTCCCAGGCGGTGCAGCCGATCAGCGTGAGGTCCTTCAGGTACATCGTGCGCGTGTCGAGCGCCACGATCGGTCCGCCGATCGCACCGGAGGTGACGTAGCGGCCACCGCGTCGGAGCACCTTCAGCATCGACTCGAAGTGGGGCCCGGCCACGTTGTCGACCACGAGGTCGACCGACTCGTGGCCGAGCGTCGCCACCGGGTCGGCGCCGCGGTCCACCACCCGGTCGGCGCCGATGGCCAGCACCTGCTCGGCCTTCGCCGAGGCGACCACTGCGGTGACGATGGCCCCGCGACGCTTGGCCAGTTGCACGGCTGCCGAACCGACGCCGCCCGATGCACCGGTGACCAGTACGTGCTCACCGGCGGCGCACCGGGCGCGGTGCAGCATGTTCTCGGCTGTCGCGTAGGCGCAGGGGATGCTGGCCAGTTCGACGTCGGTCCAGTCGCAGCGCACCTCGAACACCTCGCCGGCGGGCACCTTCACGTACTCGGCGAATGCACCGTCGAAGTCCGACCCCATCCACACGTTGTCCATCGACCCGAAGCCGTGCGGCCGCATGCAGGACCGGACGAGCACCCGTCGGCCGAGCAGTGCGGGGTCGACGTCGGGTGCCGCCGCCACCACCCGGCCGCAGCAGTCGGTGCCCTGGATGAAGGGGAACGGGGTGGCCTCGTTCCAACCTCCGTCGGCCTTGTGCGTGGGGCGTTCCTCTTCGGCAGCCGCAGCAGCGTTCGTCTCGGTGGTGACGGACTCCGAGTACCACCCGAGCCGGGTGTTGATCTCGGTGTTGTTCACCCCTGCGGCGAGCACCTGCAGCAGCACCTCGCCGGGGCCGACCACCGGCATCGGCACCTCGCACCACACGAGCCGGTCGAAGCCACCGTTGCCGGTGGTGACCACGGCGTGCATGGTGGCGGGGAGCTGCATGGGCGCCTCCTTCGAAGCGGGCTCACACTAGTTCTGGTCGTGCTGTCGCTCGACACCTCCATCGGCTGTCGGCTGCTGGCCACACGCCGGCGGAGTCACGCCCGGCCGGTTCCGGAACTGGTCGACCCCGACGGTGCGTGCTCGCTCCCGGTGGGCGAGTCAGCTCGCCACGTCGGCCCAGACCGCGTAGAGCGGGTCGCTGGGCGAGCCGGGCGGGGTGAGCAACGCCACCGACGGCTGCTCGTAGCCGCCGGCGAGCTCGAAGTATCGGGCGACGAGCTCGCAGCGTTGTTCCTCGGTGATCGCCAGCCAGCCGCGGATCACCTTCGTGGGGAAGCACCGGTTCGAGAACGTGAACACCACGCTGCCGCCGGGGCGCACCACGCGTGCGAGCTCGCGCACCACATCGATCGGTCGGACGAGGTAGTCGATCGACACGCAGCAGGTGGCGGCGTCGAAGCGGTCGTCGTCGAAGGGCAGCACCGGGTCGGTGTTGAGGTCGTGCACCACGTACGAGGTGGCGTGCTGGTTGGCCTGCAGCTCGCGTTCGTTCATGCCGAGGGCGACCAGCTCGTCGGGTCGGTCGAGGAAGTGCGAGATCCACGACGACATCAGGTCGAGGACGCGCGGTCGGTCGGGTCCGCCCAGGCCGAGGTGGCGGTAGAGGTGGCCGACGGTGGCGATGGCGCGGTCGTCGATGTGGGTGACGAACCGGTCGAACACGTAGAAGCCGTCGTCGGGCGTTTCGTCGGCGCGTGCGAAGAAGCCGGCGGGGAACAGGTCGTGCGGGTCGGTGCTCATCGCGGACCGCACGCTAGATGCCCGCCCCCTCGCCTGCCGGCCCGTCCGTGATCGCCGGGCGGGGCGTCAGCCGGTCAGGTTGCGGGCGAGGCGCAGCCCGGCGATCCGGTCCGG
>JBBATY010000005.1:85499-160088 GCA_040398525.1 Ilumatobacteraceae bacterium | reverse complement strand
CATCTCGGCGACCACACCCGCCACGTAGCGGCCCCAGGCAGGCTCGACGCTGCTCGGGTCGTCGATGTCGAGCCCGAGATCGACAGCCTCGGGCTCGTCGTGCGAGCGCAGCGTGACGCGATCGTGGGGCTCGACGTCGATCACCGTCCAGCGGTCGATGGCCATGGGCAGGACCAGACCACCCGTGTAGTCGGTGTGGTCACCGATCAGGTTGACCCGACCCGGAGCGCGGACGACCGGCACGGCGACGCGTCAGCTCAGGTCGAGCAACTCGGCGAAGCGGGCGAGCGAGTCGAGGTCGAACGGGGCGCGCAGCGCGATGTTCACCTGATCGGCCCCGGCCTCGACGTACTGGCCGATCCGCTCGACGATCTCGGCGTCGCTGCCCGACAGGACCCCGGGCCGGACGTACGACGACAAGGCGCCGAACTGTGCCTGCAAGCTCTCCTCGGTGAACGCGAGGCCGAGGTTGACCGCGCGCGAGATCGCGGTCGGATCGCGGCCGACGTCGGCGCAGTGCTGGTCGAGCACCTGGGTCTTGTGGGCGAACGCCTCGGGGGAGACGAAGGGCACGTTCCAACCGTCTGCGTAGCGAGCAGCGATCTTGAGCGTGCGCTTCTCGCCACCGCCCCCCACCCAGATCGGGAGCTTCGCCTGAACGGGCCGTGGCTCGTTGCGCGCCTCGTGGAGGGTGAACCAGTTGCCCTCGAAGGTCGTCACCTCGTCGTGGAGCAGGCCGCGCAGGCACTGGATGCCTTCCTCGAGCTGGTCCATGCGGGTCTTCACGTCGGGGAACGGGATGCCGTAGGCCTGGTACTCGACCTGGGCCCAGCCCGCCCCGATGCCCATGTGCGCACGGCCGCCGGACAGCTGGTCGATCGCGGTGATGGCCTTGGCGAGGACGGCGGGGTGCCGGTAGCCGATCGAGTAGACGAGCGAGCCGACCTGCACGCGCGACGTGCTGCAGGCCAGCGCCGCATGCATGGCCACGGCCTCGAGGCAGGCGGCGTCGTCGGGCTTGCCGGTCGCGCCGTAGAAGTGGTCCCAGATCGAGATCCAGCCGAAGCCGAGGTCCTCGATCGTGCGCCACACGCCGCGGAGCTCGTCGGCGGTGGTGTGTTGCAGGCCTGCATGGACGCCGAACAGGGTCATGCGGTGACGGTAGCCTGCCGGTCATGCCTCGCGCCCACGTCTCCACCGGTATGGAACTCGAGTACGACACGTTCGGCTCGCCCGACGACCCGACCCTGCTGCTGATCATGGGCTTCACCGCGCAGATGATCTCGTGGGACGAGGAGTTCTGCCGGATGCTGGCCGACGGCGGCCTGCACGTGGTGCGGTTCGACAACCGCGACTGCGGGTTGTCGACCAAGCTCGACGGTGTCGAGGTCGACAGCGGCGCCGTGATGGCCGCCGCGTTGACGGGCACCGAGGTGCCGCCCGTCCCGTACACGCTGTCCGACATGGCTGCCGACGCCGTGGGCCTGCTCGACCACCTGGGCATCGAGCGGGCGCACGTGATGGGCGCCTCGATGGGTGGGATGATCACCCAGACGGTGGCGATCGAGCACCCGCACCGTTGCCGGAGCGCCATCTCGGTGATGAGCACCTGTGGCGACCCGAACTACGGCCAGGCGGCGCCCGAGGCGATGACCGCGTTGCTCGCGCCTCCGCCGGCGAGCCGTGAGGAGTACATCGAGTCGGCACCGAATTGGATGGTCTGGCACTCGAAGAAGTACCGCGACGCCGAGCGCACCAAGGAGCTGGCCGCGATCGGGTATGACCGCTCGTTCTATCCCGAAGGCTCGCCGCGCCAGCTGGCGGCGATCTTCGCGAGCGGCGATCGTTCGGCGCGCCTCGCCGAGCTCAGTGTGCCCACCCTCGTCATCCACGGCCGCGACGACACACTCATCACCCCGTCGGGCGGGTTGCGGACGGCCGAGTTGATCCCGGGCGCGCATCTGCTGCTCGTCTCCGACATGGGCCACGACATGCCCGAGCCGCTGTGGCCGCTGATCACCGACGCTGTCATCAGCCACACGCGGGTCAACGCCGGCTGATCGGGCACGGTCGTCCGTCGGACCGAAGCTGGGCGTCCGCGCCGCTCTAGAGTGCCGGTCATGGCAGGACCTCTTTCCGGATACCGAGTCATCGAGATCGCCGGCATCGGCCCCGGCCCCTTCGCGGCGATGATGCTCGCCGACATGGGTGCCGAGGTGATCCGTGTCGAGCGCGCCCAGTCGGTGCGCGGCCCGGCCCCGGACACCCCGCACTACGACGTGATGCTGCGCGGCCGTCGCAACATCGCCGTCGACCTCAAGCACCCCGACGGGGTGGCGACCCTCCTCGACCTGGTGGCCCAGGCGGACGCGCTCATCGAAGGGTTCCGGCCCGGGGTGATGGAGCGCCTCGGCATCGGTCCCGACGTGTGCCTGGCCCGCAACCCGCGCCTCGTGTTCGGCCGGATGACCGGGTGGGGCCAGAGCGGCATGTACGCCCAGGCGGCCGGTCACGACATCAACTACATCGCCCTCGCGGGGGCGCTGGCGCACTTCGGCCGCGCGGGTGAGGCGCCCGTCCCGCCGCTCAACATGGTGGGCGACTTCGGTGGTGGCGGCATGTTCCTCGCCTACGGAGTGGTGTGCGCCCTGCTCGAGGCGCAGCGCAGCGGCCAGGGCCAGGTGGTCGACACCGCGATGGTCGACGGTGCTGCGGTGCTGATGAGCATGTTCTGGGCGTTCAAGACGATCGGGATGTTCGACGAGAACGCTCGCGGCACGAACCTGCTCGACACCGGCGCCCACTTCTACGACGTGTTCCGATGCGCCGACGGCGAGTACGTGTCGATCGGGTCGATCGAGCCGCAGTTCTACGCCGAGCTGATGCGGCTCACGGGCCTCGACGGCGACGCCGAGTTCGCCCGGCAGATGGACAAGGCGTCGTGGCCGCATCTGAAGGCCCGCCTCGCCGAGGTCTTCGCCACCCGCACCCGGGCTGAGTGGTGCGAGGTGATGGAGGCGACCGACGTCTGCTTCGCCCCTGTGCTCACGATGAGCGAGGCTGCAGCCCACCCGCACAACGTCGAGCGGGGCACCTTCATCGAGGTCGGCGGCATGCAGCAGCCGGCACCGGCCCCCCGGTTCTCGCGCACGGCGCCGGTCGTCGAGAGCGCACCGGCACATGCCGGCCAGCACAGCCGCGAGGTGCTCGTCGACTGGGGCATCCCGGCCGATCGCATCGAGTCGCTGCTCGCCAGCGGAGCTGTCGTCGACGCCTGATGGGCACGCTCGTCTGCTTCCACGCGCACCCCGACGACGAGTCCATCGCAACAGGTGGCACCATCGCCAGGGCAGTCGACGAGGGACATCGCGTGGTGCTGGTGGTGGCCACCAACGGCGACCACGGCGAGGTGCCGGCCGACCTCGCCGAGGGCGAGACGCTCGTCGACCGTCGTCGTGCCGAGACCCATCGGTCGGCCGAGGTGCTCGGCATCCATCGCGTCGTGTGGCTCGGCTATGCCGACAGCGGGATGACCGGGTGGGAGCAGAACCATCATCCCGAGGCGTTCTGGCAGGCGTCCGTCGACGACGCCGCTGTGCGCCTGGCCGAGGTGTTGCGCGAAGAAGGCGCCGACGTGCTCACGGTGTACGACTGGCACGGAAACTACGGCCACCCCGACCACATCCAGGTGCACCGTGTCGGTCACCGGGCCGCCGCCCTGGCGGGCACCTCGGCGGTGTTCGAGGCGACGATGAACCGCGACCACCTCGGTCGGGTGATCGCCATGGCGCGGGCGATGGCCGAGGCCGACGGTGCAGCTGGCGGACCCGACGACGGGTTCGATCCGGAGGCTCCCGCCGACGACGGCAACCCGTTCGGCACGCCTGAGGCCGAGCTGACCCACGCCGTCGACGTGCGGCAATGGGTTGGCCTGAAGCGCAACTCGATGCGGTGCCACGCCAGCCAGATCAGCGACTCGTCGTTCTTCCTCGAGATGCCCGACGAAGCCTTTGCTGCGTCGTTCGGCACCGAATGGTTCATCAAGGTCGGCGACGAGCCCGGTGTCCGCGACAGGTGGTTGTTCGAATGACCCGCGTCCACCTGGTCCGCCACGGCCGGGCCACGGCCGGATGGGACGTCGACCCCGACCCGGGCCTCGACGAGCTCGGTGTGCGCCAGGCAGTTGCTGCCGCGACGACGCTGGCTGCAGGGTCGCCTGCGGCGGTGGTGTCGAGCCCGCTGCGACGCTGTCGCGAGACGGCTGCACCGTTGGCCGAGCTGTGGGGCGCCCCGGTGACGATCGAGCCCCGAGTTGCCGAGATCCCGTCGCCCGAGGGCATCCCGATGGGGGAGCGGGTCGACTGGTTGCGCGCCGCCATGCAGGGCACGTGGGCCGAGCTCGGCCCGCGCTACACGACATTCCGCGACGACATCGTCACCGCCCTCACGATGCTCGAACAGCCCACCGTCGTGTTCAGCCACTTCGTGGCGATCAACGCCGTCATCGGCGCCGCGCTCGGCGACGACCGGTTGGTCATCCGCAGCCTCGACAACGCGTCGATCACCGTGGTCGACGTGATCGACGGCCGGATCCACCTGGTGAGCGGCGGCCACGAGGCCGACACGCTGATCCGCTGAGCGCGGCGTCGCGGTCGCAGTCTGCGTCCTCGCTCCGATCGGCCAACCGGTACAGTGCGGCCATGAAGCGCATGCTGCCGGTCGCCGAGCTCGCTCGCGACTCCCGGTTCAACCAGGTCAGTGCCGAGGAGTCGCTGTTCGACCCGCGCAACCTCCACCCGAGCACCCGGATCAATGGCCTCTTGCCGGGTGTCAAGGAGCTGTCCGACAACTCGCGGGCGTTGATGCACGGCATCTTCGTCGGCGAGATCCAGGCCCTCGAGGGCGCAGGCCGCACCTGCTTCGACTTCGAGACCGGCAACGGACGCGAGGAGGTGCCGTTCCTCATGAAGCTCGACATGGCGCGCCAGTGCTGGGACGAGGCGCGCCACGTCGAGATCAGTTGTCGCCTCAGCGAGCACATGGGCTCCGAGATCGGCGAGTTCGCCGAAGGCACCACCCTCTACCAGGCGGCCTGCAACGCCGATCCGGTGCTGCGGCTCACTGGGGTGAACCGGGCGCTCGAGGGCTTGGCGATCGACGTGTTCACGACGATGCGCGACCTCGGCACCTCGCTCACCGATCCGGTGCTCACCTTCAGCGAGGACTGGATGCTCGCCGACGAGGTGACCCACGTGAAGATGGGCAGCGACTGGCTGCGCAAGCTCACCGTCGCCGACCCCGAGCGCCAACGCAACGCCCTCGCCTTCCAGCGCGCCGTCGACAAACTGTTCAGCTTCGGGGGCTTCCGTGGCGAGCGCGACGAGAACCCGGTGCACCTCGCCCGCGAGTTCCGCACGCTGGCCGGCTTCAGCGAGGCCGAGATCGACGACCTGGTGGTCGTCGCCGCCGAGGCATACGACGAGGCCGCAGCGCTGATGCAGCAGGCGGCCGTCGCCCGCCAGGCAGCTGGCTGAGCCGAGGGCACACCCTGGACGGGCAGACCCTCTACGACTGGTACCGCGTCGGGCTCTGGGTGCAGGTGGCGCTCTGTGCGGGCGCCGGGGCCTGGGCGCTCGCCGCGCATCGCTGGGAGCAGGCGAGGCACCGCGCGCTCTGGTGGCTCACCGGGCTCGCCTACGCCGTGGTCAGTGTCAACGTGGTGGTCGCCTCGGTGCTGCTGGCGCGCTTCGACTGGGACTTCCCCGAGTTGCACATGCTCTATGAGTTCAGCAACCTGGTGGCGATCGGGATCGTCGTGTCGTACGCCAAGCAGCTCCGCACCCGGCAGTACCTGATCTACGGCTTCGGCAGCCTGTTCGTGATGGGTCTTGCGCTGCGCGCCCTGTTCATGAGCTGAGCGCCGGGCTCGGCGCTCAGGACTCAGGCCGACGCGAGGTCGTGGTCGAGCTCGTCGAGGAACAGCTGCAGACGCGCAGGCAGGTGCGAGCCGAACTGTGCGTAGTGCGCACGGATCTGTGGGATCGCGGCCTTCCAGCCGTCGGTGTCGACCGACAGGAGCTCGTCGAGGTCGGCAGCGCTGACGCCCAGTCCGGTGGTGTCGAGGCCACCGGGTGCCGGCAACATGCCGATGGGGGTCTCGACCGCGTCGGCGGTGCCGGCGACACGCTCGAACACCCACTTGAGCACGCGGCTGTTCTCGCCGTAGCCGGGCCACAGGAACCGACCGTCGTCATCGCGGCGGAACCAGTTGACGAAGAAGATCTTCGGCAGCAGGTCCTCGTCGGAGTGCTTGCCCAGCGCCAGCCAGTGGGCGAAGTAGTCGGCCATGTTGTAGCCGCAGAACGGCAGCATCGCCATCGGGTCGAACCGCAGGTTGCCCACGGCGCCCTGCTGGGCCGCGGTGGTCTCGCTGGCCATGATCGAGCCGAGGAACACTCCGTGGTCCCAATCCTTGGCCTGGGTGACGAGCGGCACCGTGGTGCGGCGGCGGCCGCCGAACAAGATGGCCGAGATCGGCACACCGGCGGGGTCCTCCCACTCCGGAGCCATCGACGGGCACTGCGCCGCCGGCGCGGTGAAGCGGGCGTTCGGATGCGCTGCCGGGGTGCTCGACTCGGGGGTCCATGCCGAGCCGCGCCAGTCGGTGGCCCGCGCCGGCGCGTCGTCGCTCATGCCCTCCCACCACACGTCCTGCTCGCTGGTGAGCGCCGTGTTGGTGAAGATGGAGTTGCCCCAGAGGGTCTCCATGGCATTGGCGTTGGTGTCGTAGCCGGTTCCGGGAGCGACGCCGAAGAAGCCGGCCTCGGGGTTGATCGCGTAGAGCCGACCGTCGGCGCCGAACTTCATCCAGCAGATGTCGTCGCCGATGGTCTCGGCGCGCCATCCCGGGATCGTGGGCACGAGCATCGCGAGATTGGTCTTGCCGCATGCCGACGGGAAGGCGGCAGCGATGTACTTCACCTCACCATGCGGATTGGTGAGCTTCAAGATGAGCATGTGCTCGGCCAGCCAGCCGTCGTCGCGGGCCATCACCGAGGCGATGCGCAGGGCAAAGCACTTCTTGCCGAGCAGCGCGTTGCCGCCGTAGCCCGAGCCGAAGCTCATGATCTCGCGGGTCTCGGGGAAGTGGACGATGTACTTGTTGTCCGGGTTGCACGGCCAGGCCACGTCGGCCTCGCCCGGCTGCAGCGGTGCGCCGACGGAGTGCACGCACGGGACCCACTGGCTGTCGCCGAGCACATCGAGCGCCGCTTGGCCCATCCGGGTCATGATCCGCATGTTCACTGCCACGTAGGCGGAGTCCGACAACTGGACGCCGATGTGGGCGATCGGTGAGCCGAGGGGACCCATGCTGAACGGCACGACGTACATCGTGCGGCCACGCATCGCGCCGGCGTACAACTTCATGAGCTCGGCGCGCATCTCGGCGGGCTCGCGCCAGTTGTTGTTGGGGCCTGCATCGGCGGGGTCCGGGGTGCAGATGAAGGTGCGGTCCTCGACACGAGCCACATCACCCGGGTCGCTGTGCGCCCAGTAGCTGTTGGGCCGCTTGGCCTCGTCGAGGCGGGTGAAGGTGCCGGCGTCGACCAGCGTCTGGCAGAGCCGGTCGTACTCCTCGGCGCTGCCGTCGCACCAGTAGATGTCGGCCGGCTGCAGGATCGCTGCCCACTCCTCGACCCACTCCTTCAGGCGGGTGTTCTGGGTGGTGGCGCTCATCGGGGGCTCCTTCCCGGCGCTGAACGAGGGTCGCCGGAGTGGGTGGGGGAGGGATGGGTATGACGACGAACGCCCGACCTACTGGCCGGGCGTTCCCATGTCGCGCTCGCTGCCGAGGCGCAGATGAGTGGCACATCCAGAGGCGTCGAGGTCGAACACCACGCGCTGCCCCTGGCGGAGCATCCGGAAGATCGAGCCATCGAGCGCATCACCTGCAAGATCGATGTCGCTCAGATCGGTGTCGCTCATCACGACCCCGATGCCCGTGGAGGGATCGTACGACTTGACGACGCCCTGCACGGTCGCCTCAGCCGGCCTTGACGATCTTGCCGCTCTTGATGCAGCCCGTGCAGACGTACAGGCGCTTGGGAGCGCCACCGACGAGGGCGCGGACACGCTGGATGTTCGGGTTCCACCGACGCTTGGTGCGCCGATGCGAGTGCGACACCGACATGCCCCACGACGGGCCCTTGCCGCACACTTCACACACAGATGCCATGACTCGCCTTCTTTCCTGCACGGATAACCCGGTCGGTGAGGCAGATGAACAGGTCTCACAGCGCCCGGGTGGACTCTTCAACCTACCAGCGTCTGGTCGCTCTTCCCCAAGCGTCCGGCCAGGTCGGTGATCGTTTCCGCGCATGGCCCCATTCCGTACAGTGAACGCCGTGACCGGTCCGCTGACGCTGCGAGAGCTCGACTCGATCCCGGTGCAGCGTCTGCGCGGGGTCGGAGAGCGCAAGGAGGCTGCGCTCGCCCAGTTCGGCATCACCACGGTGCTCGATCTGCTCACCTTCTATCCTCGCCGATGGGTCGACCGCAGCAACGAGGCACGGATCTCCGACCTGGTACCGGGCCAGGAGGCGTTGGTGCTCGGCGCAGTGCGCACGGTCAGCAAGCGCCTGACCCGGAACCGCAAGACCCTCGTCTCGGCCGTGATCGGCGATGGCAGCGGCCGGCTCACCGTCACCTTCTTCAACCAGCCATGGCGTGAGAAGCAGCTCGTCGAGGGCCTGAACGTGTCGCTGTTCGGCCGGGCCGAGGTGTTCCGCGGCGGGCTGCAGATGACGAACCCGGTGGTCGACATGATCGGCGACCGCACCGGGCGGATCGTGCCGATCTACCCGCAGAGCGAGAAGGTGGCGCTCACCACCTGGGAGATCGCCGGGTTCGTCGAGAACGCCCTCGAACGCTGTGCCGCACGGGGCATCGCCGATCCGGTGCCGTGGGAGGTTCAGCGTCGCCTGGGGCTGCTCGACCGCACTGATGCATTGCGCCTCATCCATCTGCCCGAGTCGATGGCCGACCAGGCCCGCGCCCGGCGCCGCCTGGCCTTCGACGAGCTGCTGCGGGTCCAGACGGTGCTGGTTGCTCGAAAGCGGGCGCTCGAGCAGGCGTCGAAGGGCATCTCCCACCGGCTCGACGGCTCGTTGGTCGGCAGGCTTCGAGCCGCGCTGCCCTACGAGCTGACCGGGGCCCAGCAGCGGGTGATCGCTGAGATCGAGGCCGATCTGGCTGCCCCGTCGCCGATGCACCGGTTGCTCCAGGGCGACGTCGGCGCGGGCAAGACCCTGGTAGCGGTGAGCGCGATGCTCGTCGCCGTCCAGGGCGGCCACCAGGCGGCGCTGATGGCCCCCACCGAGGTGCTGGCCGAGCAGCACGCCGCGGGTGTGCGCGCCCTGTTGCGCGACGTGACGGTGCCGGACCCGGGCAATCTGTTCGGGGATCGGCCGTTGCGGATCGAGTTGCTCACCAACCGCGTCGGTGGTGCCGAGCGACGCGAGGTCCTCGCCGGCATTGCCGACGGCGCAGTCGACATCGCAATCGGCACACATGCGCTGATCCAGGACAAGGTGGCCTTTCACAGCCTCGGGGTGGTGGTGGTCGACGAGCAGCACCGCTTCGGGGTCGAGCAGCGGGCGGCGCTGCGCGACAAGGCCGGCGACGGGGCGGTGCCCGATGTGTTGGTGATGACGGCGACGCCGATCCCGCGGACGGCGGCGATGACGGTGTACGGCGACCTCGATGTGAGCGTGCTCGACGAACTGCCACCGGGTCGCACCCCGATCGCCACCCGCTCGGCGGCGGGGCCGCTCGAACATGCCGAGGTGTGGGCCGATGTGCGCAGCGAGGTGGCTGCCGGACGTCAGGCGTACGTGGTGTGCCCGTTGATCACCGAGAGCGACAAGCTCGAGTTGGCCAGCGCCGAGGAGACCTTCGAGCAGCTGCAGGCGGGCGAGCTCGCCGGGCTGCGGCTGGCCCTGCTCCACGGGCGGATGCCCGCCGCCGACAAGGAATCGGTGATGGACCGCTTCCGTCGGCACGACCTCGACGTGCTGGTGGCAACGACCGTGATCGAGGTGGGTGTCGACGTCCCGAACGCAACAGTGATGGTGATCCTCGACGCCGACCGCTTCGGGATCGCCCAACTGCACCAGCTCCGGGGCCGTGTGGGACGCGGACGCCACGCCTCGCGCTGCTGGTTGGTCACCAATCCCGAGGAGTCGGTCGCTGAAGCGAACCCGCGCATCGACGCCCTCGTGGCCAGCACCGACGGCTTCGAGCTGGCCGAGGTCGACCTCGACCTGCGTGGTGAGGGCACCATCATGAGCACGTCGCAGAAGGGGCGCAGCGACCTTCGGCTGGCGTCGCTACGCCGCGACCGCGAGCTTGTCGGCTTCGCCCGGGATGCGGCCGTCTCGCTGGTGGGGGACGCCCCCGATCTCGGGACGCACCCGGTTCTCGCCGACGAGCTGGCGCTGTTGTTCAGCTCCGAGGACGAGGCCTTCCTGTTCAAGAGCTGAGGTTGCGGCTCGGCCCTGCAGATCCGCGACCGTGGGGGTGCGACCTCGCTACGGTGACGCTGTCCGCACGGATCGGGAGGGGATGTGGGCAGAGCTCGGATGTTGGTGGTGCTCGCTGTCGTGGTGGCTGCGACGGCCTGCAGTGACGACCTCGTCGTCGACGGGTCCGGCGGTGGCGATGCTGCGCAGCTCGGGCAACTGCTCGCCAACGCGGCGGGCGAGAGCGAACAGTTCTCCGGCGTCGCCTCACTGCGCGGGTCGTCGTCGTGCACCGGCTTCCTGCTCGACACCGGCGCGCCCGAGGCGCCGGGAACGCTCGTCACCAACGGGCACTGCGTGGGGATCTGGGACAGCTCGACCGTCGTCGTCGACGATGCGTCGGCTCCCCTCAGCGTCACCTTCCGGTCGTTCATCGACACCGTCGACGATGTCGTCGAGGTGCAGAGCACATCCACGCGATGGGCCACCATGCGTGGCACCGATCTGGCCGTGGTCGAGCTCGATCGGACGCTCGGCGAACTTCAGTCGCAAGGCATCGCCGCCTACCGGATCGCGCCGCTCGCGCCCGTCGGCGCGCCGATCACCGTTGTCGGCGTGCCCACCGCGGGGGTGCCGGCCGAGGAGACGTTCCTGCGTCGGGTCGACTGCACGGTGCTGCGCGAGCCGGTGCGCCTGCTCGAGTGGCGCTGGATCTGGGACGCGGCGCAGCCCAACGACTGCCGCGGCATCGTCGGCGGCCACTCCGGCTCGCCGGTGTTCGACAGCAGTGGCGCTGTGGTGGCGATCATCAACACCACGACGATCGGTGCGCCGTCCGGGGGCGAGTGCGACCTCGGTCGGCCTTGCGAGCTCGTCGGCTCCGAGCCGGTGCAGGTCAGCGACACCAGCTACGCGCAGCCGGTCGACGTGTTGGCCGGCTGTGTGGTCGAGGGGCGCTTCACCCTCGGTGGCGACTGCGTGCTCGAGCCGGCCGACCCTGTCGCGGTCCAGCAAGTGACCATCTACGGACGCTCCCCCTGGTCGTGGACAGCCGAGGTGGCACCCGGCACGTTCGACGAGGTCGCGCTGAAGGTGGGCCCGATCGCCACCACCGACTGCCGCGTTGCCGAAGGGTACGGCGAGCCGCAGCCGGCCGGACCGATCTCCGAGCCGCTGCCCGATGCCGAGAGCACGCAACTGCTGTGCGTCGCCGGTGTCGATGCCGACGGTTCGCTGGCACTGCTTCGCGCCGGGTTCGCTCGGGCCACCACCGACCTCTCACCGCCGGTCGGCCCGATCGAGCTGGCGAGCAGCGGCAGCACTGCGGACGGCTACTTCGCCGAGCCGATCTTCAACCCGCCCGACCTCAGTGACTTCCTGCTCGCATACGGCCCGGCAGCAGGCACGGACTGCGCCGACGAGAGCCAGTACTTCCGCTACCGGCGGGTGCCACTGATGATCGGGCCGGAGGAGCTGCCGGTGAAGGTGTGCGTGATCGGCATCGACTCGGCCGCCAACGAGACCGAGCCCGTCGAGTTCGTCCTCGACTAGGCGGGCTCGCCGACGTCGTCGTCGGTGAGCTCGAGGTCCCAGCGGTCGAGACAGTCCTCGCAGCGGTAGGCGACGATGTCGCCGACCTCCCACGCACCATCCTCCGGGGTGTGGGTGAGCAGATGGCACCGGCCGCCACAGTCGACGCAGTCGATGGTCGGGGCAGGTGTCGGCATTGTGCCAGTCTGCCCGCTGCCGGGCCCCGGTGGGTAGCCTCGGCATCCATGCGCGTTGTGGCCGGCGAACTGCGTGGGCGCAAGCTCGTGGCTCCGACCGGTGAGACGACCAGGCCGACCACCGACAAGGTGCGTCAAGCCGTGTTCAACTCACTCGAGTCGATGGGCGTCGTCGCCGACGCCGAGGTGCTCGACCTGTTCGCCGGCTCCGGCGCGATGGGCATCGAGGCGCTCTCGCGGGGTGCCGCCCACTGCACGTTCGTCGAGCGTGATCGGGCCGCAGTGGTGGCCCTGCGCGCCAACATCTCGGCCCTCGGGCTTGCCGGCAGGTCGACCGTCGTGGTGGCCGATGTCTGGTCGTGGCCGGGCATCGGTCGACCCTGCGACCTCGCGATCATCGACCCTCCGTACGCCTTCGACGCATGGGGCGATCTGCTCGGCCGGATCGACGCGCCCTATGTCGTGTGCGAGGCGGCACGCGAGGTCGCGGCGCCTGAGGGTCGCACTGTGCTGCGCTCGCGCGGGTACGGACGCACCACGGTCACGCTGCTCGGCGCGGTCGACGACGAGGAGTAACCTGCCCACCCCATGGCGACCGTGCTGTACCCGGGCAGCTTCGATCCGATCCATCTCGGCCACCTCGATGTCATCGAACAGGCGGCCGAGCTGTTCGGCGACGTCGTCGTCGCCACCATGCACAATCCTGCCAAGCCGAGTGGGATGTTCTCCCTCGACGAGCGCATGGCCATGATCGACGAGTGCGTCTCCCCACTGCGGAGCGTCGGCCACAGCATCCGCGTCGAGGCCTTTCCGGGCCTCGCCGTCGACGCCGCCCGGTCGGCGCAGGCCGACTTCGTCGTGAAGGGGTTGCGCACCCCGGGCGACTTCGAGGTCGAGCAGCAGATGGCCCACACCAACTATGCGGCGGCCGGAGTGCGCACGGTGTACCTGCCGTGCCGGCCCGATCGGGGCTTCATCAGCAGCCGCTTCATCCGCGAGATCGCGCAGTACGGTGGCGACGTGAGCCAGATGGTGCCGGCGCCGGTGCTGGCACACCTCGAACGAGTGATCGGAACACGATGACCTACGACGACAAGTACGACGACGGCTACGACGAGATCGACGACTCCGACGCCTACGTGGTGTCGACGCAGGGCTACGTCGGCGACGCCGATCAGTTGTTGCGCAGGGCGATCGACATCATCGCGACCGCTCCCACCATGCCGTTGTCGTCGTCGCCGCGCATCGACCGCGACGAGATCATCGAGTTGCTCGAGGAGGCGCTGCACCGCTTGCCCGAGGAGGTCCGCCAGGCGCGCTGGATGATCAAGGAGCGCCAGGAGTTCGTGGCCAAGACACGCCGCGAGGCCGACGAGTTGCTCGAGGCGGCTCGCGTCCAGGCGGAGCGGATGGTGCAGCGCACCGAGGTGGTGCGCGCTGCCGAGCAGCGCGCCCGGCAACTGAACGAGGCAGCCGAGGCTGACGCCCGCCGCCTTCGCCTGCAGACCGAGGACTTCCTCGACCAGCGGCTGGCGAGCTTCGAGATCCTGCTCGACCGTCTCAACAAGACCGTGCAGTCGGGCCGCCACAAGCTGTCCATCGGGGCGCATCGCCACGAGGCCGAGCCCGAGCACGACGACCCGAGCAAGGGCTTTTTCGACCAGGACCGCTGAGCAGCGGCCGACCAGGCCGGGGCACCCAACCGCTAGCGTGGCGACGTGGCCTCACCACTGCGCCTGAACGCTGTCGAACTGTTGCATCGCCCGGGGTCCGAGCGCGTCGTCGAGACGTCGCTCACGATCGGCGAGCTCGGCATCGACGACCCGCGGTTCGTCGCCGACGAGCCCGTCGACGTCGTGCTGCGGCTCGAAGCGCTCACCGACGGCATCGTGGTCAGAGGCAACCTGCACGCCACATGGCACGGGACCTGCCGGCGTTGCGCGGCGCCGGCGATCGGGGCCCTCGACAGCGAGGTCCACGAGCTCTACCAGCGCCAGGTCACCGATCCGGACGCCTTCGAGCTGGGCGATCTGCTCGACCTCGAGCCGATGGTGCGCGAGGTGCTGCTGCTCGACGCGCCCCTCGTGCCGCTGTGCCGCCCCGACTGCCGGGGGCTGTGCCCCACGTGCGGGGTCGACCGGAACCACGAGGCCTGTGGGTGCTCGCAGGACGCAGCCGACCCGCGCTGGGCTGCACTCGACGAGCTGAAGGGTCGGCTCGACTCGTGATCGGTCTCTCTGCGGGCCGGGTGGGCATTGCCCGCCGCGGCCGCTAACCTAACGCAGCCCGTTTCGCGCCAGGGAGAACCAGAGTGGCCGTTCCCAAGAAGAAGAAGTCGAAGATGAAGACGCGCAGCCACCGTGCCGGCGCGTGGAAGCTGGCCGCTCCTGCTCGCAGCATCTGCCCGCGGTGCGGCTCGGCGAAGTTGCCGCACACGGTCTGCAACGCCTGCGGGTGGTACAAGGACCGCGTCGCAGTCGACGTCAGCTGATCCCCGGGTCAGCCTGATGCTCCCGATCGCCATCGACGCGATGGGGGGCGACCGCGCCCCGCACGAGATCGTTGCGGCCGCGCACGCTGCTGCTGCGGCCGGCATCCCGGTCATCCTCGTCGGCCCCGCCGACCTCGCCGGTGTCGACGGCCTGCCGCTGCACGTCGCATCCGAGGTCATCGAGATGGACGACGACCCGGCGCAGGGGGTGCGCCGCAAGAAGGACTCCACGCTGGTGCGCGCTGCTGAGCTCGTGCGCGACGGGGCTGCGAGCGCCATGGTGTCCGCCGGCAACACCGGTGCCACGATGGCGTCGGCGCTGCTCCGCATGGGTCGCATCCGTGGCGTCAGCCGACCTGCGATCGCGACGCCACTCCCAGTCCCCGGGCACGCCCCGAACATCCTGCTCGACGCCGGCGCCAACGCCGAGGTGCAGCCGGAGTGGTTGGTGCAGTTCGCCCAGATGGGCACCATCTTCGCCCGGCATCGGTTCGGTGTTGCCCAGCCCCGAGTGGGGCTGCTGTCGATCGGTGAGGAAGCAGGCAAGGGCGACTCGTTGCGCAAGGCCGCCTACGACCTGCTCGCCGCCGCTCCGGGGATCTCCTTCGCCGGCAACGTCGAGGGCCGCGATGCACTGGTCAAGACCGTCGATGTGATCGTCACCGACGGCTTCACGGGCAACGTCGTGCTGAAGACCCTCGAGGGCGGCACGAAGATGCTGATCAACGAGATCAAGCAGACCATCACCGCCACCGCCGAGCTGCGTGTCCATGCCGATGCCCTGGCTCCGGTGCTCGAGCCGCTGTGGACAGCGATGAGCCCCGACACCTACGGCGGGGCGATGTTGCTCGGCGTCGACGGCGTGTGCATCATCAGCCACGGCTCGTCCGACCGGTTCGCGATGTTGAACGCGATCCACGTCGCCCGCGAGATGGTCGTCCACGACGTCGTGGCCGAGCTCACCGCGGCGATCGCCGGTCAGCTCTGATCCGGCCGGCGGCGGCTACCATCGAGATGCTGTGTGGGCACTGGTGCCCACCCGATTTGATGGAGCGTGACGTGTCCGCCGAGCCCAGCCCTGGTGCCGCCCTCGACCGAGCAGCGGTGCTCGAGATCGTCAAGGCCAGCCTTGCCGACATCCTCGAGATCGATGCGGCGACGATCAGCGAGGGGCAGTCCTTCGTCGACGACCTCGAAGCCGATTCGCTGGCCCTGATCGAGCTCGTCGAGTCGCTCGAGGAGGAGTTCGCCGAGCGGTCGATCGCGTTCCGCATCGAGGACGAGGACCTCGAGGATCTGAAGACGGTCCGCGACGCTGTCGACTACGTCTATGACCGGGTCAAGGGCGCCTGACGGGGTCGGGCACGCAGCGCTCCTCGAGGGGCTCGCGGGCCGCCTCGGCCACCAGTTCAGCGATCTCGGCCTGCTCGAGCGGGCCATGGCCCACCGATCGTGGTGTGCCGAGCATCCCGGCACGGCGTCGAACGAGCGCCTCGAGTTCCTTGGCGATGCCGTGCTCGGCTGGGTGATTGCCGACCAGGTCTACCGCGAGCACCACGAGCTACCCGAGGGCAAGCTCACCGATCTCCGCAAGAGCGTCGTCAACGCCACTGCGCTGGCCGGTGTCGCCGAGACCATCGAGATCGGTCCGTGTCTGCTGCTCGGCAAGGGCGAGAGCGCCGCTGGGGGTCGTCTCAAGCCCTCGATCCTGTCCGATGCGCTCGAGGCGGTGATCGGCGCGGTGTACCTCGACGGTGGTGTGCTCGCCGCGTCCGAGCTGATCCACCGGTTGTTCACCGAACCGCTCCACCGGGCTGCGGGGCAGCTCGATCGGCTCGATTTCAAGACGCTGCTCCAGGAGCTGACCGCCCGGCGCTTCGACTCTGCTCCGGTGTACGTGGTGAGCGAGGAGGGCCCCGAGCACGCCAAGACCTTCACCGCCGCAGTGGTCGTCGCCGGTGAGCGCCGCGGCGACGGAGTCGGGCGATCGAAGAAGATCGCCGAGCAGGCGGCCGCGCGCGCGGCGTTCGAGTCGCTGTCGGCCGACCCGGTCGACGCCTGAGGCGGGGCCGTGCCCGAGCTTCCCGAGGTCGAGACCGTGCGACGTGGGCTCGAGGCCCATGTGGTCGGTCGCACCATCGACCGCGTCGAGGTCGGTCGCCTTCGAACCGTGCGGCGCACGTCGGCGGCAGCGCTGGTGGCCGGCCTCACCGGCACCACCGTGATGGCGGCGAACCGACGCGGCAAGTACCTGCTGCTCCCACTCGACAGTGGCGACGAGCTGATGATCCACCTCCGCATGAGTGGTCGGGTCCTTGTCGGTGGGCGCGGGTCGCCCCGACTACCGCACACCCACGTGGTTGCTCGCTTCCGGGGGTCGCCGTCGCTCGAGATGCACTTCGTCGATCCGCGGACGTTCGGGGAGATGGTGGTGTTCGACCCGACGAACACCGCGGTCGAGATGCCCGAGCTCGACCGACTCGGCGTCGATCCGATCGCCGACGGTCTTACTCGTGCTCAACTACGCCACCTGTTGAGCGGGCGGTCGCGTCAGCTCAAGGCCCTGCTCCTCGACCAGCACGTCATTGCCGGCATCGGCAACATCTACTCCGACGAGATCCTGCACGCGGCCCGGCTCCGCCACGACCGTCTGGCCGGCTCGCTGTCGACGATCGAGGTGACTCGTCTGCATCGCGAGGTTCACCGAGTGCTCACCGAGGCGATCGCTGCGGGTGGATCGACCCTGTCCGACACTCAGTACGTCGACATCGACGGGGCCGGCGGATGGTTCCAGCTGTCGCACCGCGTCTACGACCGGGCGGGGCAGCGGTGCATCACCTGCGGGCGGGCCGACATCGTGCGGGTGGTCGCAGCAGGCCGGTCGACGTGCTTCTGCCCGCGCTGCCAGCGCTGAGCGTCGAACCGGTGCCGTGCGGGGTCGACGGATAGGATCGGGCCCGCCGTGTTCCTCAAGTCGCTCACCCTCAAAGGCTTCAAGTCGTTCGCCGACACCACCACGATGCAGCTCGAACCGGGCGTCACCGTGGTGGTCGGACCCAATGGGTCGGGCAAGTCGAACGTGGTCGACGCGATCGCCTGGGTGCTCGGCGCCCAGGCACCGAGCTCGGTGCGCAGTCAGAAGATGGATGACGTCATCTTCGCCGGGACGGCCAAGCGTCCGTCGCTCGGTCGGGCCGAGGTGGTGCTCACCCTCGACAACTCCGCAGGCATCCTGCCGATCGAGTTCAGCGAGGTCACCATCTCGCGCACACTGTTCCGCACCGGCGAGAGCGAGTATGCGATCAATGGGGTGAACTGCCGGTTGCTCGACGTCCAGGAATTGTTGAGCGACGCAGGCGTCGGCCGGCAGCAGCACGTGATCGTCAGCCAGGGCCAGATCGACGGCGTGCTGAACGCGCGGCCCGAGGATCGCCGGTCGGTCATCGAAGAGGCTGCCGGTGTGTTGAAGTACCGCAAGCGCAAGGAGAAGTCCGAGCGGCGGCTCGAGGCCACCGAGGCCAACCTGCTGCGGGTGCAAGACCTCCTCCGCGAGGTCCGCCGTCAGCTGCGACCGCTCGAACGCCAGGCCGAGGCGGCGCGTCGCCACGGCGACCTGGTCGCCGAGCTGTCGGCGTTGCAGATCTTCCTCGCGGGTCGCGAGATCGCGTCGCTGCGCACCCGCCTCACGTCGCTGGCCGGCGACAAGCTCGAGCTCGGAGAGCTCGACGGGCGGCTGCGTACCGAGCTCGCCCAGCTCGACACCGAGGTGCTGGTCGCCGAGGCCGAGCTCACCGCTCGTGGCGACAGCGACATCGGCGACGAGATGGTGCGGGTCGAACAACTTCGCGAACGGGCGCGCGGGATCGCCGCCGTGCTGGTCGAGCGCCGTCGTTCGCTCGAACGCGACCGGGGCCAGTTGATGGACGCCGGTGTCGTGGCCTCGCTCGAAGCCGATGCGGCTCGGCTGACCGCCGAGCTCGACACCGTCGCAGCTGCCCTGGCCGCGGTCGGGCCCGAGGCCGATGAGCTCACGGCTGCCGAGGAGGCCTTCGCGGCCGAGCGCCAAGAGGTGCTGGCAACCCTCGACCAGACCGGGGCGAGTGTGTCGGTCGCCGCGAGCGCAGCGGCCGAGGTGCGCGGCGAGCTGCGCACCCTGCAGCACTCGCTGTCGCGAGGCGAGGCCGATCTGGGGCGGTTCACGGCCCGCCGTGATGCCCTCGCCGAACGGCTCGAGCGGCTCGAACAGGAGACGGTGCGGCTCAAGGCGCTCTGCGAGGCGGCCACCACGTCGGAAGGACCGCTCGTCGCCGAGGTCGAAGCAGCCGAGCTCCGCACCCGCGACGCCGAGGTGGCGATGGAGCTGGCCACCACCGATCGCCAGCGTGCCGCCGACGAGCTGGCGAAGTGGCGCACACGCGCCGAGGCGCTCGGTCAGGCCCTCGAGGCGGCTCGGGCACGTGCGGGTGCCGAGCACCTCGCAGGTGTGCAAGGCGCGCTCGGGACCCTGCTCGATGTGGTCGAGATCGACGCCGGGTGGGAACCTGCGGTCGAGGCCGCCCTCGGCGACGCACTGCTGGCGGTCGTCGTCGACCGACCCGACACCGGTCGCCGGGCGCTCGAGTCGTTGCGCGCCTCGAAGGTGCACGGCGCGGTGCTCGCGCTCGGGCTGGCCGGTGCTGCGACTCCCGGCCGGATGGGCAGCGCCGCAGGTGGTTCGCCCGTGCGGCCGCATGTGCGTGGCCGGTCCGGGGCCGTCGAGCAACTGCTCGACTCGGTGCTCGGCCGAGCCGTGCGCGCCGACGGGTTCGACGAGGCGCTCGACATCGCAATGGCCGATCCCGATGCAGTGGTGGTCACCGTCGACGGCGATCGGTTCGGGCGCTCGGGCTGGCGTCTCGGTGCTGCCGGGGGAGGAGCCACTGCTGCCGCGCTCGATGAAGCGACGGCCCGGGCGAGCGACGCCGAGGCCGAATTCGCGCGGCGCGACCAGGCACACACCGGAGCGCGCGCCGAGTTGCACGCGGCCAAGCAGGGCGAGGCCGAGCTCACCCGTCGCCTCGACCAGCACGATGCCGGCTTCACCGCCAGTTCCGAGGCCTTGGCCAGGGTGCAGGGCGAGCGCCGCGAGGTGGCGGGCGAGCTCGAGACCTCGACGGCATCGCTGGCCGAGGTGACCGACCGCCTCGACCGCGAACGCGCCCGAGTTGCCGAGCTCGAAGGCCTGCTGCCCGCGCTCGAGGCCGATGAGGCCGCCGAGGCCGATGCGGCGAAGCGTCGGGGCGAGGCCCGTGCCCAGCTCGACGCCCGGACGGCTCGGCTGGCAGCCCGCCGCCAGGAGCTCGAGGTCCGCAACGCCGGGCTGCTCGAACGTCAGGCCTTCCTCGAACGTCGCCGCGACGAGACCGAGCGTCGGCTCGCCGCCGATGCCGAGGCCCGCGCTCAGGCGGCCGAGCGGCGTGTCGCCGTCGAGCGCTCGCTCGTCGCCATCGATCGCCTCGCGTCGCTCGTCGAGTCGCACCGACGCACCATCGAGGGACGCCACGACGAGCTGCAGGCGATCCGTCGGCGACAGAGCGACGAGGTGCGCGCCATCGCCGGCCGGCTCGATGCGCTGCGCCGGCGCCGCAGCGAGCTCGAACGCGAGCTCGAACAGGCCCGCGAGCGCGTGCGGCGGATCGAGATCGACGACGCGGAGGCGCGGATGCGCCTCGAGGCCGCAGTCGAGTCGATCCGGCGCGACCACGACATCGAACCGGCTGCTGCCGAGGCGGCCGAGCTGCCAGTGCTTCCAGAAGGGACGAGCGCGCCTGCCCGGGTGCGCGAGCTCGAGCGCGAGCTGCGGCTGCTGGGTCCGATCAACCCGCTCGCCCTCGAGGAGTTCAACGAGTTGCAGGAACGTCACCGGTTCCTCGAGGCTCAGCTCGAGGACGTGCGCGACACCCGACGCGAGCTGCTGCGGGTCATCAAGGCGATCGACCTCGAGATCCAGAGCGTGTTCGCCGGGGCCTTCGCCGATGTGAGCACCCACTTCACCCAGCTGTTCTCGACACTCTTCCCGGGCGGTACGGGCAAGCTCGTGCTCACCAACCCCGACGACCTGCTCAACACCGGCATCGAGGTCGAGGCCAAGCCGAGTGGCAAGAACGTGAAGAAGCTGTCGTTGCTGTCGGGCGGCGAACGCAGCCTGACGGCGTTGGCATTCCTGTTCGCCGTGTTCCGCAGCCGTCCGTCGCCGTTCTACGTGATGGACGAGGTCGAAGCGGCGCTCGACGACGTCAACCTGCATCGCTTCCTCGGTCTGCTCACCGAGTTCCGCCAGGAAGCACAGCTGCTCGTCGTGAGCCACCAGAAGCGCACGATGGAAGCCGGCGACTGCCTCCTCGGCGTCAGCATGCAGCCCGGCGGCTCGTCGAGGATCGTGGTCGAGCGCGTCGGCACAGCCGGCTGAGCACTCCCGTTCCGCGCAACGCCGACCGGTAGCGTTCACGTCACCATGGAATGGATCTACCTCGTCCTCATCGTCGTCGTCCTGGTCTTCGGCCTGGGTGTGGTTGCGTTGAACCGTCGCCGGAGCAGTTCTGGCGACCTTGCAGCCGGCGCCCCGCCCGTCGAGCTCACCGACCGCACCTCCGAAATGGTGCGCCCGCCACGCCCGATCGCCGACGAGGACTCGAGCGACGAACTGTCCGACGACGAGATCGGGCAGGTCGAGGCGCCGCTCCTCGAGGCGCCGCCCCTGGAGGTGCCCGTCGAGGTGCCCGCAGAGCGACCGTCGTTCCGCGACCGCATGGGCAAGGCCCGCTCGGCGTTGACCGGCGCGTTCCTCGGCATCCGCGGCCGCTCCGGGATCACCGCGGAGACATGGGACGAGCTCGAGGAGGCACTGCTGCGCGCCGATGTCGGTGTGCGGGTGACCGACGAGCTGCTCGGCGGCCTGCGCGCTCGTGTGGCGTCGAAGGAGATCACCGATCCGGATGCCTTGCTCGACTCCCTGCGTGCCGAGATGACCACCCGGCTCGACGGGGCCGACCGCGATCTGCAGTTCGTGCCGGGTGACGCCGGGTCGCCCAACGTGTGGCTGTTCGTCGGGGTCAACGGCGTCGGCAAGACCACCACCATCGGCAAGGTCGCCGACCAGCAGGTGCAGGCAGGCCGCCGTGTGCTGATGGCCGCCGGCGACACCTTCCGCGCAGCCGCCGCCGAGCAGCTGGCCACCTGGGCCGAACGCAGCGGGGCCGAGTTCGTGCGGGGCGCCGAAGGCGGCGACCCGTCGTCGGTCATCTTCGACGGCGTCCAGCGCGCCGGGGCCCGCGGCGTCGATCTCGTACTCGCCGACACTGCCGGGCGGCTGCACACCAAGTCGAACCTGATGGACGAGCTGCGCAAGGTGCGCCGGGTCGCGGGCAAGGGTCCCGGCCGGGTCACCGAGGTGCTCCTCGTCATCGACGCGACGACCGGCCAGAACGGCCTCACCCAGGCTCGCGAGTTCGGCGACGCGCTCGAGGTGGACGGCACGGGTCTGACGGGCGTGGTGCTCACCAAGCTCGACGGCAGCGCCAAGGGTGGCATCGTGTTCGCCATCGAGACCGAGCTGGGCATCCCGGTGAAGCTCGTCGGCCTGGGCGAGACGATCGGCGACCTCGTCGCCTTCGAGCCGGCGGCGTTCATCGACGCGCTGTTCGTCGACTCCTGAAATCCGCAGCGGCCGGGAACCGGGCGCTCGGTCGTGACGTCGGACTGGGCATGACTCACCAGCTTCGTTCCCGACGGATGGCGCTCCTCGCTTCGGCGGTGGTGCTCGGACTCACCGCGTGTGGCACACCTGCCGCCGAGCCTGCCAGCACCGAGGGCGGCCCTGCGCGCTTGCAGCTCGTTGCCGGCGGGGGAGGAGGCGCCACCGGCGCGGCGGCCAACGAGTCGATGGTGGCCGGTGATGCAGCGAAGATGATGATGCCGGCCTTCATCGACTACGTGTACTCGGGCGAGGTGCCCGACCTCACGGCACCGGCTGGTTCGTGGTACTTCCCGGCCGGCGCCGCGGCCACCGCCGAGCAGGTGCAGCGCCTGGCTGCAGCATTCGGGATCGCTGGGGCGGTCGAGGCCGTGCCTGCCGACCAGGGCGGCGGCTGGCGGGTCGGGCCGTCCGACTGGAGCGGCCCGTCCGTCCAGGTTGCCGCCGACGGCATGCTGAGTTGGTGGTTCAGCCCGGGTCCGTCGGAGGTCACGGCGGTCGAGCCCTGCGTGCTCGTCGACCCGCCCGTGCTCGATGCCATCCCGGCGACCGATGTGGTTCCGGTGCCGGATCCGGCCGCCACACCGGTCGAGCCGCTTCCGGTGTGCGCCGAGCCCCAGCCTCCCGCTGGGGTGCCCGATGCGGCCACCGCCGAGGCCCGAGCTCGCGAGCTGTTCGCGGCCCTCGGCCTCGACCTGTCGTCGTACGAGCTCGAGACCTACGCCGACGAGTGGGGCGCCTATGTGACGGCGTACCTGCGCCTCGACGGCTCGCGCACATGGCTCTCGGCCAACATCGGCTTCGGCGCCGAGGGCGCGATCACCTGGGCGGGTGGCTTCCTCGGCCAGCCACAGCGCGGCGACGACTACCCACGCATCGGGGTCGAGGCCGCGGTGGCCCGACTGAACGACCAGTCCTCGATGTGGATGTACCCGATGTCGGCCTCCGGTGACATGGCGGCATCGGTGAAGGTGGCGAGCGCAGGCGCCACCGAGGCGGTCGCTCCCGAGGCGTTGCCGGTCGAGGCCGCGCCGGTCGACGCGGCGGGATCGAGCGAGGTGCCGGTGTCGGAGGAGTTGCCCGCCGAGCCCCCCGTCACCGACGTGCCGGCACCGGTGCTCCCGCCGGTCGATGAACTGCCGGTCGACGTGATGCCCGTCGACACGACGCCGATCGTGGTGACGCTGAGCTCGCCATCGCCGTCGCTCGAGATGTTCTGGGCGGCTGACGGCACCGTCTGGCTGCTGCCGGGCTACCGCTTCGCCACCAGCGATGGCGGCGAGGTCTCGGTCCTGGCCGTGCCGGACGAGTTCATTGAGCAGGCCCAGCCCGTCGACGTCGTGCCGGTCGACACCGTTCCCGTCGAGACCGTCCCGGTCGACCCCGCCCCGGTCGACCCCGCCCCGGTCGACACCGTCGTCCAGACGCCGCCGGTGACGCTCGAGGAGGCCGCCGCGATCGTCGTCGGCCTGGCCGAGGCGGATGCAGCCGCCGCGGCCACGGCCGCCGGCATCGAGATGCGGGTCGTCCAGATCGACGGGATGCCCCAGGCCGTCACCGAGGACTTCCGAATCGGCCGCTACAACGTGGCCGTCGACGGCGGTGTTGTGACCGCCGTGCTCTCCAACGGCTGAGCCCCGGTTCGACCCGACCCGTGTGTGAGTGGTGAGGCTGCCCGGCAGCCTCACCACTCACCGCGTGTCGGTGGGTAGCCTGAGGGAGCCATGTTCGATTCGCTGTCGTCCCGCCTCGAAGGCGTCATCAAGAAGATCCGCGGCAAGGGCCGCCTCAGCGAGGCCGATGTCGACGAGGTCCTGAAGGAGATCCGCACGGCGCTGCTCGAGGCCGACGTCAACGTCGGTGTCGTGCGCAACGTCGTGGCCCGCATCCGCGAGCAAGCAGTGGGTATTGCCCGCAGCCAGGCGCTCGACCCGGGCCAGCAGGTCGTCAAGATCGTCAACGCCGAGCTCACCGCGATGCTCGGTGGTGAGACGCTGAAGATCAGTTACGCCAGCCGCCCGCCCACGGTGGTGCTGATGGCCGGCCTGCAGGGCTCGGGCAAGACCACCAACTCGGCCAAGCTGGCCCGCTGGTTCAAGAGCCAAGGCCGCCAGCCGCTCCTGGTCGGTGCCGACCTCCAGCGCCCCGCTGCTGTCGAGCAGTTGCGAACCCTCGGCCGTCAGATCGATGTCCCGGTGTTCAGCGAGCCCGGCGACCCGGTCGCCACCGCTGGCCGAGGCGTCGCCGAGGCCCGTCGCCTCGGTCGCGACGTGGTGATCGTCGACACCGCCGGCCGCCTCGCCATCGACGCCGAGATGATGGACCAGGTCCGGCGCATCTCGGCCACGGTCGAGCCGCACTACACCTTCCTCGTCATCGACGCGATGACCGGCCAGGACGCGGTCGGAGTGGCCGAGGCCTTCCACCAGACCCTCGCCATCGATGGCGTCATCATGTCGAAGCTCGACGGCGACGCCCGCGGTGGCGCTGCGCTGAGCGTGAAAGAGGTGATCGGCCGTCCGATCGCCTTCGCCTCGACCGGCGAGAAGATCAGCGAGTTCGAGCAGTTCCACCCCGACCGCATGGCCGGCCGGATCCTCGGCATGGGCGACATGCTCACCCTCATCGAGCAGGCCGAGCAGGCGTTCGAGAAGGACCAGGCCGAAGCTGCGGCCGAGAAGTTGCTCGAGGGCGAGTTCACCCTCGACGACTTCCTCGAGCAGATGCAGCAACTGAAGAAGATGGGCCCGCTCGGCAACGTGCTCGGCATGTTGCCGGGGATGCCGAAGGAGTTGAAGGGTGCCGAGATCGGCGACGACCAGCTGAAGCCGGTCGAGGCGATCATCCGCTCGATGACCCCGCTCGAGCGGCGCAAGCCGGAGGTCATCAACGGCAGCCGCCGCTCGCGCATCGCGAACGGCAGCGGCACCACCGTCGCCGACGTCAACCGCCTGGTGAAGCAGTTCGCCGAGATGCAGAAGATGATGAAGCGAATGGGCGCCATGGGGATGGGCCGTCCCGGTAAGAAGGGCAAGAAGGGCAAAGGTGGCCGGGTGATGCCCGGAATCCCGGGGGCTGCTGGGCTGCCCGGCCTGGGTGGGATGCCGCCCGGGTTCGGTGGCATGCCCGACATGCCGGGCCTGCCGGGGCGCTTCCCTGGATCGCGCTGAGCACTCGGGGTGGGCACGAGGGTGATCCGCCGCTATCCTCGCCCGGTTGGATTTCGCAAGGAGTGCATGACCGCATGGCAGTGAAGCTGCGCCTCACCCGAGTCGGCAAGAAGAAGCAGCCGCAGTACCGCGTTGTCGCGGCTGACAGCCGCGCGGCCCGTGACGGTCGATTCATCCAGATCATCGGCACCTACAACCCGCGTACCGAGCCGTCGCAGATCAACATCGACAGCGACAAGGCCGTGAAGTGGTTGATGGAGGGCGCACAGCCCACGGAGCGGGTGAAGAAGCTGCTCGAGGCGTCCGGCGCCTGGGAAGCGTTCACGGCGGCCAAGGCCGCGAAGTGACATCGGCCATGAGCGCCGACACCGAGCTCAGCGCCCCCGTTGCGACGGCGGTGCTCCTCCACATCGTCACCTCGATGGTCGACCAGCCCGATGCCGTGCGCATCGAAAGCACGCCCGGACGTAACCGGGTGCGCCTCGAGGTCACCGTCGGCGACGGCGATCTCGGCCGCCTCATCGGCCGGCGGGGCCGTACGGCCCAGAGCATCCGCACGGTGGTGCGGGCTGCAGCAGTGCGCGACGGCGTCGAAGTCGACGTCGACTTCGCCGACTGACGTCCGTGGACGTGCCCGAGGGCCTGCTCGAGATCGGCCGGATCGGTCGTGCCCACGGTGTGCGCGGCGCGCTGGTCGTCCGCGTCGACTCCGACCGACCGGAACGGGTCACCCCCGGCGCCCGCCTCTTCGACGGCGAGCGTTGGCTCACCCTCATCTCGGCCCGGCCTCAGCCACAGCACCGCTGGGTGATGCAGTTCGAGGAGCTCACCGACCGTTCTCAGGCCGAGCGCTACCAGGGTCGCTCGCTGTGGGGTGAGCCGATCGTCGACCCCGACGCGATCTGGGTCCACGATGTCATCGGGATGCGGGTCGTCGATCAGCACGGCATCGACCGCGGGCGGTGCATCGCCGTGCTCGACAACCCGGCCAACGACCTGCTCGAGCTCGACGCCGGTCACCTGGTGCCGATCACCTTCGTGGTCGAGATGGGGGCCGACACGGTCAGCGTCGACGCCCCCGAGGGCCTGTTCGACCTGCTGGGCTGACTCAATCCGGCGCGCGGAAGGCCTCGATGGCCACGACCGCATCCGTCGGCAGTGGGCCGTAGAGGTGCGGGAAGCGTTCGCCGCTGTCGCCGACTGCCTCGAGCTCGACCGGCGAGTCGAGGAGGTCGTCGTCGATGTGGAGCAGCACGAGGCCGTCGACACCCCGGTAGAAGCGGGCCGCGACGCCGTCGAGCTGTTCGGCGGTGCAGAGATGGATGAAGCCCACCTCGGCGAGCTCGAGGCCGAGCGTCGACGCGGTGTAGGCGCCCGCAGATCGAGCTTCGTCCCAGCGGTCGGCTTCGGCAATGTGGTACAGCATCGCCTCTAGGCTGGCACGCCGTGCGCATCGACGTGTTCACCATCTTCCCGGGGCTCGTCGATTCGTTCTGCGCCGAGAGCCTTCTCGGGAAGGCGCGATCCCAGGGTTTGCTCGATCTGCGTCTGCACGACCTGCGTGAGCACACCACCGATGTGCACCGCTCGGTCGACGACACTCCGTTCGGCGGTGGGGCCGGCATGGTGATGAAGCCCGAACCGATCTTCGCCTCGGTCGAGGCCGCCGCCCCACCTCGCCCGCTGCTGCTGCTCGGGCCCGGCGGTCGGCGCTTCGACCAGGGAATGGCCCACGAGCTGGCTGCGCTGGCCGACGCACCCAGCGGCGGGTTCAGCCTGCTGTGCGGCCGCTACGAGGGCATCGACCACCGGGTGCGCGAGCATCTCGTCGACGGCGAGTTGAGCATCGGCGACGTCGTCCTGAGTGGCGGGGAAGTGGCCGCCTGCCTGGTGATCGAGGCTGTTGCCCGGCTCCTGCCCGGAGCGATGGGCAATGCCGTCAGCCCGGTGACGGAGAGCTTCGGCACCAGTGGGCTGCTCGAGGAGCCGCAGTACACACGGCCCGCGGAGTTCCGGGGATGGGACGTCCCAGAGGTGCTGCGCAGCGGCGACCATGGCCGCATCGCCCGGTGGAGGCGGGCTCAGGCCTTGCACCGCACGCTCCGACACCGTCCCGATCTGATCGACGATGGCAGGGCGCTCAGCGATGCCGACCGTCGTCTGTTGGAAGAGTTCCCCTCCATCCCCTATCCTTAACCGTTCCCACTCGCCGCCCGCAGGATGTTCTCGCCATGAAGTCCACCGATCTCGTCGACAGCCAGCACCTCCGCTCCGATCTTCCGGACTTCCGTTCCGGCGACGAGGTCAAGGTCCACGTGAAGGTGGTCGAGGGCAACAAGGAGCGCATCCAGGTCTTCCAGGGCAACGTGATCCGTCGCCAGGGCAGCGGGTTGTCGGAGACCTACACCGTGCGCAAGGTGAGCTACGGCGTTGGCGTCGAGCGCACCTTCCCGGTGCACACGCCCTCGGTCGCCAAGATCGAACTGCTCAAGCGTGGCGATGTCCGTCGGGCCAAGCTGTACTACCTGCGCGACCGCTCGGGCAAGGCTGCCAAGATCCGGGAGAAGCGCGAGGGCTGAGCCGTCGCGCCGGTCCCGCTGTCGGTGCCGATCGGACACCTTCGTTGAGCTCTGACGATCTCGAGAACTTCGAGGCCGAGCGAGAGCTCCAACTCGCTCAGGAGTACCAGGCCGTCGCGGGCATGTTCCGCTACGCCGTGGAGACCGAGCGCCGCTTCTACCTGGCGAACGACGTCCAGATCGCAGTGAGCGATGAGTCGTCTCGCCCGCTGATCACGGTGGAGTTGACCGACGCGTGGGTGTGGGACATGTACCGCAAGAGCCGTTTCGTGCCGAAGGTGAAGGTGCTGACGTTCAAGGACGTCAACGTCGAGGAGCTGCCGACCGGCGACCTGTCGATCTAGCCCGCCAGGCGCGGGGTCGATGGGGTGAAGACGAAGCTGCCCGGTGGTACCGGCTGCACGGATACACGGTGGTCGAGCGAAACTGGCGCTGCGAGCTCGGCGAGATCGACCTCGTCGTGGCCCAGGACGGGTTGCTCGTCGTTGTCGAGGTGAAGGCACGAGCGACCGATCGGTTCGGGTCGCCGGCTCTCGCGGTCGACGAACGCAAGCAGCGACGGCTCCGCCGTCTCGCCGCGCAATGGCTCGTCGAGCACCCCGAGCACCGTCGCAACGACGTCCGCTTCGACGTCGTTGCGGTCACCGGAGCCCGTGTGGAGGTGTTCATCGCTGCGTTCTGACGGTGTGCGACCGTCGGAGCAGGTGCTCAGCCGAGCACGGTCCAGAGCACTAACGCGATGCAGACCACCACCGCAGCGGCGACGAACACCGTGTCGGAGCGGCGGGGCACACGTCTGCGGTTCGGGTCGAATCCCATGGCCTCAGTATCGTCGCTCGCATGGACACCATCGAGGTCACCCGGGCCGACGGCATCGTCACGATCACGCTCGACCGCCCGGCCAAGAAGAACGCGATCAACGACACCATGTGGGACGAGCTGCTCGCCACCTTCCATGAGATCGCTGCGTCGGCCGACGATCGGGTCGTGGTGATCACCGGTGCCGGTGGCGAGTTCTGCTCCGGAGCCGACCTGAGTGGTCGGGCCGACGGGCCGCGCCCGCATCAGCTGGCCGCGATGCGTCATGTCGGCGACGTGGCGCTCGCTCAGGTGCGCCTGCCCCAGCCCACCATTGCCAAGGTGCGCGGTGTCGCCGTCGGCGCCGGGTGCAACATGGCTCTCAACTGCGACTTGGTGGTTGCCTCGAACACGGCCCGTTTCTCGGAGATCTTCGCCCGTCGTGGCCTGTCGGTCGACTACGGCGGCAGCTGGGTGCTGCCGCGCAGGGTCGGTCTGCACAAGGCCAAGGAGCTCGCCCTGCTGGCCGACATCATCGACGCCGCCGAGGCAGAGCGGATCGGGCTGGTGAACCGTGTGGTCGACGATGCTGCGCTCGACGCCTTCGTCGACGACTGGGCACAGCGGCTCGCCGCAGGGCCCCCGATCGCCCTGGCAATGACCAAGCGCCTGTTGAACAACTCGTCGAACGTGACCCTCGAAGAGGCGCTCGACGACGAGGGGATGGCGCAGACGGTCAACTTCGGCACGCAGGACACCGCCGAGGCGATGATGGCCTTCCTGCAGAAGCGCCCCCCGAAGTTCCAGGGTCGCTGACTGACACCACCCCCGGGGGTGGGTTCGGTAGCGTGATCGTGTGCTGCGGTCGGTCGATTCACCACGACACGGACGCCTGACAGGTGCCGTTGCGCTGGTGCTGGTCGTGCTCTCCGTCGGGGTCGTGCCCGGTGGCGCCGTCGCTGCCGGTGAGCTGCCCGAGCCTGCACCGATCCCGGGGCTGCCTCCCATCGCCGATCCGAACATTGCGTCCGAACGCTTGGTGTCGGTGCCGACAGGATGCCCTGCACCGACGAACGAGCACGTCGTCTTCGTCGGCACGCTGACGCGCAACGACGCAACGACGGCCAGGTTCACTGTCGACCAGGTGCGCGCCGGCTCCGTCCAGGGCTTCTCGCTGGCGGGCTCGATCGACATCCGCTACGGCGACGAGGTGCGCTTCCTCGAGACCGGTGTGCAGTACATCATCGGCGCAGCCATCGACGCCGAGCAGCGTGCGCTGGTGTCGAAGGTGCGTGAGGACGCTCCGTTGTTCGGTGGCAGCGAGATCGCCGGGGTGAACGCGTCCGACACCGTGTGCCCACTGATCGACGACCCGGTGCGCACGCTGCGGGCCGACGGGGTGAGCGTCGAGACGGGCGTGCTGTCGTCGCTCGACGGTTCGGGCGCGATGGTGCTGCGTGCCGTCCTGCAGCCACTGGTCGCGGCGCTGGCGATCCTGGTGGGCCTCGTCGGGCTGAAGTTGCTCGTGTTCGCCATGGTGCGCAGCCTGCGCGACCTCGGTCGCGCCGGCTGAGACACGTCACCCCGCGGCGTCGGCGACGGCCTGCTCGGCGCGAGCTCGGAGATCGGCCACCGCATGGGCGAGGCCCTCGGGGTCGCGGTAGAGGGCACTGCCGGCGATGAGCACATTGGCGCCCGCTGCCGCCGCGCCGGCGATGGTCGACGGGCCGATCCCGCCGTCGACCTCGAGGTCGATGCGGTCGGCGAGGCCTGCGGCGTCGATCATCGCCCTCACCTCACGGATCTTCGGCTCCATCGTGGCGATGTACTGCTGGCCGCCGAAGCCCGGGTTCACGGTCATCACCAGGACCAGGTCGACCAGGTCGAGGACGTGGGCGATGGCCGACGCTGGAGTCGCCGGGTTGAGCGCGACTGCTGCCGTGGCACCGAGTGATGCGATGTTGGCGAGTGTCCGGTGCAGATGGGGGCAGGCCTCGGCGTGGACGATGAGCCGCGAGCAGCCGGCAGCGACGTACTCGGCAGCCATCGCATCGGGCGTGTGCACCATCAGGTGGGCCTCGAACGGCACCGTGGTGTGCGGACGTGCCGAGGCGATGACCGACGGGCCGAAGGTGAGGTTGGGGACGAACTGGCCATCCATGACGTCCCACTGGATGAGGTCGACCCCTGCGGCCTCGAGCGCGGCGACCTCTTCGCCGAGCCGGCTGAAGTCGGCGGGAAGGACGCTCGGTGCGATCTGGATGGGACGACGGGTGGCGCGGTGCTCGGACACGTGGGGCAGGGTAGTCGGGCCTACCCTGGCGTCATGGCGTCGCGCACACACCCGTCCGGTCCGTCCGGACGTCAACCTGCCGAGGTCCGCATCGAGCGGTTGGTGGCCGGTGGCGACGGCCTGGGCCGTCTCGACGACGGCCGCGTGGTCTTCGTGCCCGGTGTCGTCGCCGGCGAGGTGGTGCAGGTGCATCTCACCCAGCAGCGCCGCGACTTCGCACGGGGCGAACTGGTCGCTGTGGTCGAGGCTGCGGCCGAGCGTGTCGTGCCCCCGTGCCCGGAACTCGCCCGCGGCTGCGGCGGTTGTGACTGGCAGCACCTCGCAGCGGACGGGCAGCTCGCCGTGAAGGTGGCGATGGTGCAGGAGGCGCTGCGTCGCACCGCGAAGCTCGCCGACGCCCCTGTGGCGGCAGGTGGCTCGGTGCCGGCATGGCGGTACCGGACGTCGCTCCGCCTGGCAGCGGGCTCCGATGGGCGGCTCGGGTTGCGCCGGAGCCGGAGTCACGAGGTGGTCCCGCTCGGGTCGTGCGCGATCGCCCATCCCGACCTGGAGGCGCTGGCCGTGGCCGGTCGTGCCGCCGGCGCCGATGAGGTGTCGCTGCGTGTCTCGGCCTCCACCGGCGAGCGCACTGCCTTGGTGTCGTGGGGATCGACCGGAGCATCAGGACTGGCGGCCTCGTTCCCCGACGACGTGCTCGTCGGCCCCGATGCCGCGGTCCGCGAGGTGGTGGCCGGTGTGGAGCTCCATGTGAGCGCGGCGTCGTTCTTCCAGTCCGGACCGGCTGCAGCCGAGCTGCTCGTCGACGTCGTCCGGAGGGCGGGCGGTGACGAGCTTGCTGCGGCGCGCAGCGTCGTCGACGCCTATGCCGGGGTCGGTCTCTTTGCGGCGACCGTGGTGCCATCGTCGGCCCGGGTCGTGCTGGTCGAGTCGTCGTCGAGCGCGTGCTCCGACGCGCGTCGCAACCTGACGAGGGACGCGATCGAGGTGGTCGAACAGCCTGTCGAGCGGTGGGTGCCGATTGCGGCCGACGTGGTGATCGCCGATCCGGCGCGGACGGGGCTCGGCGCGGAAGCCTCTGCGGTGCTGGCCGCCACCGGCGCCGGGGTGGTCGTGCTCGTCAGTTGTGACCCGGTGGCCGCCGCGCGCGATGTGGGCTTGTTGGCCGGGCACGGGTACCGACTCGAGTCGTGCACCGTGATCGACCTGTTCCCGCAGACCCACCACGTCGAGACCGTGGCCCGCCTGGTGAGGGTGTGACGAATTCGAAAAAGTCTCATCCGAGCACGTCCCGGCTCCGTAGAGAGGATGTGCGCGAGGATCTGGCCATGGTCTCGGATACCGGATTGGTGCTGGCGCTCGCGCGTTACCAGCAGGACGCGCTCGCCGAGGTCTACCGTCGCCACGCCGGCGCCGTGTTCGGCCTGGCGAAGCGGCTACTCGCCGACCAGGCCAAGGCCGAGGAAGTCGTCCAGGAAGTGTTCTTGCGGCTGTGGCGCCAGCCGGAGCGCTTCGATCCGGTCCGAGGCTCGCTGCGCAGCTACCTGCTCGCCCAGACGCACGGCCGCGCGGTCGACGTGATCCGTTCCGAGACGTCGCGGCGGCGGCGCGAGGAAGCCGATGCCCGCATGACCGCCGAGGCCGGGTACGACCTCGACCACGAGGTCTGGGATCTCGGGCTCGCCGATCAGGTCCGCAGCGCGCTCGAGTGCCTGCACCCGTCCGAACGCAAAGCGGTCGAGCTCGCCTACTTCGGCGGACGGACCTATCGAGAAGCGGCCGCCGAGCTGGGCGAGCCGGAGGGCACGGTCAAGAGTCGGATCAGGAGCGGACTGACGAAGTTGCGTGTCGAGTTGTCGGCGCGTGGGGTGACGGTGGGAGAGCGATGAGCGCGGAAGAGCAGTACCTCGACGAGCTTCTCGGCGCCTATGCGCTGGACGCCGTGACCGAGGAAGAACGCCGCGCGGTGGAGGAGTACCTCCAGGTCAATCCGCGTGCCCGCCAGGAGGTGCGTGAGCACCGCGAAGTCGCCACGATGCTGGCGTGGACGGGTATGCGGGCCCCTGATGGGCTGTGGGACCGGATTGCCTCGCAGCTCGACGAGTCGGCGACCGCTCCTGTGCCCACAGGCGAGTTGGCCCAGGTCCTGTCGCTCGACTCGGCCCGTGAGGCTGCGGCAGCCCGGGCCGGACAGCCGCAGCGGCGCTGGGTCCGCAGCGCTGCGGCCTGGATCGGTGCGTCTGCGGCGGCTGCTCTGGTGGCGGTGCTCGCCGTGGTGGCGTTCACCCCGGAGCGTACGGAGCGCTCGGCTCTGGTGTCCGCAGTCGAGCAGGCTCGCGCCGACCGCGACTCGAAGGTCGCCCAGCTTGCGGGTGCGGACGGCACCGTGGTGGGCGAAGTGATCGTCGACCAGGATGGCCACGGGTACCTGGTCGCTGACGGGCTGCCCGCACTCGGTTCGGATCGCACCTACCAGCTCTGGGGTGTGATCGGCGAGCAGGTGATCTCGCTCGGTGTCCTCGGCCCGACGCCCGAGATCGAGCTGTTCAGTGTCGACGGACCGGTCACGCAGCTCGTCGTCACCAACGAAGTCGCTGGTGGCGTGGTGTCCGACGGGAACCCCGACGGCGCCTTCGCCGGCTCGCTGGCCTGAGGTTCGCCTCAGCGCGGAGCGCGCAACACGCCGAGCTGAGCGGTGTCGAGGTACTCCTCGAGACGGCGAATCCGTCCGTCGTCGACGCTCACGTACATCATCGCCTCGAGCGCGAGCTCGCCTCCCGGAGCCGTGCCTCGCAGCACGTGCTGCTGCACGAAGCCGTCCTCGGTGACGATCCGTCGGACGACGTCGTACCGCCGGTCTTCCAGCACCATGCACAGGCCGCGGAGCACGGCGAGGTTCTCGGCGACGGTCTGCTCGGCGCGGTCGAAGTTGTGCCAGATACGGGCGTCGGGGTGGTAGCAGGCCTCGACCTCGGCGAGGTCGCCGCGCTCGATCGCCGCGAAGAACCGGTCGGCCAGGGTGGCCGGATCGTGGATCATGCACTCACCAGGTCGTTCGCCGGAGCGCTCGTGCGGCGCTCGGGCAGCGAGCGCATCTTCCGCTCCACCCGCTCGAGGAAGCGCTGGCGTCGTGAGTCGCTGCACCGATCGGTGTCGTAGATCGCGATCCACTGCGACCGGCACCGCCGATGGCACACGGCTCGCAGCGATCGCGAGACGGTCCGTTTGCCGGGCTCGCCCTGGAGCGTGTTGACCCACTTGGTCGACCCGTGCGAGGTGATGGCCACGAGCGTGCGGACGTTGTGCAGCAGCGGTGAGATCCGCTCGGCTCCCGCCGGCACCTCGTAGGCGACGCCCGGGACCAGGACCCGGTCGAGCCAGCCCTTCAGCATGGCGGGCTGACCACCCCACCAGGTCGGGTAGACGAGCACGAGGGAATCGCACCACTGCAGGTTGTTGATGTATCCGGCCAGGTCGGCGCGTACCTCGGGCTGCTCGCGGTGGTCGATCATGATCTGCGCCCGCTCAGCGAGCGAGAGCTCGGGGGTGAACTCGTCGACGTAGAGGTCCGACAACCTGACGTCGTGCCCTGCGGTTTCGAGCCCGCGGAGCGTTCGCTCGAGCGCAGCACCGATCAGCGAGTCGTGCGTCGGGTGGCAGTAGACGACGAAGACCCTCACAGCTTGCTCATCTCCCGCTCGACCCGGTCGAGGAACGCTTGTCGTTCCGCGTCGTCGGTCGCCTCGACTCGGTAGAGCCCGAGCCAGTGCCGGTTGGTGCCCCATCCGGTGCTGAGCCGCAGTGTTCGCATGAGCACACGCCGGCCGTTGTCGTTCACCGTCTTCACCGTCCACCACGGGGCGCCGTAGGTGGAGATGCCGACGAGATGCCGGACCCCGGTGAGCCTGGGGCCGACCTTGCCGTTCGGGTCGAATCCGAAGGCCACGTCGGGCACCATGACCCGGTCGAGCCAACCCTTCAAGATGGCGGGCAGGCCCGACCACCAGGTGGGGTAGACGAACACGAGGGCCTCCGCGCTGCGGACGAGCTCGATGTGCTCGGCGACCTGGGCCGACAGCACGGGCTCGGACGAGTGGTAGGCCGCTCGTTCGGCTGGTGACATCGCCGCAGTGAACCCCTCGGCGTAGAGGTCGCGCACGACGGTGTGATGGCCGGCTGAGCGCAACCCCTGCTCGGCTCGGCGCGCGATGGCATGGGTGAAGCTGTGCGAATCAGGGTTCGCCACGACCACTACCGCCTGCACCCGTCCGACGGTAGTCGTCACCGTGGCGCGGAGGTGGAGAGCGGATCGGCCGCGGTAGAGATGTACCGCCACCGAGGGACATTCCCATCGCCTGCAGGCTGGGACGATGCCGTGGTCGGGGGTCCGGCCCGTGTCGCCACGAGCCGGACCGGTACGGTGCCGAGCATGCGAGTCGTGACGTGCACAGCCTTCGGCCCCGTGGAGCAGCTCTCGATCGAAGAACGGCCATCCGTGCCCTGTGGGCCGCGCGACGTTCGCATCGAGGTGACCGCTGCCGGGGTCAACTACGTCGACGGCCTGTTCGTCGAAGGGCGGTACCAGATCAAGCCGCCGTTGCCGTTCGTGCCGGGCAACGAAGTGGCCGGCCGGATCAGCGAGGTCGGCTCCGAGGTCACCTCGTTCTCGGCGGGCGACCGGGTGTTCGCCAATGTCGGCCTCGGCGGCTACGTGAGCGAGGTCGTCGTCGACGCTCGCCGCGTGCAGCCCACGCCGGCGGCGCTCACCGATGGCCAGGCGGCGACGTTCACGCAGAGCTACATGACCGCGTGGTTCGCTCTGCACCATCGGGCCCGTGCGGCAGCTGGGCAGTGGTTGCTGGTGCTCGGCGCGGGCGGTGGCGTGGGCCTCGCTGCCGTCGACGTCGGCAGGGCGATGGGCCTGCACGTCATCGCCGGAGCCTCGACCGACTCGAAGCGCGCGGTTGCCGTGGCCAAAGGAGCAATCGCTGCGCTCGACACGACGACGGCCGACATCAAGACAGCGACCCGCGACCTGCTGCGTGAGGTGGGTGGCGACGCTCCGCCGGACGGCGTCGACTTCGTGTACGACCCCGTCGGCGGCGCGCTCGGCGAGCAGGCACTGCGCACCTTGCGCGACGACGGCCAGTACCTCGTGATCGGGTTCGCCGGTGGCGGCATCCCGCAACTGCCGGCGAACCAGGTCCTGTTGCGCAACCGCAGGGTCACCGGCGTCGACTGGGGCGGCTGGGTGGGTCGCCACCAGGCCGAGAATGCCGCGATGCTCGCCGATGTGGTGGCTGCGATCGAGCGTGGTGAGCTGAGCCCTGTCGAGCCGACCTCCTACCCGCTGGCCGATGTTGCGGTTGCGCTGCGCGACCAACTCGAACGACGGGTCGTGGGCAAGACCGTCCTGATCCCGTGAGCTCGGGCACCGCGGGCTGGCCCCGAGGGCGCGCTGTCGACGGAGGCGTCGATGAGATCCCTCTGCCGTCAGCGGTGCCGGGTCGCCTGTGGTTGTGCGGCAAGCACGCCATCGGTCCGGACCCCGAACGGTTGCTCGACGCCACGGGCGCGAGCTCGGTCGTATGCCTCACGCAGCGCTTCGAGCTCGAGGACCGGTATCCGGACTACGTGCGATGGCTCGAGGCCCAGGTGCCCGATCGCGCGACCTGGTTCCCGATCCACGACCTCGGGGCACCGCCGCTCGAGCGTTACGTCGTGCTGCTCGACGAGGTGTCGGCTCGACTTGCCGCGGGAGCGGGGGTGGTGGCGCACTGCGCCGCCGGGCTCGGACGTGCGGGCACGCTGGCCACAGCGCTGCTGATGCAGGCCGGTCAGGCCCGTCCGGACGCGCTCGCGCATGTTGCGGCACACCGGCCGATGGCCGGCCCGGAGGCCGGCGCGCAGACCGAGTTGCTGATGGCGCTCGAACTGCACCTGTCGAGCAGACGCTGAGCGCCCGCTCGACAGGTGCAGCTGTCGGCGAGATGCCGGTGACTAGGCGGGTGTCGCCGGGCTGAGCACCGCGGCGACCCCATGGATGATGCCGTTGGCCGCGCCGAGGTCGGCGACGACCACCGGGGTGCCGTTCACCGTGATGCCGCCGGCGGTGGAGATGCCGATCGCCGGTCCGGCGAGTGTCGCAAGCGGACCGTCGACCAGGGCGCCGGCCGGGTAGGCGCCTGGCACCACGTGGTAGAGCAGCAGGTTGCGCAGTGCTGCCGGATCGGCGATGAGCGCCGCGAGCGTCTCGCTACCGAGTGCCGCGAATGCGTCGTTCGTCGGCGCAAAGATCGTGAATGGGCCCGGCTGGGCGAGCTCGTCGCCGAGCCCGGCGATGATGATCAAGCCGGCCAGCGTGGTGAACCGAGCGTCGGCCGCCAGGGTGTCGACGAGGTCCGGTGAAGCCGGCGCCGTCGTCGGAGGCGGCGGGGGCTCGCTCGTGGGCGGCGGTGGCGGCGCCACCGTGGTGGTCGGAGCCGGCGGCTGGGGTGCATCGGCCAGGCCGCGCTCGTAGGCGGCGCGCAGCGTGGCTGCATCGACGATGCCGGTCTGGGGGACACCCAACTGCGCCTGCAGCGCCTTGACAGCATCGATGACTGCCTGCGAGTAGACCCCGTCGACCGGCCCGGTGTAGAGCCCGAGCTGGGTCAGGAGCAGTTGCAGCTCGACCGTCGCCTGGGTGATCGCGCCCGCCCCGGCGCCGAGCTGGCTGCGGAGCGCCTCGTCGGTGGGTCCGTCGTACACGCCGTTGGCCGGTAGGCCGACGGATGCTTGGAATGCCGCCAGGGCGGCGACGACGTCGTCGTCCCACACGCCGTCGATCGGACCGTTGTAGAAGCCGAGCAGGCGGAGCTTACCCTGCAGGCTGGTGGTGAAGCTGGCGGCTGCGATCGACGCCTGGTTGGCGGCTTCGTTCCGTGCGGCAGCGATGTCGACGTCGGTGCTCGACGACTCGCTGAGCTCGCCGCCGGCGATCACTGTCGTCGTGAACCGTGCACTCGACGGATCGCCGTACTCGTCGAAGCCGATGGTGCCGCTACGTCCGTCGTAGTCGATGTCCTCGCCGGCGCGCAGCTTCGACGCGCAGTCGGCGTAGGTGCTGCAGCTCACCCCGCCGGCAGTGACCTCGGGGAGCCGTGCTGCGATGTCGTCGGCCGCAGTGCTGCCGGCAGCCTGTGCGGCGAGGGCCAGCGCCACGGTGCAGTCGAAGACCTGCGGGGCGTAGACGACCTGGGCCTGGGGGTTGCGCTCGATGAGCGAGGCCATGTAGTCGCGGGTGCCGGTGGTGCCGATGATCGTGGTGCCGTCGGCGCGGGTGGGGTCGGTGGGGAAGGCGAGCGAGGCGAGCCGCGGTATGAAGGTGCCGTCGAGGCCGATGATCGACGTCGGCGCGACGCCTGCCTCGATGAGGCTGGCGAGCAGCGACGAGCCCTCGCCGTAGCTCGCCATCACGACCTGGTCGGCGCCGGTGGCTGCGACCGCAGCGGCGGTGCTGGCGAACAGCACCGTTGTCGACGAGTAGGGGATCAGGGTCGCCGGAATGCCCTGTGCGGTCAGTGCATTGCTGAGGCCTCCGCCCACCGCTGTGCCGTACGCATCGTCGCGAGCGGCGATGGTGACCGTGCCGCCTTCGGCCAACCGTCCGCGGAGCACCTCGACGAGATGTCCGACAAGGTGCTCGTCGGATACCGCGGTGCGGAAGAAGCGACCAGTGGTGTCGGCGCTGCTGAGCGACGGCGCCGTCGCCGAACCGGAGCAAGCGAGGCTGGCCGAGGCGTCGAGCGCAGGCAGCATCGCTGCCGCCGACGTGCTCCCTGCCGGTCCGACGATCGCGTGGGCACCTGCTGCGACGGCGTCGGTGACGGTGCGGCCGACGTCGCCACTGCGGGGTTCGGTGATCGTCACGACCGAGAGGGCCCCTCCGAGCACGCCGCCGGCAGCATTGATCTCGTTCACTGCGTCCTCGAGCCCTCGGCGCTGAGCGGTGGCCAGGTCGCCGAGCAGGCCGGCCGGCGGCTCGACGTAGGCGAGGGTGAGGGCGGTCTCGAGTGGAGCTGTCGTCGAGGGCGACGCGTCGACCGTGGTGACCGGCGCTGGCGATGTGGAGGGCGCAGCTGTCGTCGACGACGAATCACCGTCGCCGGTGCAGGCTGCGAGCATGGCTACGGCCAGCAGGCTGGCGGTGAGCGCGGTGGTGGACCGGCGGTTGGTGGTGGCAGACATGGAGGCTCCGTTCCCGTTCGCCAAGAACGTACCGATTCCGAGCGATACGGCGAGGATGATCGGCGTCGCGGCGGTCACCCTGCGGGGATGAATCGTGCCGGTGCCGTCGGCTGGTCAGTGGTCGTGTCGGTGGTGCAGGTCGGGCATGTGACCGTGGGCGTGGACCATCGCCCAGTGCGCGTGCTGGTGGCTGTGCCGACCGGCGACCGGCTCGTCGTGGCTGTGGTCGTGGTGGTCGTCGTCGTGGCTGTGGTCGTGGTCGTGGTCGAGCGGCTCGTGCGTGTGGTCGTGCTCGTGCGCGCTGCGCAGCACGAGCGCCACGCCGATGGCCGCGAGCGCGGCGGCGCCGAGCTCGACCGCCGAGATCGGCGCACCGAAGACCGTCCATGCGGCGATGGCCCCGATGAACGGAGCCGTCGCGAACACCAGTTGGCCGCGAGCTGCTCCGAGCTGGCGGGCCCCGGAGACCCACAGCGTGATCGACGCGCCGTACCCGACAGCCCCCACAGCGAGGGCAGCGAGCGTGCTGCCGAGCGGGGGAGTGCCTCCGATCGCCACCCCGATGGCCAGGTTGGTGGCTCCGGCGATCGCGCCCTTGACCGCCGTGATGTGGCTCGGCGCGATCTGGTCGAGCGAGGCGGTGACGCTGTTGTCGATCGCCCAGCACACGCACGCCGCGGCGATGAGTGCGGCCCCCCAGCGGACGTCGGGTTGGCCCGACCAGCTCAGCGCCACGGCACCCGCCAGCACCAGGGTGGTGCCGCCGATGACGTTCCGGTCGAGGTGCTCGCGGAACAGGGTTGCGGCGACGACGGTGGTGAACACGAGCTCGAGGTTGAGCAGCAGCGAGGCCGTTGCCGCGTCGAGCCGGCCGAGACCGGCCGCCAGGAGCACCGGCCCGACCGCACCTCCGAGCACGACTGCGGTCGTCAGGCCCCGTCGGCTGGCCCGGAGCGCCGTCCGGCTCGGCGGACGCCGCACGAACGCCGGTGCCACGGCGAGCGCGGCGCCGAGGTAGAGCAGGCCGGCCAACTGGAACGACCCGAGTTGATCGGTGAGCCGTGACGCAGCGGGCGCCGACAGGCCGAAGAGCACGGCAGCGAGGCCGCACCGGATCAGGCCGAGGCGGGTGTCGCTGATGCCGGAACGGCGCTGGTCGGGCGATCCCATCGGCCCGCCAGAGTACCCCAGGTGTGCCGATGCTCGGGTCGGCCGACCGCCGTATCGGCCGGTGCCGTGGTGCCCCCCCTGGGACTCGAACCCAGAACCTGCGGATTAAGAGTCCGTTGCTCTGCCATTGAGCTAGAAGGGCGCCTGCAAGGGCGGCAGTGTAGAGAGTGCTGCCGCACCTTCCAAACCGGGCGCCTGATGGACGACTCCATCAGGCATTCGGGTGACCGACGGGAATCGAACCCGCGACGTCCAGTACCACAAACTGGTGCTCTGCCTACTGAGCTACGGTCACCAAGGGTCACCAAGTGTGCCACAGAGTCGGGGGACTTCCACCAGTCGATCTGCGACGTGGTTGATCACCTGTCGGCCATGTCCCTGTCACCTCGTCTCCACCTCGTCGGCGCCCCGGTAGACTCGGGCAACGTGCTCCTCGAGGAGAGATCATGAGCGCCACCGAATCCGTCCACCACCAGCACCTCGTCGACCGAGCAAGGAAGATCACCGCCCGCGAGCTCGAGGCCTACTCCCGGCGCACCGCCGGCTCGCTCCGAGCCAACGAGCGGGCGAAGAAGGTGCTGCCACTCGGAGTCCCGTCGAGCTTCCAGGCGTACGACCCGCACCCCATCGTGGTGCGCCGGGCCCAGGACTCGTGGATGGAGGACGTCGACGGCAACCGCTACATCGACTTCGACATGGGATTCGGTGCCCTCTTCTCGGGGCATTGCCACCCTCGGGTGCGCGCCGCGATCGAACGCCAGCTCGACGACGGCACGCTGTTCGTCACGCCGTGCGAGACCAATGCCGATGTCGCCGAGCTGCTCGGCGAGCGCTACGGGCTGCCGATGTGGCGCTTCACCAACTCGGGCACCGAGGCCACCATGGACGCCATCCGCGTCGCCCGTGGCGTGACCGGTCGGGAGAAGATCGTCAAGGTCGAGGGTGGCTACCACGGTCACCACGACGAAGTGATGATCTCGATGAAGCCCCCGATCGATCGGGCTGGTCCGGCGCATGCGCCGATCCCTGTCCCGGCCACGGCAGGCATCACCAGTGCCGTGCTCGCCGACACCATCGTCGTGCCCTACAACGACCCCGAGGCGCTCGAGCGCGTGTTGCGCAGCGGCGAGGTCGCGGCATTCATCGTCGAGCCGGTGATGGAGAACATCGGCATCTGCCTGCCCCAGCCGGGCTACCTCGAAGCGGTCCGCGAGATCACGCGTCGCTACGGCACGATGCTCATCTTCGACGAAGTCAAGACCGGGATCACCGCAGGGTGGAGCGGGGCCACCGGTGCGCTCGGTGTGCAGCCCGACCTCGTGTCGCTCGCCAAGAGCATCGGCGGTGGGCTACCGCTCGGCGCCTTCGGGGGCACCCGCGAGTGCATGGATCAGATCACCAGCGGTCGCGTGCTCCACCTGGGCACCTACAACGGCAACCCGCTCTGCATGGCGGCAGCGAAGGCAGTGCTCGCCGAGGTGTGCACTCAGGAGGCCACGCTCGAGGTGGTCGGGCGCAACCTGCGGTTGGTCGATGCCTGCGCTTCGATCATCAGTCGTGCCGGACTGCCGGCGCACACCGTGCAGTTCGGGGCCAAGGGCTGTGTCACATGGGCCGACGAGCCGATCCGCAACTATCGCGACTACAAGGCCACCGACTTCGACCTGGCGTTCGCCCAGTGGATGCACGGCATCAACCGCGGGGTGCTCTTGCCTCCCGGCCTCGACGAGCAGTGGCTGATCTCGGTGCTCCACTCCGACGCCGACGCCATGCACTACGCCGACGTCTTCCAGGAGTTCGTCGACGAGCTCGTCGCCTGAGGCGACGTCGCGCTCAACTCCAGCGGTGCTGCTCGCGGTAGCGGTAGGTGTTCACCGGTGTGCTCCAGCGTCGGCTGCGACCCGTCCGTCCGGCGAGGAGCAACAGCAGCAACCCGACGACGGCGAGACCACCGGCGATCAGCGCGGTGCCGAACAGCTGAGCGCGAGCAGCCACGGCTGGCACCTGTGCCCAGATCGAGTCGTCGAGCGCCTGTGGCACGTACCCGGGTAGGACGTGACGGCACAGCACCACCACGAGGGCCAGCACCAGCAGCCCGAGCCCGGCGGTCCTGGCGAGCACGTCGCGGTCCGGTCGGGTCAGGGCCACCAGCACGAACAGCACGCCAGCAGCGATCGCGGCGATCGGCACGACGAGGTCGAGCAAGCGATCGGTGGCATGCAGTGCGCCGAGCCGAGGGACGTCGATGACTGCGGGGGCGAGGGCTCCGGCACGCTCGTCGCGTACGAGTTGGGCGAGGAGTGCCGGGTCGATCTCGACCGGGCCTTCGCTGTCGCCGATCAGGCGCGAGTGGATCTCGACGAGCGTCGGAGCTGCGAGCTCGGCGCCGGCAGGGATCGAGAGCACGAGGTCGACCGTGGCGAGCACGCGTGCGGGGGCATTGGGGTCGCCTGGGTACATGCCCTCGGCTGTCGCTGCCGTGATCGTCGCCGCGAACTGTCCGCGGACGGCGTCGTCGGACATCACTGCCACGGCCTCTTCGCCGCTGAGCGCCGGTCGGAGAGCGGTGCGCTCGAGCAGCCATCCACCGCTGGCCAGCCAGGCGCACGTGAAGGCCACGCCGACCAGCACCCCCACGAACGACCACCTCATGTCGCCATTGTTGCCGATGTCTGGCTGCCGTGGGTCATTCTCCTGCGGCCGGGTCCGCCGAGCCAGGGCTGCTCGCTAGCGTGATGCCGTGCCTGCTGCGCGACCGTCGTTCCCGGTGATGGCCGCCCGAGCGCTCACGCTGCGCTGCCCCTGGTGCGGGAGCCGTCGCTCGTTCCTGCGTGGCTGGTTCCGCCGGCACCCCCGCTGCCGGACCTGCGGGATCGCATGGAGCCGCGAGGTCGGTGTCGAGCTCGGCGCAGTCACGATGAGCACGATCATCACCTTCGGAGCGATCGCCATCTGCATGGGCGTCGGGTTCGCTGTCACCGTGCCCGACGTGCCGGTCGTGCCGATGTTGATCGGAGTCGGCCTCGTTGCCCTGTGCACGCCCATCGCCGTCTATCCACTGAGCTACACCCTGTGGCTTGCGTTCGACCTGGCGGTCCATCCACCCGAGCCCGCCGAACTCGACGCCGCGGCCCGGGCCGTCGAGGAGACGTCAGCGGGAGCGGGTGCGTAGCCGGGCGAGATAGGCCTCTGCCGATGCCCGGCCTTCGGGGTCGCGCAGCCCGGCGCGTAGCCCGTCGGCGTCGGCCCAGCTGCGTCCGGTACCGACCATCGACTCACTCACGGCGTTGACGTGTGCCTTGGTCTCGAGCAGGGCGAGCTTCGGCTTGGCGACCAGGGTCTCGACGAGGGCATCGACCTCCACATCGAGCAGATCGTCGCGGACGACACGGTTGAGGAAGCCTGCCTGCAGCGCCTCCTCGGCGTCGAAGGGCCTGCAGGTCATCACGAGCTCCTTGGTGAGCGCTGGGCCGATCTCGCGCACCAGGCGGGGGATACCGCCCCATGCCAGCGGGATGCCGAGGTCGATCTCGGGGATCGAGAAGCGTGCCGAGGTGGCCGCCACCCGCAGGTCGCAGGCGGCCGCCACGACCAGCCCACCGCCGACGCACCACCCTTGGATGCGCGCCACCGTCACGGCGCGCATCTCCTCGAGGGCCCGGCCCATCCGCCACCCCTGCTGGGCGTCCTCCATCGGGCCGGCAGCGCTGAACGCCGTGACGTCGGCTCCGGCCGAGAAGGCACGACCGGCGCCGGAGACCACCACCACCTTGAGGTCGAGGTGCTCGTCGAACCACCGCGCTGCCTGTTCGATCTCGTGCAGCGTCTGGGTGCCGAGCGGGTTCAGCCGGTCGGGTCGGTTCAGCTGCAGCGTGCCGCGCGGGCCGTCGACAGCGACGCTCAGGTGTTCGAACGATGGTGCATCCATGGCGGCGACCCTAGTCAGCAGCGGTGCCGGCGGTCGGCGGTCCGTCCGGCCGACGAACAGGGCGTCCGATCCTTGATCGAACAGTTGTTCGCAACTACACTTCTGTCATTCGATCGGTCGTCGCCCCGCAACCGTGTCACACCCCTTTCGTAGGGTCCTCGGCAGCGGGCGATAGCCAGCACGCACCAACCAATCGGGCCGTTGGCCCCGCCACCACCACAGCGATACCGCCAGGAACAGGAGACACACGGAGATGAGCACCGATCGCAGCAAGGCACTCGAAATGGCTCTGTCCCAGATCGACAAGCAATACGGCAAGGGCTCCATCATGAAGATGGGCGAGAAGGGCACGATGGCCATCGAGGTGGTGCCCACCGGGGCGCTGTCGCTCGACCTGGCCCTCGGCGTTGGTGGCCTGCCCCGTGGGCGAGTCATCGAGATCTACGGCCCGGAGTCGTCGGGTAAGTCGACCCTCGCGATGCATGTGGTCGCCGAGGCGCAGCGCAATGGAGGCATCTGCGCCTACATCGACGCCGAGCACGCCATGGACCCGATCTATGCCCGCGCCATCGGCGTCGACGTCGACGAACTGCTCATCAGCCAGCCCGACACCGGCGAGCAGGCGCTCGAGATCGCCGACATGCTCGTGCGCTCGGGTGCGCTCGATGTCGTCGTGATCGACTCGGTCGCGGCACTCACGCCCCGCGCCGAGATCGAGGGCGAGATGGGCGACACCCATGTCGGTCTGCAGGCGCGCCTCATGAGCCAGGCCTTGCGCAAGCTGACGGCCAACCTCAACCGGTCGAACACGATCATGATCTTCATCAACCAGTTGCGCGAGAAGATCGGCGTCATGTTCGGCTCGCCCGAGACCACCCCTGGCGGTCGTGCGCTCAAGTTCTACTCCTCGGTGCGTCTCGATATCCGCCGCATCGAGTCGATCAAGGACGGTGCCGAGATCACCGGCTCGCGTACCCGGGTGAAGGTCGTGAAGAACAAGGTGGCCCCGCCCTTCAAGCAGGCCGAGTTCGACATCATGTACGGCAAGGGCATCAGCCGTGAGGGCTCGTTGCTCGACATGGCCGTCGACATGGCCATCGTCAAGAAGTCCGGGGCCTGGTTCACCTACGACGGTGAGCAACTCGGCCAGGGGCGCGAGAACGCCAAGTCCTATCTGTCCGCCAATCCCGAAGTGATGGTCGAGATCTCCGAACGGGTGCGCAAGCAGGCAGGCCTGGGCGACGGCGTGGGCGACGAGTTCACCGCCGCCGACGACGAGCCGATCGACATCGACTGACCGCAGTGGCGCAGCACCGCAACGGGTCTCCGCTGGCCCGACCAGCGGTGCTGCGCCGCCGCTAGCCTCGGTCGCTGTGACTCGTCGATACGTCGTGCGCACCTACGGGTGCCAGATGAACGAACACGATTCCGAGCGCATCGCCGGATTGCTCGAGGCCGATGGTTTGGTCGCGGTCGAGGACGAGTCCGAAGCCGACGTGGTCGTGTTGAACACCTGCTGCATCCGCGAGAACGCCGACAACAAGCTGTACGGCAACCTCGGCCACCTCAAGGCGTGGAAGGAGCGGGAAGAGGGCCGTCAGATCGTGGTTGCCGGGTGCCTTGCCCAGAAGGACCGCGACCAGGTTCGTCAGCGGGCGCCGTGGGCCGATGTCGTCCTCGGCACACACAACGTGCATCGCACGGCCGACCTGCTCCGCCACGCAACCGACCAGGGGCCGATCACCGAGATCTTCGATGAAGCGGTGATCGACGACCATGCGCTCTTCCCATCGGCGCTGCCAGCGCGCCGCGACACGTCGTACAACGCGTGGGTCACGATCCAGATCGGCTGTGACAACTCGTGTGCGTTCTGCATCGTGCCTGCCGTCCGGGGCGCAGAGATCAGCCGGCCCTTCGACGATGTGGTCGCCGAGGTTCGCTCGCTTGCGGCCCAGGGAGTCACCGAGGTCACGCTGCTCGGCCAGAACGTCAACAGCTACGGCCGCGACCTTCAGCTGGCGGCACGGCGTGAGGGTGCAGTCGATGTGTCGCTGCGGCCACTCTTCGCCGAGCTCCTCACAGCAGCTGGCGCCGTGCCCGGCATCCGGCGGGTTCGCTTCACCAGTCCGCACCCCAAAGACATGCGGCCCGAGACCTTTGCAGCGATGGCTGCGTCCTCGTCGGTCTGCGAGCACCTCCACTACCCGCTCCAGTCGGGCTCGGACCGTGTGCTCGGGCTGATGCACCGGGGCTACACCGCGTCGAGGTACCTCGAACGCCTCGGCCAGGCTCGAGCCGCAATTGCCGACCTGGCGGTCAGCACCGACATCATCGTCGGCTTCCCCGGCGAGACCGACGACGACTTCGCCGCCACGCTCGAGGTCGCGGCGGCAGCCGAGTACGACTACGCGTACACGTTCATCTTCTCGCCGCGCGACGGTACCGAGGCAGCGACGATGGTCGATCGATTCGTCGACCCCACCGTCGTGGCCGAGCGGTTCGAGCGTCTCCGCGTCGTGGTCGAACGCAGCGCCATCGCCAAGCATCAGGCCCGCGTGGGCCGTGTCGAAGAGGTGCTCGTCGAGGGTCCGAGTCGCAAGGATCCTGCAGTGCTCACCGGTCGCACCCGGCAGAACAAGCTCATCCATTTCAGGCCGGCGCAGCCCGTGCGCACCGGGGCCTACGCCCTCGTCGAGGTGACAGGTGCCGCGCCGCACCACCTCACCGGCGAGCTGCGCGAGGTGGTGGCCGAGCCGCTGCACAAGCGACGCCTCGACGTCGTCGCAGTGTGAGTGCCCCCGTCGTCGTCCTCGGCCCGACAGCGAGCGGCAAGAGCGACGTAGCGATGGCGGTCGCCGCCGAGGCCCGTGCCGACGCGCAGCCAATCGAGCTCGTCGCCATCGATGCCATGCAGGTCTACCGCGGAATGGACATCGGCACGGCCAAGCCGACCGCCGCCGACCGCGCCGCGGTGCCGCACCACGGCATCGATCTCGTCGACCCGCACCTCGACTTCACCGTCGCCGAGTTCAGCGCCGCAGCACGTGACGCCATCGAGGGCATCGAGTGCCGTGGGCATCGGCCGTTGTTGGTCGCAGGCACCGGGTTGTATCTGCGGGCCATCACCGACCCGATGGAGATGCCGGGAGTATGGCCCGAGCTTCGGGCCCAGCTCGAGGCCCGGCTCGAGGGCGACGGCGCCGAGGTGCTGCACGCCGAGCTCGTCGCGCTCGATCCCGTCGCCGCATCGAGGATCGAGCCGGGCAACGGTCGGCGGACCGTGCGCGCGCTGGAAGTGTGCGTCGGGAGCGGTCGCCCATTCAGCTCGTTCGGTCCGGGGCTCGACACCTATGCGCCCACCCGGTTCGTGCAGATCGGGCTGCGCTGGCCGCGCGATGTGCTCGCTCGCCGGATCGAGCAGCGCGTCCACCAGATGATGGCTGCCGGTCTCGTCGCCGAGGTCGCCGCGCTGCTCGCGCGGCCACAGGGACTGTCGCGCACGGCCCGCCAGGCGCTCGGATACAAGGAGCTGATCGAACACCTCGACGGCCAGGTATCGCTCGACCGTGCAGTTGCCACGATCATCCTGCGGACCCGCCAGTTCGCAGTGCGTCAGGAGCGATGGTTCCGTCGCGACCCACGCATACAGTGGGTCGATATCCACGACGACCCGGTGGCCGAGGTCGTCCCGGTCGTGAGGGAGGCGATCACCCGATGAAGTTGTTGCTCGCGAAGTACCACGGGTGGGGCAACGACTTCCTCGTGGCCGACGGTGCCGAGGTGCCCGCAGCGGTCGATCGATCCGAACTGGCCCGACGGTTGTGCGACCGTCGACGAGGGATTGGGGCCGATGGACTGCTGTTCAGCGCTCCATCGGCGGGATACACCGCGTCGATGACTCTCTTCAACGCCGATGGATCGCTCGCGATGATGAGCGGCAACGGCATCCGTTGCTTCGCTTACGAGCTCGCCCGACGCGCGCAGAGCCTTGCCGAGCAGACGATCCTCACCGACTCCGGCCCGCGCACGGTGACACTGGCCGCAACGGAGCGGGCCGACACGATCGAGGCCAGCGTCGGCATGGGACCGGTCCTGTCGATCGCCGCGCCGAACGGTTGGGACAACATCGGAGCCCACCCCGACCGACCGGTCGCGCATCTGTCGCTCGGCAACCCGCACACGGTCGTCGGGGTCGACGACGTGACCGTGGTCGACCTGGTCCAGCTCGGCCGGACGGTGCCCGAGACCAACCTCGAGATCATCGAACCCGGCCCCGAGCCCAACGCCGTCACGATGCGCGTGCACGAGCGGGGAGCGGGCCTGACCGAGGCCTGCGGGACCGGCGCCTGCGCCAGCGCGTGGGCCGCCGTGTCGTGGGGGCTCGTCCCAGCATCGGCCGACGAGGTGGTGGTCCACATGGACGGAGGCAGCGCCAAGGTTCGCCTGCACCATCCTGCGCCAGGTGAGGTCACCCTGACCGGTCCTGCGGTGTTCGTGGGCACCATCCACATCGAGCTCGACCTCGACGACTCCAACCTGGTGGCGTCGTCGGTGGACGCATGACCTCGCCCTACCAGGAGGCGCTCGGCGCCACCCTGATCGACCGGTCGAAGCGGGAGCGGATCGTGCTCGTCGGGGTCACCCTGTCGCCGCATACCGACGACGACACCGAAGCCGGCCTCGACGAGCTGGCGCTGCTCATCGACACTGCCGGAGCCGACGAGGTCGGCAGGCTGATGCAGCGGCGCGACACCCCGGACCACACGTGGTTCATCGGCAAGGGCAAGGCCGAGGAGCTGAAGGAGCTGTGCCTCGCCGTCGATGCCGACACGGTGGTGTTCGACAACGACCTCAGCCCTGCGCAGCAGTACAACCTGGAGAAGCTGCTGGGGCGCACAGCCATCGACCGCACCGCGGTGATTCTCGACATCTTCGCCCAGAATGCGCACACCCTCGAGGGCAAAGCGCAGGTCGAGCTGGCACTGCTGCGCTACCGCCTGCCCCGACTTCGCCGGGGCATCGGGGCCAAGCTCAGCCAGCAGCGTGGTGGGGTGGGCAGTCGCTTCGGCGGCGGCGAGACCAAGCTCGAGGTCGACCGACGGCGGATCAAGAACCGCATCGCCACCCTCGAGCGCGAGCTGCGCGACCTCGGCAACACGAGGGCCCTCCAGCGCAAGGGGCGCTCGCGCAGCGGCCTCGCTGCGGTGACGATCGTCGGCTACACCAATGCAGGCAAGTCGACCCTGCTCAACCGTCTCACCCGTGCAGGCGTGTTGGTCGAGGATCGCCTCTTCGCCACGCTCGACCCGACGACGCGGCGTCTCTCGCTGCCAGGTGGCGAGCCCGTGCTGCTCACCGACACGGTCGGGTTCGTTCGCCGCCTTCCGCACGGCCTGATCGAAGCGTTCAAGAGCACGCTCGAGGTGGCGAGCGGCGCAGACTTCCTGGTCCACGTCGTCGACTCGTCGGCGGCTGATCCGGAGGGGCAGATCGACGCCGTGCACACCGTGCTCGAGGAGATCGGCGCCCGTCAGGTCCCCGAACTGCTCGTGTTCAACAAAGCAGACCTGGTGCCCGACGAGGCGCAGCGCCTGGTCGACCAGCACGAGGGGTCGGTGGCGCTGAGCGCGGTCACCGGGGAGGGCATCGAACGGTTCCTCACGGTGCTGGCCGATCGGCTTCGCGCCATCGGACGGGTGACCGAATTGTTCGTTCCCTACGACCGAGGCGATGTGGTGGCGGCCATCCACCGCGAGGGCGAGGTCGTGTCGACCGCACACGAGGTCGATGGTCTGCGGATTCGGGCCCGTCTGGCCGATGCCTCGGTGGGCCGTCTCGGCGAGTACGTCGTCGGCGGTCTTCGACCCGACGAGGCGTGATCGGTCGTCGGGAGTGCCGGATCGGCTACTGGATCGGGCAGGATGGGGATCTATGACGTCGACCGAGGGATTCGTCCCGCCGCCGTACCCGTACGACCGTCTCGATCGCTTCACCTCCGCAGCAGCGCGCCTCGAGGGCGGCGTCGTCGATCTGTCAATCGGCACGCCCTGCGATCCGCCGCCGCGCTTCGTCGTCGACGCCCTGGCCAACTCCGACAGCGAGCGGGGGTATCCGCCGAGCATCGGCACGATGGCGCTCCGCTCGGCTGTGCGCGGCTGGATGCACCGTCGCTTCGACCTCGACGTGCCGGTCGAGCAGATCGCGGCCTGCGTCGGCACCAAGGAGTTCGTGGCGACCACGCCGCACTACCTGAAGTTGCGGACGCCGTCGCGTGACACGGTGCTGTACCCATCCGTGGCGTATCCGACCTACGAGATGGGCGCCACGCTGGCCGGCTGCCGGCCGGTGGCGGTGGCGATGCGCGCTGATGGCCGACTCGACCTCGACTCGATCGATCCGGCTGATGCGAACCGGGCCGTGATGCTGTGGGTGAACAGCCCCTCCAACCCGACAGGCGCGCTCGACGACCTCGAGGCGGCAGCCTCGTGGGGCAGGCGTCACGGCGTGCCGGTGTTCAGCGACGAGTGCTACGTCGAGTTCACCTGGGAGGGGCGAGGACGCACGATCCTCGAGCACGGCCTCGACGGGGTCGTCGCCGTGCACTCGCTGTCGAAGCGCTCGAACCTCGCTGGTCTCCGGGTCGGCTTCTATGCCGGCGATGGTGAACTGGTCGAGTACCTCAAGGAAGTGCGCAAGCACGTCGGGATGCTGGTGCCGGGGCCGGCCCAGGCTGCCGGAGCGGCGGCATTGGCCGACGACGACCATGTGGTGGTTCAGCGCGATCGGTACCGGCGCCGTCTCGAGCGTTGTGCTGCGGTGCTCGGCAGCTGGTCGGGGATCGACATCTCGTTGCCTGCGGGCGGGTTCTACCTGTGGTTCGATGCCGGCGACGGGTGGGCCTTCGCCGAACGGCTCGCCACCGAGGGAGGGGCGATCGTCAGCCCTGGCGACTTCTACGGAGCGGGAGGCGCCAACAACGTGCGTGTCGCCGTGGTACAACCTGACGACCGCATCGAGCTCGTGGCTCGCCGACTGGGGGTGCAGTGATGGTTCAACCGACGTATCCCGCCGGCCAGGGTGGTCCCTACCAGGCCGCTCCGCCGGCTGCGCCCGTGCCGACCCCGGGTCGCACCGGCGCGATCGCCGCTGCGCTGTGTGTGCTGCTCGCCGGGGTGATCGGCGGCATCGTCATGTTGCTGCTCAGCGGGTCGCGTCGCGACGCGGCCATCGACGGCCTGGCTCGGGCGCCGATCGGCTGCACCACCACCCTCGACTTCGCGAAGGCCGGCGACTTCGTCGTGTTCGTCGAGACCCGCGGGTCGATCGGCGCCGTGCGTGGCGACTGCCCGAATGCCAACCGGAGCTACGACTACCAGGGCCAGGTGCCCGATGTGGAGGTCGACCTCGTCGATCTCGACGGGGCGGCCCTGGTGCTGACTGCCGACCGCTCGATCAGCTACGACGGCAGCGAGTCGATCGGCACGTCCCTCGGGCGATTCGAGATCGAGCAGGCGGGCGAGTACCTGCTGACCGCCACCTCCGATGTCTCGGATGTGGTCGTCACCATCGGCAAGGACCCAGACGACGCAGCATCGATGCTCACCGTTGGGGGCTATGTCGCCATGGCGGCCGGCCTCCTGGTGGGCGGCGTGATGCTCGCCGTCGCGCTGCGTCGGCCCCGCGCAGGCGCGCAGGGTGCTGGCGCTGGCCAGCAGTACGTCCCGGTGCAGCAGGTGCCGGTGGCGCCCTCCTACCAGTCGCCGGCCTATCAGTCGCCGGTTCCGCAAAGCGGGCCGCCGACGACCGGCCTGCCTCCCCGGGCGGTGCCGGGGACGTTCGCCCCACCCACCCAGGTGCAGCCGACTCAGCCTCCGCCGGAGATCTGGCCGGAGCCACCTGCTCGGTGACCCGGGAGTGCCGGCTCAGAGCCGGCGCATCACCGTGACGACCTTGCCGAACACGCTCACCTCGTCGGCGTCGAAGACCATCGGCTGGAGCCGTTCGTTGGCAGGGATCAGTGTGACCGTGCTGCCGCTGCGGCGATAGGTCTTCACCGTGGCTTCCTCGTTGGGGATGCCGGCCACCACGATGTCGCCGTTGTCGGCCGTGGTTTGGGCTCGGGCGACGACGAAGTCGCCGTCGAGGATGCCGAGCTCGATCATCGAGTCGCCGCGCACCCGGAGCATGAAGACCTCGCCTGCACCGACGAAGTCCTCGGGGAGGGGGAGCACCTCCTCGACGTTCTCCTGGGCGAGGACATCGGTGCCGGCGGCGACATCGCCGACCAGTGGCACGTGACGGACCGGTCGGCGCTCGATGGCCATGCCCGAGTTGGGGTCGAAACGCACCTCGAGGGCGCGCGGCTTGGTGGGGTCGCGACGCAGGTAGCCCATCCGCTCGAGCGAGGCGAGATGGGTGTGCACCGTGCTGGGCGAGGTGAGGCCCACGGCCTCACCGATCTCGCGGACGCTGGGCGGGTAGCCCCGCTCGCGCATGCTCGTCTCGATGACGTCGAGGATGCCGCGCTGGCGGGTGGTGAGGGTTTCGGCCATGGGCGTCAGGGTACGCGTGTTCGGTGCGTCAGTCAAACATCTGTTCGGCGGACATCTGTTCGGTTGGCTGGTTGACAATCGAACAGCCGTTCGCCATACTGTCGAACAGCCGTTCGTCTGTGCATGCGTCGAACGGTCTCCGTCGCTCGATGTTCGCCTGATGTGCAAGGTGGTCGCCATGTCCGTTGCTCTCGCTCCGCTCCACAACCGTCCGGGTCACCGTTCGCACACGGCTGCCACCCGTCCGTCGCTCGCCCCCGGTCGCACCATCGTGCGTGTCCCGCGGTCGGTCGCCAGCGCAGCCCCCGGGCCGGCGGTGTACCGGCGCCGTCGAGCCGTCGTCGCCGTGTTCGTGGCGTCGCTGGTCGCCGTGGTCGGGCTTGCTGCGGGCGGTGGCGAGGCGACGCCGATCTCGTCGGGCACGTCGGCCATGCAGTCGTACCTGGTGCAGCCGGGCGACACACTCTGGGCCATCGCTGCCCAGCATGCCGGCAGCATGCCGATGGCCGACTATGTCGACGTGTTGGTCGAGGTCAACGGTGGGGCGCAGGTGCGCGCCGGGGAGTGGATCGTCCTTCCCTGAGCCGTCGCAGTAGGGTGGAGCACCCATGCGGTGCCCGTCCTGCCATGCCAATGACTCGAAGGTGATCGACTCTCGCGAGGCCGACGAAGGAGCGTCGATCCGTCGACGTCGCTCGTGCCTGCAGTGCCAGGGGCGGTTCACCACCTACGAGCGCATCGAAGAGGTGCCGCTCGTCGTGGTGAAGTCCGACGGCACTCGCCAGCCATTCGACCGGGCGAAGGTGATTGCCGGCATCTCGGCTGCGGCCAAGGGGCGCCCGGTGGCCGCCGAGGCGATCGAACAGATCGCCGAGGAGGTCGAAGACGAGGCTCGTCTCCATGGCGGCGATGTGCCGAGCAGGGTCGTCGGCCTCGCCGTGCTCGAGCGCCTCCGGAGCCTCGACGAGGTCGTCTACCTGCGGTTCGCCAGCGTCTACAAGAGCTTCGACGCCGCTGCGGACTTCCAGCGCGAGCTGGTGCTGCTCGAAAAGATGCAGTCCCAGCCGGGCTGAGCCGCGGTCGACGTCAGCGTCGCCGCACGTAGCGGGTGAAGAGGAAGCCGTTGTCCTCGAGCACGTGGGCGAGCTCCATCTGGTTCAGCACCGGGAGCGCCCCGGTCGTCAGGCGCGGGCCGTCGCCGCCGCACAGCACGGGTGAGATCGTCAGGTTGAGCTCGTCGACGAGGTCGTCCTCCACGAGCGAGGCGTTGAGCAGCGAGCCGCCCTCGACCTGCACGACGTCGGCCTCGAGCTTCGACGTGGCGAGCTCGAGGTCGACCACTGCGTGGCCGGCGCGGATGTGGTCGACGGGCACCTCGGGCGCGGTCTCGGGCAGGATCATGAACCCGGCCCCGCTGGTGAACAGCGACGAGCTGTAGTCGAGGTCGCCGCGTCGCGACACCACCCCCACCCGCTGGCCGGGCTTGCTGGGCTGTCCGTAGCCCTCGAGGCGCACGGTGGTGGCACCGACGAGGATCTGGTCGGCCAGATGCCTGAGGCCGATGAGCACCGCCGTGTCCGCCGGGCTCGACAACGCGCTCGAGCGACGCTCGATGACCGTCGAGCCGTCGAGGCTCGACACCATGCACAGCATCAGCCACGGCCGGTCCTTCGGGCGTGGCCGCTGCACGCTGTAGGCCTCGGCCACCGTGATCTGCTCGGTCGGGTTCGGGAACAGCCTGCGCATGGGTGCGATGATGCCAGCCATGGGGATCGACGACGACATCGCAGCCGGGGCGCCAGCCGGATCGACCGGGGAGGGCGTTGGCCGCACGGCCTACCGCACCTGCCCGCTGTGCGAGGCCGGCTGTGGCCTCGAGGTGACGGTGCGCGGCGAGCAGGTGGTGCGCATCCGTGGCGACATGGCCGATGTGTTCAGCCACGGCTACCTGTGCCCGAAGGGTTCGACGCTGCGCCAACTGCACGACGATCCCGATCGCCTGCGACGGCCGTTGGTGAAGCGTGACGGCGTGCACGTCGAGGTCGACTGGCCCGAGGCCTGGGCCGAGGTGGCTCGCGGGTTGGGCGAGGTGATCGAGCGCCATGGTCGCGAGTCCGTGGCCGTGTACCTCGGCAACCCGAGCGCGCACAGCCTCTCGGCGATGACCTTCAACCGGGTGATGCTCCAGGGCCTCGGGACTCGCCAGCGCTACAGCGCCTCGACGGTCGACCAGATGCCGCGCCAGGTCGCCGCTGGGTACGTGTTCGGCACGCCGGTGACCGTTCCGGTGCCCGACCTCGACCGCACCGACCTGCTCGTGATCCTCGGCGCCAACCCGTACGCCTCGAACGGCAGCCTGTGCACGGCGCCGGACTTCCCCGGTCGGATCGAGGCGATCCGGGCCCGGGGCGGCCGGGTGGTGGTGGTCGACCCGCGGCGCAGCCGGACGGCGGAGGAGGCCGATCGGTGGCTCCCGATCCGGCCGGGCACCGATGCGCTGCTGCTCGCCGCGCTGGTGACCGCGCTCGCCGAGGACGGACGCATCGACGTCGGCGACCATGTGCGCGACCACCTCCGAGGTGTCGACGATGTGGTGGCCGCGTGCGCCCGCTTCACGCCGGAGTCGGTGGCAGCCGCCACCGGCCTCGACCCGAACGAGATCCGCGACCTGGCGCGCGAGATCGCCGCAGCGCGAACTGCTGCGCTCTACGGCCGGATCGGGACCACCACGACCGAGTTCGGCACGGTGACCTCGTGGTTGATCGATGTGGTGAACACCGTCACCGGCAACCTCGACCGGGCCGGCGGGTCGATGTTCGCGACGCCCGTGGCCGGTGGGGCGAGCACGCGCGGCCGGTCCGGCAGCGGGGCCGGGTTCACCACTGGGCGGGGGCACAGCCGGGTCCACGGCCTGCCCGAGGTGATGGGGGAGTACCCCGTCGGCACGCTGGCCGACGAGATCACCACGCCGGGGCCGGGCCAGCTGCGCGCGCTCGTCACCGTGGCGGGCAACCCGGTGCTGTCGACCCCGAACTCGAATCAGCTCGACGCGGCACTGGCCGACCTCGACTTCATGGTGAGCGTCGACATCTATCTGAACGAGACGACCCGGCATGCCGATGTGGTGCTGCCGAGCCCGTCGCAGCTCCAGCGGGGGCACTACGACCTGCTCCTGCTGCAGTTCGCTGTGCGTAACGTGGCGAACTACAGCTCGCCGGTGCTCAGCCTCGGCGACGATCAGCCCGACGAGTGGGAGATCCTCGCCCGGATCGGCGCGATCGCCCAGGGTCTTGGGCCGGAGGCCGATCCGGCGCTGCTCGACGACCTGGCGCTCACGAGCATGGTCCGCTCGCTCGTGCGCGACCCGTCGTCGCTCGTGCACGACCGCGACCCCGACGAGCTGGTCGCCGAGCTCTCGGCGAGCGGGCGACGTGGCCCCGAGCGGCTGATCGACCTGATGTTGCGGACCGGGCCGTTCGGCGATGGCTTCGGGCTGCGCGACTCGGTGGTCGTCGACGACGGCCAGCAGCGCCCGGCGGCGAGCCTCGACACTCTGCTCGCCCATCCGCACGGGGTCGATTACGGCGCGCTCGTGCCGCGCCTGCCCGAGGTGCTGCGCACGCCCTCGGGGATGGTCGAGCTCGACCATCCGGTGCTGCTGGCCGACCTCGACCGCTTGGCCGACCATGTCGGTCGGTTCGAGGCCCGCGAGCTGGTGCTCGTCGGTCGACGCGACCTGCGCAGCAACAACTCGTGGATGCACAACATCGAGGTGCTGGTGAAGGGCAAGCCGCGCTGCACGCTCCACGTCCATCCCGACGATGCAGCCCGCCTCGGCCTGGTCGACGGCGGCGTCGCCCGGGTGACCAGTCGGGTCGGCGCCGTCGATGCTCCGGTGCAGGTCACCGATGCCGTGCGCCCCGGGGTGGTGAGCCTGCCCCACGGGTGGGGCCACGATCGTCCCGACACCCGACTCAGGGTGGCGGCCGAGCGTGCCGGGGTGAACAGCAACGTCCTCGCCGACGACGAGGCCATGGACCCACTGTCGGGGACCTCGGTGCTCAACGGCATCCCGGTGACGGTGTCGGCCGTCTGACCATGCTCCACGGGCCTCGGTCGGCCCTCGGTCGGCCCTCGGTCGGCCCGTCGCGGGTGCGTGCGGGGCGCTGCACCGACTCCCGCCGATGGCCCGCTGGCATCGGGTCGACACCGTGTGGACATCGTTGTCCACCGCTCGTCCACCGGGAAATTCACAGGGTTCTCCCTCTTCCTGCCCACAGGGCACCACCCCTAGGGTGGGTCTCGTGGAGGTGGCGGCGATGCGTGGCGCGGATGGGCAACGGCCGGGGACGCAACGGTCCCAGGTGTTGTGGGACGGCGCTCTCATGACCTGTGACCGCGCATCGTCGCCGTCCGCAGCCAGTGACGATTGCCATCGCAGGAATGATCCGACAGTGTTTGACACCGCCGTAGTTACAATGCTGTAATCCTCCAACCTCTTGTGGTCGCTGCCGTCGAGGGGGCCGCGCAGCTACCACATGTTGTGGTGTCGTCGTCATCAAATTCGAGAATCGGGAGAACCTGTCATGTCTTTGGCGCCTGAGCGTCTAGCGATCGGAATCAAGCGTCACTTCACGACGCCGGGCGTGCATCCGTACGACCAGGTGGTCTGGGAGCGGCGTGATGCCCGCATCAGCAACTGGAAGGACGGGTCGGTTGCCTTCGAGCAGCTCGGCGTCGAGTTCCCCGTGTCGTGGTCGGTCAACTCCACCAACATCGTCGCCCAAAAGTACTTCCGCGGCACCCTCGGCACCCCCGAGCGGGAGTGGTCGCTGCGTCAGGTCATCGACCGCGTCGCCGACACCATCACCACCTGGGGCAGCGAGGGCGGCTACTTCGCCGACGCCGCCGAGGCCGACGCCTTCCGCGACGAGCTGAAGTTCATCCTCGTCACCCAGCGCGCGGCCTTCAACAGCCCGGTGTGGTTCAACATCGGTGTCAAGGACGTGCCCCAGCAGGCGAGCGCGTGCTTCATCTTGTCGGTCGACGACAAGATGGACTCGATCCTCAACTGGTACCGCGAGGAGGGTGTCATCTTCAAGGGTGGCTCCGGCGCCGGTGTCAACCTGTCGAAGATCCGCTCGAGCTACGAGCTGCTCAACGGCGGCGGCACGGCCAGCGGCCCGGTCAGCTTCATGCGTGGCGCCGACGCGTCGGCCGGCACGATCAAGAGCGGCGGCAAGACCCGCCGTGCGGCCAAGATGGTCATCTTGAACGTCGACCACCCCGACGTCGAGGAGTTCGTCTGGTGCAAGGCCAAGGAGGAGCGCAAGGCCCGCGTGTTGCGCGACGCCGGCTTCGACATGGACCTCGACGGGTCCGACTCGTTCAGCATCCAGTACCAGAACGCGAACAACTCGGTGCGCATCACCGACGACTTCATGCAAGCCGTCGTCGACGACACCGATTGGACGCTGCGCGCCGTCACCGACGGCTCGCCGGTGCGCACGGTGCGGGCCCGCGACCTGTGGCGCCAGATCGCCACTGCCTCGTGGGAGTGCGCCGACCCGGGCCTGCAGTTCGACACGACGATCAACACGTGGCACACCGCCCACGCGACCGGTCGGATCAACGGCTCGAACCCCTGCAGCGAGTACATGCACCTCGACAACTCGGCGTGCAACCTGGCCTCGCTCAACCTGCTCACCTTCCTCGACCTCGACTCCACCGGTGACGACGCGTTCGACGTCGAGGCCTACATGCACACGATCGAGGTGATGTTCACGGCGCAGGAGATCCTGGTCGGCCGTGCCGACTACCCGACTCCGGCCATCGGCGAGACCAGCCGCAAGTTCCGTCAGCTCGGCATCGGCTACGCCAACCTCGGCGCACTGCTGATGGCCCTCGGCTTCCCCTACGACTCAACCGAGGGTCGTGCCTGGGCAGCCGCGCTCACGTCGCTGCTCACCGGCCACAGCTACGCCACCAGTGCTCGCACGGCCAGCCGCATGGGCCCGTTCAGCGGCTTCGCCGAGAACGAGACCTACATGCTCAACGTGCTGCGGATGCACCGCGACGCGTCGTACGGCATCTCCGGCGTCGAGGTGGTCCCGGCCGATCTCGTGGCCGCTGGCCAGCAGGCTTGGGAGGCTGCGGTGCGCGACGGTGAGGAGTACGGCGTGCGCAACAGCCAGGCCAGCGTGCTCGCCCCGACCGGCACCATCGGCTTGATGATGGACTGCGACACCACGGGCATCGAGCCCGACCTCGGCCTGGTGAAGATGAAGAAGCTCGTCGGCGGCGGCACGATGATGATCGTCAACCAGACGATCCCGCGTGCGCTGCGTCGTCTCGGCTACACCACCCAGCAGGTCGACGAGATCATCGCCTACATCGACAGCGAGAAGAGCATCCTCGGCGCCCCGCACCTCACCGCCGAGCACGTGCCGGTGTTCGCCTGCTCGATGGGCGACAACGTCATCCACTACGAGGGCCACGTCCGCATGATGGGCGCAGTGCAACCGTTCATCTCGGGCGCCATCTCCAAGACGGTGAACATGCCCGAAGAGGCCACGATCGAAGACATCGAGGGCCTCCACCTGCTCAGCTGGCAGCTCGGTCTGAAGGCCGTTGCGATCTACCGCGACAACTGCAAGGTGGCCCAGCCGCTCAGCACGGCCAAGAAGGACGGTGCCGAGGAGTCGACGCCGGCCGCCGCCACTGCCTCGCAGGTCGTGGAGCGGATCGTCGAGAAGATCATCCACCAGCCGGTGCGCGAGAAGCTGCCCCGCACCCGCACGTCGCGCACGTTCGAGTTCCGGGTGGCCGACTGCAAGGGCTTCGCCACCATCGGCGAGTATGCCGACGGACGGCCTGGCGAGATCTTCCTGACGGTCTCGAAGCAGGGTTCGACGATGAGCGGCATCATGGATGCCTTCGCCAAGTCGATCTCGTACGGCCTGCAGTACGGCGTGCCGATGCGTGCGTTCGTCGAGGCGTTCGTCAACAGCCGCTTCGAGCCCGCCGGCATGACCGACGATCCGGACATCCGCTTCGCCTCGTCGATCATGGACTACCTGTTCCGCCGTCTGGCGCTCGAGTACATGACCTACGACGAGCGCAGCGAGCTCGGCATCTTCTCGGTCGACGAGCGCCTGCAGCCCACGCTGCCCGGCGTGGAGGAGTCGGTGGTCGAGAACCGCACCGGCACCGAGATGGCTCCGGACCCGAAGACCATTCCGTCGGCGGCCGACCTCGTGGCCCAGATGGAGGCCGGCGTGGCCCCCGCAGCCCCGAACAACGACGTCACCAACCCGCAGGGGATGGCCCGTCCGCTCGCTCGGCCGCACGCCGACGCGCCGATGTGCATGCAGTGTGGGGTGCAGATGATCCGCGCCGGATCGTGCCACGCCTGCCCGAGCTGCGGCACCACCAGCGGCTGCAGCTGAAAATGAAGTAACTCCGAGGTTTCAGCGGAAGTGACGCCGAGACCTCAGTGGAGTGACGCCCATCTGAAGGGGTTCTGAACCGGGAGAGGGAGAGGCCGCTGGCCTCTCCCTCTCGTCGTTGTGGTCGACGTTCCGTACCCGCGCTTGGGGTGAGTTCCGCCAGGTGGTGTCGGGACTGGTCGGCCTCCACGGGGTCATCCTGGTCGTCGTGAGATGCTCGGCTGGCGCGCCCAGCGGAAGAGTGGGTGTGAACCGACTCGACCATCACTCGTTACCACACCCCTGCAGGAGGCCAGATCGGACTGGTGTTCGTGTGCGGCCGTCAACGTTCGATGGCCCTCATTGCTCGGTGAGGGAAGACTCGCCATTGTGTTCATTCGCCTCACTGGAACATCACCAAGACAGCGGGCTACACCGCTTGACAAATTCGAGAGAGAGAGAGAGAGAGTTGGCGGGTTCGCTCACGCGAACAACAACCACTCTGGTCATTCAATTGTGGACGATTCATCTCTGGAGGGAGTGACCCATGCAGCGAAAGAGAAGCAAGCTCATGGAGGTAGGAGCACGAACGCGGACGGCAGGTCAATGGGTGATGAAAGCGCTGACGGCAATGCTCTTCATCGGTATGGGCATCGGCACGATGTCTGTCGCCCATGCAATCGGTGGCGGTCCTTGGATGTCGGCGTCGAACCCGCTGGTGGCCAAGGGGCCCGACTCAAGCGTCATAGCCCAGGCGTACGGCACGTTCAACGGCTACAGTGAGCATTCGAGCAAGGGTTCGGTTTTGACCAATACGTCACATCATCGCCGAGCCAACGCAACCAGCTTCAAGGGCAGGGGTGCCTACGTGTCGAACCAGTGGTGGTCGAACGGAAACAATTGTTACGTCTCGAGCCACGACCCGAGCACCGGGGCCATCAGCATCGCCTGCCAACAAGGTTGGAACAGGAAGGCCGAGTCGAAAACAGTCACCACCACGTCGACGAACACGTGGAGTAGTTGGAACCATATCTGGAGCATCGACCCGACAGGGAGCAGTGGGCGGGTTGGAATCAAGGTCTGTGTCGACGTCTTCCTCACCCAGGATCCTTGTTCGGGCCTCGTATACCGAGGAGCTGACTATTGACGACGGCGTCTCCAGCCGAGTCGAGCAGCGAAACACTGGTCGAGGTGAGCGATCTCGCGTTCGCGTACCGAAGGGGAGTCCCGGTCCTGCGCGATGTCAGCCTTCGCCTGCGGCCGGGACCAGCTGTTCTGGTGGGTCTGAACGGAGCTGGCAAGACAACTCTGTTCAGCCTGTTGCTCGGCGAACTGAAGCCGACCGCCGGATCGGTGCGGGTCTTGGGCGATGCCCCAACCGGTGGGACGGCCGCAAGCACTGCCGGACGCGTGGGATACCTGCCCCAGTCGTTCGGTTTCCCGCCCCGAGTGACAGCAGTCGATTTCGTGACCTACATGGGTTGGCTGCACGGACTGTCGTGGGAGGCCAGCCGGGCCTCGTCCGTCGACGTGCTTCGCCGCGTTGGGCTCGAACGTCGACTGACTGCCACGCTCGGGGAGTTATCGGGCGGGATGTTGCGTCGCATCGGCCTCGCGCAATCCTTCGTGCACGATCCTGAGTTGGTGCTGCTCGACGAGCCGGCATCGGGTCTCGACCCCGCACAGCGGATCGAGATACGCGACCTCATCATCCAAGAGTCCGAACGTCGCAGCTTCCTCATTGCGACACACATCCTCGATGACATCGACCGGCTGGCGCACCAAGTGATCGTGCTCCACGGTGGCACACCGGTGTTCACGGGCACGCCTGCGGAATTGGCCGCCCGTGGCACCGGCCGACGCGCTGGGGTCTCGGCCTTCGAGGATGCCTTCCTCGAGATGACCACATCGAGTTCGTGAGCCGGGCCATGATCTTGAACGCAGCCCGCCATTCGCTCGGCAGGTGGATGATCTTCTTCGGCGTCGCATTGGTGCCCTCGCTGTGGCTGACCGCCCCGGACGTGGACTTTCGCTACGAGATGGCCCGAGCCACCGGTGCGGCCGGGATGTACCTCCTGCTGATGCTGCCCATCTGGACAGGCGTCGCTGCGTGGGACGCACAGCAGATGCGAAGCCGGATCGGGAACTTCCTTCCCGCTGTTCAACGACCAGGACGTGCCGTCCTCCACGCATTCGCTGGCACTGCGTTCTGGGCGGTGGTGTTGCACGCAGTCGTGTTGTGCTCAGCCTGGGGTGTCGCACTCGCGAGCGGCGCCCTTGGACGTCCGCTGATCCTGCTCGCCGTCGTCCAGTTCGTCCTGCCTGTCGGTTTCGTCGCCCTCGGGGCGATCATCGGCTGGCGTGTTCCCACCCCGCTCATCGGCCCGGCCCTTGCCGGAGTGCTCGTGCTCATGAACGTTCTTGCGACCTCGGTGACGAGAATCCGACAGCTGACCGAGCTTGGTGATGGGGGATGGGACTACTACGGGATGGTGCCGGGCCGGGTCGGCCTTGCAGCGCAGGGTCTTGTAGGAGTGCTTCTCATCGCAACGGTGGTCGCCGGCTCGAGAGTCGGGCGCGACCGCCTGAACCGCACGTACGCCACCACCGGTAGTGCAGCTGCGGTCGCCGCGTACCTCGTGCTGTTCGTCATCCCCCAGACCCTGGAGTCGACGGACGAGTCAGCCAACACCACCTGCGGAACTCGGCAGGTCACTGTCTGCGTGCCCCGGCACTATGGCTCGCGCATAGAGGCGCTCACCCTCAGTGCCGGTGACGTGGCATCGACGATCGCGGACATGGGTGGTGTCACCCCCGAACGTTTGCTCGTCGACATACCCGGCAACCCGTACTTGCCGGGCGAAGGAATCCTGGAGCTGAAGCCGGCTGATCTTCGCGACTCCGAGCAGATCAACGAGGCCATCGTCGCAGCCTTCAGCCATCCGTGGAGTTGTGACCTGGTCAACCCGCCGACTGCACTTCAGTTTGCGGTGTACGACACGATCTATGGCCTCATCCACGCCCGACAGGGCACCGTGCCGGCGAGTGGGGTGCCTCGCGAGCTGCTCGACCCGATCTCAGCGCTCCCGACCGCCGACCTGCACAGTTGGTTCGCAACAACCACGGCGCAGATGTGGTCGTGCGAGCTCGACCAGATTCGACTACCCGACGGTGTCGATGCCGCGGATTGGCTACCTCTCGACGGAAACGGATGAAGGGTTCACGCATCGGTCCTGCGCTCGTGTTCATGAGGAGTCGCACGATCGGTCGAGTCGCGCTACCGATGGTCCTCGTGGCCAGCTTCCAGATCGCCATCGCCGACCAACTCATCGTCATGCCATCCGGAGGTGAGCGGATGGTGGCCCGGATCTCACCGATCATGGCGGCGTTGTGGGCGACGATCATCGGCTCGTTGGTGTTGCGTCGGAGTCCGGAGCTCGAGTGGTTCCCCAGTGCGCGTCTCCGTGGTCTCCGGCTGTTGTGGGGCACGCTCTTGGTGGGCGGCACCGCCGTCGGAGTCGAAATCCTCAGCCAGATCCGCACGATCGACGCATTCGGACTCCAGATTCGGAACGGTCTCCTCTTCGCCGGGCTCGCACTGCTCACCGCCGTCTCAGTCGGAGCGCGCTTCGTCTGGGTTCCGCAGGTGGTGGCAGGGGTGGCCTTCCTCGCCTTCGGCACCGATCGCTATGTCGTGACGCCTCGTCGCTGGGCGCTCGCCTATCTCCCACCCTCGGTTGCGTGGACCTGGATCGTCTCCGTCGTCGTCGCGATCGCAGGTATCGGTCTCTACGCCGCCCGGGATGCACGTCCTGCCAAGGGGCTGCCCGGATGACGCCGATGCCGCGGAGCTAGCCGGGTCGGAGTGGCTCGACGAACGACGCGGCGCTTGCGGCTGTGGACGTGTGCCACAACCTGGCTGCTGATGCGGATGCTCGTGATCGTCGTGGCGCCTCGCAGTGCCGAGCGGCCCGCCACCGCGACGATCGAGTCATCGCCGATCAGAAAAAGTGGTTGCACCAACCGGAAAACCCGGACAGTCGTACCCAGGATCCACGGATCGGTCGGACGTCGGGAGCGTCCGAGGGAGGCGAGCACGGATGGCAACGAAGCTTCGAGATGGTCGTTCCGCGCGGCGTCGGCGCAGTGGCTGGGTGGCGATGGTCGGCTGTGTAGCCGTCGTGACGCTGGTTCCCGGTGGCCTCGTGGTCGCCGACGATGCCGACCTTCCCGGGGGGTCGACCACCACGACATCGGTCCCTGCCGAGGGCGACGAAGCCGCACCGACCGGTGGTCCCGGCGTCTCAGCGCCCGCAGGGCCGTCGTCCACGACGACAGTCGCGGGCGAGGTCACCGCAGCTGCCGACGGGGAGTTGTCGCTGGTGAAGACCGCGTCGCGCAGCATCGTGCGCCCGGGTGAGGAGCTCGAATACCGCATCACGGCGGCGTGCTCGTCGCTCACCTCGAACTGCGTCGACTTCACCGTGGTCGACGTGCTGCCGGCCGAGTTCGACGTCACCTCGCTCCCGCAGAGCAACAGCCAGCGCGAGGTCACCTTCGACGCGGGGACGCGCACCCTGACGGTCCGCTACCGCCTCGCGTTGCCGGGGACCACGGCGACAGGCCTCCCGGCCGGAGCCTCGCAGTCGTTCGCCGTTGGCATGCGCCTGCCGCGCCAGACCCCTGTCCTCGACGGGCAGGTCGTCCCCAACACGGCGACCGCCTCTGCGGTTGATTTCCCCGACGCGTCCGGCTCGGTCGACGTCGCGGCCGAGATCCCGGTCCGGCTCGACCCGGTCGCCACCAAGACCTGGGCACCCGCGGCAGCGATCGCCCAGTCGGGAGCCGCCAGCCAGATCACCCTCGGCGTGCGCAACGCCTCCACCAGCTCGGCGGTGGTCAACGACCTGCGCGTCACCGACGCCACCCCCGCCACCTGGGAGCGCTTCGACCTCGTTGCGCCCGGCACGGTGCTGCGGTTCCCGAACGGTGCCGACCAGGTGGTGGTCGACGTGTGCACCACGCCGATCGCCACGCCGTGCGCGCTCGACAGCGACTGGACCTCGTCGTCTGCTCAGACCGGGCCGGACCTGACCCTGCCCGACGGTGTCGACGCTGGCACCGTGACGGCCGTGCGGTACCGCTTCTCGGCCAGTGGCGGGGCAGCGCTCCCGTACGACGCGACGCCTGCTCAGGTGCGCGTCGACGTTCGCCTCCGCGACACCTACCGCACCTCGGGTGCGGCGATCACCCCCACCAGCAACGAGCGCATCTCGAACTGCGCCACACCCTCGCTCGTCGCGGTGAGCGGTGTGGCGACGGGCACCGACGCCTGCACCCCGTTCACGATCCAGCCCGACAGCGTCACCGTCGGCGCCACCAAGACGATGTACTCCGATCCGACGGGCAGTTACACCTCCGGTGGCGTGGTGGTGGTCGGGCAGGACTCCGGGGTGTCGATGCGGATCGCCGCGCAGAACAACGCGGCGTTCGCCGTGCCGATCATGCGCATCGTCGAGCCGAGCCCGAGCGTCGTCACCGACTGGGACAAGCTCACCGTCGAACGCGGCCGGTTCACGTTCCCCGCCGGCGCGACCATCGCCAAGCTGACGGTCGATTGCCGCACGGGCGCCGACCCTGCCCCGACGACGTTCACCCGTCCGCCGAGCCCGACCACGGTGACGCTGGCCAGCCTCGGCTGCGCGCCCGGTGTCGGTGCCGCCAGTGTGGCGGTCGAGTTCACCGGCTACGACGCGGGCACGTCGACCCCGCTGATCGCGATCGGCGCGAGCGGTGTGCTCGAGCTGAACGGCGCAGCGACCGGCGCCACGATGGCCGACGTCGCCGACGGCGGGCTGCTCAACTGCGCGCAGGTGTTCGTGGCATCGCAGATCGACAGCACCGGCGCGGCGACCGCGGACGCGTGCGCCACCACGGCCGTCGAGGCGCCGCGCGCCTCGATCGGCAGCGCCACCAAGAGCTCGGACGGGGTCTACACCATCACCCCCGGCCAGGACCTGAAGTTCACTCTCTCGTTCCGCAACCGCGGCAACATCCCGGTCGCCAACGTCGTCCTCGTCGACCCGCCGAACCCGACTGCTGCGAACAACCCGTTCGGCAAGGTTCGCCTCACCAACTTGCGCGCCACCACGGCGACCCCGGCGAGCACCCTCGAGGTTTACGACCCGACGGTGTCGGCATACGTGCCGTTCGTCGCCTCGGACACCGCGCTGCTCGAGCGGGCGACCGGCATCCGCGTGACCGTGAACGGCAACCTGGCGGTCAACCAGACCTTCTCACTCGACTACACCGTGCGCCTCCGTGACGGCCAGCCGGTCGGTACGTCGTTCCGCAACTGCGCCGCCGTGGGCATCGACGAGCCGAACACGGCGTCGCCGTTCTGCCTGCCGTCGACGGTGACCAACGGGGTGCCCGGCTCAGGGGCGAGCCTCAACAAGTCGATCGTCCCTCCGACGGTGGTGCGGCCCAAGCCGGGCCTCGCGCCACAGAACGTGACGGTGAAGCACCGCGCCCAGAACACCGGGACCCTGTACCTGAAGCAGTTGATCATCACCGATGTCGACGCCGACTTCTTCGATGCGGTCACCTTCGCCGGCTCGATCGCCGTGAACTTCCCGAAGGGCGCCAATCGCGTGCGGGTCGACGTATGCACGTCGGTGGCGGCGTGTGCTCTCGGCACCTGGGTCGTCGGCACCCGCACGTCGAGCTCGACGCCGTCGATCCCCACGGGTGTGGCGACCGCAGCGGTGAAGGGCATCCGCTTCGTGTTCGAGAACTCGAACAACGGCTTCGAGATCCTGCCCTCGCCGAACTTCCCGTCGACAGGTCGCTGCACCGACGCGACGGTGTGCTTCCAGGCCGAGGTGCGCGAGTTCCTGGCCTCCGCCCCGACCACCAAGGTGCCCGACCAGTTGGCCGACACCTCGTCGGGCGAGGGTGTCTCGGCCCTGCAGGCACCCGGCACCACCTTCGCGATCCCCGAGGTGACGGCGACGGCTGACATCGTGCAGGGGACGCCCAAGCTCGACATCGACAAGAGCCCGGACAGCCGGATCGGCCCAGGTGACGATGCGCCGGTCAGCGTCGTCGTCACCAACACGGGCACCGACGCCGTCAGCGACCCGCGTGTCGTCGATCCGCTCCCGGCCCTGCTCACCTTCGATCCGGTCGTGAACGGTGCGCCGGCCGGTCAGCCCTACCTGCTCGACTACGTGCTGCCGACCGGCGTCGCCCCGCCCACCACCGTCGAGTTCACCACCCTCACCGGTGCCGACGGAGTGCCCGGGTGCACCGATGCGGACCGGGTGTGCGCGCTGGCCTGGTCGTTCCCCGGCTGGACCCTGCCCCCGGGCGGCAAGATCCGCATCTCGTTCGACGTCACCCTCACGCCGGGGGTGACTGCCGGCCAGGTGATCACCAACCGCGCCGGTGCGTCCGGATCCAACCCGGACCTCGTCTGCTCGGCGACGTCGGTCGTCGACGACCCGGCGCTCGGCGCCGGCCGGTACTGCACCGACACCGCGACGGTGACGGTGCTGGCCGGTGACGACTTCGTCGCCCAGAAGTGGGTGGCCGCCGACCCGTCGCTCGGCTTCCGCGACGCCACCGGCGCCGTGGTGCCCGTGAGCAGCTCGGAGTGCCCGCGGTACGTGAGCGGTGGCACGGTCTACACCCGGTTCCCGTGCACGGCTCGCGTGCTTCCGGGACGTCCGATCGAGTACCTGATCCGCGGCGTCAACAGCGGCACCAACCCGGCCACCCAGGTCGTCATCGTCGACGGCCTGCCCGTCGCGGGCGACACCGGGGTGCTGCTCAGCGGGCAGCAGCGCGGGACGCAATGGAGCAACCGACCCACCGTGCTCACACCTGTGGCCAGCGTCGACCGGCCGGCCGCGCTGGTGACCGGCTACGCCACGGCGTCGTTCCCGGGCGGCTCGTTCTGCACGGCCGATCTGGCCGCGCCACCGTCGAGCTGCCCGGCGGGGGCGTTCGCAGCGGCTGCCGGCCCGACGACCACGGGGTTCCGCTCGGTGCTCACCTTCCCGGCCGACGACCTGCTCGACCCGGGCGAGTCGTTCACGATCAGCTGGACGATGCGTGCGCCGACGTCGCTCACCAGCACGGAGAACGAGCCGGTCGCGTGGAACTCCTTCGCCTACCGGCCCACGTTCAAGGTGGGCAGTGGCACCTCGACCCTGCCCGCCACCGAGCCGATCAAGGTGGGCGTCGGCATGCCGCTCGGGTCGTTCACCGTCACCAAGCAGGTCGACGGCCTGCCCGCAGGTATCCCGCTCGACCCGTTCGAGCTTGCCTGGTCGTGCATCGTCGTGGCTGCTGACGACACGATCGACACCGTCGGCTCCGGCACGTTCACCCTGGTGGACGGCGAGACGTTCACCGCTCCCCAGTTGCCGAAGGGCGCCGAGTGCAGTGTGTGGGAGACCGATGCCCAGGGCGGCCAGTCGCCCAACATCGGCGAAGCGAACGCAGTCTCGCTGATCATCGACTCGACCCCCGGGCCCCAGCACGTCGACATCGTCAACAGCTACGACACCGGCTCGTTGCACATCGCCAAGCAGGTGGTGTGGGACGTGGGAGTCACCCCGGTGACGCTGCCGGATCCGTTCGTGGTGAACGTCGACTGCGGGTTCCCCGAGCTCGGCGACACCCTGCCCGGCTTCCCGCGCACGATCCTGCTCGCCGATGGCGAGGCGTCGTCGATCACCGACCTGCCGGTCGGCACCGCCTGCGTGGTGGAAGAGACCGACCGTCAGGGCGCGATCAGCACGACCATGAGCCCGTCGAACGGAGAGCCGATCGAGGGCGACACCGTGCTGCTCGCGGTCGCGCCGGACACCGAAGGCGGCACCGCGCTCGGCATCGAGAACCTCTACGAGACCGGTGGCATCGAGCTGGTCAAGGTGCTCGACGGTGATGCGTCGCAGTGGGCGCAGGGCCCGTTCGTGTTCGACATCACCTGCACCAAGTCCGGCATGCCGACGGTGGCCGAGACGGTCACCCTGCAGCCCGAGCAGCTGACCACGGTGATCAGCCCGATCCCGGCCGGCTATCAGTGCACCGTGGTCGAGACCGGTCCGGGGGATGCGGCGAGCTCGGTCGTCTCCCCGGCCGTGGTCACCATCCCGGAGTACCCGGTCGGCGCCGAACCCCCGGGACCGGTGCTGGTGACGGCGACCAACTCCTATCCGGCGGGCAGCCTGAGCGTCAGCAAGGTCCTCGCCGGTGATGCTGCCGGGCCGATGGTCGACGCCGAGTTCACCCTGCAGGTGCTGTGCGAGCGGACGCTCGTCGAAGGTGACGGTGTGCAGACCATCGTCGACGAGTCGGTGACGCTGAAGGGCGGCGCCACGGTGACCCTGCCCGACGCGTTGCCGATGGGCGCGCGCTGCTGGGTGGTCGAGACCGACAGCGTCGGGGCCACCCAGTCGACCGTCACCCACGGACCGTCGAACAAGGTGGTGATCGGCAGCCCGACCGCCGACGTGACGATCACCGCGACCAACACCTACGTCCCCGGTGGCACGGTGGAGGAGAGCGGCGAGGGTGACGAATCCGGGATCGAGATCACCAAGGTGCTCACCGGTTCGGCCGCGCCGTGGGCGCTCGGCCCGTTCGAGATCGAGGTCGACTGCGTCCTCGGCGGCTACGCCTTGCCCACGTACGAGGTCACCCTGACCCCGACCGAGCGGGTCGCGTACGTCAACCCGGTGCCGGTGGGCGCCGTGTGCGAGGTGATCGAAGTCGACAACGGCAGCGCGCCGGGCGCGGGCCCGGTCTCGGCCGGCACGGTCACCGTGCCCGCCGCCGACGAACCGGCCGTGGAGATCTCGGTGGTGAACGACTTCCCGGGTGCTTCGCTCGTGGTCGAGAAGCAGGCCATCGGCGGTGGAGTCGGGGCGACCTTCGACTTCACCGTGGCGTGCACCTCCACGCCCGACAGCGGACCGGCCTTCGCGGTCGATCTCTCCGGCGACGATGGTGACGGCGTGACCGCGGCCTCGTTCGGGCTGAAGTCCGGTGAGCAGCGGTCGTTCACCGTGCCGGTCGGCTCGCTCTGTTCGGTGACCGAGACCGACGACGGGGGAGCGACCACCACCTCGTACACGGTCTCGAACGGCGACGACCACGAGGCCGTCACCGTCGACAGCGCCACCTCGGTCGAGGTCACCAACACCTTCGCCGTCATGCCGGAAGCGGGATCGTCGTCGACGATGCTCCTGCTTCGGTGGGCGTCGGCGTTGCTCGCCGCAGGTGCTGCCGCCGTGCTGCTCGGCCGTCGGCGGTGGCCCCGTCCGGCACCGCTGGTCAGCCCGAACCGCTGAGCGGGTGACCTCGCCGCCGCCCGGATCGCTGTGGCAGACTCGTGAGCATCCTGGTGCGGCGCGGGGGCGCCGTGCCCGACACAGGGGAGATCGTCGATGACCGACATCGCACAGGCGCCGTCTCAGCCAGCGACCACCGAGGTCGACGTGGTCGTCGTGGGTGCCGGGTTCGCCGGCATGTACCTGTTGCACCGCTTGCGCGGGCTCGGCATGTCGGCGGTGGTGATCGAGGCCGCCGACGACGTGGGGGGCACGTGGTACTGGAACCGCTACCCAGGTGCCCGCTGCGACATCCAGAGCCTCGACTACAGCTACTCGTGGGACCCCGAGCTCGAGCACGAATGGCGCTGGAGCGAGAAGTACGCGACCCAGCCCGAGATCCTGCGCTACGCCCAGCACGTGGCCGACAAGCACGACCTGCGCCGCGACATCCGCTTCGCGACCCGTGTCGGCGCAGCCGTTTGGGACGAGACCGCTGCGCGCTGGAACGTCAGCACCGACCGCGGCGAGCACTACGTCTGCCGCTCGTACGTCATGGCGAGCGGCTGCCTGTCGATGCCGAAGCAGGTCGACATCGAGGGCGCCGATCGCTTCGCCGGCGACGTCTACTTCACGAGCACTTGGCCCCACGAGGGTGTCGACCTGACGGGTAAGCGGGTGGCGGTCATCGGCACCGGCTCGTCGGCCATCCAGTCGGTTCCGGTGATGGCTCGCCAGGCATCGTCGCTCACCGTGTTCCAGCGCACCCCCAACTTCTCGATCCCGGCCCACAACGGCCCGATCCCCGCCGACAAGCAGGCGGCCATCGACGCCGGTCGCGACGAGTACCGCGCCGCAGCGCGGCTGTCGCCCGGAGGTGTGCCCCGTGAACTGGCCACCGTGGGCGCACTGCAGGTGAGCGAGGAGGAGCGCAACGCCGGCTTCGAAGCCGGTTGGCAGGCGGGTGGCATCTTCGAGATCTTCGGGGCGTTCAACGACACCGGCGCCAACGAGAAGGCCAACGACTTTCTGGCCGAGTTCATCCGCAACAAGATCCGCTCGATCGTCCACGACCCGGCAACGGCCGAGGACCTGTGCCCGACCGACCACCCGGCCGGCACCAAGCGGCCGTGCGTCGACACCGGCTACTACGAGACCTTCAACCTGCCCCATGTGCGGCTGGTGAACCTCCGCAAGCACCCGATCGCCACGATCACCGAGCGCGGCGTCGACCTGGTCGACGAGTCGCTCGAGTTCGACGTGATCGTGTTCGCCACCGGCTTCGACGCGATGACCGGCGCAATCGTCGCCGTCGACATCACCGGCCGCGACGGCCGAACGCTGCGCGACGAGTGGGCCGCCGGCCCGGTGAACTACCTCGGGCTGATGGTCGAAGGGTTCCCCAACCTCTTCATGATCACTGGCCCAGGCAGCCCCTCGGTGCTGTCGAACATGATGGTGTCGATCGAGCAGCACGTCGACTGGATCGCCGACTGTGTCGCCCACCTGCGGGCCGAGGGTCTCGACTCGATCGAGGCCACCCCGACGGCGCAGTCCAGCTGGGTGCAGCACGTCAACGACTTCGCCAACATCTCGCTGCTGCCGAAGGCGAACAGCTGGTACATGGGCGCCAACGTCCCGGGCAAGCCACGTGTGTGCCTGCCGTATGTGGGTGGCGTCGGCAACTACCGCCTCATCTGCGACGAGGTGGTGAGCAAGGGGTACCTCGGGTTCCAGCTCAGTGGGCCGACGGGCACGCAGTGCAACGACGGTGTCGTGCGCCGGCTGCAGCCCGACGTCGGCATCATGCTCGACATGATGGCGACGATGGGGCTGCCCTCGATGGACAGCATGTCGGCGCCCGACGCCCGGGCGTTCAGCGACGCCATGTCGGGTGCCCGCCCGCCCGGTCCGGAGGTCGCCGAGATCGTCGACGGCACCTTCCCGGGGGCTGCGGGCGAGTTGCGCTACCGCCTCTACCGACCGGCCGGCGACGGACCACACCCTGTGGTGCTCTACTTCCACGGTGGTGGCTGGGTGCTCGGCAGCGCCGACTCCGACGATCCGTTCTGCCGCGACATGTGCGTGCGCACCGGCGCGATCATCGTGTCGGCCGACTACCGCCACGCCCCCGAGGAGCGGTTCCCGGCAGCCGTCGACGATGCGATCGCTGCGTTGCAGTGGATCGCCGGGGCTGCCGAGTCGCTCGGCGGCGATCCGTCCCGCCTGGCCGTGGCCGGCTGGAGCGCCGGCGGCAACCTCGCCGCGGTCGTGTGCCAGCACGTCCGCGACCACGGCGGTCCGTCGATCGCCGCGCAGCTGCTGCTCACCCCGGTGACCGACAGCGACCTCGACAGCGGCTCGTACCGCGAGAACGGCGAGGGGTACATCCTCACCCGGGCGCTCATGGAGTGGTTCTGGAACCACTACACCGACCCGGAGCAGCGCTCCGACGTCCGCGTGGCGCCGCTGCGCGCGGCATCGCTGGCCGGGTTGCCACCGGCGATCATCGTCACCGCCGAGTTCGACCCGCTGCGCGACGAGGGCAACGCCTACGCCGCAGCGCTGTCGGCAGCCGGCGTCGACGTGACCCACCTGCCGGCCCGCGGCCACACGCACACCTCGATCCCGGCGGTCGACGCGATGCTGTCGGGCGCCCCGGTGCGCGCCCAGATGGCCGAGGCGCTCACACGGGTGCTCGGCGCCCGGGTGCTGGCCGGCTGAGGCCGGTCCGATCCGGGTCCAAAAGTCCCTCGCCGTGCTGCGGCGCGGGGTGTGATGATGCCCCCATGACCTTCGTCGCGCCCCGCGTCCCGTCGTCAGCCGACAGCACACTGCCGAAGGCCGAGCCGGTCGGGCCGGTCGATGCCGCCCGCGTCGCCGGCGCGTCGCTCGGGGTGCTCGGTCTCGCCGCGCTCGCCGTGCTGACGGTACGGGCACTGCCCGAGTCGGGCTGGTGGTCGACGGTGGTGGCGGTCGCCGTAGGCGCTGCACTCGTGCCGATGGTGGCGTCGGTGCTCGAGTGGTTCGTGCACCGCTTCGTCTACCACCAGGCCGTGCTCGCTCCGCTCCGGGCCATCTTCACGGTGCACACCGCCCACCACTACGCCTTCTTCCCGACCTGGCGCTACACCACCTCCGGGCCGGCGCGGCGGTTGTCGATCCGGCTGCGCACACCCGACATCCACGCCGCAGCGTGGCGCAACGCCGGAGTCCGCGCCGCCCACTTCGGCTGGTACATGGCGATCGGCGTGGTGGTGATCTGGATCCCTGCCTGGGCGCTCACGGCCGACGTGGCCTTCCTCGCCGGCATCGTCGTGGCCTCGATCGTCGTGTCGAACCTGTTCATCGTGGTGCACGACACGATCCATCGCCCGGGGAGCCACCGGCTGGTCGAGGCCCAACCGTGGTTCGCGTTCCTCGACCGCCACCACTACATCCACCACGTGTCGCTCGGCGCGAACCTCAACTTCCTGCTGCCGCTCGCCGACGCGCTGTTCGGCACCTTGCGCACCGAGCTCAGCGGCGACGAGCTCGCCCGTCACGGCTCGCTCGAGGCTGCCAAGGGGCGTCCGCTGGGGACTGGGGAGCGGGCACGAGCGGTCGTCGCCTGACCGACGGGTCGCCTGACCG
>JBBATY010000005.1:54657-85399 GCA_040398525.1 Ilumatobacteraceae bacterium | reverse complement strand
GACCGGAGCGACCGCTCCGTGTACAGTCGGCGGCGATGCGTGACGCCGTCGTCGCCGACTTCCGATCGTCGGCGTGGTCGAGCCGGCTGGCGCTGATCGGGGTCTGTGCCTGGTTGGCCTACGAGTGGGGGCCGGGCAACGAGACGGTCACGTCGTGGGCGCTGGCGAGCCTGGTCGAGCGGTACGACGGCGCCGGTGCCGTGCTCGCTGCCGCAGTGTTCGCCTTCGGCTTCACCACCGTGCAGCAGGCGGCGTCGGGCCTCACTGCCCTGGCCGGGTTCTCGTTGCTCGAGCGGACATCAGAGGCGTCGTGGGCGCGGTTGCGCACGGCGGAGTCTCGGCTCGTCGGCGGCTGGTCGTCGATGGGCCTCGGCACGCGTTCGGCGATCGTGTTCGGGCTCGGCACGACGGCCGTTGCCCTGATGCAGATCATGACCACCGGCACCACGGGGGTGAGGGCACACACCCGGGCAGTGCTGTCGAGCGCCGTGCTGTGCGGGCTGCTGGTGATGGCGATCGGGACGACTGCCGCGCTGTTGGTCGAGGTCGGCCGGTCGATCGACGCGCTCGCCGGGCCGACCGAACGGCTCGTCTCGCTGCTGGCCAGCCCGTGGCCCTGGATCGGCCTGGCCGGTGTACTGGTGCTGCTCCAGATCCGCTCGGCCCGAGCCGGGCGCGCCTGATCGGGCACAGCGCCGCTCGCGACGCCATCGGGTGGCGCTGTCGGGGCCGACCGGGGAACGGGACCAAGGACCATGTCCGCCACGCCGCGGCCATGCATACCGTGGTCGTAGCCGCCAGCCGAGCTCGGCGGGTGGCCGACCACGAGGAGCGATCATGACCTACCCCCATGCAGTTGTCTGGCTCGACCATCGCGAGGCCCGGATCATCGACTACTCCCTCGACGACGTGCACCAGGTGCGGGTGCGTCACGACGGGGCCGAGCGCCAGGTGCACCATCGTGCCGGTTCGGTCGGCTCGGGCCACGCCAAGGACGACCACCACTACTTCGACCAGATCGTCGCCGCGCTCGGCGATGCACGCGAGGTCCTCGTCGTCGGTCCGGCGGGCACCAAGACCTCGTTCCACAAGGACCTCGAGGCGCGCCACAGCGACATCGCTCGGCGTGTGGTCGGTGTCGAGTCGCTCGATCACCCCTCCGACGGGGAGTTGCTCGCCTACGCGAAGAAGTACTTCACCCGCGTCGACGGCCTGCGCTGACGAGGCGCCTCAGCCGTTGCGCGGCAGGTCGCGCCACGGGGTGGTGCGCTCGTTGCTCGGCTCCTTCGGCAGGCCGAGCGCCCGCTCGCCGACGATGTTGCGCTGCACCTGGTCGGTGCCGCCATAGATCGGCGGCGCCTGGGCGAACAGCGCCATCTCGGTGACGAAGGTCAGCATCGGGTTGCCTGTCGCTGCATCGAGCTGGGCGCGGCTCGTCTGGTCGTAGGCGTGGAGCATCCCCTGCGCGCCGAGCAGGCGCAGGCCGACGTCGCGGGAGGTCCGCACGATGTCGCTCATCGACAGCTTGGCCAGGTTGCCGGCCCCCGGGATGTCGCGCCCGGCTGCCTTCTCGGCCTTCAGGCGCAGCGCGTTGAAGCGGCCGATCTCGGCCATGGTGTGCAGGCGCACCAGATCCTGGCGGACGACGGGGTCGTTGGTGAGGCCCTTGCTGCGGGCGAGCTCGATGTACAGGCGGTGGGCGCCGGCGGCGGCAGCCGATCCTCCGCCAGCGGAACCGCGGCCGGGGCGGGTGAAATCGCCGGCGCGCTTGACGAGGTCGCCGACGATGGTGCCGGCCGACGCAGCTGCGGCGTGGCTCGAGCCGCCGGCGCCGAGGCCGGAGCGCTCGAACGCGAGCGTCGAGTTGGCGACGGCCCACCCGTTGTGCAGGCCGCCGATCAATGCGTCGTCGCCGACTCGCGCGTCGGTCATGAAGACTTCGTTGAACAGCGCCCGACCGGTCATCTCGCGCAGCGGCCGGATCTCGACGCTCGGTTGGTGCATGTCGAAGGCGAACCACGAGATGCCCTGGTGCTTGGGCTGGTCCGCATCGGTCCGGGCGATCAGCATGCCCATGTCGGCGACGTGGCCGCCCGAGGTCCAGACCTTCTGCCCGTTGACGATCCACTCCTCGCCGTCGCGCACCGCCTTGGTGCCGAGGCTGGCGAGGTCGCTGCCCGCGCCGGGCTCGCTGAACAGCTGGCACCAGGCCTGCGCGCCGGTGACGATCGGACGGACGAAGCGCTCGATCTGCTCGGGTGTGCCGTGCGTGGCGATCGTCGGGGCAGCCAGCAGCATGCCCAGGCCACCCGGAGCCGCCAGGGCGCCCCGAGCCACGATGCGCTGCGACACCGCGATGGCGTCGGCACGCGAGACGCCCTTGCCATACGCGTTCGCCGGCAGCGACGGCGATGCCCAACCGGACAGGCCGAGCCGTTCCCACCACTCGCCGACCGTCAGGTCGGGGTCCCAGTTGGCATCGAGCCAGGTGTCGAGCTCGTCGAGGAGTCCACTCATCCCATGAGCAAACAACATCTCCACGGTTCGATCCAACTCGTGCGCGCCGCGGGATGCGCGAGCATGCAGGTCGTGCGTGTGATGACGTGGAATCTGTGGTGGCGGTTCGGGCCCTGGCAGGAGCGGCTCGAAGCGATCGTCGCCGTGGTGGCCGCCCAGCAGCCCGATGTGCTCTTCCTCCAGGAGGTGTGGGCCGACGGCGACGACTCGGCGGCCGGCCGGATCGCTGCGTCGCTCGGGTATCACGTCGCGATGAGCGACGACCCCTTCCGCGACCGCCGCGGCGATCGGGCCAGCTTCCACAACGCGATCGTCAGCCGCTGGCCGCTGCTCGAGGTCGAGAGCCACCCGTTGCCGCGTGCCGACGGCCTGGCCGGTCACCGTCGGGCGCTGACCGCTGTGGTCGACGCACCGCACGGCCGCTGGCCAGTGTTGTGCACACACCTCGACCACCGCTTCGACGAGTCCGCCGTGCGTGAGGCCCAGTGCCGTGCCGTGCTCGACCTCGTCGCTGCACGCCGGGGCGACCCCGAGCACGACCGGCCGGTGATCGTCGGCGGCGACTTCAACGCGGTGCCCGACAGCGACGAGATCCGCCTGCTCACCGGGCGCCGAGCGGCACCGGTGCCCGGCCTCGTGCTGTCGGACTGCTGGGAGCACGTCGGCGACGACGATGGTGCGACCTGGCGTCGCGACAATCCCTACCAAGCCGCCACCGCCTGGCCGAACCGACGCCTCGACTACGTGTTCGTGAGCTGGCCGCGCCCCAAGCCGATCGGCAACCCGGTGCGTGCCTGGCTGGCCGGCTGCGCCTCGGTCGACATGGGTGGCGCCGACCCGGTGACGCCGAGTGACCACGCTGCTGTCGTGGTCGACCTCGTCACGACATGACGTCTTTGGATGTGAAGTTCGCCCACGCAGCACCGAGGAACACGACCACGTAGATGGCCTGCAAGGCGATGCCCTCGTTGATGTCGCGCCACAGGATGGGGTCGCGGTAGAAGTCGACGAACGCCAGCCACCGATGAGTGGGCAGGTAGGGCTGGATGGAGCGAGTCGCCTCGATCAGGTCGAGGACCTGCGACGACACGAAGGCCGCCAGGGTGGCGAGCGAGGCGGCCAGCGGCGAGTCGGTCCGTGTCGACGCGAACAGCGCGATCGCGCCGAGCCCGAGCATCGACCATCCGATGTACAGGATCGCCAGCACCGTGCGCACGAACGTCTCGAACGGGCTGAGCTCGGTGGCCGACACCGACGACAACGGCCTGATGCCGAACAGCACCACACCGGCGGCGAGGGCCACGAGTGCCACCACGATCACCGCCAGGAAGATGAACGCGATGACCGCCACGAGCTTCGCGACGATCAGGCGGGTGCGTCCGACCGGCCGGACCAGCAGGTAGCGCAAGGTGCCGTTGGCGGCCTCGCCGGCGATCGTGTCGCCGCCGATCACCGACACGGCGATCGGCAGGAACAGCGGCAGGATGACGGCCAGTGCTGCCGCCGGGAACAGCAGGCCGTTGTCGAGCACCTCGCTCAGCAGCGCCGGGCCCTCGCCCGGTCGCGGGGCGATGCCGCTCGCCTTCAAGAAGATGCCCACCACCACCGGCAGGCCGGAGAGCAAGGCGATCGTCACCCAGGTCCGCGGTCGGCGCAGCAACTTGGCGAGCTCGACGCGGATCATCGGATGGCTCCCTCGCCGGTGCGCCGCAGGAAGACGTCCTCCAGCGTCGATCGCTCGACGACCAACTCGCTGACGCGCACGCCTGCCTCGACGAGGGCCTGGTTGAGCAGCTCGGTCGGCCTGCGTCCGAGCTCCACACGCAGTGTGCGACCGTCGACGACCTCGAACGGGAAGGGGCCGTCGACGAGCAGACGTTCAGCGCCGTCGCGGTCGGGCGTGACGACACGTACCCACCCCGTGGGGGCCAGCAGCGCGGCCACGTCGTCCTGGGCGACGATGCGGCCCCCCGACATCATCGCGGCCCTCGTGCAGATCAGCTCGACCTCGGCCAACAGGTGCGACGACAACATGATCGTGGTGCCTTCGCGGACGAGGTCGACGAAGATCGTGCGCAGCTCGTGGATGCCCTGCGCGTCGAGGCCGTTGGTGGGCTCGTCGAGGATCAGCAGCCGTGGGGTGCGCAGCAGCGCGGCCGCTAGCCCGAGCCGCTGGCGCATGCCGAGCGAGTAGGCCTTCACCGGCCGGTCGCCGACGTCGCCCAGGCCGACCCGTTCGACGGCGGTGGCGATACGCGCCCGGCGAGTACGGCGGTCGCCGTCGACGCCGGCGCCGTCGAAGATCGCCAGGTTCCGGGTGCCGGACAGGTAGGGGTAGAACGCCGGGCCCTCGACGAGCGCGCCCACGCCCCGCAGCGCCACCCCGGCGTGCTGGGGAACCTCGTGACCGAGGACCTCGATCGCCCCCGAGGTGGGATGGATGAGCGACAGCAGCATCCGGATGGTGGTGGTCTTGCCGGCTCCGTTCGGGCCGAGAAAGCCGAACAGGTCGCCCTCGCGGACGTCGAGGTCGATCCCGTCGACGGCGCGCAGACCACCGGGGAACTCCTTGACCAGGTCGTGGGTCCGCACCACCGACGCGCTCATCCGCCGACTCCGGTGCCGAGCGCCGAGTCGACGCCGAGCTCGGCGCGCAACGCACCGACCAGACGGTCGAGCTCGGCGACCGTTACCGTGCCGGCGACGATGATGTCGAGGCCGCCGACGGTGACGAGTTGTGCGTTGACGAGCGATGTGCCGACGAGCACCGCCTCGCCGCCCCAGGGCCGTGTCGATCGGGGGAGGCGGGCGATCCGGCGGCCGAGGCTGCCCGATGGAGCTGCCACGACGGTGACCTGTTCGAGTGCACTGCCGTAGGTGGCGACGCCCTGGTCGGACGGGTTGCGTCGGGCGAGGCCGCCGAGCTGGTCGGGCAGCCGGGCGAAGGGAACCCCGCTCAACACCTCGATCGGATCCGATGGCGTCCGGTCGATACGGCCGGGATCGATGTCGTCGGCCGGGAAGCGCACGGCGTCCGCGGTAGGCGCGACGTTGTCGAGGTCGACGAAGGCCGTCTCGAAGATCGGTGGTCCGGTAGCGGTGTAGATGTCGACGCGCAGCACCAGCCCGGTGGTCGGTTGCGCCCACAGCTCGACCGCCTCGATGGTGGTGGGCGAGTCGGCCGGGGGTTCGAACCGCAGCCCGGCCCCGATGTGCCCAGCGATGCGACGAGGGGCGATCGAGTCGATCTGCAGACCCGATCGCGACGCTTCGGCGAGCAGCCGCCGCCCGAGCTCGGGTGGCGCCAGGTCCATCACCCGTGGCAGGCGCAGCGGCTCGTCGCCCTGGCGGGGCGACTGCTCGACATCGCGGTCGCCGGAGTCCCACGTCCAGAGAAGATCCGGTTCGCGATACGTGCCCCGCTCGCCGCCGACCAGCAGCTCGGACGCCCGCCACAGTGTCGGACCGTCGTACCAGATCCTCGAGCGCGTCTGGCTGGCGAACGGCGCGACCTCGTCGTCGTACCGTCCGAGATCGGGCAGTCGCAGCCCACCGCGCGAGTCGACGAGGCCCACGTAGGGCTCGAGATCGGACTCGAGCACGGCGACAGTGAGCTCGTCGACGTCTGCCACCACGGCCGGCACCGGCCAGTTCGCGGCGACCACCGGAACCGCCGCGAGGGCTGCGGTGCCTCCGATCACGACCGCCCAGCGCCAGTGCCTCACTCGTTCGAAGATATCGGTGCGACCCACTAGGGTCGCGGTCGCATGGCGACGTTGCGGTTCAGCTTCGGGACGATGGGCTCGGGCAAGAGCACCATGGCGCTGCAGATCCACCACAACCTGGCCAGTCGTCAGCTCTACGGGCTGTTGCTCACCAAGCTCGACCGCGAGGGCGCCCAGGTGACGAGTCGCCTCGGGGTCGCCGCAGAGGCAGTCGAGGTCGAGGCCGACCTCGACCTCTACCAACTCGCGCTGCGCAACTGGCCGCTGCACTACCTGGTGTGCGACGAGGCCCAGTTCTACACCCCCGAGCAGTGCGACCAGCTCGCCCGGGTGGTCGACGAGCTCGGGGTCGACGTGTTCGCGTTCGGGCTGATCACCGACTTCCGCGGCTTGCTGTTCGAGGGGACGAGGCGACTGCTCGAGGTCGCCGACGAGCGGGTTCCGATGCAGGTCGAGGCGCGCTGTTGGTGCGGTATGCGGGCGACGCACAACGCGCGAGTGGTGAACGGGATCATCACCTACACCGGCGAGACCGTGGTCGTCGGCGACACCGGCGGTGCCGACTCCGAGCAGCCGCTGTTCGGCGATGTCGTGCGGTACGAGCTGCTCTGCCGGCGCCACTACGCAAGCGGCGACCTGGGGGGCTGAGCTGGCGTGACCGGCCGACCAAGGCCGGTGGTCGCGAGCAGGTCGCTGGCCGCGCTGGTGGCGCTTGGGCTGCTCGTGGTCGCGTCGCCCGCCGGCCTGGCCGTCGACGAACCGGTCGACGTCGTCGGCGAGGCGGCGCTCGCCGCGGTGCCTGCGGTGCGGATGGGTGTGCCGGAGCGTCGACTGACGATCGCGTTCAGCGGCGACATCCTGCCGCACAGCCCGCTCGTGCGCCGGGCACTGGTGAATGGCGGGGGAGTGGTGCACGACTTCGGTCCGATGTTCGCCGCTGTCGAGCCGGTGCTGTCGTCGTTCGATCTGGCCATCTGCCATCTCGAGACCCCGGTGGCCCCGCCCGGCGAGCCGCTCAGCGAGTTCCCGGTGTACGGAGTGCCTGCGTCGATCGCGACGGCCATCGCCGGCGCCGGCTACGACCGTTGCAGCACAGCGAGCAACCACACCAACGACCGAGGGGTGCGCGGGATCGATGCAACGGTCGATGCGCTCGAGGCCGCCGGGGTGGCGCAGTCCGGGATGGCCCGCACGCCCGACGAGGCCGTGGCCGAGGTGTTCGAGGTGGACGGGCTCCGACTGGCCCATCTGTCGTACACGTACGGGATGAACTCGAGCCGGCTGCCGGCGGGCGAGCGATGGCGGACCAACCTCATCGACCCGGTGCGGATCGTGGCCGACGCGCTCGATGCTCGCGAACGTGGGGCGCAGCTCGTCGTGGTCAGCCTGCACTGGGGGGTCGAGGGGACGTCGTTGCTCTCGAGGCAGCAGCGTTCGGTTGCAGATGCGGTGACGGCCTCGGGCGCGGTCGACCTGATCGTCGGGCACCATGCGCACGTGCTGCAGCCGATCGAGATGGTCAACGGTCGCTGGGTGATCTACGGGCTCGGCAACTTCCTGTCGAACATGCCGACCGGGTCGTTCCCGATGCCCCAGTCGCAAGATGGTGCGATCGCGGTCGCCACAGTGCTCGAGTGGCCCGATGGTCGCTTGTCGATCGACACGCCCACCATCGTGCCGACCTGGGTCGACCGAGGAGGCGGATGGGTCATCCGGTCGGTGCTCGACGAGGTCGACGTCCCGGGCATCGACCCTGCGCTGCGTCAGGCTCTGCTGGGGTCGCTGTGGCGCACGGCGCGGCTGCTCGGGCCGTTCATCGGGCCCTGAGCTCGATCAGCTGCGGCACCACCAACTCACTCACGACGCGTTGGTCGACCTCCGGTGCGAGGTGCACGCCGTCGGGGCGGCCCTCGGGGCCGTCGAGGTCGTTGGCCTCCAGCCATCCGGGCAGGTCGATCTGCTCCACGGGGAGGTCGTCGATGATCGAGCGAAGGATGACCCAGCGAGCCGGGTCGCTGAACGATGCCTCGACGGCCCCCCAGAAGAACGACACATCGGGCGGTGTGATCCAGACGACCTGGGCCCCGGCTGCCTCGACCTGGGCGACGAACGCGGCGTAGCGGCGGCTCACCATGCCGCGCCCGACCTCGTCGAGCACCGACACCACCCGGCCGTCGGCGAGGCGGATATCGGTTGCGTCCCACGGGCCGATGCTCATGAGGACGACCTCGAAGCGCTCGTCGGACGCCACGCGCCGCGGGATCGAGTCCCAGCTGGCGACACAGCCGGACAGATCGACCCAACTCTCGGTGCCGTCCCGGTCGGTCATCTGGTGCAGGCGGCCGTCGTCGAATGCCGACAGACCGCACCCGGGGAACGCTGCGCTGCCGGCGAGCACCTCGTCCGGGTGAGCGACGCTGTAGGGCAGTAGCACCTCGGCCAGGTGGACGGCCGTGCTGTCGCCCGCCACCAGCACACGCGGCGGTCGTGGTGGGGGCTCGGTCGTCGTGGTGGCGCTGACGGTGGTCGTCGGGCGTTGGGCGGCCGTGGACTCCGTGCTGATCGTGCTGATCGTGCTGATCGTGCTGGCAGGTGCTGCCGCCTCCGTCGAGGCGGTGGCGGTCGTCGTGACCTCCGCGACCGGCTCGGCCGGTGGCAGCGTCACGACGCTGCCCTCTCCCGTCGGAGCTGCCGAGACGGGCAGCGTCAGCGCGAGGGTGGTGACGACTCCGAGGGCGGCCACCGTGGCTGCGGGGCCCCGCCACCCGGTGAGGCGTCGGCGGCTCCTGATCGGCTGCTCGACGAACCGGTACGACAGGTCGGCGAGAAGCAGTGAACAGGCCACCCGCACCAGGTCGCGGAGCACGCCGTCGGTGGGGAATCGGTCGCCGCTCAGCAGCAGGATCACCGGCCAGTGCCACAGGTAGATCCCGTAGCTGCGGTCGCCGAGCCACCGCAGCGGCCGCCAGGTGAGCGCCCGTCCCCACAACCCGTCGGCGACGGCGACCACGACGACCGTGGCTGCAACTGCGAACACGGGGAACCCCCAGCGGAACAGCCACTCGGACTCGTTCGAGGACGCTGCCACCATCCCCACCACGACGAACGCAGCCAGCGGGGCGACTCGGCGGGCGGCCGCGCCACCGCGCAAACCGTCCGATCCATCCCCGCTCGGCCGGAGCGCCGTGAACGCGCCGGCGGCGGCGCCGATGAGCAGGCTGTGCGCTCGGGTGAAGGTGTTCATGTACGCCGCGGTCGGGTTCGCCGGGTCGTACAGCGCCACGAGGAGGATGATCGACACGACGGCCAGCGAGGCCGCCAGCCCGGCGATGACGGCTCGTGGGCGGCGCTTCAGGACCGTCAGCACCCCGACCACCAGCAGCGGCCAGACGAGGTAGAACTGCTCTTCGATCGCGAGCGACCAGAAGTGGGTGAGTGGTGACGGCTCGCCGAAGCGCGCCCAGTAGTCGCCGCCGCCGGAGATGGTGCCCCAGTTCGAGGCCCAGAAGGTGGCGAACAGTGCGTCTCTGCGCAGCGAGGGCACATCGATGCCGACCACCCGCCAGCACACCAGCACCGCGGCGATGACCGTCAGTGCAGCAGGCATCAGCCGGCGCACCCGGGCAGCCCAGAAGTGCCCGAGGGCGATGCCGCCCGTCCGGTCGCGCTCGGCGAGCAGTCGCCAGGTGATCAACCAGCCGGAGATGGCGAAGAACAGGTCGACGCCGAGGTTGCCGCCGGAGAGGCGGTCGAGGTGGAACAGCAGCACGAGCAGCACCGCGATGGCGCGAAGCCCGTCGAGCCCGGCGCGGTAGCTGGCAGATGTCGAGGCATCAGCCGCCGTAGCGCGTCGTTCGGCGACGACGGAGGTCATCGCAGCAACGTACCAGGGCATGTCGTCGGCGCGCCCGGCGTGAACTCGGCCACACGTGTCGTTCGCCACGCTCCACGGTCGACGCGCCACGCTCGATGTCAGAGACACTGCAGCCATGTCTGCTCGTCGTCCGTCCCGCCTGCTCGCAGTGGGACTCGTCGTCGCAGCGGTGGTGGCGACCGCGGCTCCGGTGCAGGCCGTCGAACCGATGTTCCCCGGACCTCGCCCGGCAGCGCGGGCGACGCGGGTCGTGATACTCGGCGACTCCCTCGCGCACGAGGTGAGTGGTGTCGTCGGCTTCTTCGCCGCACCTCGCCGGATCGTTCCCAAGTTCTGGGGTGGCACCGCTCCGTGCGACTGGCTCGGAGCCAACCTCGAGGCCAGCCGTTCGTCGGTGGTCGTGGTGTCGTTCACGGGCAACCGAGCCACTCGCTGCATGGAGGACGGCGCCGGCGGCTACCTGCGAGGCGCGGCGCTCGTCGATCGGTACCGGGCCGACCTCACCGCACTCGTGCGGCGCGCCCGGGCGAGCGGGGCCCATGTGCTCCTGGTGGGTCAGCCGTATCGGGCAGCTTCGTTCGAGGCCGACGCCGAGGTCGACGGCATCAATGCGATCTACCGCGAGCTCGCCAAACAGCGCTTCGTCTCGTTCGTGGACGCCGGTGCCTTCGTCGAGCTCGAGGGCCGGTACACCCCACGCCTGCCGTGCGCGCCGTTCGACAAGGTGTGCGACCCGGACGGCACCGTGGTGGTGCGTGGCGACGGGGTGCACTTCTGCCCGGTCGAAGGCCCGTCCTCGAACTGCCCGGTGTGGTCGTCGGGTGCCGTGCGGTTCGGGATGGCGATCGCCTCTGCGGCGACGCGGCCCGGTGCGTTCGAGTGAACGACCCGGCGTGATCCGAGCTGCGCTCGTCGACGACTGATCCGGTCAGCTCCAGGCGCAGGGCAGGCGCTTGATGCCGTTGATGAAGTTGCTCTGCAACCAGTCCGGCTCGCCGACGATGCGCATGTTGGGCAGGCGACGACGGATCTCGTCGAACATGACGGCGATCTCGCGTCGAGCCAGGTTGGCGCCGAGGCAGAAGTGCGGGCCGCCTGCACCGAAGCCGGCCTGCTGGGGCTGGAGCGAGCGGCGCACGTCGAACTCGTAGGGGTTGGTCCAGACCGAGTCGTCACGGTTGGCCGAGTTGTACCAGAGCACGACCTTGTCGCCGGCCTTCACTTCGGTGCCGTTGATGACGACGTCCTCGGTGGCCGTGCGGCGGAAGTGGATGACCGGGGTGGCCCAGCGGACGATCTCCTCGACGGCGGTCTTGGTGACGTTGTCCCAGTCGTTCCACCAGATCTGCTTCTGCTCGGGATACTGGGTGAGGGCGCGCATCCCGTGGCTGATCGCGTTACGCGTCGTCTCGTTGCCGGCCACTGCCAGCAGGATGAAGAACGAGCCGAACTCCTGTGAGGTCAGTCGCTCGCCGTCGACTTCGGCGTGCATCATGATCGACGAGAGATCGTCGGTCGGGTTCTTCAGGCGCTCTTCGCCCAGCGCCTGGGCGTAGCCGAACATGCCGATCGCCGCGCCCATCAGTGCCTCGATCGAGCCGCCGTACTCGGGGTCGCCTGCGCCGAGGATGACGTTGGTCCACTGGAAGATCTGCTGCTCGTCGGCGGCCGGGATGCCCATCATCTCGCAGATGATCTGCAGCGGCAGGGGAGCGGCGACCTCGGTGACGAAGTCGCACTCGCCTTCGGGGAAGCGCTCGAGCAGGCCGTCGACGATCGAGGTGGCCTTCTCGTGCACGTACTGCTCGACCCGGGCGATCTCTTTCGGGGTGAAGCCCTTGGACACGATCGAGCGCAGCCGGAAGTGCTTCGGGTCGTCCATGGCGATCATCGAGCCGAAGAACTCGGCCATCTCGATCGGCAGGTCGCCGATGTTGCTGCCCTTGCCGCTGATGAACAGCTGCGGGTTGCGGCTGGCGAACCACACGTCCTCGTGGCGCACGAGCGACCAGTAGCCGGCCCCGCGCGGGAACGGTGAGTCGAGGAAGTCCCACTCCTCGTAGAAGCGCAGCCCGTCGGCCTTGCGCAGTGCTCGGAAGGCGCCCTCGCGGTAGTCGCGGGGAGCGAGCCAGAACTCGGGGTTCGAGAGGTCGAACGAGTCGGCAGCGACGGAGTCGTCGACCAGGGGTGTGACGTCGGACATGGATGGGACAGTACGCGCCGGGCCGTCGTAGGTTCTCATCGTGGCTGAGTTCACCTTCTTCGTGGATGCCGATCTGTACGGCTTCGGCGCAGGCGAGCTCGCAGCCGACGAGGCCGATCTGCACGATGCTGGTGTCCGCCTGGTCGAGATCCCGACGGGCTACGCGCTCGACCTCGGCGAGCGCATCCCGGTGCGAGTGGTCGGCACGCCGAAGGGGTTGCGCTTCTACGGCCGTCTGCTCGGGGTGCGCGACCCGTTGCAGCTCGACGAGCTCGAGCGCGTCATCGCCGCTGCCGACGCGCGCGGCGAGTTCCTCGACGACCTCTGACCTCGTGCTCCGGTCATCGGCGCGGCGCGCCTAGGGTGGCGTCCATGCTGCAGGCACACGAGATCGGACGGGTGCTCGTCGTGACGGCCCACCCGGACGACGTCGACTTCGGTGCTGCTGGCACCGTGGCGGCACTCACCGATGCGGGCGTGGAGGTGACCTACTGCCTCGTCACCGACGGTGATGCCGGCGGGAGCGACCGATCGATGAGCCGGTCCGACATGGCAGCGCTGCGCCGGCACGAGCAGACCCGGGCGGCCAAGGCCGTGGGCGTGCACCACCTGGTGTTTCTCGGGCATCCCGACGGGCGGGTGGTTGCCGACCTGTCGCTGCGCGCCGCACTGAGCCGGGTGATCCGCGAGCATCGCCCCGATGTGGTGATCTGCCAATCGCCCGAGCGCAACCTCGATCGCATCTATGCCAGCCACCCCGACCACCTCGCCGCCGGTGAGGCCACGCTGTGCGCGGTCTACCCCGACGCACGCAACCCGTTCGCCTTCCCCGATCTGCTCGATGCGGGCCACGAGCCCTGGACGGTCAGTGAGGTGTGGGTGATGGGTCACCCAGCGGCTGCCCACCATGTCGACATCACCGAGCAGGTCGAGCGCAAGATCGAGGCGCTGCTGTGCCACGAGAGCCAGCACGTCGACCCACAGCGCACCGAGCGGGTGGTGCGCGAATGGGCGATGGCCACCGCGAGCCGGTTCGGCCTGCCCGAAGGCCGCGCCGCCGAGGCGTTCCGCCTCGTCGACACCCGCTGACCGCGCCGAACCGCCTACGGTACGCTCTACCACCATGTGACTTGACCGAGCGGTCAAGCGCGATCTCGGAAGGAACGTCACCATGCCCGAAGCCGTCATTGTCGCCACCGCCCGCAGTCCGATCGGTCGGGCCAACAAGGGCTCGCTCACCTCGCTGCGCCCCGACGACATGAGCGCGCAGATCCTGAAGGCGCTCATGGACAAAGCACCCCAGGTGCAGGCGTCGGATGTGAACGACGTGATGTGGGGCATCGGCCAGCCCGCCGGTGAGGGCGGCTTCAACATCGCTCGCGTGATCAGCGCGCTCGCCGGTTTCGACGACGTTCCGGGTGTCACGGTCAACCGCTACTGCTCGAGCAGCCTGCAGACCATCCGCATGGCGTTCCACGCCATCAAGGCCGGCGAGGGCGACTGCTTCATCGCCGGGGGTGTCGAGACCGTCAGCCGCTACGCCTCGGGCGCGTCGGACATGGCCCCCAACCCGCTGTTCAAGGAGCCCGGTCGCCGTACCGCAGCCCGCGCCCAGGGTGGTCAAGGCACGTGGACCCCGCCGGTCGGCCTTCCCGACATGTACATCGCCATGGGCCAGACGGCCGAGAACGTGGTCGAGGCCGAGGGCATCAGCCGCGAGGAGATGGACCGCTTCGGTGTGCGCAGCCAGAACCTGGCGTGCGAGTTCGTCGACAAGGGCTTCTACGAGCGGGAGATCACACCCCTCACGCTGGCCGACGGCACCGTCGTCAGCAAGGACGACGGCCCCCGGCCTGGCACCACCTACGAGGGTGTGAGCCAGCTCAAGCCCGCCTTCCGTCCCGACGGCACCGTCACCGCCGGCAACGCCTGCCCCCTCAACGACGGGGCCGCGGCGGTGCTGGTGATGAGCGACGCCAAGGCCAAGCAACTCGGCCTCACGCCACTGGCACGCATCGTCTCGTCGGGCGTGTCGGGCCTGAACCCCGAGATCATGGGCCTCGGCCCGATCGAGGCCTGCCGCAAGGCGATGGCGCTCGCCGGGATGACCATCGACCAGATCGACCTGGTCGAGATCAACGAGGCCTTCGCCTGCCAGGTGATCGGCTCGGCCAAGCACCTGGGCATCGACCTCGACACGCAGATGAACATCCACGGTGGTGCCATCGCGCTCGGCCACCCCTTCGGCATGACCGGGGCGCGCATCATGACGACGCTCATCAACGGCCTGCAGTGGGAGGACAAGACCTACGGCATGGAGAGCATGTGCGTCGGTGGTGGCCAGGGCATGGCCATGATCGTCGAGCGGCTCAGCTGACGACGACGGATGCAGGGTCCGATCGCTGCGCGGTGCGTCGAAGCACCGCAGCAGCGATCGTGACCAGCAGCACCAAGACAGCGGTGAGCGCGAACGTGCCCTGCCCACCCCATCGCGAGTAGGCGGCCGGCGAGGCGAACGCAACGATGGCCGCCGAGGCCTGGTTGATCGCGCCGGCGAGGCCCTGTGCTGCGGCTGCGCGCCCGACGGGTGCTGCCACCGCGACGAGCGCAGCAGCCGCTGGCACGCCGAGCGCCTGGGCCACGCCTTCGACCGCGAACAGCGGCATCAGTGCCCACACGTTGCCGAGCAGGCCGTAGAGCGCCGTCACCACCACGACGACCACGAGCGCCAGCATGCACTGGCGGAACGGGCCGTGCCGGTCGGCGAGGCGACCGCCCAGCGTGGTGAGCAGGGCGAACGGTGTGCCGTAGAGCAAGAAGCCCAACCCGATCATCCACTCGCCCGCCCCGAGGTCGGTGAAGTAGCGGTCGAGGATCGTGTCGTAGACGCCGACCGGGATGAACAGCGCCATCCAGGTGACGACCCCCACCTGGATGCCACGGATGCGCAGCAGATCGAAGCTGACGCGGTGCTCCTCGGTCGATCGGGGTGGCTCGGGCAGGGGTAGGCGCGAGAGCACGAGCGCGCCGATGCCCGCGCCGATCCCGCACAACGCGAACGGCCAGCGCACACCGAGCGGTTCGACGAGCACCCCTCCGATCAATGGCCCGACGATGAAGCCGGCGAACTCGACACCGCTGAGGGTGCCGATGCGCTCGGCAGCGCGTCTGGGCTCGATGCTGGCGGCGATCGCACGCGAGGCCGGGGCGAACAGCCCGTTCGAGACACCCACCACGGCGCGGGCGAGCACCAGCAGGGGCAGCGTCGACGACACGGCGAACAGCACGCTGCCGAGGAACGCGAGGGCCAACCCACCGGCGACGAAGGCTCGTGTATGGCCCCGGTCGGCGATCGGTGCGAGCGTGAGCTGGCTGACGAAGCTGGCCACGAGGCCGACGCCCGCGATCAGCCCGAGCCCGGAGTCACCGAACCCGTAGGTGTCCTGCAGGTTGCCGAGCAGGCCGTAGACCACGCTGTTGGCAACGCCGATCGCCACTGCGGCGAACAGCAGAACTCTCCACCCCTGCGTGGGTCGGTCGCTCACCAGTCCCACCGGTTGGGCCGATCGGCCCGCAGACGCACCGCGCCCGGCTCGTTCGGCGACCGTACGGCGCGCAACACGTAGTGCTCGCCACCAGCGGTGAGCTCGGCGAGCACCCACGACTCGCTCGAGTCGCGCAGCGCCTCGGGAAGCGGGTGCAGGGCCTCGATGTCGAGACCCGCGGCGTCGGCCTCGGCGTGCCACAACCCGACCAGCCCGCGGCGCAACTCGCCATCGTCGACGAGGTCGTCGCCGGTGAGGCACAGCTCGAGGCAGGTGACACTGACCGGCTCGACCTCGCTGGGGTCGAGCACGTCGCCGCCCAGTTCGCCGTCGAGCATCACCACGATGGGGCCGTTGCGCCCGGTCATGCCGCCCACCGAGCCGTAGCGCACGAGCGGCAGGCCGTCATCGCCGGTGGTCACCACGCGGACTCGGTCGCCGGGCCGGTAGGTCACGATCCTGCGACCTCGGCGATGAACGCGTCGCTGAGCTCGCGCCACGATCGCACGGCCTCGACGCTCCACTCGTCGAAGGCCAGATCGGTGAGCGCCACGAGGGCGAGCTCACGGCCCGCAACGGCGTCGCGGTCGATCCAGCACATCGTGCCCGAACCGCCGAAGTGGCCACACGCCGATGCGCTGTTGCGGGCGCCCATCCAGTGCGGGTGCTTGGTGCCGTGGATCTCGAATCCGAGCCCCCACGGGCAGGGGTCGAACCGGCCGATCCCCGGCACGATGCCAGCGAGCTCGGGAAGGAACGGTGTGGTGGCCGCGGTGGCGGTGGCCTCGGAGAGCAGCGTCGGGTCGATCACCTCGGCGAGGAACCGCACGACGTCGTCGACCGTGCTGAAGATGGCGTGGGCGGGCGAGCCGCGCAGCTCGGTGCGAGCCATGCCCAGTGGTTCGAGCACGGCCTCACGCAGGTACTGCTCGAACGGCATCGCAGCCGCCGTGGCCACCGCCGCGGCGGCCAACTCGATGCCGGTGTTCGAGTAGATCCGTCGCCGGCCGGGCGCGCTGACCGGCTCGTCCCCGTCGAAGGCGTAGCCGCCGGCATGGGCCAGCAGATGGGCGAGCGTGCACCCGGGCTGGCCGACGGGCGAGTCGAGCGCCAGCAGGCCTTCTTCGACGGCGACGAGCATCGCCCAGGCTGCGATCGGCTTGCTGATCGAAGCGATGCGGTAGGAGAGCTCGACGTCGCCGATCCGATGCACGAGGGGCTGCGCGCCATCACCGACGACCACCGCAGCTGCGCTGACGTGCGGGACCGGCCACCCCGCGGTCAGGTCGAGCGCCCGCACGGCAGTTCGAGTGCTCGGCTCAGGCCAGACCGCTCGTGCGGAGCGATTCGGCGACATGGAACGCCAGGTCGAGGCTCTGGCGTCCGTTGAGCCGTGGGTCGCACACGGTCTGGTAGCGGTCCGTGAGCTGCTCGTCGAGGATGTTGTCGGCCCCGCCGACGCACTCGGTGACGTTGTCGCCGGTGAGCTCGACGTGGATGCCGCCCGGCCAGGTGCCCTCACTGTGGTGGGCGCGGACGAAGCCGTCGATCTCGGCGCAGATGTCGTCGAACTTGCGCGTCTTGTGGCCGGTGCCCGAGGTGTAGGTGTTGCCGTGCATCGGGTCGCAGGCCCACACCACCGGGTGGCCGCTCTCGCGCACGGCGCGCAGCAGCGTCGGCAGTGCAGCTTCGACCTTGCCTGCCCCCATCCGGCTGATCAGGGTGAGCCGGCCAGGAATCCGTGAGGGGTTCAGTCGTTCGCAGAGCTCGATCACGTAGTCGGGCGGCGTGGTGGGCCCGACCTTGCAGCCGATCGGGTTGCCGACGCCGCGCAGGAACTCGACGTGTGCGCCGTCGAGCTCTCGGGTGCGCTCGCCGATCCAGAGCATGTGCGCCGAGCAGTCGTACCAGCCGCCGGTGAGCGAGTCCTGACGGGTGAGGGCCTCCTCGTAGCCGAGCAGGAGCGCCTCGTGGCTGGTGTAGACGTCGACCTCGCGGAGCGAGTGGTTGTTCTCGGTCTCGATCCCGCAGGCCCGCATGAAGCGCAGCGCGCGCTCGATCTCGGTGGCGATCAGGTCGTAGCGCCGGCCTTCGGGGCTCGACGCGACGAACTCCTGGGTCCAGGCGTGCACCCGGGTGAGGTCGGCGAAGCCGCCCTTGGTGAAGGCCCGGACGAGGTTGAGCGTCGAGGCCGACTGGTGGTACGCCTGCACGAGCCGATCGGGGTCGGGGATCCGTGCCGCGTCGGTCGGTGTGGGGTCGTTGACGATGTGGCCGCGGAAGCTCGGCAACTCCTTGTCGCCGACCTTCTCGAACGGCGACGAGCGCGGCTTGGCGAACTGGCCGGCCATGCGGCCGACCTTCACCACCGGCACCCCGAGGGAGTAGGTGAGCACGACGGCCATCTGCAGGATGACGCGCAGCTTCTCGCGGATGTTGACCGCCGAGAACTCCTCGAAGCTCTCGGCGCAATCGCCGGCCTGGAGCAAGAAGGCGTTGCCGGCAGCGACCTGGCCCAGCGACGCCTGCAGCGAGCGGGCTTCGCCGGCGAACACGAGTGGCGGCATTGCGCCGATCTGCTTCAGGGCGCGTTCGTAGGCACCAGGGTCGGGCCAGTCGGGCTGTTGGCCGGCCGGGAAGGCCTGCCACGACGACGGAGTCCACGTCTTCGGCACGTCGGAAAGCCTATCGACGCGCCTGCAGCAGACGGCAGAGGGAATCGTCGCGGGGCGCGTCGGGCTCGATGGCCGAGCTCCAGCGCACCGGGCCTGCTGGCACGTCGAAGCTGAAGAGCGACAACTCCCCGTCGAACCGCACCGACAGTTCGCCGACGATCGGGTCGACGACGGCCTCGACGTGCACCTGTTGGTCGTTGAACGGCACCGGTGTGCCGGCCTCGATGCGGTCACCGCGGCGCAGGACGGCTCCCACCCGGCCCTCGCCGGCCACGACCTCGAGCTGCCACCCATCACCCGAGGCGATGATGACCGTGTCCTGCGCGGTGATCGTGCCCTGTGCGGTGCGGCCCCTGTCGGTGCGTTCGAGGGGCACCTGGCGCCCCTGCTCGGCGATGTAGACCCCGTTGCACGCATCGTCGGCGACGTCGAGGCTGACCTCGCCGTCGCGGCCCACCGGGGCGTCGACGGAGAACCGCAGCCCGGGCGGCGGATCGCCGAAGAGCACGTCGTCGACGCGGTAGCGCAGCTCGGTGAAGCCGGGCTCCTTCAGGTCGCTGATCCACATCGACAGCGCAGCGTTCACCCACGCGCCCCACACCACCCCGGCCACCACTGCGATCCGTGCCGCGCGCCGCAGGCCGGCTCGTTGCGGGCCGCGTGCGCGAACGATGCCGACTGCGGCCGGGAGCACGACGAGCGGCAGCAGGTCGACCAGATAGCGGTTGCCGATGAACCCGATCGCGAGCGTGGGCACCGTGGCCAGTGCCGCGCCGCCGACGAGCAGCAGCCACATGCCGGCACGGGCGCGCACCAACACCACGAGGCCGACGACCGCCGCGACGACGAGGAGGGTGGCGCTCGCCGTCAGCGACGCTGCCGGTGTGATCGTCTCGAAGCCGAGCGAGCTGCGGTCGGTGGCGGGCGGCCCGAAGCGGACGAACGGGAGCAGCCGCTCGAACCGCACGGTGTCGGGCCGCAGGTAATGGATGACCGTCGAGGGGAGGAACTGGAGGTTGAAGAAGCTGCCGCCGTTCGCAACGAACCATGCCGCCCGCTCGGGGTCCTGGAGGGTGAGGACCTGCCGGTCGGCTGGCAGGCCGAGCAGCGAGCCGAACTTGGCGGCGTTCACTGCCATGTGGCCCAGCAGGCCGGCTGCGCAGCCGCCGATCACCACGGCGGCCTGGGCGGGGCTGCAGCGGCGACGGAGCACGGTGACGAGGGCGACGGCGCCGACGCCGGCGGCGATCCCGATCCCGACCGAGGCGCGGGTGAGTAGCGCCGCAGCGGTGGCCCCGCCTGCGAGCAGCGCGGCCCGTCGATCGGGCTGCCGGGCCAGGCGCAGCGCCCCGACCATCGCCCAGACCGCGAACGTGGCCGCCCACAGTTCGGTCTCGTGGTAGACGCTCACCCAGCCGGCCAGCGCCAGCATGGGCGAGCACGCGCCTGCGGCCACCAGCGTGGCGCTCCGCCAGGCCGAGGCCGGGACCGACCACCACTGCCGGACGACGCCCACCAGATGGTGGAGGCCCGTGCACCAGACCAGGAACCCGATGGTCATCGACAGCCGCACCAGGCGCCCGTCGAGCGCGTGCCCGACGAGGGAGGTCGGCAGTCGCGCCAGCGCCAGGAGCGGCCCGTAATAGAGGTAGGTCTTGCCGTCGATGAGGAAGCCCTCGATCCCGGCGACGTCCGGGTCGACCGAGAGCCGGCCGTGCCAGAGCGCACGGGCCTGCTCGTCGTAGAAGTCGCTCGTGTACCCGGCGCGGGCGAACAGCTCCCAGGGCTGCCAGCGCGTCAGGAGCAGCACGAACAGCAACGTCGCCGCGATGCTGACCGCTCGAGCGGCGCGCGCGGCGCGGCGCTCGGCCTCAGGCAGCCGGGCGGTTCGCCACATCGAGTGCTGGGTCGAGCGCCAGTTCGTGGACGAACTGGTAGGCGAACATCGTCGGCCAGACCCGCACCAGCACACGGTCGACCGCGGCGACGAGCCGACCGGGCAGGCGGGTGGTGTCGATGCCGAGGGCATCGAAGGGCAGCCCGGTGTGGTGGCTGGCCGTCGAGCGCAGACCGCACGCGGCCAGCATGCGGCGGAACGAGCGGCGGGTGAAGAAGCGCAGGTGCGTAGCGTCGAGGATGCCGCGCTGGTCGTAGTCGAACAGCCCGAGCGCGGTGCGCGCCCGCGGGTACCAGTGGGCGAAGTTCGGCACGCTCGCGATGATCGTCCCGCCGGGTCGGAGCCGTTCGGCCATCGCGCCGAGCAGTTGCTCGGGTGCGCGGACGTGCTCGATCACATCGGCGGCCACGACGACGTCGAACCCTCCGCCGACGGTGTCGGGCAGCCCCTGCTCGAGATCGGCCTGGACGAAGCCGGCCATGCGGTCGGCCACTCCCGGCGCGGCGGCCAGGTCGACCCCGGTCACCTCGTGGCCCTGGCGGGTGAGCGCTTCGGCCAGCCAACCGGGCCCGCAGCCGACGTCGAGCACCCGCGCCGGAGGCCGTGGCTCGAGCACCTGCAGGACACGGCCGTGCGAGCTGTGCGGTGACGGCTTGTAGGCGTAGGGCTCGGTGACGTGGCCGAGCTGGCCACCACCGAAGCCGGTGCGCCCGAACCGGTAGCGCATCGTGTCGACCATGATGTCGCGCGCATAGGCGATGCCGTTGACCCGGCAGATCTCGTCGCCGTAGTAGGTGGGGATCGGCACTTCGGTGATGTGCTTCCCGGCGGCGTGGAGCTGCAGGATGATCTCGGTGTCGAAGTCGAACCCGTCGCTGTTGCCGAGGAACGGCAGCTCGGCCAGTGCGCTCACGCGGTACGCGCGGTAGCCGGAGTGCCATTCGGACAACCGCAGGCCGGTGAGGGTGTTCTGCGCCGTGGTGAGGATGCGGTTGCCCACGTACTTGTAGAGCGGCATCCCGCCGGCGCGGGCTGCACCCGGGGTCATCATCCGCGAGCCGAACACCGCGTCGGCGTCACCGTCGACGATCGGCGCGATGATCCGGTCCATCACTTCGGGTGCGTACTGGCCGTCGCCGTGGAGCAGCACCACCACGTCCCAGCCGTGGTTGACGGCGTAGGTGTAGCCGGCCTTCTGGTTGCCGCCGTAGCCGAGGTTCTGCGGGTGGCGCAACACCGTCAGGGCGAGGTCGGTGCCGTTGTGCAGGTAGTCGTTGGCCACGTCGAACGTCGAGTCCGTCGAATGGTCGTCCTGCACGAGCACCTCGGCGAGGCGGGCACGCATGGGTGGGGAGATCCGGTCGAGGACATCGACGAGCGTGGTCTCGGCGTTATACGCGACCACGAGCACTCCCACTTTCATCCCGGCAACAGTACCGGGCGGGAGTGCTCGTGGCGTGGTGTGATCGGTTGGGTGCGGGCCGGTTCGGCCCCGGCCTCAGGCGGCCAGGATGCGAACGGCGTCCTCGCGCAGGCCAGCAACGGCCCGGCTGACGAGGCGACGGGCGGCCTCGGCGGTGACACCGAGGTGCTCGCCGACTTCGCGGAAGCTCTTGCGCTCACCGTCGATGAGGCCGAAGCGAGCTTCGACCGCGTAGCGGGCCCGGGCGTCGAGGGTGCCGAGCAGCTCGTCGAGCAGCTCGCTGTCGACCATCGCCATCACCGCGTCCTCGGGGGTGGCGTCGCCGTTGGCCATCAGGTCGCCGAGGGTGGCGTCACCGTCGTCGCCGATGGTCTTGTCGAGCGAGACCGGCGTGGTGAGCCGGTGGAGCTCGGCGTTGCCGACGTCGAGGGTCTCGCCGTCGCCGCTCGCCTGGCGCAGCGCAGCGCGCAGGCTGGCGGAGCGGTCGCCCGGGATGCGGATGAGGCTGGCCTTCTGGTCGAGTGCCCGGCCGATGGCCTGGCGGATCCAGAAGGTGGCGTAGGTCGAGAACTTGAACCCGCGGCGCCAGTCGAACTTGTCGACTGCGTGCTCGAGGCCGAGGTTGCCCTCCTGGATGAGGTCGAGCAGGTCCATGCCCTGGGGCAGGGGGTAGCGGCGAGCGATGCTCACCACGAGGCGGAGGTTCGAGCGGATGAAGCGGTCCTTGGCGTCGGCCGCAGCAGCGACCGCAGCCTTGAGGGCCGCGCCCTTCTCGCCCTTGGCGAGGCGCTCGGCGGCATCGCGACCTGCCTCGATCACGCGGGAGAGCTCACGCTCTTCCTCGGCGTTGAGGAGGGAGACTTTGCCGATGTCGTTGAGGTAAAGACCGATGGAATCGTTCATGGCAGTTCTTTTCAACTCGTTCGTTCGTCGCGTGATTCCGGTCGAGATGGTGTCGTTCGACACAGGCCGATCGACGTGCACGCCGGACAGGGGGGAATCGGTCCGTGACCGGCGGGTGGTGCTTGGGGGGTCACCCGGGTCGGGGGTCAGTTGGGGGGACACAGAACAGTACTACATCCCCGTGCTCCGTGCATGGTCATATCGTCCACTCCGCCGGGCGGTGCGCACGCATCCCGGTGGCTCCTTGCCGCAGCCTGAACCTGTTGCGCGGGGTCTGCACACCTACACTCGTCCGATGTGTCCGCTGCCAGCTCCTTTTCCCGGATCGGCCTGTTCGGCGGCACCTTCGACCCGCCGCACGTCGGGCACCTTGTCACGGCGGTCAACGTCCGGCACGCGCTCGCTCTCGACGTCGTGGTGCTGATGGTGGCCAATGTGCCCTGGCAGAAGGTGGGGGCCAGGGCGATCACTGCGGCCGACGACCGTCTGGCCATGGTCGACGCGGCGGTCGCCGACGTCGAGGGCCTGGTCGCGGGGCGCAACGAGATCGATCGGGGTGGGCACAGCTACACCGCCGACACGCTGGCCGACCTCGCGGGCTCCTACCCGGGGGCCGAGCTGTTCACCATCGTCGGCGACGACGCTGCGGCGGCCATCACCAGCTGGGAGCGGTATCCGGAGGTCGCCGCACGCTCGGCGTTGGTCGTCGTCGACCGTCCAGGGGCGCCGGTCGAGTTGCCGACGGGCTTCGACTGGATCCGCGTCGAAGTGCCGCGCCTCGAGGTGTCGAGCACCGATCTGCGCGCCCGCGTGCGTGACGGCCGCCCGCTCGACTACCTGGTCACCGAGCCGGTGCTCGGGATCATCCGCGACCGCGGCCTCTACGGCGAGGTCGAGTGAGCGCGATCGCCCGCCGCCAGCGCCTGCTCGATCGGCTGATGATCGCCGCCACGGTGGCGGCCGTCGTGGCCGTACCGGTGCTCGGCTACACCGGTGTGCGGGCCGTGCTCGATTCGACGGGTGGACGCGACGCCCGTGGCGACAACCTGCCGATCCAGACCTTCCCGTCGACTCCCGCCGCTGCCTGGTTCGTCACCGACGACGACGGTGGTCTGGCGGCCGTGGCGGTCCTGGTGCTCGATCCGTCGCGTCAGGGCGGCTCGCTGGTCGACCTGCCGGTCAACGCCGACGTCGGCTTCGTGCCCGAGGCTCGCAAGGGCCTCCACGAGGTCTTCGCCGAGGAGGGTGTCGAGGGCGCGATGCTCGGTGTCGAGGCGCTGACAGCGGTGTCGTTGGAGTTCGGGTTCGAGAGCGACGCCGAGGGTGTGGCCGCGCTGCTCGGGCCACTCGGCACGCTCAACGTCGACCTCGCGGTCGAGGTCGACGTCCCGGGCTGGTCGGCGCCGCTCGCCGACGGAGTCGCAGCGCTCGATCCGGGCACCGTGGCAGCAGTGCTCACCGAGCCCGCCGCCACGAGCGCAGGCGGGTTCGACGGTCATCGCTCGAACGTGAATGCCATTTGGACAGCGGTGGCGGAGGCCAACGGCTCGGGGTCGCGCCCGGCGGTGCCCGATCCGGCGCTGCCGACCAACCAGGCGGAGTTCCTCGATCGCTTCTTCTCCGGTCGTGTGGGGACGCGCCCGATTCTGGCCGAGCCACTCGACGACGATGATGCGGCGACGTCGCCGTCGACGACCGTGCCAGCCGGTGCCTCCTCGTCGACCGAGCTCGTCAGCTCGACGACTTCGACGACTTCGACGACTTCGACGACCGCCTCGGGAGGTGGGGCGCCGACGACGACCGATCCCGACGACGCAGCTGCCTCGACCGGCGACCCGTTGGTGGTGCTCGACCGGGCCGACGCCGTGTTCGTGTTCGCCAGCATCGCACCCGGCTCGATGTCCGGTCCGGCCGCAGGGCTGCTCTTCCGGTTGGAGGCTCCACCCGGGTACGACGCCGAGGTGAAGCGCACCGTCGAGGTGTTGCTCTACTTCGGGGGCAACGTCGTGTCGGTCGACTCCACGATCGCGCCGCGGCCCGATACCGTGTTCATCGTGCCCGACGAAGTCAACCGCGACGAGGCCGAGGCCACGAACGGCATCTTCGGCGATTTCAGCTTCGTCGAGCCGCAGGTCCGCATCGACGGTGTCGACCTCACGGTGGTGCTCGGCACCGAGTACCTCGAGGGTGTCGACGCATGAGCGGCGCCGACGACGCACGCGACCTGGCGCTCACGGCAGCACGCACTGCAGACGACAAGAAGGCCGAGCACACGGTGGTGCTCCAGGTGGGCAACGTCTTGGCGATCACCGAGTACTTCGTGATCACCAGCGCCTCCAACCGGCGTCTGGTCAAGACTGTCGTCGACTCCATCGAGGAGGCGGTCCGCGACGCGCACGGCCGATCTCCGCTGCGCGCCGAAGGTGTCTCCGAGCAGCAGTGGGTGCTCATCGACTACGGCGACGTGGTCGTGCATGTCTTCGCCGACGAGGTGCGCGCCTACTACGAGATCGAGCGGCTCTACCGCGACGTGCCGCGGATCGAGTGGCGCCTGCCGCAGGGGTCCGAGCCCACCTGACGGTGTGGTCGGCTCACGTGAAGTCCGTCACGTCCGGGAACCGGAGCGACGGGGCCGGCGTCGCACAGCACATGGTCACACCACTGTCAGGCTCGTTCGACACCGACGAGCTGCCGCGCATCGCCCCGCACCCGGTGACGGTGACGGTCGCGCGCACGGTGCAGCCCGGGTGGGAGGCCGAGTTCCTCCGCTGGGCCGACGAGCTGGTGCAGGCAGCGCGACACAGCCCCGGCTGCCTCGGCGCTGCGGTGCTGAGCCCTGGCGCCCCCGGAGGCGAGTACCAGATCGTCGCCCGCTTCAACGACGGCGTGCACCTGCGCCAGTGGGAGCGGTCCTCGGAGCGCCACGAGCTGATGGACCGGGCCGACCGTTTCGTCACCGGCACACGCGTCCAACGGGTCGTCGGCGTCGAGGAGTGGTTCGAGGCCGGAGCGCATGCTCAGCCGGCGTCGCCGACCTGGCGGCGGCTGACGGGCGACATCGCCTGGATCTACCCCGTGTCGTTGGCGATCACGGTGCTCGTGGCTCCGTGGTACGGCTCGCTGCCGTTGGCGGCGCGCGTGCTCGCCGGTGTGGCCATCGCGACCGTGTTGGTGCAGGTGGTGGTGGGTCCGACCCGTCGCCGTCTGCGCCATCTGCGGAAGTTCTGAGCGACCTGGCTCGGTGACGTTGGGAAGCGGCGAGGCGGATTGATAATCTCCGGTGTCCCGAATTCGGGGCTGTAGCTCAGTTGGCAGAGCGCTTCCATGGCATGGAAGAGGTCAGGGGTTCAATTCCCCTCAGCTCCACGACGAAGCCCCTGCTCGGCAGGGGCTTCTTGCTGTTCCGGGCTGGTGGATGGCGCGTCCGGTGATCGCCCGGTGGCGCATCGCGTCGTGGCTGGGTGGCTCGGCCCGCGCCGTCAGACGATGGGGTGCTCGGCCACCGACGGGGGAGCGCAGAGCCGCCGCTGGCGCTCGGTGAGCTCGCCGAGCACGTCGGGTCGGCACGGCGGGCGGTTCGACCACGACGTCGGCCCGGGGGAGTACTTGTAGAGCACGCTGCGCCGCTCGTGAGCCGCCATCCAGGGCAGGGTGCCGTGGGTGAGGGCTTCGACGAACACCACCATGTCGCCCGGCGCAAGCGGCACCTCGCGCACCATCTCGTGGTCGAGGCCGATGTCGGGCGGCATCCGGAATGCGGCCTTGTGCGAGCCGGGCACGCAGCAGAACCCGCCGCCGCCGGGCGGGTGGTCGGACACCGCCCACTGCACCACCATCAACCCGGTGTGGATGCCACTGCGGTCGACGACGTAGTACTGCGCCGGGTCGAACGGGGTGGCGCCACCGTGGAGGCCGAGGCCCGAGGTGCCCGGCGCCATCACGATGCCGTAGGCATGGTCGAGGCGCACGTGCGGGCCGCAGAGCTCGCGCACCACGTCGATGACGGCTTCGTCGTCCATCAGGTCGCGCAGCAGGCCGCCTGCTTCGACCAGGCCGGTGAAGCGCTGCGACTGGATCGATTCGGCGGCCGGCGCCAGGCCGAGCGCGTCGATCTCGAGTTGCAGCCGGCGCACCTCGCCGTGGCTCAGCGCCTCGCGCCGCACCACGAAGCCCTGCACGTCGAGTTGGTAGCGCTCGAGGTCGGTCAGCCCGCCGTGGATCACGGTGTCAGTCCAGCACAGCCCCGGTGCGCAGCGCTGTCGCGACGTCCTCGGGCACGACCGGGTTGAAGTACTCGCCGCACGCCACCTCGGCCGCAGCGATGAAGCGGGCGACCCCGGCGCGGCGCCACGGGGAGACGATCTCGATGTGGAACCAGGCATCGGGCCAGGCGCCCCCGTCGGTGGGCCGCTGGTTCAGCCACATCATGTAGGGCAGAGGCCGCCCGAAGAGCCCGTCGAGCCGCTGCAGCACGTCGACCAGCAGCGCAGCCAGGTCGTCGCGGTCGGCCGGCCCCATCGCGGGCAGGTCGGGCACCCGCACGCGAGGCGCCAGGGTGACGGCGACCGGGTAGGTCGGCGCAGCAGGCACGTAGGCGAACCACCCACCACGCTCGGCGACGAATCGCTCGGGTGCATCGGCCTCGGGCTTCCAGCCGTCGCTCAGCAGCCGGTCGGGTCGGTCAGGCACATGGTCGTACGCGTAGATCTGGCCGTGGGGATGGGCGATCGTCGCGCCGACCTCCGGGCCGCGGTTCTCGAAGCAGAGCACGAAGTCGACGTCGTCACGGGCTCCGAGCACCGTGGTGCGCTCGGCCCACAGGTCGATCACCTTACGTACGCCGGCTGTGCCGAGCGACCAGAACGTCGCGTCGTGCTCGGGTGTGTAGAGCACCACCTCGCAGCGGTCCGGACCCATCGCCGGCCAACGGTTGGTGAACACGCGGACGTCGTACGGCTCCGGGGCCTCGAGCCCACCGACACAGAAGGGGCACCCCACCGAGGGAAGGTTCGGTCGGGCCTGCCTGGTTCCCACCACATGGACGCGTGTGCCGAGCACCGGGTCGACGCGCAGGTCGGGCTGGGGCGTAGTGGGTCGGAGCTCGTCGGTCATCGTTGGGCAGCGGCACGGTCCCGCAGTCGTCCAGTCTGGCAGCCTCGAGGTGCCCTGCGGTGAGACGGTCGGCGGGCGGGTCGGTGGCGCCACACCGCCCGGAGCCGCAGACGGCCACTAGCATCGCCCGGCGGCACGAGGGAGCACCCATGGACATCACCGACTTCTCGATGACCTTGTTCAGCCTGGAGGGCAAGAACGCGATCGTCACCGGCGGCAACACCGGCTTGGGCCAGGCGTTCTCGCTGGCGTTGGCCAAAGGCGGCGCGAACGTGTTCGTGCCCAGCCTGGCCGACGACGACGGCACGACCCGCCGCCTGGTCGAGGGCGAGGGCCGGCGCTACGAGTTCATGGAGGCCGACATCACCGCCGACGGCACCTGCGCGGAGGTCATCCGCACGTGTGTCGAGCGGCTCGGATCGGTCGACATCCTCATCAACTCCGCCGGCATCTGCCCGCTCGGTGAGGTGCTCGAGTTCGGTCGCGACAAGTGGGACGCCACCGTGGCGGTCAACCTCACCGCAGCGTTCGAGATGAGCTTCGAGGCGGCCAAGGTGATGGTGCCCCAGCGCAGCGGGAAGATCATCAACATCTGCTCGATGTTCAGCTACCTCGGTGGTCGGCTGTCGTCGGCCTACTCGGCCACCAAGCACGGCATCGCCGGGCTCACCAAGGCCTACTGCGACGAGCTGGCGATGCACAACATCCAGGTGAACGGCATCGCGCCCGGCTACTACGCCACGGCGATCACCGCCAACACCCGCGCCAACCCCGAGAGCAACCGTCGTGTCCTCGAGCACATCCCGGCCGAACGGTGGGGGGTGCCTGCCGACCTGATGGGGGCAGTGGTGTTCCTGTCGAGTCGGGCATCCGATTACGTCAACGGTCACGTGCTCGCCGTCGACGGCGGCTACCTGGTCCGCTAGTCCGAACGGCCTAGCCGACGTCGGACTTCCACCGCTCGGGGCCTGACGCTCACGCAGGGTGGGCACATCGCCCTGACTTTCACGCTCGGTGCTCCTGTGCTCCATGCGGCGTTCATACCCGCGTCACCTGCCATGCGTACGTTCAGCGCCCATGGCGAACACGCTCGCTCCGAGGTCCGGCCGGTCGATGCCGGTCGATCTCGATCAGCAATTCGATCACTTCCTGGATGCGCTCCGTCAGGAACAGGTGGCCTTTCTCGACTCCATGCGCTCGCTGTGCATGCCGCTCGGATCGTGCTCCGGTTCCCTCGCTGCAGCAGCGAGTAGCCAAGCTCGGCTGACGCAGCAGTTCCTCGACGCGCAGCGGTCCTTGCTCCGGCGTACGGCCGAGTACGACACGGCAGCGCTCGATATCGAGCGTTCAGCTGCCGAGGACGCCCGACAGATGGTGATCGGAGCGGCGAACTACGCGCTCGACTGCGGTGTCCCGACCGACACGCTCGACTCGCTGCGATGGACCAGCCTCGACGCAACACGGCCGATCGACGACGGGTCGGACGCCGACGCAGCCGAGGTGGCCAGCAGACACCAGCAGGAGTTGTCGGCTCTGCTCGATCGCTGGTGGGCCGAGACACTGAGTCGCGGGACGTCGGCGGTCGACCGTGCAAACTCCTTCGCAAGCCATGTGCGAGGTCGAGCCGACGATCGCGTCTCGCAGATCCTCGAGGCGGTCGCCCGGCACACGGCGCCTCGTTCGGCCGAGGCTCCCGCTGACGGCTCTGCCTTCGTCACTTCCGATCTGCTGGCGGCGCTCGACACGACTGACTCCAGCGATCTCGGACGCCTCCTCGACAGCATGCTGCTCTCCCTGGGCGGCAACGACGTTGCGTCGCCGGATCTGAGTGGCTCGACCGAGGCCGACGCGCCTCGTGCAGCCGCGGACCTCTCGGTTCTGCTCGACGCGCTCGAGGCGGAGATGGCTGCGACCACTCCGATCACCGCGGAGATCCCCATCGAAGCTGTCGGCGCTGCCGATGCGGCCCTGATCCAACTCGGACAGCGAGCCGCCGATCCCGCCGCGGCACCTGCTGTCGGCTCGGAGCGGGGCGCGGCGATCGACTACGGCGACGACGACCCCGCCGGACCGTTGGCGGTCCTCACCCGTGTCGTCCTGCCGATGCTGGCGGCCGTTGGCGCAGCCGTGGCGCTGCTGGCCTGGATGGGCTGAGCAATGGCGATCGGCGATCCTTCCGAGCCCGTCAACGGCAGCCACGAGGTCGATGACCTGGCTGCCGCTGCCGGCGTGTTGAACGGTCGCCACATGTCGTGGCCGGACGCCGCGGACGCAGCTGCGGACGGGCCTGCCTCCGACGATGATCTGGCGGCCGAAGGGGCGAGGCTCGAAGGCGAGATCGCAGCTGCAAAGGCCAGGGCAGCAGCAGCTCGCTTGGCAGCAGCCAACCAGGCGGATGCGATCCGCGCGGCGCTGCGCGACGACCTGACCGCGTCGCAGCAACAACTCGCCGAGATGGAGCGCGAGAGCGAGCAACACGCAGAGCAACTGCGACGCGAGGCGGAGGCCGAGGTGCAACGGATCCATGCCGAGGCATCAGAGCGGGCCGACGCGATCCGTGGCCGACTCGAAGGGGAACGAGATGTTCATGAGTGAGCAGGAGCTGACCGGCTCGACCGCCGGTGGCCGCACACAGATGTTGGAGATGCAGCTGCGGGCTGCCCTTCGGGATGCGGAAGAGGCCGAGAAGGCCGCGGAACTTCCGTCGATCGATGAGGCCCGCGAGCAGTTGGCGACTCGCCTCGGGCCGTTGATGGCCGAGCGACGTCGGGCGCTCGATGCGCAGCTCGCCGAAGTGCGCGCTGCGGCCGAAGCACGTATCGAACAGGCTCGGGTCGAGGCAGCCCAGGTGGTCGAGGAGGCTGAGCG
>JBBATY010000005.1:43950-54557 GCA_040398525.1 Ilumatobacteraceae bacterium | reverse complement strand
GAGGCTGAGCGGGTTGCGGCTGAGGAGCGGGATCTTCCCCTCGCCGGTGCCATCGTTGCGAGTGCGTTGATCGATGACGCAGCTCGTGAGCTCGAGGTGGAGCCGGTCGTCGAGATGGAGCCTGTCGCTGAGGCAGAGCCCCTCGTCGAGGTGGAGCCTGTTGCCGAGGTGGAGCCGGTCGTCGAGGTGGCGCCTGTTGCCGAGGCAGAGCCCCTCGTCGAGGTTCCTGCGTCGGTTCCGGTCATCGACGACTCAGACGACATCTGGCGCAAGGTTCCCGTGGCGTCGCCTCACCGCGAGGCCGCACTTCCCGTCGCCGTCACCCCAGCGCCTGCGCAGGTGGTCGTCGATGCCGAGGCGTTCGCTCGGGTGTTCGCCACCATCTTGGCCGAGGTGCTCTCGCAGCGCGGCTTCACGCAGGGCCCGCAGCCTGTCGTGCATCCGGACGCCTATCGCGCTGCACCTCAGCGGCAGTCGTTCTGGAGCCAGGCGCGGCACTTGGACGTCCTGTTGCTCGGTGTGAGCGCGCTCATCGTCGTCGTCGTCCTGGCTGCCTGGATCGTCTGAGCAGGGTTCCATGTCGACGACCGTTCACGCAGGAGCCGATCCGGTGGCTCCCGAGGCTGTGCCGCGCGAGTTGACGGCGCGACGCAGCGTGGGCGACCGCGTGTTCCTCGGCTCTGTGTCGTTCAGCGGGGCTGTGGTGTTGGCGATCATGGGTGCGGTCGGCATCTTCTTGACGCTCGAGGCGTGGGAGGCGTTGTCGCAAGCAGGTCTCGGATTCATCACGACCAGTGAATGGGAGGTCGACCGCGGACGCTTCGGCATGTCCGCAGTGCTCCTCGGCACGGTCCTGATCGCCGGTGTCGCCGTGGCCGTGGCGCTACCGGTGTCGCTCGGGACGGCGCTGTTCATCGTCGAAGTTGCACCACCACGGGTCCGGGGATGGCTCGTGACGCTCGTCGACCTGATGGCTGCCGTCCCGAGCGTCGTGTACGGCCTGTGGGGGTTGTTCCTGCTGCAGGGCCAGGTGATCGGGCTGTCGCGGTGGCTGAACCGCTGGTTCGGTTGGTTCCCTCTGTTCGACGTGACGGGAGCGGACCCGACCGACCCGCTGTCGAGCGCCAGCGTGTACACAGCGTCTGCGTTCATCGCTGGCCTCGTGGTGGCGATGATGGTGATGCCGATCCAGTGCGTGGTGATGCGCGAGGTGTTCTCGCAGGTGCCGACAGGTGAGCGCGAAGGGGCCTTCGCTCTCGGCGCCACCCGTTGGGGGGCCATCCAGGTCGTCACGTTGCCCTTCGGCCGTGGCGGCATCATCGGTGGGACCATGCTCGGCCTCGGTCGGGCGCTCGGCGAGACGATCGCCGTGGTGCTGATCATCTCGCCCCGGTTCGACCTGCACCTGCACGTGTTGGAGAGCGGCAGCAACTCGGTGTCGGCGCTCATTGCACTGCGCTACAGCGAGGCGTCCGACTTCGCCCTGTCGGCGCTGTTCGCGGCCGGCCTGGCGCTGTTCATCGTCACGTTGATCGTCAACTTCGTGGCGTCGTGGTTCGTCGCCAGGTCGCGTTCGGGAGCGAGCAGCGAGGCATGAGCACGATGCGCGACGATCCGGGCCTCCTCGAGGCCAACGTGCCCACGCAACGCCTCGACGCCCGTCGAGCCGAGGTGTCGGAGACAACGATTCCCAGCAGGTCGACCACCCGGCCGGCGGACGTGCCGCGGCCGGTCGGAGGCCTGTCGCTCGAGCAGGTGCTCATGGCGGTGGGCTCCGGCGTCAGCAGCGTGTCGCTCGCCGCCTTGCTGTTCGGGCAGATCGCGCCGCTGTCGGGCAAGCTCGGCTTCGTCGTCGTCGCCTTCGTCCTCTACCTGGTGATCTACGCCACGCTGGCCTCGTTCATCGGCGATCGGCCGGCGGTGATCGACCGGGTGATGACGGCGTTGATGTCGGCGGCAGCCGTGGTTGCGGGCTTCGCGCTCGCCACGGTGATCATCTTCACCTTCTGGCGTGGCCGCGAGGCGCTGCTGAAGCTCAACTTCTTCACCGAGGACATGAGCCTCGCGGGTCCGCTCGACCCGCTCGAGGTCGGCGGGATCCTGCACGCGATCGTCGGGACGCTGATCATCATGGCGCTGTCGCTCGTGCTCACGGTGCCGCTCGCGCTGGCGTGCGCAGTGTTCCTCAACGAGACCGACAGCAAGGGTGCGGGCCTCGTTCGAACGGTCGTGACGGCGATGACCGCGCTGCCGTCGATCCTGGCCGGTCTGTTCATCTTCGCGACGTGGATCTTGATCCTCGGCTACGAGCGTTCCGGCCTCGCTGCGTCGATCGCGACGAGCATCATGATGCTGCCGATCATCATCCGGTCGGCCGATGTGGTGTTGCGTCTGGTGCCCGGCAGCCTCCGCGAGGCAGCAGCTGCATTGGGTGCGCCGCAGTGGCGGGTGGTGTGGCACGTCGTGCTGCCGACCGCTCGTTCGGGCTTGACCACCTCGGTCATCCTCGGTGTGGCACGCGGCATCGGCGAGACGGCACCCGTGCTGTTGACGGCCGGGTTCACCTCGGCGCTCAACCTCGACCCCCGCAGCAACCCGATGGTGTCGTTGCCGCTGGCGGCGTTCCAGTTCGTGCGTTCGCCGCAGCCGGCGCTCGTCGCTCGTGGCTTCGCAACCGCGGCAACGCTGATGGTGCTGGTGCTGGTGCTGTTCTACGCAGCCCGTGTGCTGGGCGGTCGGCCCGCCGGCTACCAGTCGAAGCGTCAGCGCCGCCGGGCCGCGGAGTCGTCGCACGATCTGCTCGAGCGCATCGAGACGATGCATGGAGGTGCCGCGTGAGCGCGCGTCGGTCCCGGAGGTTTGTTCGGTTCATGGCCGCCGCAGTTGCCTGTGCCCTGTTGGGCGCCGGTCTTCCGTCTGCGGTGTCCGCCGGCGGCGGGTTTCAGCGCATCTCCGGGGAGGGCTCGTCGTGGGCTGCCAATGCCATCGACGCGATGCGGGTGAACGTGCGCCAGTTCGGCATCACGGTCGACTACAACCCCAGCGGTTCGACGGCGGGTCGCAAGAACTTCCTGAACGGCACCGTCGATTTCGCAGCATCGGACATTCCCTTCCAGTTCCAGCCCGAGGACGGCTCGGCGCCCGAGAACCCGGCACCTGGGAGCTATGCCTACATGCCGGTCGTCGCCGGCGGCACGGCCTTCATGTACAACCTGCTGATCGGTGGCAAGCGGGTGACCAACCTGCGTCTGTCGGGCGAGAACGTCGCCAAGATCTTCACCGGCGCGATCACGTCGTGGGACGACCCGGCGATCAAGGCCGACAATCCGGGCCTGGTGATGCCTGCGCGCAAGATCGTGCCGGTGGTGCGGTCGGACGGCTCCGGCTCGACGGCGCAGTTCACGGCGTGGATGATCGACCGGCACGCGGCGATCTGGAACGACTACTGCGCCCGCTCCGGGCGTGCACCGAAGTGTGGGTTCACGTCGTTCTACCCCACGATCGGCGGGATGATCGCCCAGAGCGGCGACGTCGGTGTGGCCGGCTATGTGAGCCAGGGATTCGCCGAGGGTGCGATCGGCTACGTGAACTACTCGTACGCGTTGGGTTCGCAGTTCCCCGTGGCCAAGGTGCTGAATGCCGCCGGGTTCTACGTCGAACCGACGCCCGAGGCCGTGGCGGTGTCGTTGCTCAAGGCGCGGATCAACACCGACGAGAGCAACCCGGCCACGTATCTCACGCAGGACCTGCGCGGCGTGTACACCGACAACGATCCGCGCAGTTACCAGTTGTCGAGCTACTCGTACCTGATCCTTCCCACCAAGATCGCTGGCCAGTTCAACGAAGCCAAAGGCCGCACACTCGGTGCATTCGCGAAGTACGCGATGTGTGAAGCGCAGCAGCAGTCGGCATCGCTGGGCTACTCGCCCATGCCGGTCAACCTGGTCGAGGCGAGCTTCGAGCAGATCCGCAAGATCCCGGGCGCCAACGTCGGCGACATCGACATCCGCACCTGCAACAACCCGACGTTCTCGCCCGACGGTACGAACGTGCTCGCCGCGAGCGCACCGGCGCCGAAGGCCTGCGACCAGCGGGGGAGCGCATCTCAGTGCCCAGATGGCACCGGTGGCTTGGCCGGCGTGCCCACCGCGGTGGTGACGAACCCGCAGCCCACACCGACGACCACGCCAGCGGGCGGTGGCGGCGGTGGCGGTGGCGGTGGCGGCGGTAGCACGGCGACGACCGTCCCCGGTGGCGGCTCGACCGGCACCACCATCGCCGGTTCGGTCACCACGATCGCCGGTGGCTCGGGCGGCGGCCTCGTCGACGGCGGGGTGACTCCGATCACCGATGGCTCGGGCGGTCTCGTCGACGGTGGCGGTCAGCCGATCATCGACGGCGTTGACGGTGCGTGCGATCCGGCGACGGGTGAGTGCGTCACGACCGATGGCGGTGGCGGAGGTGGACAAGGCCCCGAGGTGGCCATCGGACCCGGCATCGGCAGCGTCGTCCCGACGGTCATCGACGCTCGTCCGGCGCCGGGGTCGTCGCCGGTCATCGTCGTGCTCATCGCACTCTTGCTGGTCGGTGTGGTCATCGGCCCACCGTTGATGTGGCGGCGCATGAGCGCCACGACGAAGGCGACCCAACCGTGAGACTGCCTCGCGCGCACGAGGCACATGCGTGGTTGCTGGGCCTGGTCTCGGTCGGTGCGGTGGTTGCGATGACCGTCGTCGGGGCTGGCGCCGACACACCGGCGATCCCTGGTAGCCAGGGAACCGACACGGCGCTTCCAGTCACGGAGTCCGTGGTGACCGTTCGCGGCCGGGGAGCCTTTGCCAACCTCGAGATCACGGTCAACCAGACCGAGAACCTGTCGAACCAGGCGGTCTCGATCACCTGGAGCGGTGCGGCACCGACCAGGCCCGGGCCGGGCGACTGGGGTGCCAACTTCCTCCAGGTGATGCAGTGCTGGGGCGACGACGATGGCTCGGTCCCCGGCAACCCCGGGCCGCCGCCGGAGCAGTGCCAATACGGTGCTTCGTCCGGGTCTCCCACGTTCCCTGGCGGGCCTGTGTACCCGAACGGCTACGCGATGACCCGGGTCATCACCAAGAAGATGCTGCCCAACTTCGATCCAGCCGTCGGGGTGCTCGATCAGCGCACCGGTGAGGTGTGGCGCCCCTTCCGTGCCGTTGACGGGACGGTGATCACCAGCCATTACGACCCGGACTTCAACCCGCAGATCTCCGGAGGAAGCTTCTGGCTGAACCCGTACTTCAACATCATCACCACCAACGAGCTGGCTGCGGCCAGGACCGGGATCAACGGCAGAGGGAGCGACCTGTTCGAGGTGCAGACGAGCCTCGAAGCTCCGGGGCTCGGCTGCGGGCAGCGCACCATTGTCGCCCAGGACGGGTCGAAGGTCGAGCCTCGCTGTTGGCTGGTGATCGTCCCGCGTGGCGAGCCTGTTCCCGAGAACGCCGGGATGATCGAGATCGTCGACAACCCGGCAACTCCGGGCATCGATGAGTCGGCCGTCGTCTCGACCCAGCGCGGTGTCATCTCGTCGCCGCTCGCTCCGGTCGCGTGGCAGAACCGCATCGCGATTCCGCTCGAGTTCAAGTCGGTCGACTCTCCCTGCGACATCGCCGCCGACAGTCGACGGATCGCCGGCTCGGAGTTGCTCCAGCTCGCGGTGTCGAGTTGGCAGCCCGCACTGTGCACCGGAAGCGACCTGCCGACCTACTCCTACGCCACCATCGGCGACAGTGCGGCCCGGCAGCAGATCGTCTCGGCCGCATCCGGAGGGCCCGGCCTTGCGGTCGTCTCGCGTCCGCTGACGGTGCAGCCCGCCGATCCGGTGGTCTACACACCGCTCGGGGTCGGCGGCGTGGTGATCGGCTTCAATCTCGAGCGGATCCCGAAGATCGACGCGCCCGAGGCTGCGCAGCAACTCGCCGGTGTTCGCGTCGGACGGATCAACCTGACTCCGCGGCTGGTTGCCAAGCTCCTGACGCAGTCGTATCGAACACAGGTCGAGATCGGGAGCTCGTCGCCTTCCTACCCCTGGGTGCCCGCCAACCCACGGGCGCTCGGCGACGATCCCGACTTTCTGCGGTTCAACCCCGAGTTCACGTTGCTGCAGTCGTTCGGTCGGCTGGTGGGCGGGCTACAGCTCCCTGTCGGGAACTCTGATGCCGCGCTGCAGGTGTGGGAGTGGGTGCTCGCCGACCCGGAGGCCGCTGCGTGGTTGGGCGGCACGCCCGACGAGTGGGGCATGCGGGTGAACCCGGCGTATGCCACCAGCGCGGCCAACAATGTCGCCGGCGTCGCCTTCGGAGATCCGATCCCGAACTCGTTCCCCAAGGCCGACCCGTACTGCTACCAGCCCGCGGCCACCAGCCCGGAGTACACGCCACCGCAGCTGTGCGGCACCGACTGGATGCCCTACGCACGCAGCTTTGCCGAAACAGCGGCGCTCACACGCGCCGGTAACGACACGGCGCGCATCGTGCCGAACCCGACATCGGGCACCGCGTCGGGATACTGGCGGCGAGATGTGCCTCAGCCGCCGGGGTCGAGGGCGATGATGGCGATCACCGACACCGCGAACGCGGCTCGACTGGGCCTGCAGGTGGCGCACCTCAGCCGCGCGGGCGACAACGACGCCGACCGCGAGTTCATCGCTCCCAACCTGGCCGGTCTCGATGCCGGAGTGGCGGCGATGCGAGCTCGATCCGAGCCCACGGTGCTCGAGCCCGCACCACAGGTGCAACTGTCCGGGGCGTATCCGCTGACGTCGATCGCCTACGGGGTGACGCGGCCACTCTCGCTGAGTGCCCAGGCGCGGTCGGACTTCGCGGCCTTCGTCGAGTATGCGATCTCGGCGGGTCAGGTCTCCGGTCCGCTCGTCGGTCAACTTCCGCCGGGCTACCTGCCACTGCCCGCGGCGCTGCAGCAGCGAGCCGGGGTGGCGTTGTCGGAGATCCGGACGGTCACGGCGCCGACGACCACGACGACGACGGTGAGGCCGGTGGTCTCGACAACCGTCCGGCCGGTGACGTTCCCCACCTACCGACCGACAGGTGGTGGGTCGTCCAACACGGTGCCCACCGCCACGACGACGGCGCCGGTCGACGAGACCACCACCACCACGACGGAGGTGATCGACGAGACCGAAGAGAGCTCATCGACGACCTCGTCGTCGGTGCCGGTCGACACCACCTCGCCGACGACGACGATCGTGCCGGTCACCGCGCCGGTGGATGCGCCGGGCATGCGCCTAGCGGTCGCTGGTCTGGGTGTGGTGGCCATCGGCTCGGCGCTCGGAGCGCTCGAGCTCACCAAGCGCGCCCGCCGCGCCCCCGACTCGGGAGTCGTACCGCTGCCAGGTGGGGGGTTGACCGGTGTCTGAGAGCCTGCGCAGCAGAGCTCGCCGCGTCGATGCTGGCGGTTCCCTCCGGCGGGTCGGTCGTGGGGCCGCCCGTGTGGTCGCGCTGCTCGCAGCGCTCGTCGTGGGGCTGCTGGCCAGCCCGTCAGCAGGATCGGCTGCCTCGACGGTGCCGCCGATCCCCAGCGGCGGCGCACCGGTCGACGAGGGCAGCGTGGTCGTCACCGATCCGAATGGGTTCCCGCTCGCCGGGGGAGCGAGTGCGACCCTGTACAGCCTCGAACTTCCCGAGGGCTCGGCGTGCCCCGGCGACAGCGCATCACAGAACTGGTACGTGCAGGGCTTCCTGATTCCGGCCGGAGACGACCCGGCCACGATCGAGTACGGGGTCATCGGGCCGGAGGGTGATCAGTTTCCGCTGTTCGCGTTCGACTCGAAGCCCTTTGCGCACCAGGTGACCCAGGTGAGCACCACCCCCGGCGGTCCCGGAGTGATCTCGCGACTCCCTGCGCTCACATTCGGGGTCTTCTCGCCGGGCGATATCCCGGCAGGCACCTATCGAATCGGTGTCGCGTGCACGTTCTTTCGTCAGACCGCGACGTACTGGGACACCGAGATCGTCATCGAGGCCGATCCGGACGACACCCCGGCCGGACTCCGCTTCAGCGTCCCGGGAGCTCCCGAGGGCGCCGTCGACCCGAGTGATCGCGACGGCTGGTCGCCCTGGTTCACCCTCGCAGTGGTGATGGGCATCGCCGCTCTCGTCCTCGTCGTCGTCGGGGCGCTGCGCAACCGAGCGCGCCCGAACACCCAGAACCCCACCTACGACAACCAACAGCCGGAGGTCTCGTCATGAACCAGCCAACCCCCCAGCCCCGACGGTGGCGCGACATCGCCTCAGCAGGTGCCCTTGCCGCGGCAGCAGTCGCCGGAGCAGCGATATTCGGCCCGCTCGGCGCAGGTGCTCTGCCTGCGGGTACGCCGGCGACAGCAGGTCAGTCGATCTCGGTGACCTCAGGGACGAGTGAGACGGTGTTCTCGCTCACGCTCGCCACACCGAACAACGTGTGCCCGGGCGACACGGCGACGGGCAACTTCCGTTGGAACACCTACATGGTGCCTGAGTCGGTCGATCCGGCCACGCTCACCTACAACGCGAGCGGGCCCATCGCCCCTGCGGCCGGCGTGTTCACCCAGCCGTTGTACAGCTCGCTCACCGGCGCACCGCAGGTCAACAAGAACACGGCGGTCACCACCGGACAGATCGTCGGTACCGCCACCGTGAACTTCGCTGTGTTCACGCCCGGTCAGATCCCGGCAGGCACCTACGAGATCGGCTACGCCTGCAGCAAGGCAGGCCAGACCGAGCGGTACTGGTCGACGCTCATCACGGTGACGGCAGCTCCGACCGGCGGCCCGGCACAGATCTCGTGGGCCGTGGCGACCGCCCCGCCGCCCACGACGACGACCACCACGGTGGCGCCGACCACCACGACGACGACGGTGCCTGCCACCACCACCACCACGACGGTGCCTGGCTCGACCACCACGACGACGGTGCCGGGTTCCACGACCACGACGACGGTGCCGGGTTCGACGACGACCACCTCGACCACCACGACCCTGTTCGTGGTGCCCACCACCATCCGCCCGATCACCCTGCCGGGCACGGTGCTTCCCGCAACTGGCAGCTCGTCGTGGCGCCCGATCGTCATCTGGGCCTTGGTGGCGTTCTTGATCGGCCGCACCGTGATGCTGATCGCTCGTCCGGTGAGGCTCCGCGCCACGAAGCCGAAATGATCGCGGTGGGGACCCTGCGCGTGCCGGGACGCCTCCGACGACCCGGTCGGCGTGATGCACACTCGGCTTCGTCGCGCCCGGTCGCGCCGTCCACGCCCGCTCAGCCGATCCCTCCGCTCAGCCCTCGGCTGCAGATGGTGCGCGCCGTGCTGGTGATGGTGGCGGTGCTGTGCGCGATGCTCCTGCTGCACCTCACCGTGCTGAGCCGCCTGCAGCACCAGGCTGCCCAACGAGTCGCCTATGCCGACTTCCGCGAGCAGGTGGCCACCGGCCAGGCCGTGACCGGGCCGACCACCGAAGACGGCGCACTGCTCGATCTGGGTGCCCCCGTGGCACATCTCGAGATCCCGCAGTTGGGTCTGTCGGAGGTGGTGCTCGAAGGCAGCACCTCAGGCGTGCTGTTCGATGGCCCCGGGCACCGTCGCGACACACCGCTGCCGGGCCAGGTGGGCACCAGCGTGGTGCTCGGCCGGCGGGCAGCCTTCGGCGGGCCGTTCGGCGATCTCGAGCGGCTCCGGGCCGGTGACGAGATGACCGTCACCACGGCACAGGGACGGTTCGTGTTCCGGGTGCTCGGCGTGCGCCGTGCCGGCGACCCGCTCCCTCCGCCGCGGGCGGCTGGCACGGCGCGGCTGGTGCTCGTCACGGCATCGGGCACCCCGTTCCTGCCCGACGGCATCATCAGCGTCGACGCCGACCTCGACGGTGCTGCCGTCGGCGGGGCGGCTCGGCCGTTCAGCGCCTCGTCGTTGCCCGACTCCGAACGAGCGCTCTCCGGCGACACGTCGCGTCTGGTGGTGCTGCTGCTCTGGCTGCAGGCGCTGTTCGTGGCGTCGCTGCTGTTCGTCGTGTCGTGGCACCGCTGGGGCCGGGCCCAGACCTGGCTGGTGCTCGGCCCACCGATCGTGGTGGTGGCGCTGTTCGTCGGCGACGAGATCGTTCGGCTGCTGCCGAACCTGATGTGACCCCCTGAGCACGAGACGAGGACCCCGACATGACCTTCGAGCCCCGATCGTTCGACGACTCCACCGACCCGCTGGCGAGCTCGTGGATGCCCGAGGTGGCACTGGCGATGTTCGAGCGTGCTGCCGTAGTGGTGGCTCGGCGCGACAGTCCGGTGACAGCGCTGAGCCTGGTCGACGAGGTCGACTCCGCGTCGGTGACGGTGAGCGACCAGCGGATCATCGCCCGCTCCGCCGCGCACGAGTGGGTGTGGCGTCTCGCCGATGTGCGCGAGGTGATCCACGGCGACAACGGGGCCTGGACGCTGCTGCTCACCGGCGACACCACCGTGTCGGGCGTGTGGGTGCGTCCCGAGCGCGCCACGGAGTTCCGGTCGCTGGTCGACGGACTGGTGCGAGCTGCGCGGCCCGCGGTCGCGGTCGCGCCAGCGCCTGCCGTGAACGGTGTCGTG
>JBBATY010000005.1:0-43850 GCA_040398525.1 Ilumatobacteraceae bacterium | reverse complement strand
CGGCTGCGGCTGCGGCTACGGCTGCCACCGCTACCGCCGCTGCCACGCTTCCTGCCAGTCCTTCGACGCCCGTTCCCCCTGCGGCACGCACAGCGGCGCTGAACGGGCAGGCAGACCTCGACGCTCGCGAGATCTCTGCGTGGTTCGGCTCGCACCAGGTGCTCGACCGGGTGTCGCTCTACATGCCGGCCGGACAGGTCACCGCGTTGATCGGACCATCGGGATGCGGCAAGTCGACGTTCTTGCGGATCCTCAACCGGATGCACGAGATGATCCCCTCGGCGCGCATGGCGGGCGAAGTGCTCGTCGACGGCCACGACGTCTACGACCGCAGCCGCCGCCTCGTCGATGCCCGCCGTGAGATCGGGATGGTGTTCCAGAAGCCCAATCCGTTCCCGGCCATGTCGATCTACGACAACGTGCTCGCCAGCTACCGCCTGACCGGCCGCAAAGCCAGCACCTCCGAGAAGGACTCGGTGGTGGAGGAGTGCCTTCGCCGCGGGGGCCTGTGGAACGAAGTGAAGGATCGCCTGCTGCAACCGGGGGGAGGGCTCTCTGGTGGTCAGCAGCAACGCCTGTGCATCGCCCGAGCACTTGCCATCCGGCCGCGCGTGTTGCTGATGGACGAGCCGTGCTCGGCGCTCGATCCCACGTCGACGCGACGTATCGAGGAGACGATCCTGCAGCTCGTCGCCGACGTCACCATCGTCATCGTCACCCACAACATGCAGCAGGCCGCGCGTGTGTCCGACCAGTGCGCGTTCTTTCTTGCCGAGCAGGGCACCCCTGGATTGATCGTCGAGCACGGGCCGACGGAGGCGATGTTCAATCGCCCGCGCGATCCGCGCACGAACGACTACGTGAACGGCCGCTTCGGGTGATCGCCGGGCTGGAGTTGCGCCGCGCGGCGAGTCGCCGCCGCCTCCTCAGCGTGGCGCGCTGCACGCATCGCGTCCCGGCTGAGCAAGCGCCAGGCAAGGGCCAGATGAACACTTCACGTTCACGGTCAGCGTTCATCTTGATTCCAGCTTCACGAAATGTCGCTGTGTCAAGTTCCCCCCGTCATGTCCGCCATGACTCCAACCAACTCCACCGAAGGGATCGTTGACCACATCATGACTACCGCCCCAAGTTCGAAGCGTGTCGCAACCGCACTAGCGGCTGCAGCGCTCATCTCTGCCGCGGCAGGGATCTTCTCCACCGGCAACGTCGGTGCCGACCCCGCACAGTTCAGTGCTCTCGTTGCCGTCGGCTCCGACACCACGATGGATGTGCTCAACGCCCTGAGCGGCAAGACCAACGGGGTGCTGTTCACCCCGGTGCAGAGCAGCGCTGCCACCGGTGGCGTGCAGATCGTCTCGTTCGACGCCACGCCTCCGGCTGGCGTGGCCGACAACTGCATCACCCCGAAGATCGGTTCGCCGACCTTCACCCGCCCCAACGGCTCGTCGGCCGGTCAGCGTGCGCTGAGCCGGGCGATCGACGGCACCGGCTACGGCGGCACGACGGCAAACGGTTCGGCGTTCTGCGCCTTCGCCGACATCTCCGGCCAGGTCGACTTCGCCCGTTCGTCGTCGCTCGACTCGACGTCCGGCACTGCGCTGACCTACGTCCCGATGGCCCGCGACGCACTCAGCTTCGCGTACTACCGCCCCGCCGGGAACGCCGGTGCAGTCACCAGCCTCACCCGGGCGCAGCTCGACTCGCTGTTCACCACCGGCCCGCAGACCATCGACGGCGTGCGGATCATTCCGTGCGGCATCCAGCTCGGCTCGGGCACCTATGCGTCGTGGCTCACCACGGCCGGTGTGAGCGCAGGCGAGGACGCCACGGCAACGGCTCTGTGCCGCAGCGTGGTGAACAGCACCTCCGTGCCGGGCAGCCAGGCTGAGGGACGCTTGCAGGAGAGCAACGGCGTGCACCTCAAGCAGGCCGGCGACGCCGTCGCCGCGCTCGCCGGAGAGGCCAACAGCCAGGTGATCGTCGGCTTCTCCGCAAGCCAGTACATCGCCCGCGCCCGGGGCAACGGTGTTCCCACGCCGCCCGCTGAGGTCGTGATGGGCTCGGTCTCGAACGACGGCGCCAGCAACAACATCGGCAGCCCGGTGGCGGGCACCTACCCGAACTTCACTCCGGTGGCGACGTTCTTCAACAACGCCACGTTCGGCCGCACCGTCTACAACGTCTTCTCGACGGCCGTGATCACCGGCCCGGGCAACCTGGCGCTGAAGGACCTGTTCGTCGGCGGCACCTCGAAGGTGTGCCAGGCAACGGCGACCATCGAGACCATGGGCTTCCTCGTTGCCCCCGACTGTGGATCGACCAGCACCCAGCGCGGCCTGCGCAGCGGCAGCTTCTGATCCGACCCCCACCTACTTCGAAAGGCACACACACCATCATGAAGAACACACGTATCTCACGGGCCGCTGCGGCCCTGACGGCACTCGCTGCCGTTGCTGCCGCAGCCGGCATCGTGACCGGTTCGGTCCAGGCGCTGCCGCCTGGAACCGCTGCGACGCCTGGCCAGACGTTGTCACCGACGTCGGGCAACAAGACCACCAGCTTCACTCTGTCGCTCGCGGCGCCGAACAACGTCTGCCCGGGTGACACCGCAACCGGTGGGTTCCGCTGGAACCAATACATCACCTCGGCCGGCGTCGACGCCGGAACACTCACCTGGGACGCATCGGGTCCGATCGTGCCGGCAGGATCGCCAGCAGGATCGATTGCGCAGCCGCTCTACTCGACCGCGGGCACCCCCCAGGTGAACAGGAACACGGCGGTCAACACCGGCCAGATCACGGGAACCTCGACGCTCAACTTCGACCTGAACACGTTGTCGGCAGGTGAGTACAAGATCGGGTTTGCCTGCTCGAAGACGGGCCAGACCGAGCGCTACTGGCAGACGCTGATCACGGTGACAGGCGCCGGTGCAGGCATCACCTGGGTGCAGGGCACCAAGCCCGGCGTGCCCACGTCATTCACGGCCAACGGTGGCTCGACCACGGGCGGCAAGATCACCGGTTCGTTCGCGGCTCCGGCCGGCACGACCGACCCGGCGATCAGCAGCTACACCGTGACCGCAACCCCGGTGGGCGGCGGTGCACCCGTGACGCTCAGCCCGGCACCGACCGCGGCTGGCAGCTACGAGATCACCGGCCTCACCAACGGCACGTCCTATGACGTCACGGTCACGGCGACCAACAGCGTCGGCACGAGCACCGCCGCAACGGTGAGCAACGTCACGGTCAACCCGAACCCGGTCGGAGCTCCGGCTCTGAGCGCAACCTCCGGCACCGGCGTGGTCAACCTCTCGTGGACCGCTCCGACGGATCCGGCCGGTTCGACCCGGACGGGCTACACCGTCACCTGCACGGGACCGGCTCCGGCCACCACGGCGTGCACCACCAGCACGACCCTGACCGGCCTCAGCCCGACCGCGACATCGCTTGCGGTGAACCTCGCCGCAGGCGTGTACACGTTCACGATCCAGGCCACCTACAACTCCCCGTTCACGGGTACCACCTCGGCTGGCGTCAGCGGTTCGTCGCTGCCCAACACCGTGGTGGTGGCGGCGATCGAGGTCGACCGCCCCGCTGGTGCGTTGGTGATGACCCAGCGCTGTGGTGTGTTCGGCTCGGCACCTCAGTACGTCGACGACAGGTTCGGCACGCTGCCGGCGCTGACGGCAACTGCGAACGCCGACCCGACCGACGGTGTGAACGGCTGGAACTTCGGCACCCTGCCGACCGGCACGGCACCGACGATCACGGGTGGAGCGTCCGACCCCCGTTTCCCCGGGTATCCGTACCCAGTGGATGCGGACCAGGTGCCGAACCCGAACTACCCCACCACCTGTGGTCTCGACCTCGGGATCGGTGCGCTGCTCACCCAGGGCGACTACGCCGGTAACTACTTCGCGGCGACCGGTCGGATCAACCAGATCACCATCGTCGACACGCGCGACACCGACGCAGGGTGGACCCTGAACGGGCGTATGAGCGCCTTCACCGGCCCGGCTGGCGAGACCTTCGCGGGCAACCACCTCGGTTGGGACCCCGAGAACACCTGGGATTCGGCCCCCACGCTCGCCGGGTACGACATGACCGTCGCTGCGGGCACCGCCCGTCAGCCGGTCGCCCCGTCGAGCACCGACGGACTCGGTGACGCCTCGAACGAGACGAACAACAACATTGCCAAGGCACTCGCCAAGGCGAACGCAGGCGCCGGGCTCGGCATGGCCGTCATCGACGCCCGTGTCCGTCTGCTGGTGCCGGTGACGGTGAATGCCGGTACCTACACCGGCACCCTCACCTTCACCATCGTCTGATGGCCATCCCCATCAACTGACGGCTGTGTGGTGGTGCGGGTCGGCCTCCCCCGACCCGCACCACCACCGCCGAACGGTGGCTCTCCACCGAGCCCCACCTGATCATCAAGGACAGAAAGCAGAAGATCAACGCCATGACCAGCGCGAGCACCACCATTCAACGTCGGCGTCGGTTCACCGCAACCGTCATGTCGCTGGGGCTCGCGCTGGTCGCGGTGACGGCAGGTAACGCTGCCTTCGTGTACGCCGCACCGGAGGCGACGCAGATGCTCCCGTCGAGCGGTGCCGGCACACCCCCCGCGCCGGCGCCCGACGAAACTGCGCCGACCGACCCGGTCCCGGCCGGGTCGGCCCCGGTCGAGATCGTGCAGAGCTGGGCGCTCGCCCCCGCGAGCGGCGACTCCGGTGGTAGCCGCCCCGATCTGTCGTACCAGGTTGCCCCAGGCACCACGATCGACGACGAAGTCGTGCTGTACAACTTCGGCAACGTGCCGATGGACTTCGAGATCTACGCAACCGATGCGTTCAACAACGACGACGGCCAGTTCGACCTGCTCGCCGGCGACGAGATCCCGACCGGTGTCGGCTCGTGGGTCCGCCTCGACGCCGAGCGGATCACGCTTCTGCCCGGACAGCAGGCCACGATCCCGGTAGCGATCACAGTGCCGCTCGATGCAGCGCCCGGCGACCACGCAGGGGCAATCGTCGCCGCCAGCGTGACGACCGGATCCACGGCAGGCGGACCCGAGATCGACGTCGAGCGGCGCACCGGCACCCGCCTGTACATCCAGGTGGCCGGCCCGCTCACGCCGGTGCTCGCCATCACCGATGTCGAGACCGACTACCCCCGGGCGATCAACCCGTGGTCGGCCCCGCTCGAGGTGCGCTTCAGGGTCGAGAACCGTGGCAACGTGCGCCTCAGCGGTGTGCCCGAGGTGACCGTGTCGGGCCCGCTCGGCCTCGGTCGGCGCACCGTGGAGTTCCCGCCGATGCCCGAGCTGCTGCCCGGCGAATCGACCGAGATCGTCGGCGTGGTCGGAGCGCCAGCGCTGCTGTTCTTGACCACCAAGGTCGACATCGACCCCGTCGGCTCGGCAGCTCTCGGAGACGTTCCCGCCACCAGCGGCACGGACCGGGTGTTCGCGCCGCCGATGCTGCTCCTGCTCATCGCGCTGGCCGTGCTGCTCGGGTTCCTCGCCGTGCGGGCCTATCGCCGCCATGCCGTGGTCCCGGCCGAGCTGGCCACGCAGACCGATGAGCTCGACGAGCTCGACGAGGTGAGCGTGTGACCCGAGTCTGGCATCGCGCAGCAACGGCCTCGCTCGCGCTGATCGTTCCCTTGTCGGTCACCCCACTACTCGGCGACGAGTTGAGCGGCCCGGTCGTCGTCCTCGACCGCACCAGCGCCGAGCCCGGCGAGCGAGTGCTGGTGAGCCTCGAGCAGTTCCAGTCGCCATGGGTGACGGTCGTGGTGTGCGGCAACGAGGCGCGGCGCGGTGCCGGCGACTGTGACATGCCGTCTGGGAGGGGTGTCGAGACCCGAGCCGACGGGCCAGCCCGGTTGGAGCTCACGGTGCAGCGCCCACCCGTACCGTGCCCGTGCGTGGTCCGCGCAGTGGGCCGCGACACCACCGAAGTCGCCGTGACACCCCTGGAGGTGATCGGCCATCCGGTCGCCGATGTCGTCGAGGGCCAGAGCCTCGAGGGTCTCGTCGACACCGATCTACAGGTGGTCGCCTCGCCGGACTCGTTCCTCAGCGCCGCCCGTTCGTCGCTCGGAGGTGCCACGCGCTATCTGGTCACCGTTGCGGTGCGCAATCGATCGTCGCAGCCGCTCACCGCGGTACGCGTCGCCGGCGACGCCCGCCGGGGCGGCGAGGTCGTGGCTCGGCTCGAGCTCGGCACACCGAGCGCGATTCCACCTGGTCAGACCTGGCGGACCACGATCGCCGTCGAGATCGGTGCCGTATCGATCGGTGAGGTGCAGTGGCAGGTCGTCACCTCCGGGGCCGGGCCGAGCACCACCACCGTCGTCGCCACCAACCACCAGCCTTTGCTCCTGCTGGCTGCAGCGGTGCTGGTTGTCGTCTGCTTCGCACTGCTCGGCTTCCGGTTCCTGTCGCGCCGCCATGCCGAGGCCGACGAGGCCGCAGGCAGAGGTGCCGACGCACCGTCGGTCGACGTTGCATCACTCGACACCGCGGGGTCGACGGTCGGGGCCGATGGCGTCGCCACGGGCGCATTCGATCTGGTGTCGAGCGCGACCGAGCGCCCCTGACCGCGGCACTGTGGCAGGCGGCCGATCCGTCAAGGGCTCGTCAAGATCACCACCGCCATCTCAATGACTCGTCCATCTGCGCCGATGTCGAGATGTGCCCCCCGCAGATCGCTCAGCCAGCCGCCTACGCCCGCTCCGCTCACTCGCCGTCGCCGGTGGTGGTGTGGCAGCGCTTGTCGGCAGCGTTGCCCTGGTTTCCTCCGTCGCCGGAGCCTCCGATGGCGAACGACTCCCCGCTGTCCTCGTCGAGCGCGAGGCCTGTGGCGCCCTCTCGTCGGCCGCCTCGCAGGGGGCCGTCGCCGATTCGTCCGGCGGTACGACGCTCACCATCGCCGTGGCGGTGCCCCGTACGGCCCTGCTCGAGATTGACGCTGCCGGCGAAGTGGTGGCCGCAGCCACCAACACCGGCTGCGCGCCGCGACCCGGTGACGACGTCTTCGTGCGCACAGCGTCGGGAGATCTGGTGGCAGGCGATCCGGCGCTGCTGGCCCGAGCCTGGGTCGGCGACTTCCGTGCCGCCGGCGTCTATCAACCGCAGGGCTGAACCCTCGCCACGATTCCCGCGCCACTGTCCCCGGAGCGCAGCGGTCGCGTCGGGTAGCGTGTCGCTTCGGCACGAGGGGTATGGGCAGTGAGCGCTGAGAACTCCACACACGGCCCCTACCTGGTGGGCGTCGACTGCGGAACGCAGAGCGCCAAGGTGGTGGTGTTCGATGCGCACGGCACACCCGTGGCGCGCGGCCAGCGACCGTTGCGCCCGATGGAGCGGCCCCGCCACGGTGTGGTGCTTCACCCCGACGACGACCTGTGGGACGCGATCGGCGATGCCAGCCGTCAGGCGATGGCCGCCTTCGCCGGCGACCCGGCCGACATCGCGGGGGTGGGCATCTGCCCGATCCGGTGCTGCAAGGCGTACCTGCGCGCCGACGGCAGCCTGGTCGAACCGGTGATGAGCTGGATGGACGACCGCGCCTACCGCGCCTACCTGCCCGACGACCCTGCGCTGGCGTACGCCACCACCGCCTCGGGCTACATCGCTCACCGCTTCACCGGGCAGTTCCGCGACACGGCGGCCAACAACATCGTCCTGCAGTGGCCGATCGACACCGACACCTGGCAGTGGAGCGACGACCCTGCGCTGTACGAGCAGCACGGTGTGCGTCGCGAGCAGCTGTTCGAGCTGCAGATGCCCGGCGAGGTGATCGGCCCGCTCACCGCAGCGGCGGCCGCAGCGACCGGGCTGCCTGCGGGCGTGCCCGTGGTGGCCACCGCCAACGACAAGGCGGTCGAGATGCTCGGCGCCGGGTCGCTCGGCGACACGACGGCGCTGGTGTCGCTCGGCACCTACATCGCCGCGATGGTGCACGGCAGCGTGAACCACCGCGACCCGGCGCACTTCTGGACGAACTTCGCGTCGGTCCCGCACCGCTACCTCTACGAGAGCAATGGTGTGCGTCGCGGGATGTGGACCCTGAGCTGGTTCCTCGACCTGCTCGGCCCGGAGATGGGCGAGCGTGCCGCGGCCGAGGGCCTCAGCCGCGAGGCCTACCTCGAGCGCGAGGCCGCACCCCTTCCCGCGGGGAGCGACGGGTTGATGACCGTGCTCGACTGGCTGGCCACCACCGACAAGCCGTTCCGCAAGGGGATGATGCTCGGCTTCGACGCCCGCCACGGCCGAGGCCACGTGTACCGCTCGATCCTCGAGGCGATCGCGCTCACCATGGAGCACCACGTCGACGCGATGTGCACCGAGCTGGGCATCACCCTCACCGACATCGTGGTGTCCGGGGGTGGCTCGCACAGCCCGCTGTTCATGCAGATCTTCGCCGATGTGTTCGGGGTGCCGGCGTCGCGCAGCGTCGGCTCGGGTGGCGCCAGCCTCGGATCGGCGATCTGCGCCGCTGCCGCCACAGGGGTGCACCCCGACATCGCCACCGCTGCGGCGCGAATGGCTTCAGCTCGCGAGACCTTCCTGCCCGACCCGGCCAATGGCGACACCTACCGACGCATGGCCGACACCGTGTACCACTCGATCCGCGAGCACACCGACGCGCTGTTCGAGCGGGCCTACCCGATCTTCCACTGACCCTCAGGAGAGCACCATGACCCTCAGCCACGACGCCGTCGTCGAGCACCTGCAGCGCATCGTCGGTCCCGACCGTGTGATCACCGACGAGGCCGAGCTGACGCGCTCGAGCGTCGACAACTTCCGCAAGCTGCAGAACATCTTCGGCGTGCACACCATGACGCTGCCGGTCGCCATCGTGCACGTGGCCAGCACGGCCGAGGTGGCCGCCGTGCTCACGTTCGCCGCCGAGCACGGCGTGAACATCGTGCCTCGCACCGGTGGCACCGCCACCGAGGGCGGCCTCGAGAGCGGCACCGACCTGTCGATCGTGGTGGACGGCTCGAAGCTCGACGCCATCGTCAAGATCGACCCCTACAACATGCAGGCCACCGTGCAGGCGGGCGTGCCGCTGCAGCGCCTCGAGGACGAGGTGCGCAAGCACGGCCTCACCACCGGCCACTCACCGCAGAGCAAGCCGATCGCCAGCATGGGCGGCCTGGTCGCCACGCGCAGCATCGGCCAGTTCTCGACGCTCTACGGCGGCATCGAGGACATGGTGGTGGGCTGCGAGGTGGTGTTCCCCGGTGGCCAGGTGTGCCGCATCAAGAACGTGCCGCGCCGCGCTGCTGGCCCCGACATCCGCCACATCGTCATCGGCAACGAGGGTGCGCTCTGCTACATCACCGAGGTGACGGTGAAGCTGTTCCCGTACCTGCCCGAGAACCACGTGTTCATGGGATGGACGCTGCCGGGGATGAAGCGGGGCTTCGAGGCGCTGCGCGAGGTGATGGCCGCCGGCTATCACCCGTCGGTGGCCCGTCTGTACGACTACGAGGACGGCCAGTTGCACTTCTCGCACTTCGCTCGCCCCGACGAGTGCATCCTGCTGTTCATGGCCGAGGGTGCAGCCGGCATCACCAAGGCCACGGCCGAGGGCATCCACGAGATCGTCGCGCGTTACCCGGAGTGCACCCCGGTCGACCCGGCGCTGATCGAGGAGTGGTTCAACGACCTGGTGTGGGGGCCCGACAAGGTGACCCGCGAGGACGAGCGCATCCGGACCACGCGCAACGTGAACCGCACCACCGAGATCTCGGCCGATTGGAGCTCGATCAACGACATCTACGAAGCCGTCATCCCTCGCATCCGTGCCGAGATCCGCGGGATCACCCTGCTCGGCGGGCACTCGTCGCACAGCTACATCAACGGCACGAACATGTACTTCAACTACTTCTACGACCTCGTCGACTGCGAGCCGGAGGAGGAGAACGACAAGTACTACTTCCCGATCATCGACATCATCTGCGAAGAGACGCTCCGGTTCGGTGGCTCGATCGTCCACCACCACGGCATCGGCAAGGCCCGCGCCAAGTGGGTGCGCGAGGAGTACGGCACCTCGTTCCCGATGCTCGAGACCCTGAAGCGGGCCTTCGACCCGCAGGGCGTGATGAACACCGGGACGATCATCCCGAAGAGCTGACCGCTCGCACCGGTGCGGGTGTCGGCGTCGGACCCCGGCGCCGACACCCGTCGGTTCGACTCAGTTGATCAGCGGGTCGCGCGGCAGGCCGAGGATGCGCTCGCCGATCTGGTTGCGCTTGATCTCCGACGTGCCACCGGCGATCGACATGCCGCGGTGCCACAGCACCAGGTTGCCGGCGATGGCGCCGGCGCCGTCGAGGAACAGCGCATCCGCCCCCAGCAACTCGCGTGCCATCGCCGCAGCCTCGTGGCCGTTCTCGGAGATGACCAGCTTGGCGATGTTGCCCTCGGGCCCGGGGCCACCACCGGCCACGGCACGGTGCGCCGAGCGCATGTTCATCAGCGCGATCGCCTCGACCGCCGACAGGTGACGCCCGATCCGGCCGACACCGCCGGCCAGACGGTGCGGGTTGACGTCGTGCAGGCTCCATGCCATCTCGGCCGGCACGGTGAACCCGCCGCCGCCACCGCCGCCGATGCTGACGCTCTCGTTGCCCAGCGTGGCGCGGGCGACGGTCCAGCCGCCGTCGATCGGGCCGACCACATCGTCGTCGGGCACGAACACGTCGTCGAAGAAGATCTCGTTGAACTCGGCCCCGCCGGTGGTTTGGCGCAGCGGCCGGACGGTGACGCCCTTGCCCTGCATGTCGATGACCATCATCGTGATGCCCTGGTGCTTGGGGGCATCGGGGTTGGTGCGCACGGTGGCGAAGCCCCAGCGGGCCAGGTGGGCGCCACTGGTCCACACCTTCTGGCCGTTCACCAACCAGCCACCATCGACCCGGGTGGCCTTGGTCGTGATGCCGGCGGCGTCCGAACCAGCGTCGGGCTCGCTGAACAGCTGGCACCAGATCAGGTCCTGGCGCAGCGCCGGACGCACCCAGCGGCTGATCTGGTCGTCGGTGGCGTACTGGATGAGGGTGAGGATCACCCAGCCGGTGATGCCGTACTGCGGCCGCTTCACGCCCGCAGCGGCGAACTCCTGCTCGATGACGAGCTGCTCGACGGCCTTCGCGTTGCGACCCCACGGCTTGGGCCAGTGCGGCATGGCGTAGCCCTCGTCGATCATCGCGTCGCGCTGGGCGACGGCGTCGAGGCCCTGCACCTTCTCGCAGAAGGCCTGCACCTCGGCGCGGATCACCTCGGCCTCGGGCGGCAGGTCGATCGAGCGCTCGCGGCGCACGCGGGCCTTGGCCAGCTCGGCCACCTGCACGGCCGATGCCTCGGGGTCGAGGAAGGCGGCGATGGCGGTGGCCCGGCGCAGGTAGAGGTGGCCGTCGTGCTCCCACGTGAACCCGATGCCGCCGTGGACCTGGATGTTCAGGTTGGCGGCGAGGTCGGCGGCCTCGGTGGCCTGCGTGGCGGCCACTGCGGCAGCGAACGACGCCTGGCTGCCGCCACCGGCTGCGGCGCGGCTGGCGTCCCACACGGCTGCGGTGGCGAGCTCGGTGGCCACCGACATGTTGGCGCAGTGGTGCTTGACGGCCTGGTACATGGCGATCGGACGGCCGAACTGCAGACGCACCTTGGCGTACTCGGCAGCGGCGCGGGTGCACTCGCGGGCCACGCCGACGGCCTCGGCCGACAGCAGCACGCGTGCCAGGTCGAGCAGCGCCTGGCGGCCACCCTCGACGACGTCGACGGCGACACCCGACAGTGTCACCTTGGCCGAGCGGCGGGCCGGATCGAGGTTCGCCGGAACCTCGACCGAGACACCGGCCGCATGCCGGTCGATCACCACCACGTCGTTGCCGACCAGGGCCAGCACGATGTCGGCGAGCGCGCCGCCGAGCACCACGCCGGCGTCACCCTCGGCGGAGCCGCCGGACAGGGTGAGCGAACCGCCGAGCGAGATGCCGGCGGTCCGCGAGCCATCGGCCAGGCCGGGCAGCAGCTTGGCCTGCAGCTCGGCCGAGGCCGCCACGGCGAGGAAGCCACTGGCGATCACGGTCGGGACGAACGGTCCGGGCGCGACGTTGGCACCGAGCTCTTCGACCACGACCACCAACTCGGGCAGGCCGAAGCCCGAGCCGCCGTGCTCCTCGGGCAGGTGCAGGCCGAGCCAACCGAGCTCGGCCATCTCGTTCCAGAACGACGGCAGGGCCTCGGCCTCGGTCTCGAGCTGGGCGCGGTTGGCGCCGCGTGCATCGCGGCGCTGGAGCAGGTCGGCGGCGGTGGCACCAAGTGCCAGGTGGTCGTCGGTGATGGCGATGGACATGGGACGCACGGTAGACGCGGCGCAGTGCCGACGACGTAGCGAACGCGTCAGCTCGTCGATGGCCCCCGGGGCAGGGCGTCGCCACCGAACAGGTTGTCGATCCGGTCGCCGAGCCACTGGAAGAAGGTCACTTCGGCGATCGCCTGGAACACCAACCAGAACACGATGAGCGCGACGGCGATGATCAGCAGCCGGCGCAGGAAGTCGATCAGCCTGTTGGTGTACTGCCCGACGAGCGGCTCGATCTGCCTGGTGACATGGCGGGCCTGTTGACCGAACATCTCGGCCCCGCGGGCCATCTCGGCACGGGCGACCTGGCGGACCTGATCGACCAGGTCGCGCTGGTCGACCCTGGGCGGTCGCAGACCCGACGCCCCGGCGGACCTGGCAGCGGTGCGCACCGCGTCGCCGACGACCTCGAATGGCAGGCTGCCGGCAGCGGTGGTCACCGAGGGTGCGGGCCGCGACCGCCACCGGTCACTCCAGTCGGTGCCGTCCCACCAGCGCAGGCGCGGCCCGCCCTGCGGATCGGGGTACCAACCCGCCGTAGGCGCGTCGGCCCGCCGCATCAGGCTGTTCCGTGCTCGGGCAGGTCGACGCGCTCGGCGGCCTTGGGGATCGGCAGCCCGGCCTTCGGCCGCACCTCGTCGTCGTCGGCGCGGGTGGCCTCGACGATGGCTGCCACGGTGCCGAGCAGGCCGGAGAACTCGGCGGGGATGACGAGCTTGGTGGCCCGCCCGTCGCCGATCCGGGTGAGCGCCGTGAGGTACTCGACGGTGAGCACGGTCTGGTCGGCGTCGGCCGCCTTGATGCCGAGCAGGCGCTCGCGTGCCGCGGCACCTTCGCCCTCGCCCAGCTTGGTGAGGCGGATCTGGTCGGCGGTGGCGCGCAGCTCGATCGCCTGCGCCTCGCCCTCGGCATCGAGGATGGCTGCCTGCTTGCGGCCCTCGGCGGCGAGGATCGACGACTGCTTCTCGCCGTCGGCGCGGGCAATGGCCGCTTCGCGATAGCCCTGCGACTCGGTGACGGTGGCGCGCCGGTCGCGCTCGGCGCGCATCTGGGCATGCATCGCCGAGACGACTTCCGGCGGTGGGTCGATGCGCTGGATCTCGACGCGCACCACGCGCACGCCCCACTTGTCGGTGGCGTCGTCGAGCACCTCGCGCAACTGCGTGTTGATCGTGTCGCGCGACGTGAGCGCCCGGTCGAGCTCGAGGTCGCCCACCAGGTTGCGCAGGTTGGTCTGGGCCAGCTTGGTGATGGCGGTAAAGAAGTCGGCCACGTTGTAGACGAGGCGCTGTGGGTCGGTTGCCTCGTAGTAGACGACGGCGTCGACCGACACCACCACGTTGTCGGAGGTGATCACCTCCTGTGGCGGCACATCGACCACCTGCTCGCGCATGTCGACGAGCTGCATCGTCTCGATGAACGGGATGATCAGGTTGAGGCCGGGGCTCTTGGTGTCCTTGTACTTGCCGAGGCGCTCCACCAGCCCGCGCTGGTAGGGGCGGACGATCTTCACCGCCCCGATGAGGAAGGCGATCACCACGATGGCGACGGCGGCGATGATGATGGCCAGGGTCACAGCTGCTCCTTGTCGGTGTCTGTCGGTTCGATCTCGGACGTCTGCGCGGGCTCCACGACTTCGACGACGACGCGAGTGCCCTCGACTTCGACGACGCGCACCCGGGTGCCGCGCTCGACCCGCTCGTCGTTGCGGGTGTGCGCGCCCCACACCTCGCTCGCGATCGACACCCGGCCGCTGCGCGCCACGTCGTCGGGCACGAGTGGCTCGGTGACGATGCCGACCATCCCGATGAGGCGGTTGGCGCCCACGCCGGGCGGCGTGTCGTTGTCGTCGACGAAGCGCCGCAACCACTTCAGGGCAGCCCCGAACAGCAGCGCGCCGCCGACCAGGAAGACGATCCACTGCACCTCGACTGCGACGTCGTAGAACCCGAGGATCGAGGCGACAAATGCCGACACGGCGAAGGGCAGCAGGACGAACGACCCGCCGAGCGCCACCAGCTCGACGAGCGCGAACATGACGGCCACGCCGAGCCACACCCATGGCCACACGTCGAGATCGATGCCGAGGTCGAGGACCCCGTCCGCCAGCATGGCGTGATCGTACTCGTTGCGCAGCGACCGGGAACCGCGGGTGGCGCCCGGGCGTCTGACGGATATGGATCGCCGTACCTTCCTCGCTCTTGCCTCCACCCCTGCTGTCGTGCCGCTCATCCAGGCGTGTGGTGGCGAGGACGTCTCCGGGCCCACCACGACGGTGCCCGGGACCACCGGATCCGGGCCGAGCGCCCCCGGTGAAGCCCGTTCGCTCGTGGCGCGCCAGCCTGCCGATCCGGCGCTGGCAGCGCAGGCCGCTGCTGCCGTGAACGCCTTCGGCGCCGACCTGTATGCACGCCTCGCCGGCGACGGCAGCGAGAACCTGGTGTGCTCGCCGGCCAGCATCGTGCTCGCCCTGGCGATGACTCGTGCCGGTGCCCTCGGCGCCACGGCCACCGAGCTCGACGCCGTGCTGCACGCCGCTGAACTCGGTGCCGATCCGGCGGCGCTGCATCCGGGCATGAACGCGCTCACGGCCGAGCTCGAGGCCCGCAGTGGCACGTTCGAGGCGATGGGCGATCCGGTCACCGTCGAGCTGTCGATCGCCAACTCGCTGTGGGGCCAGGACGGCCTCGCCTGGGGCGAGGCGTTCCTCGACCTGCTCGGTGCGCAGTACGGCGCCGGGATGCGCCTCGTCGACTACGTGTCCGACCCGGAGGGGGCTCGCGGCGCGATCAACGACTGGGTGGCCGACGAGACCAAGGACCGGATCCCCGAGCTGCTCGGCCAGGGCACCATCACGCCCGCCTCGCGCCTCACCCTGGTGAACGCCGTCTACATGAAGGCACCGTGGCTCGAGCCGTTCGCCGAGGGATCGACCGCACCGGGCCCGTTCACGACCGCAGCGGGCGAGACGGTCGAGGTCCCCACGATGCGCGCTTCGCGCATGTTGGCCCATGCTGCCGGCGATGGTTGGCAGGCGGTCGACCTGCCCTATGCCGGGGGTGCGCTGTCGATGCTGGTGGTCGTGCCCGACGCTGGCGAGCTCGCTGCCGTCGAGGCGCTGCTCGCCGACGGCCTGCTCGACGACGCAGTCCGCGGCCTTGCCGGTCGACAGGTGAACCTCGGTCTGCCGAGGTTCGACCTCGAGACCAAGGTCGAGTTGAGCACGGTGCTGGCTGCGCTCGGGATGCCGTCGGCCTTCGACCCGTCGTCGGCCGACTTCAGCGCGATGACCACGGACGAGGAGCTGTTCATCGGTGTGGTGATCCACCAGGCGAACATCACCGTCGACGAGCAGGGCACCGAGGCTGCCGCGGCCACCGCTGTCGGGATGCGCGCCACCTCGGCGCCGATGGACCCGCCGGTCGAGCTCACCATCGATCGCCCGTTCCTCTATGCCGTGCGCGACACGGTGACGGGCGCCGTGCTGTTCCTCGGCCGGGTGAGCGACCCGAGCTGATCGTCAGCCCGCCGCGGCGACCAGGCCTGCAGCCGCGATCCCGGCCAACGCAGCCGCCTCGTCGTTGTCGGACGTGTCGCCCGAGACCCCGACGGCACCGATGCGGGCCCCCTCGTCGTCGACCACGATCACGCCGCCGGCCACGGGCACGAGCGCGCCACCGATGGCTGCGGTCACCCCGGCGACGAAGTGGGGTCGCTCGAGTGCCATCACGCCGAGCGTGCGTGAGCCCACCCCGATCGAGATGGCGCCGTGGGCCTTGCCGAACGCCACGTCGAACCGCCGGTTGGCGACGCCGTCCTCGCGTTCGAACGCGACGAGGTGGCCGCCGCCGTCGAGCACGGCCACGCACAACGGCTTCATGCCGGCAGCGTGAGCGTGGGCGAGTGCCCCGGCGATGATGCGACGGGCATGGTCGATGGTGAGCTGCACGGTGGGCCTCTTCGTTCTGGGTGGTTCTGGTTCGGTCAGGTGGGCCGGAGCGCTTTGCGCTCGAGGCGGCGGGCGTGGAGGATCGGTTCGGTGTAGCCGCTCGGCTGCTCGACCCCGGAGAGCACCAGGTCGCACGCGGCACGGAAGGCCGCCCCGTCGAAGTCGGGTGCCATCGGGCGGTAGGCGGGGTCGGTGGCATTCTGCTGATCGACCACGGCGGCCATCCGGCGCATCGTCGCGTCGACCTGGTCGCGGGTGACGATCCCGTGGAGCAACCAGTTGGCGATGTGCTGCGACGAGATCCGGCATGTCGCCCGGTCCTCCATCAGCCCGATGTCGTGGATATCGGGCACCTTCGAGCAGCCGACACCTTGGTCGACCCAACGCACGACGTAGCCGAGGATGCCCTGGGCGTTGTTGTCGAGCTCGGCCTGGATGTCGTCGCCCGACCAGTTCGGCTGGTGGGCGACCGGGATGAGGAGCAGGTCGCTCAGGCTCGCCCGAGGGCCGTCGGCCGCGAGGCGTGCGGCGAGCTCGCGTTGGCGTGCCGCGACGTCGACGTGGTGGTAGTGGGTCGCGTGCAGCGTGGCCGCAGTGGGCGAGGGGACCCATGCGCAACTGGCGCCCGCCCGGGGGTGGTTGACCTTCTGGGCCAGCATGTCGGCCATCAGGTCGGGCGCGGCCCACATCCCCTTGCCGATCTGGGCGCGCCCCAGCAGGCCGCAGGCGATGCCCGTGTCGACGTTCCAGTCCTCGTACGCCTGGATCCACCGCTGCGCCTTCATGTCCTGCTTGCGCACCATCGGCCCGGCCAGCATCGAGGTGTGGATCTCGTCGCCCGTGCGGTCGAGGAAGCCGGTGTTGATGAACGCGACGCGGCGCCGTGCGGCGCGGATGCACTCGCGGAGGTTCACGGTGGTCCGACGCTCTTCGTCCATGATGCCGATCTTCACGGTGTTCGGCGCCAGGCCGAGGGCCTGCTCGACGCGGGTGAAGATCTCGTCGGTGAAGGCGACCTCGTCGGGGCCGTGCATCTTGGGCTTCACGACGTACACCGACCCGGCCGGGCTGTTCGGCGTGGCCGCGGCCCCCGACACGCTCGGCAGGGCGCACAGGACGGTGACCATCGCGTCGAGCAGACCTTCAGGTGTCGGCCGGCCGTCGCGATCGAGCACTGCACCGGTGGTCATCAGGTGCCCCACATTGCGCACGAGGAGCAGCGCCCTGCCCCGCCGCGAGGTGGACCGCCCGTCGGTGCCGGTGAAGGCCCGGTCAGGCACGAGCGTGCGGGTGAAGGTCCGACCCTGCTTGGTGACCTCTTCCGTGAGGTCGCCGCGCATCAACCCCAACCAGTTCCGGTAGGCGAGCGCCTTGTCGGCGTCGTCGACGGCGGCGACGGAGTCCTCGAAGTCCATGATCGCAGTGACCGCCGCCTCGAGCACGACGTCGGCGACGCCGGCCGGGTCGGTGGCCCCGACCGGATGGGCACGGTCGATCACCACCTCGATGCCGAGCCCGTGGTGCTCGAACAGCACTGCCGTCGGTGAGGCTGGATCACCGCTGTAGCCGGAGAGGGTGGACGGATCGATCAGCCCGCCCTCGGCGCCATCGGCGAACGTCGCCCGCAGGTGGCCGTCGGCGACCCGGTAGCCGGTGCACTCGGTGTGTGAGCGAGGTGTGCCACCGAGGTCGCGGAGCGGGAGGATCTCGTCGAGGAAGCGCCGGGCTTCGGCCACCACCCGGGCCCCGCGTGCATCGTCGTACGGCCCGGGAGGTGGGAGGTCGCCGAGCGCGTCGGTGCCGTAGAGCGCGTCGTACAGCGAGCCCCAGCGGGCGTTGGCGGCGTTGATCGCATACCGGGCGTTGGTGATCGGCACGACGAGCTGCGGTCCGGCGACGCTGGCGATCTCGGGGTCGAGGCGGTCGGTGTCGACGGTGAAGTCCGGGCCCTCGGGCACGAGGTAGCCGATCTCGCGGAGGAAGGCCTCGTAGGCGTCCCGGTCGTGCGGCTGGTCGGCGTGCTCACGATGCCATCGGTCGATCGCGGCCTGCAGCTGCTGGCGGACCTCGAGCAGCTCGGCGTTGCGCGGGCCGAGGTCGTGCACCATGTCCGACAGGGCCTGCCAGAAGGCCTCTGCCTCGAGGCCGGTCCCCGGCAGCGCCTCCGACTCGATGAGCTCGGCGATGCCACGACCCACCATCAGCTCGGCTCTGCGCACGTGGCTGTCCATCACGTCCCTTTCGATCGGTGCCTGGTCACGCGAGCCGCACTCCCTGGCGCGTGAGCTCGGCCTGCACGGCGACGATGTCGACCTCGTCGAGCTCGCGTCGGTGCTTCACCGACAGCGCCGCAGCGACGCCCGCGCCCTGGCCGAGCACGGCGCAGCAGCCCATGTTGCGCGTCGCCGCGTGCGACACGCGGTCGCCGCCGGAGCTGCGGCCTGCCACCAGCAGGTTGCGCACACCGGTCGGCACGACGTTGCGGTACGGCAACTGGAAGTAGCGACCGGTGGTGGGCAGGATCAGGATCCCGTAGCCGTCGATGAACTCGGGGAAGATGCCGATCGAGTCGTCGAAGCGGCCCTGCTCGCGCACGTCGTGCTCGGTCATGTCGTAGGCCGACACCACCTTGCGCGTGTCGCGCACGCCGAGGGTCATGCCGAAGTTGCGCAGGCGGGCCTGCTCGCACCCGGGCGTGTAGCTCCGCAGCGCGTCGAGCGCGTACATCGCCCGCCGCCTGCCCTCCACCTCGCCGCGCGTGAGGTCGTCGGGGTCGGTGCCGTCGATGCCGTCGATGTGCACGAGGTTCATGTAGGTGAGCTCACCGGAGTCGTGCACGGCCCCCCACGTGCCGGCGATCGTGGTGAGGTGGGGCGGGATGAGCCCGTCCTCGATCGCCTTGCGGAACGGCTTGTGCAGGAACGGCGAGAACATCTCGTCCTCCTTGCCGGAGGTCTCGATGTCCCACTCGCCGTTGCCCGACCAGTCCTTGTAGGTCTGCGGGTCGGCTGCGATGCCCTCCAGGAATCGCCGCTTGTCGACGCCGGCCAGGTGGAACATCACCGACACGCCCATCATCTGCTCGCGTGGGGTGAGGTGCGTGGTGGCACCCGCCCGGTGGGCGATGTCGGCGTCGCCGGTGGCATCGATCACCCGCTCGGCGAGGATGGCTTCCCGTCCGGCCTTCGACTCGGTGATGATGCCGACCACCCGGTCGCCGTCCATCACGGGTGCGGCGAAGGCGCGGTGGAGCATGCCGTGGATGCCGGCTTCGGCCACCAGCGTGTCGGCGACCACCTTGAAGCCCTCGGCGTCGATCTCGTAGCTGAGCGACTGGCTCTCGGGCACGGCTGCGCCCATCTCGTAGGCGCGGGTCTCGAACTCGCGGCCGATGCCGTCGGCTTCGACCGTCTGCTCGTGGCGGTACCAGGCCAGGCCCTCGACGCCCACAGCGGTGAGGTTGCCGCCGTAGCAGCCGAAGCGCTCGACCAGGGTCACGTCCACGCCGGTGCGTGCCGCTGCCAGTGCCGCGGCGAGGCCCGCCGGGCCGGATCCGACCACGAGCACGTCGGTGCGATGGACGACGTCGATCTCGCGCGCGGGCTCGGTGATGGTGCCGAGGCCTTGCCGCTCAGCCACGGGAGAACTGGCGCAGCACCCGGCCGGGGCGGTTGCCGGTGTGGGCGCCCTGCTCGGTGACCACCTCGCCGTTGACGATCGTGGCCGCGTAGCCGCGGGCGCCGACGCGCAGGCGTCCTGCGCCGCCGGGGAAGTCGTTCACGTACTCGGGGTAGGCGGGCTCGAGCGTGGCGGCGTCGAAGACGTTGAGGTCGGCGAAACGGCCGACCTCGACCGTGCCGCGGTCGATCAGGCCGAGCACGGCAGCCGCCTGCTGGGTGAGCTGGTTGATCGCCTTCGGCAGGCTCACCAGGTTGCGTTCGCGCACCCAGTACGACAGGTAGAACGTCGCCGCGTCGGCGTCGCAGATCTGCCCCGCATGGGCGCCGGCGTCGCCGAGGCCGGGGTAGACGTGGTCGAGCGTGAACAGCTTGCCGAGCGTCTCGCCGTCGCGGTTGAAGTACCACATGTTGTAGAGCTCGCGGCCGTCGCTCTCGATCAAGCGGTCGATGACGACCTCCACCGGGTGCACGCCGGCTGCGGTGGCGAGGTCGGCGAGCGACGTGCCGTTGGCGACGTGGTAGTCCGGCAGCTCGCCCATGCCCAGCGGGAACATGAACTCCGGTCGGAACTGCAGCCCCTTGCGCACGCCTTCGTCGACCAGTTCGGCGCGAGTGGCCGGATCCTTCAGGGCTGCCACCCGGTCGGCCAGGGTGGGCAGGCGCATCACCTGGGCCCACGCCCGTCCGGCCACCGGCGGCACCTGGTACAGGCCGGCGAGCGATCCGCTCGGACGGGTCATCGCAGCGGTGGTGATCCGGCCCGAGTTGGCGCGGGTGGCGCCGAGGAAGTTGCCGTAGAAGTCGAGCGTGCCCTGGCCGCCGTTGTCGCCGACGCCGCCCGAGAACAGCACGTCGCCGCACCGCTCGGCCATCGCCGTCAGCAGACCGAACTCGTGGCCGGCCTTGGTCTGGAAGTCGCACACGGCCTGGAACAGCCCGCCGCCCGCATCGTTCATGCCGTCGGCGATCGCCAGGTACTCGTCGACCGGGGCGAACGTGCCCGGCACGCAGCGGCCGTCGGGCACTCGGTGCAGCAAGATGCGCGACGTCGAGAAGCCGACGGCGCCCCCTGCTACGGACTCGGCCGCCAGGTCGCGCAGTTGCGCCATCTCGTCGGGAGTTGGCGCCTCGTCGCTCATCGAGCGATCGCCCATCACGTGGTAGCGCATCGCACAGTGGCCCACCATGCCGACGATGTTGAGCGCCGGTTGCATCCGCTGCACCGCGTCGAGGTACTCGGGGTAGGTCGACCAGTCCCAGGGCAGGCCGTCGAGGATGGCGGCGCGCGGCACGTCTTCGACGCTCTCCATCATCTCGGCGAGGTACTCGCGGCTGTCGGGGCGCACCGGGGCGAAGGTGACGCCGCAGTTGCCCATGAGCACCGTGGTGACACCGTGCCACGAACTGCTGGTGAGTGCGGGGTCCCAGCTCACCTGGGCGTCGAGGTGGGTGTGCAGGTCGACGAAGCCCGGCGTGACCGTCAGCCCCGTGGCATCGATCTCGCGGGTCGCTGTTGCAGCGGAGAGATCGCCGATCGCCGTGATCCGGTCGCCGTCGACGGCGACATCGGCGCGGATGCCCGCTGCGCCCGTTCCGTCGATCACCGTGCCGTTGCGGATGATCAGGTCGTGTGCCATGAGAAGTCCCCCTGCGGAATGCGTCCGTTCTGAGCAGTACGGTAACGAACGACGGTGCGCCGAGGGGAAGCGTGCGTCGAGCCGAGTGGGGGAGTGGCCATGGAATCTCTGGTGACGATCGCGTCGGGCCGAGTGCGAGGTGCCGTCGACGACGGTGTGCACACGTTCCGCAACATCCCGTACGCCGCACCGGTCGGCGGCGCCAACCGTTTCCGGCCACCCCAGCCGGTTGTTGCGTGGGACGACGTCCGCGACGCCACGGCCGACGGTCTCATCCAGCCGCAACCACCGATGCCGCCGCCCTTCGGTGGTCCGCTGCCGCCGGCCGGCGACGACAGCTTGAACCTCAACGTGTGGACCCCGGACCCGGCTGCGAGCGGGTTGCCGGTGCTGGTGTGGGTGCACGGCGGCGCCTTCGTCAGCGGCAGCGGGATCGAGCCGGTGTACGACGGCACCGCGTTCGCCCGCAACGGCGTGGTGTGCGTCACGATCAACTACCGCCTCGGCGCCCAGGGGTTCTTGCACCTCGCCGACCACTTCCCCGAGCTCGCCGAGTCGGGAACACTCGGCAGCCAGGACCAGGTTGCCGCGCTGCGCTGGGTGCAGGACAACATCGCTGCCTTCGGTGGCGACCCCCAGCGGGTCACGGTGGCTGGCGAGTCGGCAGGCGGCATGAGCATCGGCGCACTGCTCGCCATGCCCTCGGCGAAGGGCCTGTTCCGTCAGGCAGTGCCCCAGAGCGGGGCCGGCCACAACGGCGTGAGCGCGGCGACGGCCAGCCGCATTGCCGGGTACATGCTCGACGCTGTCGGTGTGGCCCCGGGCGACATGGAGGCCCTGGTGGCCGTCACGAGCGAGCAGTGGCTCGAGGCCCAAGTGGCGCTCACCACCGAGCTCCAGACCACCCGCAACGCCGAGAAGTTCGGCGAGGTGGCAGGGGCGGCGATGCCGTTCCAGCCCACCTACGGCACGGCGACCCTGCCGCAGCGCCCGATCGATGCGATCGCCGCAGGGTCGGCCGCCGACGTCTCGATCCTCGTCGGCACGACGATGGAGGAGTCGCTCGTGTTCGTCGTGGCCATGGCCGACATGTTCAACGACGTGATGGTGAAGATGACGATGGACGCCGTGTTCGCGGGCCAGGGCGAAGCGGCGCTGGCGCGCTATCGCGCCGCCCGGCCCGAGGCCGCGCCTCACGAGATCGTCGCCGCTGTGGAGACCGACCGGATGTTCCGCGTGCCCGCAGTGCGGCTTGCCGACGCCCAGGCGGTGCACAACCCGAACGTGTGGATGTACCGCTTCGACTGGCGCACCCCGGCGTTCGGCGGGATCTTCGGCGCCTGCCACGCCCTCGAGCTGGCCTACGTGTTCCACACCCTCGACAGCGACATGGCCCGGGCGTTCACCGACGGTCAGGCGCCGGTCGAGCTGGCCGACACGGTGCACGGCGCCTGGGTGCACTTCGCCACCCACGGCTCGCCCGGCCATGCCGGCCTGCCCGAATGGCCGCGCTACACCGCCGCCGAGCGGCCGACGATGTCGTTCGATGTCGCGCCGAGCCTGCTGCACCAGCCAGCTGCCGACGAGCTGGCGCTGTGGGACGGGATCCTGTGAGGATGGACGAGCCGAGCCGGCACTCGGCGAGCCGGCACTAGGGGAGAGGAAACCCGGACATGGGAGAGCGCTTCGAGGACGGGTTCGCCGGCTGTGTGGCCGTGGTGACCGGTGGTGGCACTGGCATGGGGCGCGAGCTGGTGCGCCAGCTGGCGGCCGACGGGTGCGATGTCGCCACCTGCGATGTCGTGCCCGAGACCTTGGCCGAGACGGCCGACCTCGTCGTTGCCGACGGCTCGCCCGGTCAGGTGCTCACCGGGCTCGCCGACGTGTCCGACGAGGCCCAGGTGCTCGCCTTCCGCGACGAGGTGGCGGCCTGGCGCCCCCAGGTGCACCTGCTGTTCAACAACGCAGGCATCGGTGGTGGCGGCAGCATCGTGACCGGCGGCCGCGCCCAATGGGACACGACGTTCGGTGTTTGCTGGAACGGCGTCTACTACAACACGCTTGCGTTCCTGCCGCTGCTGATGAAGGCCGATCGAGGTCATGTCGTCAACACCAGCTCGGTGAACGGGTTCTGGGCTTCGCTCGGACCGGACCGGCCGCACACCGCCTACAGCGCCGCCAAGTTCGCCGTGAAGGGCTTCACCGAGGCGCTGATCACCGACTTCCGGGTGAATGCACCTCACTTGCGCGCATCGGTGGTGATGCCCGGGCACATCGGCACCTCGATCGCGCTCAACTCGATGCGGATGCACAGCGACACCGGCGAGATCGACCCGGTGATGCAGCAGATGGGCGAGATGTTCCGCGACCTGGCGCCGGTCACGTCGGCCCAGGCAGCGACGGTGATCCTCGACGCTGTCAAGCGCGGGGAGTGGCGGATCCTGGTGGGTGACGATGCTGCTCGGCTCGACCGCCGCGTGCGCGCCAACCCAACGGCGGCCTACGAGCCGGGGTTCCCGGCGATGGCTCCCGGCGACGACTGACCTGTCGTCCAGGAGGATTGGCCTGTTGGCTGTCCTGCGTTCATCTGCCGTACTCCGGGTGGCGCGGTAGCGGTCAACCGTGCTCGGTACGTTTCGCCGTCCCTGACGACGACCTGTACCGGATGCCATGACACACCGTTTCGACCCGAGAGGATGGATGCTCGGCGCAGCGGTCCTCGTCGCGGCTGCAGCGGGAGCTGTGTGGGTCCAAGCATCGGGCGACATCGCTCCGTCCGACACTGCTGGCGCGGGTTCGGCGGAGCACCGCTTCGGGGCGTGGCCATCGGTGTCGGACGATGGTCGGTGGGTGGTGTACGAGGGTGCGCCCCCGGTTGAGGATGGTCGTCGCAGCTCCGTCTGGCTCGTCGATCGCGCTGCCCCCGAGAGCTCGAGCCCGGTCGAGATCACCGCCGCCGACCAGCGCATCCGGCCTGGCGACAGTGTGCGACCGGTGATCAGTGGCGACGGGTGTGTGGTCGTGGTCGTGACACAGCTGGCCTACGACCTGTTCCGCGACGACGACCGAGGCGATCGCTGGGACGTGTATCGGCGGGTGCTGCCCCACTGCGATGGCGACGGAGACTGGGAGCTGGTGTCGTCGACGGCGGCGGCGGAGGGCTCGAGCGCAGTGGCGGGCGACGTCGCCGTGCCGGACGAACGCCCGGCGGTGTCGGTGTCGGGCGCCATCGTTGCCTACACCCATCGCTCCGAGGTCGATCTGCAGTCGCTCCGGCAGGTGAGCGTGGTCGACCTGACGTTGCCCGCTGGTGACCCGGAGCGGGTGTTGCCCGTGCCGGGCTTCCCCCCGGTCGTCGCCGACAATGGATTCGCCCACCGCGGCCAGTTCCACCCGGATCTCTCCGCCGATGGTCGAATCGTGGTCTTCGCCGCTGATGCCGCGCCTGGTCCGGAGGCCCCGACGTGGGCGGACGGGATGATCGAAGGCGGGCCTGCGACATCGCAGGTGTATCGATGGGACCGCGACAGCTCCGACCCGCTGAGCGCGATTCGACCCATCTCGACGGTCGATGGCGTTCTTGCTGTCGGAGGAGCCACGGGTCCGGTGGTCTCTGCCGACGGCCGCTTCATCGCCTTCGAGTCATCGTCGCCGGACCTCGTTGCTGCTGGTTCGGCCGAGCCGTGCGGGGACAACTGCGCGACCCAGGTGGTGCGCGTCGATACGCGCACCGGCGACGTGGCGCTGGTCAGCAAGCGCTCGATCGTCGACCCGAACCGCCCCGGACAAGAGCTGACCTCGAGTCCCTCCAGCGGTGCATGGGCGCCCTCCATCTCGGCGGACGGACGCCTCGTTGCCTTCGTCACTCGGGACCGCAGCCTGTTCGCGGTCCGCTCCGATGCGGGTTCCGATCCGGCCGACGGAGACGTCGTCGTTGCCGATCTCGAACGCAACGTGCTGACGCGGGTGAGCACCACTTCGGACGGAACTGGCCCGCTCACTGCGACGAACGCCAATCCGGCACTGTCGGCCACGGGCCATGTCGTGGTCTTCGACACGCTCGCGGGTCCGCAACTCCCCACGCAATCGGTCCTCTCCGGCGCGGCGACCGGAGGTGGCCGTCACGCCGTGGTGGTCGACCGTCAGGCTCGACTCGTCCCGGCATCGCTCGACGTCGGCACCGTGAGGGTCGGTATCCCTGGAGCGGAATGGTACGTGTCGGTCCGCAACGAGGGCCCCTCGACCTTCGTTCCGGCCGAGGTGGTCTCGACCGATCCACGCTTCGCCGTCACGGGAGGCACGTGCGGGCTCGGCGTTGCGGTCGGAGCAGGCGAGTCGTGCACGGTCTATGTGACCCTCACTCCAGACACGGTGGGCCCGGTCTCGGCCTCCATCATCGTGAGCGATCGACTTCACGCTGGGAGCAGTGCCGCGATCGCGGTGTCGGGTGCTGGTGGTGAACCGGCACTCGACCCGACACCGGCGGGCGCGGACTTCGTCGCAACGCTGGTCGGCGAGGTCGCCCGACCGCTCGCGTTCGACATCGCCAACATCGGGTTCGTTCCCGATGCCATCGTGTCGATCGGGCTCGGTGGACCTCATCCTGAGGACTTCGCTGTCTCGAGCACCAGCTGCTCGGGCGTGCTCCTGTATCCGACGACATCCTGCGCTGTCGAAGTCCAGTTCCGTCCCGTCGACTCCGGCTACCGCTCTGCCGTGCTCACGCTGACCAGCTCGGCGGGCTCGACCACCAGCATCATCCTGAGCGGGACCGGCACACGCATCGTCGCCCTCGAGGCAGTCGACCGACAGGTCCGGCCAGGGACGCCTCTGGCTGTGGTGGGTACCGGCTTCCCGGCCGGTGCGCTCGTGAGCGTGTCGTGGGCCGACGGACGGGGTGAGGTGGTGACAGTGACGGCCGGCCCCAACGGCGCGTTCCTCGCGAGCATTCCGACCCGCATGAGCGATCGACCTGGTGAGCGCACCCTCGTGGCTGTCGGCGCCGATCTCTCGGCTGAGACCACTGTGAAGATCCTTCGCCGTCGGGTCTCGTCGCCCTTCGGAACCTGAACGGCTGTCGCCGATTGTCCGCGTCAGCCGGCTGTCGGCGTGAGGCGCCCGAGCACGGTGGCCGATACCGAGCAGTTCGTCGCGCCGGGCCGTCCGGCGACGGCGCACGAGACCTCGACAGTGATCTGCTCGCCAGCGTCGATCGTGATGGGCTCGACGAACCCCTGATTGGCATCGACACCGTCGAGGTCGGCGAGGTCGTACTCGAGCCGCACGCCACCGAGCACGACCAGCACGCTTCCTTCGTCGCCGTACGGGTTCTGCACGATCAGTTGTGTCACCGAGAGCGTCGAGGTGTCGGGGACCGTCACCGACTCCGACGACTGTGCGCCCACTGCAGCAGCCCCGGGCACCGTCTCGCTGAACGGCACCCCGGGTGGGATGCCCGTGTCGGCTGTCGGGTCGTTCGACGCCGGCGGCGCAGTGCTCGGGTCCGGAACCGTCCCGTCGACCACGACCGGTGCGGTCCCGGGAATCTGGCCCACGGCGCGATCGACGATCCGTTCAACCTCGGGGCGGATCACGCCTAGCCAGATGGCGCCCAGTGCGCCGAGCGCAGCAACGAGGCCCACGAGCCGCACTCCGAGCCGCTGTGGAAGCACCGGCGTCTGCAGGAACGATCCGGTCGAACTGGCGCTCGGAGCGCCGGCCTCATCGGCATCGACCCGGAAGGCGATCGAGCGCGTCCGACGGTCCCACAGCAGTCGGCGGGCGTGGGCGCGGACCTGGACAAGCGCCGAGCCTCCGGGGTCGATCCGGACGATCGGAGTGTTGAAGCTCCCCTCGAGCCGCCCACTCGGTTCGATGAAGTGCAGGTGGCAGATCGCCGGGGCGTTGCCCACGTTCTCGACGAGCACGTCGAAGGTGGCGCGCCGCCTGCTGCGCACGGCCGGGTCGAGGAGCGAGACGCGCCGAGCGTGGGTGGGTGCGACCTCGAGAGTGACATCGGCGTTCACCACGTCGTCCGGTTCGCTGTGCGGAACGACCCTCACGCCGAGTGCGGACGGCCCCGCTGTCGCCGCCGGAGGCCTCGGTGCCGTGACCTCGACGTCGACTGCCTGGTGCGAGCCTGGGAATACGGTGAGGTAAGCAGGGCGCAGTGTCGTCCACGAGGCAGCGACGCCGGTCGGGGAGAGGGCATACCGCTCGGTGTGATCGCCGACGTTGCTGACCAGCAGCGACAGCACCGTCGTCGTACCGGGAACGACCTGCGTCTCGGTCGTGGTGAACCAGGCCTGGGTGGGCACGTGCCGGACGGTACCCGGCCCGGTTGGCCGTCAGGTGACGTCGAGATGAACAGCGATCTCGCGGATGGCCCCGTCGCGAATCTGCCGTCGGAACAGCTTCCCGGAGTCGGTCCGGGGTAGCGGCTCGTCCTGCGCGAACAGGTAGCGGGGCACCTCGTAGCGCGCCAAGCGCTGCTCGAGGAAGCTGCGCAGCTCGTCGAGGTCGAGGCCCGGGCCGGCGTGGACGGTCGCTCCGACCTCTTCGCCGAGACGGTCGTCGGGCACGGCATAGGCCACGGCCTCGAGCACCTGCGGGTGCTCGAGCAGCGCAGCCTCGACCGTGCCGCACCCGATGTTCTCGCCGCCGCGGATGATCAGGTCCTTGATCCGGTCGACGATGTAGAGGTAGCCCTCGGCGTCGAGGTAGGCGACGTCGCCGGTGCGGAACCAGCCACCCGGTGCATACGACGCGTCCGTGGCCTCCGGATCGGCCCAGTACTCCCGGAACAGCGAGGTGCCACGCACCTGCAGCTCACCCCGCTCGCCCGCAGCGAGCGGGCGACCCTCGTCGTCGACGACCCGCAGCTCGAGCACGGCGAGGCAGCGGCCGGCGCTCGCCGGGTGCTCGAGGTAGTCGCGTCCGCCGATCGTCGTGCCGATCGCGTTCGTCTCGGTCATGCCCCACCCGGTGCTCGGAGCGGCATTCGAGAAGGCGGCGTCGATCTGGCGGACCTGCTCGGGGGCCCGTGCCGCGCCTCCACCGCCCACGTTGGCGAGCGACGACAGGTCGCGGCCGCTGCGGTTGGCCTCGCGGACCAGGTCTCCGGTCATCGCCGGCGGGGCGTTGACGGTGGTCACGCCGTGACGCTCGATCAGCTCGGCGGCGATAGCCGGGTCCCACTTGTACATGCACACCACGGTGCGCTGGGAGCGATACGAGCTGAGGAACACCCCGTGCATGCCGAGCACGTGGAACAGCGGCACGGCGAGCAGCGCCACGGACGGGCGCTGCCCCCCGGGGGGCGGCGCCGGGGCAACCCCGCGCAGCACCTGCTGACGCCAGTCGACCTCCCACGACAGCAGTGCCGACACGACGTTGCGATGGGTGGAGAGCACGCCCTTCGGTCGCCCGGTCGACCCAGAGGTGAACAGGATGATCGCCGGGTCGTCGGGTGCGACCTCCACCTCGGGCATCGGCCGCTCACCCAGCTCGACCAGTCGAGCCGCGAGATCGATCACACCATGGGCCAGTGCGTCGCTCGGCCGGACCGCGACCACTGCGAGGTCGTCGAGCCCGGAGCAGGTCGCCAAGCGGTCGAGGCGCTCCTGGTCGGCGAACAGCACGCGCACGCCGGTTCGGGTGAGGCCGTAGGTCATCTCATCCGCGGTCCAGAGCGGGTTCAGCGCCACGGCAATGGCCCCGATCGAGGTGATCGCCGAGAACGCCAGCATCCACTCCGGATAGTTGCGCATCGAGATACCGACCCGGTCGCCCGGCCCGACCCCGAGCTCGTGGACGAGCAGGTGGGCGATCGTCGACGAGCGGCGGAACGCCCCATCGAAGCTGAGCTGCTCGTCGCCGTACACGAGGAACGGCCGATCGCTGCGGTGCGTGGCATAGAGCTCGCGTAGCGACCCGGGAGCAGTGGCGAAGACGAGCATCCGGCCCCGGTCGGTCTCGACCGGTCGCAGCTCGAACGGCTCGCCGGGGGCGGTGAGCATGGCGAGCGCCTCGTCACGCGTCATCTCGGCCGGTGGTGGGGTCGTCATGTCGGGTCCTCGATGGTCCGGGTCGTCGGTGTCACTGTGCCAGGAGCGACTCGCACGCGTCGACAGCGAGGCCGATGCGCGACTCCATCAACTCGTGTCTCGAGATCTCATGACCTGGGGTCACTTGCAGCATCTCGGCGACCCGCGTGTGCAGCCAGCCGAGCTCGACGAGCAACCGGATGGTCTGGAACGTTGGCAGCATGGCCAGATCGTCGTCGCTGAGTGGCCGCACCGAGCGGTAGCCCGCGACCAGTGCCTCGGTGCACGGCGCGAGCATCGGTGAGGCGGCGAAGGGGCGCAGGGCGACGCTCATGTCGTACTGGTGCCAGCCGAAACCGGCGTCGTCGAAGTCGATCACGAAGGGTCGACCGGCGTGAAGCAGGACGTTCTGGGGCAGCAGATCGGCGTGGATGAGGCTGTACGTCGGACGGTCGGTGCCGTAGTCCTCGAGGACGCGGTACAGCCTCACCCGGGCGGCCCGGACCACCGACGACTGCTCGCTCGACATCTCCGGCAGCTCCCAGAACTGACCCCACCACGGGGAGTCGCCGACGAGGCCGTTGGCGTCGAGCGAGTGGCGCACGAACCCGGGCTCGGGCTGCCAGTGCAGGGCCTGGGCGTGCATCCGCGCCATCAGCGCGCCGAGCTCGCGGTACATCGGCACCGGGTCGTTGCTGCGCATTGCTTCGTCGAGCGGCACCCCGTCGATCCACTCGATCAGACCGACCTGGCGTGTCTCGCCGTGAGGTCCGAAGGGCACCGTCGCGTACGCCGTTCCGGCGCGAGTGTGGACCGGCCGAGGTGTGGCCACCCCGGCTTCGCTGAGCGCCGTGGTCCATTCGTTCTCGCTCTCGAGCTCGGCGAGCGAGTGGTACCCCTGGCGATGGATCCGCAGTGCGTACTGCTCGCCGTCGCGGCACCGCACGCGGAACACGGCGTTCTCACGTGCGGCGACGAAGGCGACCGACTCCACGTCGAGGTCCCAGAACGCGATCGCCCGCTCAGCACAGCTGCGGATGTCGGCCGGGTTGATGCCGTCAGACATGCAGAGCTCCCAACACCTGATCGAATGCATCGAGGAACACGTCGGCGTGGCTGCGATCGAACACGAGCGGCGGCCGGATCTTCAGCACGTTGCCGTGCGCGCCGGCCGGGCTGAGCAGTACGCCGAGGTCCTTCAGCCGATTGGCGATGTCGGCAGCGCCCACCGGGTCGGGAGAGTGGCTGCCGTCGGGCGCGACCCACTCGATGCCCAAGAACAGCCCGCAGCCCCGAACGTCGCCGACCTGGTCGACGTCGACCGTGCGGCGGCGCAGCTCGTCGAGCAGGTGGTCGCCGACGTCGACGACCTGGTCGAGGATGTGGCGCGACTCGAGCTCGTCGAGCACCGCCGAGCCGACTGCTCCGTGCACCGGGCTGGCGGCGAAGGTGTTGAAGTACCTGGTCCGGGCACGGAACACCTCCACTAGGTCGCGTCGTGCTGCGCAGGCCGACAGCGGCAGGCCATTGCCCATCGGCTTGCCCATCGTGACGATGTCGGGCTCGACGTCCATCACCTCGTAGCCCCACCACCGACCGCTGCGGCAGAAGCCCGACTGGACCTCGTCCATGATCACCAGGCCGCCCGCAGCCCGCACCATCTCGGTGGCGGCGCGGAGGAACCCGGCGGGCACTTCGGGTAGGCCCTCGTTGGCGAGGATCGAGCAGAGCACGATGCCGGCCAGGGGAACCCCGGCCGTGGCGAAGTCGTCGATCGCCGCGCAGACCTCGTCGAGGTACAGCTCGCAGAGCTCGGTGTCGGACGCGCCCGGCCGCAGCGGTCGGTAGCGCTGCGGGAAGGGGATGGCGTGGACATCGGGCCGGCCACGGCGTGGTGCTCGCGTCAGGCTGGCGACGAGAGCCGAGTTGCCGTGGTAGGTGGCGTCGGTGCAGATGAAGCCGCGGCCGCCAGTGGCCATGCGCGCCATCTGCATGGCGATCTCGTTGGCCTCGGTTCCGGTGCACGCGAACACGATCGTGTCGATGTCCGGGTGATGCAGTCCGAGCAGCCGCTCGGCGTAGTCGACGATCCGCTCGTCGAGGTAGCGGCTGTGGGTGGTGTGCCGGGAAGCCTGCTCGTGCATCGCCGCCACCACCCGCTCGTTGCAGTGGCCGACGACGGGGATGTTGTTGTAGAGGTCGAGGTAGCGGCGTCCCCCTGCGTCGTGGAGCCACACCCCGTCGCCACGGACGATGTGCAACGGCTCGCGGTAGAACAGCGGTGCGCCGCTCCCGAACACGGCGTCGCGTCGTGCCCGCAAGGCTGCGACCTCGTCGGATGGGGTGGGCAGGCTCATCGGTCGGTCCTTTCGTGGGCGGTGGGCGTCCGACGGGTCACGACGTCGACGGGCTCGGGGTAGTGGCAGGCGACCTGATGGCCACCTCCCTGATCGGTCAGGACCGGGGTGACTGCGCTGCACTGCTCGGTCGCCTTCCAGCAGCGGGTGCGGAACCGGCAGCCCGAAGGCGGGTCGAGGGGGCTCGGCACGTCGCCCTGCAACACGATGCGCTGCCGGGTGCGTTCGACATCCGGATCGGCGATCGGGGCCGCCGAGATGAGCGCCTGGGTGTAGGGGTGCAGTGGCGTGCGGTAGATGTGGTCGCGCGGCCCGGTCTCGACGAGCGTGCCCAGGTACATCACCCCGACACGGTCGCTGAGGTGCCGGACGACGGCCAGGTCGTGGGCGATGAGGAGGTAGGTGAGCCCGGTGCGTTGCCGCAGGTCCTGGAGGAGCCGGACGATCTGGGCCTGGATGCTGACGTCGAGCGCCGAGACCGGCTCGTCGAGCACCAGCAGATCCGGCTCGAGCGCAAGGGCCCGGGCGATCCCGACCCGTTGGCGCTGCCCGCCGGAGAACTGGTGAGGGAACCGGTCGAGGTCGTCGGGGCGCAGTTGGACCAGCGAGGCCAGGTGGTCGACGCGGTCGTCGATGCTGCTGCGCTCTACCCCGTGCACCACGAGTGGCTCGCCGATGATGTCGCGCACGCGCTGGCGAGGGTTGAGCGATGCCTGCGGATCCTGGAAGACCATCTGGAATCGACGTCGCAGTGGCTGCAGGGCACCTTGGTCGAGGCCGACGAGCTCGGTGCCGTCGAACACGATCGAGCCCGAGGTCGGTTCGACGATCCGGGTGATGCACCGCGCCGTGGTGCTCTTCCCGCAGCCGGACTCGCCCACCAGGCTCACTGCCTCACCGCGCATCAGGTCGAACGAGACGTCGGCGACGGCCTGCACCGCGGCCGCCGAGCCGCGGCCGAGCAACCGTCGACGGGGGCTGTACGACTTCACCAGGTTGCGGACGGAGAGCAGAGGCGTGGCGGTCATGGGCCGACCTCCGTCGCCGTCGTCGGGCTCGCCGCGAGCAGGCAGGCCGCACGAGTCGCCCCGACGGGGGTGAGCACCGGCACCTCGTGCCGACAGCGTTCGACGGCCATGGCGCACCGGGGTTCGAAGGCGCAACCCGCAGGCGGGTCGCTCAGCACGGGCGGTGCGCCAGGGATGGGAACCAGGTCGTCGTCGCTGTCGAGCCGCGGCGAGCAGGCCAGCAGTCCACGGGTGTAGGGGTGCGCCGGGGTGACGAACACGTCGCGCACCGGCCCCTCCTCGACCAGGTGGCCGGCGTACATGACGTGGACGCTGTCGGCGAGGCCTGCGACCACCCCGAGGTCGTGGGTGACGAGCACGACGGCCAGGTTCCGCTCGCGCCGGAGCCGGTCGAGCACCTCGAGGATCTGCGCCTGGATGGTGACGTCGAGCGCAGTCGTCGGCTCGTCGGCGATCAGCAGGTCCGGGTCGTTGGCCATGGCCATCGCGATCATCACCCGCTGGCGCATGCCGCCAGAGAGCTCGTGCGGGTAGGCGCCGAGGCGCTCGTCGGCCCGAGGGATCGCGACCAGCTCGAGCAGCTCGCGGGCACGGACGTAGGCGGCGCGCCGGCCGACGCGCCGATGCACCAGCACCGCCTCGGCGAGCTGCCTGCCGACCGTGTGGACGGGGTTCAACGACGTCATCGGGTCCTGGAACACCATGGCGACACGTCCGCCGCGCAGCTCGCGCAGGGTCGATCGAGATGCAGCGACCAGGTCGACCCCGTCGAACACGGCGTTGCCGGTGACGGTGGCGTTCGGGGCGAGCAGGCCCATGACGGCGAGCATGAGCGTGCTCTTCCCCGAGCCCGACTCGCCGACGATGGCGGCCACCTCGCCGCGCCTGACGTCGAGATCGACGCCTCGGACCGCGTGGACCGTGCCGCGCCCGACGGAGAAGTCGACGGTGAGCCCGCGCAGCGCCAGGAGTGGCTCGGCGGACTGCTGCCGCTCGTCGTCGCTCACTGCTCGGCCGATCTGCGGTCGACGATGTCGCGGATCCCGTCGCCGAGGAAGTTCAGCCCGACCACGACGGTGAAGATCGCGAAGCCTGGTGCCCCGGCGATCCACCACTGGAAGAAGTACTTCGCACCTGCGGTGATCATCGCCCCCCATTCGGGCACGGGCGGCGCCGTACCCAGGCCGAGGAAGCTGAGCGACGACATCACGATCACCACCTGGCCGACGTCGGAGGTGGCGTTGACGAGGAGCGGGGTGAACGCCATCGGCAAGATGTGTCGGCGCACCACTCGGCCCCGTCCCGCTCCGATGCCGATCGCGGCCTCGACGTGCTCGCGGTGCTTGATGGCGAGCACCTGGCCGCGCACCAGGCGCGCGTAGAAGGGCCACCAGACGATCACCACGGCGATGGCGGCATTGCGCGGCCCGGGCCCGAGCCCGACCGACACCACCATCGCCAGCAGCAGCGCCGGGAAGGCCATCAGCACGTCGGCGGTGCGCATCACCAGGGTGTCGACCCATCCGCCGAGGTATCCGGCGAGCGCTCCGAGTGTCGTGCCCACCACCACAGCGACGGCGATCACGGCGACGGCGATCGGCAGCGACTGGCGGGCTCCGTACATCACCCGGCTGAACAGGTCGCGCCCGAGCTCGTCGGTGCCGAACCAGAAGTTCCCGTTGGGCGGCTGGAGCCGCGGGCCGGCGACCTCGTACGGGCCGTACGGGGCCCACCACTGGACCGTGAGCATCACCATCAGCCAGAAGACGATTACGATCACGCCGGCCGCGACCGCCGGCCGCCGGGCGTGGCGACCCAGCGTCTGGGTCCGGCTGCGGGCTCCGCCCGTCAGAGTGGTCATGTGAGCCGCACCCTCGGGTCGGCCACGGAGTACGTGATGTCGGTGATCAGGTTGACGACGAGGAACACCAGGCCGCCGAGGATCGCTGTGCCGTACACGGCGGGGAAGTCGAGCGAGCGCGTGGCATCGACCGCGTAGTTGCCGATGCCGTTCCACGAGAAGACCGTCTCGACCAGTGCGGCGCCGGTGAGCAGGCTGGCGAACGACAGGCCCAGCAGGGTGAGCACCGGGAGCATGGCGTTTCTCAGCACGTGACCGACGAAGACCGACTGCTCGCGCACGCCCTTGGCGCGCGCGGTGCGCACGTAGTCGGCGTGGACCTCGTCGAGCACGGTCGCCCGCACGGTGCGGGCGATGCCGCCGATCAGCGCCCACCCGAGGACGAAGCCGGGCAGGACGAGGTGGAGCAGTGCCTCCCGAAACAGCTCCATGTCGCCGGCCAGCAGTGCATCAAGGGTGTAGAGCCCGGTCCGGTCGGGGGGCGGGTCGGTGCGCCCGCCGAGGCGACCTGGGCCGGGCAGCCAGCCCAGTCGGGCGTAGAAGACCGACAGCAGGATCAGCCCGGTCCAGAACACCGGCACGGATGCGCCGACCAGCGCGAACATCCGGATCGACCAGTCGGTGACCCGTCCCTTCCGTGCCGCCGCCAGCACACCGAGGCCGACACCGCCGATGCCCCCGACGAGCATTGCCACGACCGTCAGCTCGACGGTTGCGGGGAAGCGGTCGATCACGTCGTCGAGCACCGGCCGACGGGTGGTGAACGACGTGCCGAAGTCGCCCTGCAGAAGGTTCGAGAGGTAGCGCACGTACTGCTCGAGGATCGAGCCGTTCAGACCCCACTTCTCCTCGGCGGCCTTCACCACCTCGGGGTCGCGGAGCGCCTTGAACCCGACGATCGAGGCGATCGGGTCGCCGACGACACGCGAGAAGAAGAAGGCGACGGTGACGATGCCCAACAAGATGAAGGGCATCGCCACCACACGCCGGAGGATGTAGCGCCCCACCGGTCACCCTCCGGGGGCCGGCGTGGCACCGGCCCCCGAGCTGAGTGGAGTGTGGCTCACCTGGCAACCGGGCCGATCACGCCGTCCCGAGACGGGACAGGTCGAGGATGCAGCAGGGGCTGAGGTTCTTCACGGGCAGGTCGTCGCGGGTGACGAAGAGGGTCTTGGGGTTGACGACCGGGAGGATCTCGGCCTCGTCGACCATGATCTGGCCGACCTTGGCCCAGGTCGCCGGACGTGCTGTGTCGTCCTGAGTGAGGCCCAGCTGCAGCAACTCGTCCGCCTCGGCGTTGACCTCGAGCTCAGCCCCCGGGGTCGGGACACCGAAGCCACGTGGGCTGCCGGTCACCGGACCGAAGTAGGGGATGTAGTTGCTGGCGTCGAAGAAGTCCGGTGCGAAGAAGGTGGTCGTGAAGGCATGGCCGGTCGTAGTCATCGTGTCGACCCACTGCGGGCCGTCGACTGGCTGGAGCTTGAGGTCGATGCCGATCTCGGCCAGGTCGATCTGCAGGCGCTGCCACATCGTGTCGAAGTCGACGCCGTAGATGTTGGCCTGGAAGTACTGGGCCTCGAGCTCGAAGCCGTCCTCCAAGCCGGCATCCTTCATCAACTGCTTCGCCTTCTCCACGTCGTAGGTCGGCAGCGGCAGGTCCTCGGTGCCGGGGAAGCCGTTCGGGATGGCGGTCGCCTGGACACGGCCGTTGCCGGCGAGTGTCGCCTCGATGAGCGCCTCGTAGTCGATGGCGTGGCGGATCGCCTGACGCACCCGCACGTCGGCGAGGTTCTCGCCACCCGGTGCGTACCTGTTGACGTTGAGGTGGATGAAGTTGTACGAGTCGAGCGCCGTTGCGCTGACTCCGTCGATCTTCTCGACGTCGGCGATGGAGTCGAAGGCGATGTTCATCGCGATGTCGGCGTCGCCGCTCTGCATCTGCAGCAGCTGCGAGGCCGAGTCCGTCGTCTCCTTGATCGTGATCGAGGCAAACGGGGCCTTGGCGCCCCAGTAGTTCTCGTTGCGGCGCAGCACGATCGAGTCGTCGGTGGTGTAGGACTCGATCACGTACGGGCCGCTGCCGGCCGAGCGGCCCTCGGCGAACCAGGCGTCGGCCGCGTCGGTGTCCGAACCGGGGCCTGTGGTGGCCTTGGCCTCGTCGGTGAGCTGCTTGGAGTTGGCGACGCTCAGCGCCAGTGCGGCTCCGGTGACCCGGATGAACGGCGCGTTGGGCGACGTCAGCACCACCACCGCTGTCTGCGGGTCCGGCGTGTCGACGCGCTCGAGGCCGCCGAGCAGGAACGAGCCACCAGCCTTCATGTTGGCGCTGCGCTCGAAGCTCCACTTGACGTCGGCCGAGGTGACCGGCGTGCCGTCGGCCCACTTCGCATCGGGGTCGAGCTTGAACGTGAACTCGGTGTTGTCCTCGTTGGCCGACCACGACTCGGCGAGGCCGGGCTCGAGCTTGGTGGGGTCGGTGGGATCGACGTTCACCAACCGTTCGTAGACACCCGACAGCACGATCATGCACGTGTCGCACCACATCCGGTGCGGATCGAGCGTGCTCAGATCCATGTCGCGAAGGATCACCACGTCGCGGTCGGCGGTCGGCTGGCTGCCCCCTCCCGACGTGGTCACGTCCGTGGCAGTGCCACCCGAATCAGCGTCACCGCCGCAAGCTGCGAGCAGACTCGCCACGAGCAGCGATCCGATGACGGCGCGGCGGCGTTGCGGGCTGCGGCTGAACAGAGCGAACCTCATGTCGCATCTCCCTTTCCGGTGCCAACCCCCGTGGGCACCTGGGGCGATCTTGCTGATCCCGTCGGCAGCGCGCACTGTGTCGGCTCAACGTCTTTTGCGGTGTCGACTGTGCACGTGCACAGCGCACCTATCGTTCGGCCCCGGGCGAGGAGGTGCGCGACGGCAACAGCCCCGCTCGGACGACCTCGGCGGCCAGCGCGACCGAGGCGAGGTCGGTGGGTGACGTGAACGACGAGCCGGTGAGACGGCTGATCTTGGCGAGCCGGTTCAGCACGGTGTTGCGGTGGCAGAACAGCCGCTCGGCCACCACGGGGATCGATCCGTCGGCATCGTCGAACGCCACGAGCGTCTCGAGCAGCATGTCGCGTTCACGCTCCGGTCGGCCGAGCACCGGCTCGAGGAAGGCCTCGGCCAGGGCGCCGGTCAACTCCGGCTGGGCGGCCACCAGCACCGCCGTCGGATGCGAGAAGATCGTCGCGACCTCGCTTCTGCCGGGACGGATCGACGCGAGCGCCAGCGTGGCCTCTTCGACCGCCCGAGGGATGTCGGCGTAGCCCCGGAAGGCTCGGCTCGTGCCCGCCCGCATCGGGTCGAGCCGAGCCAGGGCCTGGGAGAGGGCGTCGGGACGTTCGGCGCGCAGGGCGACCAGGCCGACGATGGTGTCGTTCCGGCTGCTCCAGGCCGAGTGCATCGACGCGTACCGGACTGCTCGCGCCAGGTCGTCGGTACCCGCGGGCCCGTGGACGCTGTCGACCACGACGGCCAGCATCTCGTCGGTGCCGCTGAGCCCGAGCGTGTCGGCGACCTCGCGGCTGTCGACGTGCTCGCCGTCGACCAGTCGAGCCACCATGGCCTCACGGCGCAGCGCCTCGGCGCGAGCCCGGGCCCCTTGGTTGGAGCGGTAGCCGACGGTCATCTCGACGGTGACTGCGTCGACCGCCCCCCACACGATGTCGGAGGCGTTGATCAACGACTGCAGTGTCGTCGGGTCGGTGGTGCGCGCCACCAGCAGCATTTCGCTCCAGAGCACCAGGAAGTCGACGCGCAGGGCGCGCAGCACGGTCTCGAGGGGGATGTCCTGCTGGGATGAGCGTCGACCGAGGCTGCGCACCTGATCGGCGTGGTACGGGTCGAGGTCGCCGCGGACGAGCGAGTCGAGCGCAGCGCCCAGGCTCACGCGGCAGGAGGCGTACAGATCCTCAGGTCCGGCGAAGTGCTGGCAGAACTCCGGTTCGCGCGTCCAGATCTCGCCGGCGGACCGTGCCGAGAGGCCCTGCAAGTGGCAGATCATGATGGCGGCCACCTTGCGGACCGCCGCAACTCGGGCGTCGTGGCCGTAGGGCATCACCGACGGCAGGAGCCGGTCGTCGACCATCGGCTTCGAGCCGACCGGTGACGGATCGGGCTCGACCACGTCCGGCGTCACGAGCCTGTCCGGGGATGGGCGGTGATGCCTGCGGCCACGCGGCGATGGTAGCGCGGCCTCTCGTCGGGTCGGCCCGGGCCGAGCCGTGCCGTCGTCAGCGGCTGCGCTGCTGGCGGGTCTCGGCCCAGCTCAGTCCGCGTTCGACGTCGGGCTCGCGCGGTAGGCCGAGCACGAGCTCGGCAACGATGTTGCGCTGGACGGCGAAGGTCCCGCCGCCGATGGTGAGCGCCGGAGCGAAGAGCTGCGCGTACGACCACACGGGGTCGACGTCGGCGTACGCCCGGGTGTCGAGCCTGTTCTCCGTCGGGCCCGACCGCGACGAGGTGGGCAGCTCTCCGGACGGCCCAGCGCCCTCGATCATCGCGTGCGCGCCCACGAGGTCGGCGGCGAGCTGCACCACGCGCTGGCCGTGCTCGTCGGCCATCAGCTTCTGGATCGAGGCCTCTGGCCCGGGCGTGCGGCCCTGCAGCCGCGCGGTGAGGGTGCGCATCCGGTTGAGGTCGAGCACGGTTGCCTCGGCGTGGAGCGCCGCGATCCTCTGGCGGAGCACAGGGTCGGTGGTGCCGCCGTTGGCCCGGATCAGCCCGAGCAGGTCGCTCCAGCTCGGCCCGGCACCCCACAGCACGCCGCCCGACGACAGCGACACACGCTCGTTGGCGAGGGTCACCTTGGCCAGGCGCCACCCGTCGCCCTCATCGCCCACCCGCAGGCTTGCAGGGATGCGTACATTGTCGAAGAACACTTGGTTGAACGAATGTGCTCTGGTCATGTCGATGATCGGTGTCATCGTCAGGCCAGGCAGGTCGGTGGGGCAGATGAAGTAGCTGATGCCGCGATGCTTGGGGGCGCTCGGGTCGGTGCGGGCGATCAGGATCCCGAACTGGGAGTGATGGCCGCCGCTGGTCCAGATCTTCGAGCCGTTGACGATGTACTCGTCGCCGTCGCGCTCGGCCCGCGTGGCGAGCGAGGCGAGGTCCGACCCGGCGTCGGGCTCGGAGAACATCTGGCACCAGACCTCCTCGCCGCTGAAGATCTTCGGGAGGAAGCGCTGCTTCTGCTCGTCGGTGCCGGCGAGGAAGATCGTGGGCGCGGCCCAGCCGATGCCGATTGCGTTGCCCGGCCGGCGCACCCCGGCCCGGCGCATCTCGTCGTCGATGATCAACTGGTGCAACGGGTCGGCATCGAGGCCCCACGGCCGGGGCCAGTGCGGCACGACATAGCCGGCCTCGGCGAGTGTTCGGCCGTCGGGGCTCGGGTGGTCGGCGAGCCAGCGACGGACCTCGAGGCGACGGGGGTCGTCGTCGGCAGGCAACTCGAAGTCCATGGGTGCTCCTGTGGGGCGTGGGTGCCACAAGTGTGGCGCGACCGGGCAAGGTGTGCCGAGCCACAGTTGCAGGAGCCCGGGACGTTGCACGGGCACAGCCGACTGGGCGGTGTGGCATGCGACCATGGGATTCAGATCGGGTGCTGTCGTTCCGGTACGTTCCTGGCAGAAGACAGCACGCGACACGCACGTGACCGCGACGCACGAGGGACCAAGGAGAGGGCGATGGCTGGTGGCGCACTGAAGATGGCGAGCATGGACGATCTCGACCTGCGGATGTCCGAGAAGGTCCGTCCGCTCTACGAGGCGGTGAAGGCCTTCATCCGCAACGAGGTCGACCCGATCACCGAGGAGTTCTACCGTCTCGGCGCGAACCGCACCGATCGGTGGAGCTGGGCTCCCGGGCAGCTCGAACTGCTCGACAGCGTCAAGGCCAAGGCCAAGGCACAGGGGCTGTGGAACTTCTTCCTGCCCGACGCCGAGACCGGCGAGGGCCTGAGCAACCTCGACTATGCGTACATCGCCGTCGAGCTCGGCAAGAACCGCCTGGCGTCGGAGTGCCTCAACTGCTCGGCTCCCGACACCGGCAACATGGAGGTGCTCGAGCGGGTCGGCACCCCCGAGCAGAAGGAGCGCTGGCTGGAGCCGCTGCTGAACGGTCAGATCCGTTCGGCCTACGCGATGACCGAGCCCGGCGTGATGAGCTCGGACGCCAAGCAGATCCGCACCCGGGCGATCCTCGACGGCGACGAGTGGGTGATCAACGGCGAGAAGTTCTACATCTCCGGTGCCGGCGACCCGCGCTGCAAGGTGATGATCACGATGGTGCAGACCAACCCGGAGGCCGACACGTACAAGCAGCAGTCGCAGATCCTCGTGCCGATCGACACGCCAGGCGTCGAGATCGTCGGGCCGATGGAGGTCTTCGGCGCCGACGACGCACCGCACGGGCACATGCACATCCGCTTCCACGACGTGCGCGTGCCGAAGGACAACATCCTCCTCGGCGAGGGCCGCGGCTTCGAGATCTCGCAGCTGCGGCTCGGGCCCGGTCGCATCCATCACTGCATGCGCTCGATCGGTTCGGCCGAGCGGGCGATCGAGATGATGGTCGACCGCGGGCTGTCGCGCGAGGGCTTCGGCAAGAAGCTGATCAACCTCGGCAAGAACATCGAGGTCGTCTCGCGCTGCCGCATCGAGGTCGAGGCGATGCGTCTGATGGTGCTGCGCGCCGCCAAGGCGATGGACGTGCTCGGCAACGCCGAGGCCCGCGTGTGGGTGAGCGCCGTCAAGGCGATGGTGCCGGAGAAGTGCTGCCAGATCATCGACGAGGCCATCCAGATGCACGGCGCCGCAGGCATCTCGCAGTGGTTCCCGCTGGCCGACATGTACCACAGCCAGCGCACGCTGCGGCTTGCCGACGGGCCCGATGAGGTGCACCACATGGTGGTTGGCCGGGCCGAGGCCAAGAGCCGCGAGCAGGTCCGCGCGGCGGGTGGCGACACGCAGCACCTGAACCGCGGCTCGCTCTTCACCGGCCCCGCCTGATCGGCAGGGCCGGCCGTCGGCTCAGCCCTCGAGTTGGCGGGACAGGCCCTGCACGGCCTCGATGAACTCGTCGATCATGTCGTAGACCACCTGGGCTGCGGGCTTCACCGTGTTCATGGTGCCGACGATCTGGCCGACGAAGTAGTTGGTGAGCTGCTCGGCGCCCGAGCCGGCGTGGTGGGCTGCGCGGTCGATGCGCGCCAGCGCCTCGCCCACCAGGATGGGTTGCATGGGCATGCCGAGCGGGGCGGGGTTGGCCGGGTTGTCCCACTCGTCGGTCCAGGCGGTGCGCAGCTGACGGGCCGGCTTGCCGGTGCGCGAGCGCGAGCGCAGCGTGTCCGACGACGTGGCGGCCAGGAACTTCTGCTTCACCACCGGGTGCGTCTCGGCCTCCTCGGTGGTGAGCCACACCGAACCGCACCACACGCCCTGGGCGCCCAACGCCATCGCCGCGGCCATCTGCCGTCCGCGCCCGATGCCGCCGGCGCCGAGCACGGGCACCGGGCCCACGGCGTCGACGATCTCGGGGATCAGCACCATGGTGCCGACCTCTCCCGTGTGGCCGCCTGCCTCGGCGCCCTGGGCGATGATCACGTCGACGCCTGCGTTGACGTGCCGTTCGGCGTGCTGCGCCTTGCCGGCGAGCGCGCCCACTCGACGACCTTCCTGCTTGGCTCGCTCGATCATGTGCGCCGGGGGCGGGCCGAGCGCGTTCACGATGATGGCGGTGCGGTGGGCGAGCGCGATCTCCAGTTGTGAATCCGCCTGGTTGGCCGAGAACGGCACCGGCGCAGCATCGGCCCCGCTTCCCGACAGGCTGCTGTCGCGGCGGCGCGAGTCGTCGGGCAGGGGCGGCACGTCGTAGCGGCGCAGCAGTTCGTCGACGAATGCAATGTGCTCGGCCGGGATGAGGGCCCGGATGTCGCCCATGCTCACCCCACCCTGGTCGGAGCCGGCGTACTTGGCAGGCACGATCATGTCGACGCCATAGGGGCGGTCGCCCACTTCGGCCTCGATCCAGGCCAGGTCGATCTCGAGTTGCTCGTCGGTGTGGGCCACGGCCCCGAGCACACCCATCCCGCCGGCCTTGCACACTGCCGCCACCACGTCGCGGCAGTGAGTGAACGCCACGATCGGCACATCGATGCCGAACATCTCGGTGATCGCAGTCTTCATCGGTCCCCCCACTGAGTCGTCGGATCGATACTAGAACCGCTGCTGATCTGCAAGACTTCCCGGCGTTGGCGCAGACGAAGCGGACCGCCCGCCTCCGATGGGGGCGCCGACGAGGGGGAATCCATGCGAACTCAGCATGCCAAGCACCGAGCGACGCGGATCGCCGTCGCAGGTGTGCTCGTCGCCGGCCTGGTGGTCGGTGCGTGCAGCAAGAAGGACGACGAGACCGGTGGGGGAGGAGGCCCCGACACCACCGCTGTCACCGAGACGACTGCGGGAGGGACCGAGACGACGGCCCCCTCGACCGAGACGACAGCAGCTCCGGACACCACGATCGGCGCCGCCGAGCCCGTCTACGGTGGCACGCTCCGGGTGAGCGGCGAGGCCGAGGCCACCAACCCGTGGACCCCGGGGGCCATCCAGTGCGACCAGTACTGCTACGTGCGGGCCGGTGCGTTCTACGAGACGCTCACCGCGCGCAACTCCGACGGCGAGTTCGTCGGCTATCTGGTCGACACGATCGAGCACAACGACGACTTCACGCTGTGGACCTTCACGCTCCGCGACGGGATCAGCTTCCACGACGGCACTCCGCTGAATGCCGAGGCCGCCGTGTACAACCTGCAGGAGCACGCGGCCAGCCTGCTGACCGCTGCGGCGATCGCCGACTTCGG
>JBBATY010000004.1:122723-166194 GCA_040398525.1 Ilumatobacteraceae bacterium | reverse complement strand
TCGTCGAGGCTGGCGAAGGGCTCGTCGAGCAGCACCACGCGCGGGCTCGGGGCCAAGGCGCGGGCCAGGGCGATGCGCTGCTGCTCGCCACCGGAGAGCTGGTGCGGGTAGCGGCGAGCCATCTCGCCGAGGTGGACGAGCTCGAGCATCTCGGCCACGCGTGCTGCGCGCGCGGCCCGAGGCAGGTGCCGCAGGCCGAAGGCCACGTTCTGGTCGACCCGCAGATGGCCGAACAGCGAGCTCTCCTGGAACACGAAGCCGATGTGCCGCTGCTCGGGGGCCACGGCGGTGACGTCGCGATCGCCGAGGAGCACGCGCCCTGCATCGATCGGCTCGAGGCCCGCGATCAGGCGCAGGAGCGTCGACTTGCCGCACCCGCTCGGGCCGACCAGGGTGAGCATCTCGCCGTCGTGCAGGTCGAGGCCGATGCCGTCGACGACGAGCCGGTCGCCGAACGAGCGGGTCAATCCCTCGACGTGCAGCGCAGGGGACGTGCTCGTCACGACACCACCTCGGCACCGCGCTCGAGCGCCACCAGCAGGGCCCCGACAGCCACCATCCCGACCACGATCATCGCCAGTGATGGTACGGCCGCCTGTTCCCACAGGCTCTCCGATGTCGCCTGCCACACCCACACCGACAGCGTGTCGAGGCCGAATGGGCGCAGCAACAGCGTGATCGGGAGCTCCTTCATCAGGTCGATCGTCAGCAGTGCTGTCGCAGCCAGGATCGCGACCCTGGCCGACGGGATCTCGACCGACCAGGCCACGCGGAGCGGTCGGGCGCCGAGCATGCGGGCACTCGCCACGGTCGAGCCGGGCACCCGGTCGAGCCCGGCCTCCACCCCCTGGAAGGCGACGGCCATGAAGCGCACGACGAGCGCGAACACCAGACCGAGCAGTGACCCGACGAGCAAGAATCCGTCGGGCAGCACGTCGAGGCGGTCGACGGCGGCCAAGGTGATCAGCGCGCCCACAGCCACCACCGGCCCGGGCATCGCGTAGCCGAGCGATGCCGCGCGACCGATGACCCGGCCGGCCCGCCCACGGCGGCGCACCAGCAGGGCCAGCATCGAGCCCAAGGTGATGCAGGTGAGCGTGGCCAGGCCCGCCACGACGAGGGTGCTCGAGAGGTGGTGCCAGAGGCCGCCGGCGACCGTTGTGGCGGTGCCTGCGCGTCGAGCGGCCAGCGCCCAGTCGACGAGGCGCACCACCGGGACTCCGACGGCGAGCACGAGCACGGTGCCTGCCACCACCAGCGCGCCCACACGTCCGCCGGGGCCGAGTGCCAACGCAGCGGCAGGACGTTCGCCTGCGCGGCCCGAGTAGCGCGCCCCTCGGCGCAAGCCGCGCTCGAGGGCGATCAGGGTGATGGCGCTCGCCACGAGCAGCGTCGCCAGTTCGGCGGCCGCGCCGCGGTCGCCGGTGCCGAACCAGACGCGCATCACCCCGTCGGCGATGGTGCTCACGTTGAACAACCGCACCGTGCCGATGTCGGTGAGCACCTCCATCGTCACGAGTGCTGCGCCGGCGGCGAGCGCTGGCCGGGCCATCGGCAGCGCCACGCGCCAGAACGTGCGCCCCGGGCCGAGGCCGAGTGTGCGGGCTGCGTCGCGGGCATCGCCGCCCTGGGCCCGGAACGATGCCCGGGCGAACAGGTACACGTAGGGGTAGAGGGTGAGCACCAGCGTCGCGGCGCACAGCCAGATGCTGCGCACGCCCCTCGCCCCGAACGGCACGGCGAGCGTGTCGAGCCAGACGAACCCGGCCACGTAACCCGGCACCGCGAGGGGGGTGACGAGCAGCCAGGCCACGACGCGGCGAGCCGGGAAGTCGTACGCCGTCACCAGCCACGCCAGACCGGTGCCGAGCACGAGGGTGCCTGCCACCACCGTGACGAGCAGCACCACGGTGTCGCGGATCATGCCGGGCAGCCGTGTCTGCCAGAGCTGCGACCACATCTCCGTGCTCGGATCGACGATGGAGGCGAGGATCACCGCGACCGGGACCGCGACGACCGAGGCGATCAGCACGATCGCCGTCCAACCGGGCAGCGCGCCCGTGGCCCTCGTCAGCACCGTGCGCAGGTGTCGGCCCTCACTCGTACCCGGCGGCCGAGAGCAGGTCGACAGCGACGGGGTTCAGCCGCCCGAGCTCGCGGACGGCAGCCAGGTCGGCGAGGAACTCGCCGAACCCGGTGAGGATCTCGGCGGGTGCCACGTCCGGGTCGGCCGGGTACTCGAAGTTGGCATCGCTGAACGTCTTCTGCCCGTCGGTGGCGAGCCACTCGAGCAGGGCGACCGCCTCGTCGCGGTTGGGGGCTGCAGCGGTGACGGCCGCAGTGCTGACGTTCACGTGGGCGCCGGCGGCGTCCTGCTCGGGCCAGCTCAGGGCCACGGGGAACGCCGGATCCTCGGTGAGCAGGCGGGCCAGGTAGTAGGTGTTGGCCAGCGCGACGTCGCAGTCGCCCGCCGCGATGGCCTTCAAGATGTCGGTGTCGGAGTTGATGTAGAGGGGGTCGTTGGCGACCCACGACTCGACGACCGCCAAGGCCTCTTCCTCGCCCATGTTCGCCACCAGGCTCGCCACCAGCGACTGGGTGTACGGGTGGGTGCTCGGGCGCAGGCACAGCCGGCCGGCCCACTGCGGGTCGCCGAGGTCGGCGTACGAGGTGGGTGGCTCGCTCACCCGCTCGGTCGAGTGCATGATCACGCGCAGCCGGCGGCTGAGCGCGAACCACGTGTCGTCGGCGGCGCGCAACTCCTCGGGGACCGCCTCGCGCAGCGCCTCGCTGTCGACCGGCGACAGCAGGCCGGCCTCGGCGGCGAGCTCGATGTTGGCCGCATCCGCGGTCATGATCAGGTCGGCGGGGGTGTTCTCGCCCTCGGCGAGCAGGCGCTCGCGCAGCTCGGGGTCTGAGCCGGTGGTGAAGCGCACCTCGATCCCGGTCGCCTCGGTGAACTCGTCGAAGACCGGCTCGATGCCGTAATGCCGACCGGTGTACACGGTGACGGTGCGGGTGGCATCGCCGCCGCCGTCGTCGCTGCCACAGGCAGCGAGGGTCGCTGCGGCGGCTGCGAAGCCGATGAGCGCAGCGATCCGGGGGGTCGACCGCCGATGGTTCGGATGCATCGATGCCTGCATAACAAGCAGTCTTGCACACAAATGTTAGGCATGCCAAACAGTTGTTCGACGAGGGTGCTCCGGTGACTGGAGATGTTGCCGAGACCCTTGTACGCAAAACGTACGGTGACATACAGTCGCTCCGTGGCCGCTTGGGGGCAGCCCGGTTGTGTGCGAGACCTGAGTGAACGTGCCGCGTCCCGGATGGCGCCCAGCATCGGCCTCCTTCGTTGTGCGGACGGCTCCCCGCCGATCTGGGTGACCACGTCGTTCACCCGACCACTGCGATACCACCACCTTCAACTCAGCGAGGAGCACTCATGAACAGGCACCAGAAGGTCCTTGGGCTGGTGATCACCCTGGCCGTGGTGGTCGCTGCCTGCGGAGGCGACGACGACAGCGCGTCGACCACCGCACCGCCGGCGACCGATCCGCCGGCCACGACGGCAGCGCCCGTGGAGACCACGGCTGCGCCGACGGAGACCACGGCGCCGCCCGAGACCACGGCGCCGGCGACGTTCGAACCGACCACACTCACCCTGTGGTCGTCGTTCAGCGACCAGGGAAGCACCGACGCCTTCCAGGTCCTGATCGATCGCTGCCAGACCGACCTCCCGTGGCTGACGATCGAGTACGTCGGCAAGGACGACATGGGAACGGCGCTCCCGGCTGCAGTGGAGGCCGGCTCGCCACCCGACATCGTCCAGGGCGACTTCGCCGGGCAGCTCGCGCAGATCGCAGCAGGTGACCTGTCCGTGACCGTCGACGATCTGATGGCCCGCGACGGTATTTCGTGGGACCTCTTCGTTCCCGGTGGCAAACGGCTCGTCGAGTTCAACGGCAAGCACTACGGCGTGCCGTTCTCGCTCGACCCGGCCGCGCTGTTCTACAACCAGGACGCCCTCGACGAGGTGGGCATCACATCACCTCCGGCGAGCACCGACGAGCTTCTGGCCGCAGCCGAGGCGCTGCTCGTCACCGATGGTGACGACATCACCCGCGTCGGCTTCGTGCCCGATGTCGACGGATCGTACGGGTTGTTCCTCACCCAGATGTTCGATGCCGAGTTCTTCAGCGAGGACGGCTCGCAGGTGCTGATCAGTGAGACCATCGACGGCTGGGTCGAGGCACTGCAGTGGCAGAAGCAGTTCTACGACCTCGTCGACCGCGATGCGTTCACTGCGTGGGCCGATGGGCTCGGCTCGTACGACTCGGCCGACAACTTCTTCATCGCCGGCCAACTGCCGCTCTACTTCGAGGGCTCGTACTTCGTCACCTGGCCCGACCGCTTCGGCAACGGCAAGCCCGAGAACTGGGGCGTCATCCCGCTGCCCGGCCCGGACGGCCCCGCCGACGCTGCGACGCAGTCGATCCTGGCCAGTGGCAACTGGTTCTCCATCCCGCGTGGTGTGGCCAACGTCGATGCCTCGTGGGAGGCCGTGAAGTGCCTCTCGACTGCTGCCGACGAGATCGCCGAGTTCGAGTTGTTCGTCGGCAACATCCCCACCAACGTCGCAGCGCTCGACATCTACGAAGAGACCGTCCTGGCCAGCCTGCCGGAGATGCAGACCTTCATCGACCTGGTGCGCTCGCCCGCAGCGAAGACACCACCGTCGTCGTTGGTGGCCGGCGCTCTGAGCGACGAGCTCACGGCGTTGATCGGCGACTTCCGCTTCGGCGATTTGAGTGAGGACGACCTGCGTGCGGCACTCGACGAGCTCGACAGCCGTTACCAGGAGGAACTGGACATCGAGCTTGGTGTCTGACGTCCTGACCGACGAGCGGCGGCGTGCAGCGCGGCAGCGTGCTGCACGCCGCCGGCGTTGGACGGTCCTCGCCCTCTTGTCGCCATGGATCATCGGGGTGTGCACGTTCGTGCTCTACCCGATCGTCAACTCCCTCTACTGGTCGTTCACCACCAAGCGCTACGGCAAGCCGGCGCGGTGGGTGGGCACCGCCAACTACGAGACGCTCGCCAGCAACCCCGACCTCGGCCAGGCCTTGCGCAACACCGCGTACCTGGCCGTGATCGGGCTGCCGATCCGTCTGCTCATCGCCCTGCTGGCCGCCGCGCTGCTCGCCACCCCGCGGCGCGGCAACGGGGCCTACCGGTTGCTGTTCTACGTGCCCGCGGTGGTGCCGGCGGTGGCCAGCGGTGCGCTCTTCTTCTTCTTGCTCAAGCGCGGTGGCCCGGTGTCGAGCCTGTTCGAGCTGTTCGGCGCCGAGGCGCCGCTGTGGTTCCGCGACCCCGAGTGGGCCAAGCCCGCACTGATCATGGTGGGTGTGTGGGCCCTCGGCGACACGATGCTCGTGTTCCTCGCCGGCCTCGTCGACGTGCCCCGCTCGCTCTATGAGGCCGTCGAGCTCGACGGTGCCGGGCGGTGGGGCAAGTTCCGGCACGTCACGCTGCCGATGGTGTCGCCCGTGATCTTCTTCACCCTCCTCACCGGCCTGATCGGCGTGTTGCAGAGCTTCGACCAGGCCTTCGTCATCAGCCAGGGTGTGCGTAAGGGTCGGCTCACGGGTGAACCGGACGGCTCGCTGCTCACCTACGCGATGCTGCAGCTGCGCTACTTCCAGGACGGCCGCATCGGCATGGCTGCGGCGATGGCCTGGCTGATGTTCCTCATGACGCTCGTCATCACCATCGTGCTGATGCTCAGCAGGCGACGATGGGTGCACACCGCAGCCGAGGAGCCCCGATGAGCGCCACCCTGATGGCGCCGGCGGCCCGTCAGCGCCCGCCGCGGCGCCACGCCGTGCTGCTCGCGATCGGCCGCCATGCCGTGCTCATCGGCCTGTCGTTGATGTTCGCCCTGCCCCTGCTGTTCATGCTGCTGCAGTCGGTGATGCCCATCACCCAGGCGAAGACCTCGGCGCTGTGGCCCGAGACGTTCGAGTGGGGCAACTACCGCGAGGTGTTCGACCGGGTGCCGCTCGCCCAGTACTTCGTCAACACCCTCAAGGTGTGCCTGCTCGCCACCATCGGCACCGTGGTGAGCTGCGTGCCGGTGGCCTATGCGTTCAGCTGGATGCGCTGGCGTGGCCGCACCACCGTGTTCGTCATCGTCCTGGCGACGATGATGCTGCCCTACCAGGTGCTGTTCCCGACGCAGTTCCAGATCTTCACCAGCCTCGGCTGGCTGAACTCGGTCCTGCCGCTCACCGTTCCGGCGTTCTTCGGCGACGCGTTCAGCATCTTCATGCTGCGCCAGTTCTTCATGACGCTGCCGGGCGACGTGCTAGACGCTGCCCGTATCGATGGGGCCGGCGAGGGCTGGATCCTCACCAGGGTGGTCGTGCCGATGGCCAAGCCCGGCATCATGGCCGTTGCGCTGTTCCAGTTCCTGTTCTCGTGGAGCGACTTCTTCGGCCCGAACATCTACCTCGAGAACGAGGACAGCCTCACCCTCGCCGTCGGCCTGGCGCGGCTCAACACGGCCCTGGCCAAGACCGGTGAGTCGAACCTCACCATGGCTGCCTCGGTGGTGTTCGTCCTGCCGCTCATCGCGATGTTCTTCTTCGCCCAGAAGGTGTTCATCGAGGGTGTCAACCTCACCGGAACGAAGGGATGAGCACCCGATGAGCAGTCGTCCGGCGCCGAAGCTGCCCACCGCCGACACCTGGCGGGTGGTCGAGATCCACTACTACCGAGTGCCGCGCGAGCGGTGGGACCTGATGATCCTGCGCGCCCGCCAGTCCGGCGCCAACGCCGTGTCGACGTACATCCCGTGGCTGCACCACGAGCCCGTCGACGGAGCGCTCGACCTCGACGGCCGCTCGCTGCCCGAGCGCGACCTGGTCGGGTTCGTGCGCGCCTGCGCCGATGCCGGCCTCGGCTTCATCGCCAAGCCGGGCCCGTTCTGCGACGCCGAGATGCTCGGCGGCGGTGTGCCGACCTGGTTGATCGAGGCCCATCCCGACTGGTGGGCCAAGCGCTACGACGGCCGCACGATGCGCCACAGCGACTCGTTCGACCCTCGGCTGTCGTACGACTCGCCGGGCTACCAGGCGCGGGCGGGGGAGTGGTTGCGGGCCGTCGCCGGCGCCCTCGGTCCGTTCGCCGGGTCGACGTTGTGGGCGTGGCAGATCGACAACGAGGCGCCGGGTGACGGGATGCTCGTGCACGAGGCCGACGAGGCTGCCTCGCCGCTGCGCGCCGACTACGCCGACCCGACCCGGTGGACCGACTGGCTGGCCGCCGACTACGGCAGCATCGACGCGTTGAACGATGCGTGGGGCACCGCGCACGCCTCGTTCGCCGACGTGCCGATGCCGCGGCAGTGGGACTCGCCCGGCACCGTCGAGGCGGTGCGCCCGTGGCTCGACCTCGACCGCTACGCCGATGCGCAGATCGCTTCCGGGCTCGTCAGCTTCACCGCGTCGGTGCGCAGTGTGCTCGGCGACTCGGTGCTGCTGTTCCACGACTGGCTGTGCATGCCGCACCCGCTGGCGTCGATGATGGTCGACCCGGCCGTGCTCAGCGAGCCGGTGGGCTGGTTGGGTCAGAACGTCTATGCCGAGGACGTCGACGCGGCGGAGATGATCGCAGGCACCGACTGGTACCGGATGAACGACGCCGAGTACGTGCACCACGCGTGGTGGCGCACCCGGCTGGCCCACACGCTGTCGGACCCTGGCCTGCCGCACCTGGTGCCCGAGATCTCGGCTCGCCAGGCGTTCTACCTGCAGTGCTCGCTCGTCGGCGGCATGGATGCGCCGTGCATCTACATGCTGCACTCGTCCGAGCCCGAGCCGGTGGCGATCGGCTCGTTCCAGCGCTGGGCCGAGGAGGCGCCGATCTTGCCCGACGGCACGGCGCTGCCGTGGTGGTGGAACCTGCGCTGCTTGTTCCTGGTCCTCGAGGCCGGGGGAGCCGATCTCGCCGCCTCACCGCTGACCGCATCCGTGGCGATCGCCACCGACCAGGCCGGCGAGCGCCTGGCCCGCTACGACGGCTCGATCGCCGGCGTGGCCGTCGCCCCGGACGGCGAACTGCACACGCTGGCGGCCGATGCAAGCGCGGCGCGGGCGGGCCTGGCCATCGTCCATCGGTTGGTCGCTGCCGGAGTCGAGCTCGACGTCGTCGACGCGGCTCGCGGCGACCTCGACGGCTACGGGTGCGTGATCGTCCCCGATGCGACGGTGATGTCGCGTGTCGCGCAGGAACGCTTGGCGCGTGTGGCTGCCGCTCGGACCGGGGCGGTCCGCCTGGCCGGTCGTGCACCCACGCACGACGAGCGGCTGCGCCCGTGCGCGTTGCTCGACGGCCTGCCCGCCTGGTCGCCACCGACGGCCACCGGGCTCGGGGTCGATGTCGGGCGCCGGACGGGCTCGACTGGCCGCCGCTACCTCACGATGGTCAACCGTGGCGCGCAGGCGTGGGAGGGCGTGGTCGACGGCGTGGCGGCCAGGGTCGGCGCTGCATCCGTGTCGTGGGCGGCCATCGAGCTCGACGGCCGGGTCGTCGCCGCACTGCTGCACGGCGACGACGCCCGGCTCGGTGAGCTGCGCAGCTCACAGGGCCAGACCACCATCGCCCGGATCGACGGGGCCTGGCACGTCGTCGCGTCCGAGCGGTGTGTCGTCACGGTGCCTGCCGCAGCCGGTGGCGAGGTGTGGCGCGTGCTGCTGTCGGGTGAGGTCGACCGTGCCGGCTCGGTCGCGGCCGATGGCACTCTGCGCGCAGTGCACCTCGACGACCGGGGCCACACCGACCGCTACGTGATCGGCCCGCGCGCCGCTGCCGAGCGGGTGGCTGCGGCCGTCGCCCACTTCCGGCTCACCACGCTGGCCCATGTCGCCGCCGGGGCCGAGCAGCTGGGCGTTCCCGTGGGTGAGCTGGGCCACCGCTTGCGCCGCCTGCGCAGCGCCGTGGCGGCCGGGTCGGCGCCGGTCGACGCAGCCGAGCGCCTCGAGGCCCTCACCCGTCTGGCGGTGCGGATGAACGACCTGCGGCTGTGGCGGTCGTGAGCATGCGCGTCGACCTCGACTCCGGCTGGGAGCTCGCCACATCGCTCGACGGCCCGTGGCAGCCAGCGTGCGTGCCGGGCAACTGGTACCTCGACGGCATCGACGGTGTCGAACGGGTGCACTACCGGTGCGAGTTCGACCTCGCCGAGGGCAGCGGTGACGGCTGGTGGTGGCGGCTGCACATCGGCGCCGCCGACTACCGCGCCGAGGTGGTGCTCGATGATGCCGTGGTGGGCGAGCACACGGGCGGGTTCGCTCCGTTCTCGTTCGACCTCCACCTGGCCGCCGGCCACCACACCCTGCTCGTCGTCGTCGACTGCCCGACCGACCCCTTCGGCGAGGTGTGGCCGCATGCGAAGACGGCCGTCCGCGGGGTGATGGGCCATCACGATGCCCGCCCCGGTGGCTGGACACGCCGTGGCCAGGAGCGATCGACCGGCGGGCTGTGGGGCGGGGTGTGGCTCACCCGCCATCACACCCTGGCCATCGACGCAGTGGGCATCGCCACCTCGATCGTCGGGCCGGACGTCGAGGTCGACCAGCGGGTGCAGCTCACCCTGGCGGGTGCCGAGCCGCGCTGGGTCACCGTGCGGGCCGAGCTCCACGACGACGACGGGGTCGCTGCCGAATGGTGGACCGACACCTGGATCGAGCCCGGGCGCAACGACGTGCACCTCGCCACGCGGGTGGCCGCACCACGGCTGTGGTGGCCGTGGGACCACGGCGATCCCTACCGCTACCGGTTGCGGACGGTCGTCGAGGCCGGCGATGTGGCGTCCGGCGATGTGCCGGGCGTTGCGGCGGCCGCCGCAGTCGCCGATGGAGCAGCCGCCGGCGTCGTGGTCGACGAGCGGATGGTCGGCCTGCGCTCGATCGAGGTCGGGTCGGACTGGATCTGGCGGATCAACGGCCGCCCGGTGTTCGTGCGCGGCTGCAACTACATCGGTGAGCAGTGGCTGTCGGCGCTCACCCCCGAGCGCGCCTCGGCCGACGTCGACCTGGCGGTGCAGGCCAACCTGAACACCCTGCGGGTCCACGCCCACGTCACGGCCCCTGCGTTCTACGACGCGTGCGACGCGGCCGGGGTGCTGGTGTGGCAGGACCTTCCCATGCAGTGGGGCTACGCCGACAGCGCCGAGGTCTACCGCGTCACCCGCCAGATGGTGCACGAGGTGGTCGAGCTGCACGGATGGCGGCCGTCGGTCGTCTATTGGGCCGCGCACAACGAGGCGCCCTGGAACGAGCCGTGGATGATGGACGACGCCGGGTCGTTCCGGCCTGATCGCAACCAGCGCCTCGACCACGAGCTCGCCGCCCTGTTCCGTCGCATCGACCCGTCGCGGCCGGTGATCGCCAACTCGGGGGCCGGCGACGGCCACACCTACCCGGGCTGGTACCACGGGCACTGGACCGATGTCACCGAGCTGCCGGGCGGCACGTTCGTCAGCGAGTACGGCGCGCAGGCCGTGCCCTGCCGCGAGACACTGCGCACCTTCCTGGCCGAGGACGCCACCGTGCACGACTGGACCTTCCACGGCTTCCAGCACCACGAGATCCACACCAAGGTCGGCGTGACGGTGCTCACCCACACCGTCGACGAGATCATCGAACGCACCCAGCACTATCAGGCCCGCTCGCTGCAGTACTCGACCGAGGTCTACCGCCGGAAGAAGCGCGAGCGGGTGCAGGGCGTGATCCCGTTCATGCTCGTCGACCCGTGGCCGTGCGTCAGCTGGTCGGTGCTCGATCACCTCCGTCGCCCCAAAGCTGGCTACCAGGCACTTGCTCGGGCGATGCAGCCGGTCCTGGCGTCGATCGAGGGTGACGGCGACCGGTTCACCACCGACGAACCGCCGGTGTTCGGGGTGTGGTGGATCAACGACCTGGCCCGTGCGCTGCGCGGGGCCGAGCTGTGGTGGCAGCTCGTCACGGCCGACGGCGAGGTGCTCGCCACCGACCGTCGCACGGTGCACGTGCTGCCCGATGCGGCTCGGCGCGTGATGCAGGCAGGCCCGTTCCGCGTGCCTCCCGGTCGCTATGCGATCGAGGCCGCCATCGACCACGATGGCCACACGCTCGGCGCCAACCGCTGGGAGTTCACGGTGGCCGACACCTCGTCGGGCGCCGCCGAGGAAGGATCGACGTGAGGAGTCGGAGATGAAGGTCTGCGTGGTCGGCGGAGGGTCGACCTACACCCCGGAGCTGATCGACGGCTTGTTGCGCCGGCGGACCGAGCTCGACCTCGATCGCATCCACCTCGTCGACTCCGACGCGTCGCGCCTGGCGGTGCTCGGCCCGCTCGCCGAGCGGATGTGCGCTCGCGAAGGTGGTGGCGTGCAGGTCGAGTGGACGACCGATCGTCTGCTGGGCCTGGCGGGGTCGCACTTCGTCGTCAGCCAGATCCGCGTCGGAGGCATGGCGGCGCGCGAGCGCGACGAGCAGCTCGGCCGGCGCTTCGGCCTGATCGGCCAGGAGACCGTCGGCGTCGGCGGTTTCGCCAATGCGCTGCGGACGATCCCCGTTGCGCTCGACATCGCCGCCGACATCGAGCGGGTCGCGCCAGGTGCGACGCTGCTGAACTTCACCAACCCGGCGGGTTTGGTGACCGAGGCGCTGTGTCGTCACGCGCAGGTGGCCACGATCGGGCTGTGCAACGTGCCGTGGTCGGTCAAGGCCCAGGTGGCGACGTCGCTTCGCGTCGACCCCGCTGAGGTGAGCTTCGATTACGTCGGGCTGAACCACCTCAGCTGGGTGCGCACCGTGACGGTCGATGGGACCGACCGCACGGACGAGGTGCTGGGTCGGCTGCGTTCACTGGCCGGCAAGCGGACCTCGTCCGACGGCGAGCCGTCGTGGACCCCGGACGCGATCCGCGTGCTCGGCTCGATCCCCAACTACTACCTGCTCTACTACTACGAGACCGCGGCCTGGGTCCGCCACCAGGCGGCCAGCCCCACCAGGGCGTCGGAGGTGATGGCCATCGAGCAGGCCTTGCTCGACGAGTACGCCGACCCGAACCTCGACCACAAGCCGGCCCATCTCGAGAAGCGTGGGGGCGCCTACTACTCCGAGGCGGCCGCCGCGCTGATGGCCGACCTGGTGCGCGGCGACGGTGCGGTGCACGTGGTGAACGTGCCGAACCGGGGCGCAATCCCCGGCCTGCCCGACGATGTGGTGGTCGAGGTGGCGGCGGCGATCGGCCCGAACGGGCCGGAGCCCGTACCGGTGCCACCGCTCCGGGCCGACATGGATGCGCTGATCCGCCTGGTGAAGGACTTCGAGTTGCTCACCGTGCAGGCCGCCGTCGAGGGCGACGAGGAGGCGGCCCTGCGCGCGCTGGCCACCAACCCGCTCGGCCCGTCGATGTCGAACGTCACCGAGGTGTGGGCCGCGCTGCGCGAGGCCAACGCCGGTTGGTTGGGACGGCTCGGATGACGCTCGGCTCGCTCGTGGTCGGGGTCGACGGCGGAGGCACCAAGACCGACGTGGTGGTGGCCGACCTGCACGGGGTCGAGCTCGCCACGGTGCAGACCACCGGCACGAACCACGAGGGCATCGGCACCGAGCGGGTGGTCGCCACCCTCCGCGAGGCGATCGACGGGCTGCTCGGCGGCCTCGGGGCATCGGGCGACGACGTGGCGATGGCCGTGTTCGGTCTGGCGGGCATCGACTGGGCGAGCGACGTCGACCACGTCGGTGCCGCGCTCGGCGGGCTCGGGCTCGCCGGCTCGATGCTGGTGGTGAACGACTCCGAGATCGCATTGCGTGCCGGTTGCACCGAGCCCTGGGGCATCGTGTCGAGCGTCGGCACCGGCACCGTGACCGCCGGGGTGAACCGACGGGGTGAGCGCTTCCGCACGATGGCGATCGGCTGGGGCGAGCCGAGCGGCTCGAGCTCGATGGTGTCGGCCTCGCTCAACGCCGTCGCCGCCGCGTACCACGGCAGTGGCCCGGCCACCGCCCTGACCGAGATCGTGCTCGAGGCACTCGGCTTCGACTCGGTGCCGGCCCTGTTCGAAGCGCTCACCCGCGGTCGGGCGAGGGTCGGTGCCGGGTGGGCGCCGCTGCTCGACCGTGCGGTCGAAGCCGGCGACGAGGTGGCCGGCGACATCCTGGTGCGCACGGCGCAACGCCACGCCGACATGGTCGGTGGCGTCGCCCGGCACCTCGGCATGCACGACGACGAGTTCGACCTCGTCATGTCCGGTGGTGTGCACCAGGCGAACGCGCCGTTCGGTCAGCACTTCCGCGCCCAGGTGCGCGAGCAGTGCCCCGGGGCGCGACCCGGGCTGCTGGCCGTGGCGCCGGTGCGCGGTGCCGTCCAACTGGCGATGGATGCCCTCGCCGTGCGCAACGAGGGCCTGCGATGAAGGTGGTCGTCGTCGGTGCCGGCAGCGCGCAGTTCATGCCCGAGTTGGCCGACTTCTGCACCCTCGGCGGGATCGGCCCGTACCAGGTGGCCCTCGTCGACACCGACGCACGTCGGCTGGCGATCGCCACCGGTGTGGCCCGAGCTGCGGCCGCGGCCACCTCGACCCCCGTCGACATCACCGGCCATGCCCAGGTGGCCGATGCGCTCGACGGCGCCGACGTGGTGGTCACGTCGATCGGTGTGGGCCTGCAGCAGTCGATCCGGCCGGACTTCGAGATCCCGGCGCGCTACGGCTTGCGCCAGACCGTGGCCGACACGCTCGGCGTCGGTGCGGTCATCCGCATCCTGCGCACGGCGCCAGCGCTCGTGGCGATCGCCGAGGAGATGCAGCGCCGCTGCCCGGGTGCGCTGCTGCTCAACGTCACCAACCCGATGGCGATGTGCTGCATGGCGCTGCACCGTGCCGTGCCGGCCGTGCGCACGATCGGGCTCTGCCACTCGACGTGGATGACCGCTGCCACGGTGGCCGAGCTGCTGGGCATCGATGTCGCCGAACTCGACTTCACCGGCGCCGGGGTGAACCATCAGGTGTTCCTCACCCGGCTCGTCCACCGCGGTGTCGACGTCTACCCGCGGCTGCGCGAGCTGGCCGAGACCGACCCCGAGTTCGCTCGCACGGTGCGCGCCGACATGCTGCGTCGCCTCGGCTACTTCGTGACGGAGAGCTCGAAGCACAACGCCGAGTACGTGCCCTGGTACCTACCGTGGGACGACCAGGTCGCGCAGTTCTCGCTGCCGGTGAACCCCTATTGGCAGCGCCGGGCCGACAACGCCGAGTGGATCGGCATGGCGGCCGACATCGCCGACGGCCGCACGCCGTTCCCGGTGGCGCTCGCCGACTCCGGTGAGTACGCCCCGCAGATCGTGCGCTCACTGGTCGACGGTGCGCAGCGGCCGATCTACGCCAACGTGCCCAATGCGATCCCCGGTGGTGGGCTGCTGGTCGACGAGCTGCAGCCGTGGGCGGTGGTCGAGGTGCCGGCCGCGGTCGATGCGCACGGAGTGGTCGCACACCGTGCCGAGCCGTTGCCGCCGCAGTGCGCGGCGCTCAACCGTCGCTACCTCGACGTGTGCGACCTGGCGGTGCGCGCCGCGCTCGAGGGGTCGCGCGAACACGTGCACCATGCGGCGTTGCTCGACCCCAACGTGTCGGCCACCATGCCCCCGGACCGCATCGCGGCCATGGTCGACGAGCTGCTCGACGCCCACCAGGCCGCCGGTCGGCTGCCGGAGGCGCTGTGTCGCTGAGCGACCTGTGCCCACGGCCGCAGTGGGTGTCGCTGCTCGACGACGGGCCCGAGCCCGCGATGGGCGCCGTGCAGGGCTATCGCCTCGAGGTCGAGGCCGGCAGGCCGAGGATCAGCGCCGCCGATGCCGCCGGCGCCTTCTACGCCGAGGCCACGTGGGCCCAGCTGCAGCGGCTGCACCCCGGCGGTGTGCCCGATCTGGTGGTGGTCGACTGGCCGGCGCTCGCCCACCGCGGGGTGATGCTCGACGTGTCGCGCGACAAGGTGCCCACGGTGGAGTCGCTCGAGCTGCTCGTCGACCGCCTGGCCGCACTGAAGGTGAACATGGTGCAGCTCTACCTCGAGCACACCTTCGCCCACCCCGGCCACGACGACGTGTGCGGGCCGGCATCGGCGTACACGGCCGACGACATCGCCCGGTTGCGCGCCCACTGCCGTGCACGGCATGTCGAGCTGATCGGCCAGCAGAACTCGCTCGGGCACATGGAGCGCTGGCTTGCCCATCCGCGCTACGAGGGGTTGGCGGCCCTGCCCGGCGGCTACAGCGACGGTTCTGGTGGCCACGAGCCCGCGGCGTGCCTCGACCCTGCGCATCCGGGGTCGTTCCCGTTGGCCGCCGAGCTGGTGTCGAACGTGGCGCAGGCGTTCGATTCGGCCTGGGTGCACGTCGGCCTCGACGAGCCGATCGACCTGTCGCCCGGCGTGTGGGACGCGATCTTCGACGTCCCGGGCGCACAGGCGCCGTGGGCTCACGTCGACAACGGGGCGTTCTGCGTGCCCCTACCACCTGAGCGCCGAGCCCAGTACATGGCCTGGATCGGCGCCCTGCGCGCCCTGCCGGCGCTCGAGGGTCGCGAGATGCTGATGTGGGCCGATGTGATGGCCCCGCACCCCGAGCTGCTCGACGAGCTGCCGGCCGAGGTCACCCTGGTCGAGTGGGGGTACGAGGCCGACCATCCCTTCGACGCTCGGTGCGGTCGCATCGCCCGCGCCGGCCGGGTGTTCTGGGTGGCGCCCGGCACCTCGACCTGGTCGTCGCTCGGCGGCAGGGTGGCGAACATGTCGGCCAACATCGCCGCTGCGGTCGACGCCGCCCTCACCCACGGGGCGACCGGTCTGCTGGTGTGCGACTGGGGCAACGAAGGCCACTTCCAGTACCACCCGGTCAGCTGGCCCGGATTCGTCACTGCGGCCGCCCGGTCGTGGAACCCGGCGGCGCAGCCCGATGTCGTGACGGCCATCGCCCACCACGTCGTCGGCGACCGCGCCCTGGCCGACGCCACGGAGCGACTCGGTCGGGTCGACGAGCTGATCGAGCCGAATGTCCCGGAAGCCGGCACGCTCGCCAGCCTGCTGGCAGCGCCGCAGCGGGCTGCGTCGTTGGCCGAGGCCGGTATGGCGCCCGCCATGCTCGACGCCGTCGAGCGCGAGCTCGACGCGATCATCGAGCAGGCAGGCTGCGCTGCCAGCGCCGCACCGGACGCGCCGACGTGGGTCGACGAGGTGCGCGCCACCGCCGGCTGGTTGCGCCTTGCATCGTGGCGCACCCGTCAGACCCTCGGGTGGCCGGGGGCCCCGGATCTCGAGGTGCTGCTCGCCGACTACGCTCGGTTGCTCGGCGAGCATGAACGGCTGTGGCTGGCCCGCAACCGTCCGGGTGGCCTCGACGACTCCTTGCGGCGCCTCGGCGGCGCCGCCCGACACGTCGCTGCGGAGGGGCACCATGGCATCGATCACGCTTGACCGGGTGACCAAGCGCTACCCCAACGGGGTGGTCGCCGTCGACGGTGTCGACCTGCACATCGCCGACGGCGAGTTCATGGTGCTCGTCGGCCCGAGCGGGTGCGGCAAGTCGACCCTGTTGCGGATGATCGCCGGGCTCGAGGAGATCACCGACGGCGGGGTGCTGGTGGGTGAGCGCGACGTCACCTACGACGCGCCGAAGACCCGCGACATCGCCATGGTCTTCCAGAACTACGCGCTCTACCCGCACATGACCGTGCGCAAGAACCTCGGCCTCGGGCTGAAGTTGCACCGGGCCCCCAAGGAGCGCATCCGCGAGCGGGTCGACGAGGTGGCGCGGATGCTCGAGCTCACCGAACTGCTCGATCGCAAGCCGGCGCAGCTCTCGGGTGGGCAACGCCAGCGTGTGGCGATGGGGCGGGCCCTCGTGCGCGAGCCACAGGCGTTCCTGATGGACGAGCCGCTGTCGAACCTCGACGCCCAGCTGCGGGTGGCGATGCGCGAGGAGCTCGCCCGGCTGCACCGCCAGCTCGGCACCACCACGGTGTACGTCACTCACGATCAGGTCGAGGCGATGACCCTCGGCACGCGGGTGGCGGTCATGCGCAACGGTGTGCTCCAGCAGTGTGCGAGCCCCGACGAGCTCTACCACGCGCCGAGCAACGTGTTCTGTGCGGCGTTCGTCGGATCCCCGCAGGTGAACTTCGTCGACGCCGAGCTCGACGGCGAACGGCTGCGGCTCGGCTCGATGGCGGTGCAGGCTCCCGAGTGGCTCGTCGCCTCCGGTCAGCGTCGGGTGCTGGCCGCGATCCGCCCCTCGACCCTGCGGCTCGGTGCAGGCGAGCGGGCCGGCGAGTCGGTCGGCGCGGTCGTCGACCTGGTCGAGAACCTCGGTGCGCAGCGCCACGTGTGGTGCAGCATCGACACTCCACCATGCTGCTCGCCCTGCCTCGTCGACCAGGGTGTGATGGCCAAGGTGCCCGACGGACCGGATGCGCGCGCCAGGTGGGTGACCGTGGTCGAGGGCTCGACCCGGCTCGAGCCGGGCGACCGGATCGACCTGCACGTCGCGGCCGACGACCTGCTGCTGTTCGACTCGGGCACCGGGCTGCGCCTCGACGCGTGAGCGCGCGCGACCGACCGAGGCTCAGCGGCGACGGCCGACGCCGATGTGCAGCGCCGAGCGGGGGAGCAGCTTCAGCTGCTCGCCGTGGGTGGCCCCGTCGGGCGCCAGGCTGCGCTCGTAGCGGTCGAGTGTGCGGTGCAGCCCGGCCAGAGCGTCGTCGGTGAACTGCAGCCGGTAGCAGTCGAGCACTGCGTGGCGCTCGGCCTGCACGGCGCTGGTGTCGACCACCACGGTGGCGTCGTCGGTGTCGTAGTACCCGATGGTGTCGACACCCCACGGACGCGTGGCCGAGGGCCGGTGGATGCGCGGCAGGTCGCTCAGCAGCACCGCCTCGCTGACGGCCAGCCCGGTCACGACGTGGTCGCGGTGGGCCTCGTGGGCCAGCCACGGGTCGACCGTCAGGACCAGGTCGGGGGTGTGCTCGCGGATGAGGGCGATCAGCTGGTCGCGCAGCGCGACGTGGTCGAGGCCGCCCGCATCGGGCCAGCCGAGGTTCACCAGGCTGGCCACCCCCAGCAGGGTCGCGGCCTGCTGTTGCTCGGCCAGCAGGCCGGCAGCTGCCTCGTCGTCGGGCATGTCGGGGTCGAGCACACCGGCCAGGTCGTCGGTGACGGTGACATAGGTGACCTCGGCGCCGGCGAGCACCAGCCGGCGGATGATGCCTGCGCAGCCGATGTCGTTGTCGTCGTAGTGGGGCTGCACGGCCAGCACCCGGCGCGCCCCGAGCAGGTCGTCGACCGTCGGGCTCGACCGGCTCATCCGCCGAGCCCCGTGGTCGGGCCCGCCGGCGCGTGCCGCGGCCAGGGTGCGGCCTGCTCGAAGATCCGCGCCAACCGCAGGCAGATGTCCTCGCGGTGGCGGGGTGCGGTGACCATCAGCCCGACCGGCAGGCCGTCGGCGGTGAGCCCTGCCGGCATGGTGATCGACGGCAGGTTGACGACGTTGGCGAGCATCGTCAGCAGTGCGGCGTGGCCGCCGTGGCACCGGCGACCGGCGATCTCGGTGGGCATCGGTCCCTCGGCCGCGAACGGTGGGCAGGCGTTGGTGGGCGTGAGCAGCACGTCGATGTGCTCGAACAGCTCGGCGACCTGCAGCTCGAGCAGGCGCCGCTCACGCTCGACCTTGCCGAACGACGGCAGCGTGACCGTGCGCGTCCGTCGCCACCCCTCGACCACGAGCGGATCGAGCTCGTCGAGGCGGTCCTCCCAACCGTCCGGAGGGTCGACGAACTGGTCGGCGGCCTCCATCCGGGCGTACACGCGGATGTAGTCGGCGAACCGCACGTCGATGTCGGCGGTGCGCAGCACGGCTGAGCCGATCAGCGTCGCCGCGGCGCGCCCGGCGATGTCGGCGACCTCCGGGTCGACCACGACGAAGCCGAGGTCGGCCGACCAGGCGGCGCGCAGGCCGCGCACGTCGAGCTGCTCGATGGCGTCGACGTAGCTGATGCCGGGGGAGGGCAGCGAGGTGCGGTCGCGCGCGTCGGGCCCGACAGCGAGGTCGAAGAGCAGTGCCGTGTCGGCCACAGTGGTGGCGAGGGCGAAGTTCACGGCGTTCTGCGCGTGACGGGTGACGCCGAAGGTGGGCACGCGGCCGTACGTGGGCTTCAGCCCGGGAAGCCCGCACGACGCACCCGGACCGCGGATCGAGCCGCCACCGTCGCTCGCAGTACCGAACGGCATCACCCCGGCCGACACGGCAGCGGCGGTGCCGCCGCTCGATCCACCGGGTGTTCGCGCCAGGTTCCACGGGTTGCGCGTGACGCCCAGCAGAGGGCTCGCGGTGTAGCCCCAGGCGCCGAACTCCGGGGTGGCCGTCTTGCCCAGGGCGATCGCCCCGGCGGCGCGGAAGCGGGCGACGTGGATGTCGTCGCGTGTGGCGGGTGGGGCGTCGGCGAACCAGCGCGAGCCGCGGGTGGTGGGCATGCCTGCGCAGTCCTCGAGGTCCTTCACCCCGAACGGCACACCGGCGAGCGGTGGCAGGTCGTCGCCGGCCCGACGGGCAGCGTCGATCCGGTCGGCAGACGCCAGCGCACCGTCGGCGTCGACGTGGACGAAGGCGTTGAGCGCCCCGTTGGTCGCATCGATCAGTGCCAGGCTGCGCTCGACGAGCTCGCGCGCCGATGCGTCGCCACGACGAACCAGGTCGGCGGCTTCGGTGACGGTGGGTGGGGGTGTCGTGCCGGTCACGGCGTCCTCCTGTGGTGCAGCCCACCGTCATCTCAGCACACTCGCACGACCTGCCACGACGGACGTCGGCGATCTGCCATCGCTGTGCCGCATCGAGGCGCGGTCCCGCCAGCAGCCCGCAGGCGGTTGACTGGGGTGATGCCTCGACTGTTCATCGCCGTGTGGCCACCTGAGGAGGTGGTGGCCGACCTCACCGCACTGCACCGCAAGGACCAGCGCGGGGTGCGCTTCGTGTCGCCCGAGTCGTGGCACATCACGCTTCGGTTCCTCGGTGAGGCGCGACCCGACGACGTGCGCGCGGCGATGGAGGGCTGGTCGATGCCAGCGGCCACCGTGCAACTGGGCCCTGCGGTCGACGTGCTGGCCGAACGGGCGCTGGTGGTGCCCGCCGCTGGCCTCGACGACATCGCCGCCGAGGTGGCCGAGCGCACCGCTCATCTCGGCGAGCCGCCGCGCAAGCGGTTCACCGGCCACCTCACCCTCGCTCGGGTGAAGCCGTATGCACAGATGCCACGCGTGCTCGGCTCGCTGTTCAGCGCCGAGTTCGTGGCCGACGAGGTCGCGCTGGTGCAGAGTCGGCTCGACCCCGACGGTGCCCACTACGAGACGATCGACACCTGGCCCCTCGGCTTGTCGTACTGAGCCTGGTAGGCGATCACCTCGAAGCCGAGCATCCGGTAGAGGTCGAACGCCTGCGGGTTGTCGGTGTCGGCGCCGAGCGCGGCCTCGGTCATGCCGCGGTCACGCAACTCGTGGAGGCTGGCCACGATGAGCGCTCGGGCGATGCCCTTGCCCCGCCACCCGAGCGTGGTGGAGATGTGCTCGGTGTAGCCGCGCAGGCGACCGGCGAGGCGGTTCTCGTCGGCGTTGATGTACGACTTCACCTGGCCCACCACCTGGGCGTCGGGGCCGGTGCCCACCCAGGCGATCTTCCACAGGGTCTCGTCGCGCAGCGGGTCGGCGAGGAACGACTGGAACTCGGACTCGTCGGTCTCGACGAAGTCGGGCTGGCCGCGAAATGCCTCGTGATGGGTCGCCCAGATCTGGTGCAGATGGTGCGGCTCGACCGGCCGCATCTCCACGCCGTCGGGCAGCGCGAAGTCGGCGATGTCGTCGAGATGCGGCCGTACGAGCGAGGCAGCGAAGCGGGTCGTGGTGAAGCCGGCCTGCGCCAGCGCCGCGCCGAGGCCGACCTCCGGCAGGCCCGCGCCGGGATGCGGTGCCCAGGCACGCAGTTGCGACGGTCGCCCGTCGTCGGGCTCGATCAGGTCGACGTGCGCTTCCCAGCCGCTGATCAGTGCCGCCAGCAACTCGGGCGAGCTGTGGTCGGGGTGGACGGCCACGATGGCGTACCACACGCGGCTGTCGCCCTCGGCGTGGTCCCATGCGGTGCGTATGTACGCCGCTGGTTCGCCCCCGCTGGTCTCGAGGATGGCGACGTCGCGCTCGAGATCGCAGCGTTCGAGGTGCGGGTAGCTCGCATCGAACTGTTCGGCCGTCGACAGCTCGGCATCGGGCTCGTCGCGCGCTGCCGCCGTCTTGAGCGCGGCCATCAGTGCATGGTCGACCCGCCCGCGGTAGGGGCGGGCGAGGTAGCCGGCAGGCAGATCGAGACGCATGAGCTGTGACCGTACGCGTTGGCGGCGCGCATCTCGATGGGATTTCTCCGCGGGAACACCGTGACACACCCCGTTGGCACCATGACGCCATGTCGACCGTGCTCACCCCCACCGCCACCGCCTTGCCATCGCTGCCGGCCATCGGTGCCGCGCTGGCGGCTGGGCGGGCGACCGACTGCATGTGAACGACTGCCTGCTCGCCCTCGGCTACGGCGCACGCAGTAGGGCCGACGATTTTCCCGCGGAGAAGACCGGTGAGCGGTGTCGGTGTTGATGGAAGCGGGTGCGATCCGGCGTCGGTGGCCCGTCAGCCCAGGCGGCGACGCAGTTCCACGAAGACCGTGTGGCCGACGATCTCGGTCAGCTCGTCGGCCAGGCTGTCCACCACCGGCCGGTCGCCCACGTAGGCATCGGTGCCCTCGGTGCAGCACCAGGCCATGCCGGGGCCGTCGTCGCCCCAGTCGCGGCGCTCCCAGCCGCGCACCGTCGCCACCTCCACATCGTCGTCGCGCATCTCCCAGTCGACCTTGATGGGCAGCTGCCAGCACACCGACGGCTTCCAGTCGATGGGCGACTCGCCAGCGCGCACGGCAGCGAGGTGCAGCGCGCAGCCGGCCCCGCCCGCGAACCCCACCCGGTTGAGGAAGATGCACGCGCCATCGACCACACGGGTGGCATCGCGGGCCTCGTCGCGGAATACGCCACCTGCGGCTGCTTCGGCGTGGTGCTGGAAGATGTCGGGCGACAACGCATCGGCGTTGGCGGCCAGGGTGAGCGCCTCGTCCACCCCGTCGAGTTCGGCGCCCAGCGAGCAGCACCCGTGGCCGAGTTCCGGCGCTGCCACCGGGCCGATGCCCTGGCAGCCACGACCCCAGATGCAGGTCCAGTTCGAGGTGAGGAAGCGGCGGTCGAAGCGCCACAGCGTGTCGCCGGCATCGACCTCGGTGTACGTGTCGGTGTCGTCGGTGTCGTCGGTGTCGGCGTCGTCGGCGTCGTGCGTCATCCAGCGCAGCGCGCCCTGTCCGGCGGCGACGGCGGTGGCGAACGTGGCCTGCAGCAGATAGCCGCCGGTGGGGGCCTCCCAGTCGAGCATCTCGCCCGCCACGAACACTCCGGGCAGACGACGCAGCATGTACGACTCGTCGACCTCGTCGAAGGCGATGCCGCCGGCGCTGGAGATGGCCCGGTCGATCGGGGCGGTGGCCCGCACCACCACGGGCACGGCCTTCACCAGCGCTGCAAGGGCAGCGGGGTCGCGCGGTACGGACGGGCCGCACACCTCGTGCAGCAGCGCCACGGCGGTGGGCGACAGACCGAGCGTGCGCTTCAGCACCGTCGACAGCGAGTCCTTCGGCCGACGCCGCTCCAGGCGTGTCGCGACCTCGGCCACGGTGAGGTCGGGGTGGAGGTCGACCAGCAGCGTGGCGCTGCCGGAGCAGTCGATGCCGTCGCGCACCGCGGCCGACAGCGTGTACACCGGGCCACCCTCCAGGCCGTCGTCGGTGATCATCAGGTCGCCGCGCACAGCGGTGGTGGGGTCACCCGCGACGGCCACGGCGACATTCTTCACCGGCGAACCGGCGTGGCGGCCCACGAACAGCGGCATCCACTGGTAGCGCACACCGCAGTTCGCCGGGCGCAGGGGGTGCACCTCCACGCCCGCGTCGCGCACGACAGCGGTCCAGCCGCCGTCGGAGCCCACACGCGGCCAACTGGCCCCACCGAGTGCCAGCACCACCACATCGGCGCTCAGCTCACGAACGTTCGACTCGTCGTCGCCGACCGCGCGCACCGTGATGCGGCGCGGGTCGATGGTGCCGTCGGGCCGACGACCCCAGCCGGTCCAGCGTGTGCGGGTGACGATGGCGACGCCGAGTCGGTCGAGTCGCTGCAGCCACGCCCGCAGCAGCGGTGTGGCCCGGAACGACTGGGGGAACACCCGCCCGCTCGAGCCGACAAAGGTGGGCTCTCCCAGCCCGGCGCTCCAGGTGCGCAGGTCGGTCGGGCCGAACGCGTCGATCGCCCGCTCGAGCCGCTGGCGCTGCGGCCCGTAGCGGGCGAGCAGTTCGGCGGCCGGCTCGCTGTGGGTGAGGTTCAGCCCGCTGCGCCCGGCCAGCAGCAGCTTGCGTCCTACCGACGGCATGTGCTCGACCACGGTCACCCGCAGGCCGGCGGTGGCGAGCACCTCGGCAGCCATCAGCCCGCCGGGCCCACCGCCCACCACGAGGGCCGTCGCCGTCGCCGGTTCAGCAACCGACGACATGGAACCCGAGTTGTCGTGCAGCGAGCCCCTGGCGAAGGTCGAAGGTGCAGAACGTCAGATGGCCGACACCGAGTTGCTTCGCGGTTGCGAGATGGAGGGCATCGAGGGAGCGCACCGTCAGGGTCTCGCCGATGTCGGCTGCAGCGCGCCAGCCGCGTTCGTCGAGGGAGATCAGAGCGAACCGGTCGAGGTCGCGCTCGCACGCCTCGCGAGCACGCGTCAGTGTCGAACCACCCAGCAAGCGGGCAAGGTTGCGGCGAACTTCGACGAGTGTGAGCCACGACGTGACGAGCACCGGGTCGGCATTCAGCAGTGCTTCCGCGTCGTCGGAGTCGGCCTCGTCGATGTACAGCTTGAGGAGGGCGCTGGTGTCCACATAGGTGGTCATTCGTCGCGGTCCTCGTGAAGCACGTCGAGCGAGCGCCGGTCAGCGCGCGCTCGTGGGGATGCTCCGACAGGGCGCTGGTGGAGCGCGGGTCTGATCCATCCTTCGTCGATCCCGCGTTGCAGCGGATCGCCGCCCACGATGGGGCTGATGATTGCCGTGGGAACACCCCGATCAGTGACTCGGATGACCTCGCCGGCACCGACGCGGCGCAGGTACTCGGACAGGTGCTGCTTCAGTTCGCGAATGCCGACGTCCATGTGGACACGTTAGCGGAGCATGTGGACACAAGGCCCGGGACGCCGAGTCCCCGGCGAGATGGGTAACGTCCGAGGAATGACGGCCCGACTGGTGTACGACCGCGACGAACTGTTGACCGAGCACGACTACGCCGCGCCCCATGTGGTGGCGGGGGTGCGGATGCACGGCGGCCTGCGCGCCGACGGCACCTACCAGCCGCCGCGCGCACTGGTGCGCGAGCCTGCGCTCGACGCGTGGACCGATGCGCTCCGGGCGCGGGGTGGCGAGCTGCTCGACGCCGATGCGTCGCTGTTGGGTGGTGTGCGCCTGCCCACGGTCGAGCAGTCGCGGGTGCTGCTGCGCAACGGTCTCGGCGAGACGTTCTGGAACACGCTCACCATCACCGGCAAGATCGAGGCCAAGGGCCGCCTGCTGGCCGAGATGCCCATCCCCGATCTGCAGCCGTACATCGTCGACGACATCTCGCATATGGCCATCGGGCACCTGCACCGAGGGTTGCTGTACGCGCACGGCATCGACGAGGGTGGCCTGCCAGCCGAGGGCATCGGCGGTCACGATGTGATGTGGTTCGTCGCCCGCGATCTCGCGTTCGGCGCCGGTGCATTCGCCGATGTCGACCCGCCCGACACCATCTCGCGCCCCGAGGCCGGCACTCGCTTCGTGCCCGAGGTCGAGCCGTTGGTGGAAGGCATGGTGTCGTTGCTGGCCAACCTGCTGATCATCGAATTCCGCGCCGAGATCGGTTTCGCCGCCACGCAGCAGATCCTGCGCACCAACGACCTGTTCGCGGATCGGCGTGCCGATGCCGAGCTGGCGGCCGAACTGGTCGAGCGCATCCGCATCGACGAAGAGATCCACGTGCGCTCGCTGCGGCTGTACCTGGGTGAGATGGCCGAGGTGCAGTTCCGCACGGTCGACGGTGGCTCGATACCGGGCGCTGAGCTGATCGGCCGGTTCTGGGACGGCCTGGCCCGCTGGGCCACGGTCGACCAGCCACGGCTGGCCGCAGCCCAGCAGCGCGAGGTCATCGAGGCCCGCATCGCCCACCACCCGCAGGCCGCGGTGGTGCAGGCCCAGTTCGACGCCGCTGCCTGACGGGCCGCGGCTTGCGCCCGGGTGGGGCTGGCGCGGGCCACGCAGTACGGTAGGTTGAACCCGGCCCGGCCGCCTTCGATGAAACCGTTCATCAGGCGGCGGCACAGTTCGCGGGTGTACACCTCGTACTCGGCCACCCGGTTGTTCGAGAACCGGGGGAGGATCAGCCGGCGGCTCCAGGTGTGCACGGGCGGGCCGCTGCTGATGGGCGGCACGCCGGCGGTATGGCGCTGATGCTGCGCGAGCTGACGTGCTCGACGTCGCGGGCGATGGCGGTGACGTCGGCGTAGATGGTGGGCAGCCACGAGCCGCCCCAGTGCTCGGTGTGCGCCACCGGGTAGGTCCGGCGCAGGTCGTCCCAGATGGGGAATGGATTGCCGACGTAGGTGGGGTCGAAGATGGCGTAGTCGGTCGCCCAGTCGCGTGCAGTGTCAGCCCTTGGGTCGACCTACCGTTCGTCAGTCGCTCCGCCAGGAGTCGAATGGGGTGGGGAGCATGCGTAAGATTCTTACGGTAGAAACCGAGAAGGGGGACGCGGCATGACCGTGCACAGCAGCCTGAAGAGCCCGACGATGCCCACGCAGTCGGTGATCGCCCAACTGGGCGTGCGTGTTCCCATGCGCGACGGCTCCACGCTGCATGCGGTGGTGTGGCGTCCGCGGGGTGATGTGTCGCCGGTGAGTGCGGTGATGGAACTCACGCCATACGGGGTGGACCACCTGCACGAGGACGGCGTGTTCTGGGCATCGGAAGGCTTCGCCTACGTGGCCATCGACGTGCGCGGACGAGGCAACAGCGACGGCGACTTCGTTCCGTTCCTTCGCGATGCAGCCGATGGCTACGACGCCGTCGAATGGATCGCGCAGCAGTCGTGGTGCGACGGCAAGGTCGCCTTGCACGGCGGCTCGTACACCGGCATCAACCAGTACCTCATCATGGTCGCTACCCCTCCGTCGCTGTGTGCCATCACCCCCGACTCGACCAGCGGCATGGGCATCGACATACCGAAGGGTGGCGTGCCGTCGATGTACGACCTCGCGTGGGGCAGGTTGGTCAGCAATCGGGCTACCCACTTCACCATCGGTGGCGACGTGGCCAACTGGCACCGCCACCTCTACGAAGCGGCAGTGACGGGCCGGTCGCTCGCCGACGCGGCGGCCGAACTGGGTGCCCCGCTGGCCGGTTTCACCGTCGAACACTTCGACCATGCCGAGCCCGGCCCGCGTTGGGAGCCCTACTGGGCCCAACCCGAGCAGTTGGCAGCGTCATCGGTGCCGGTGCTCTCGATCACCGGCATGTACGACGACAGCAGCGGTGGCACCCTCCACAACTGGCGACGCTTCACGGCGAACGCGTCCGCCGACGTGGTGGCGGCGAGCCATCTGGTGATCGGCCCGTGGGACCACATGGGCACCCACTTCGGCCAGGGTCGAGTCGGAGAGCTGACCTTCGGTCCCGACGCGACGGTGAAACTCGCGGAACTTCGCCGCGACTGGCTGCGGCACATCCTGCACGGGGCACCCGCGCCCGAGTTGTTGAAGCACCGGGTGATGCTCTATGTCACCGGCGCGGAGAAGTGGATCGGTGTGCCGTCGCTCGACGACGCGACCGGCGGCCATGTGGCGAAGTTCCTGCAGTCGGCGGCCGGCCCGATGGACGCCCTGCACTCGGGCTTCATCGCCGCCGCCGCCGCCGACGGACCCGATGCGACCTTCACCTGCGATCCGTTCGACATGCGCACCCATCGAGCCGAGCTCGAACCGCGCCCGTCGGGCAGCGGCCCCGAGTCGCCGTTCCACGGGCAGCCGATGAACAACTTCCTGATGTCGCTCGCCGGGAACGACCCCACCAACCCTCGTCTTGTCGCCGACATCGACGGTCAGGGCGTCGTGTACACGTCGGCGGTGCTCACCGACGACATCACCATCCTCGGCGAACCGCAGCTGCACCTGCGGGTGGTGTGCGACCAACCCGACGCCGATCTGGCGGTGCTGCTGCACGAGATCACCGCGCAGGGCGACTCGATCTTCCTCAGCAGCGATCTCCTGCGGCTCAGCTGTCGCCACCTGGATGGCACGCACGACTACCTCGAGCCGGGTGTGGCCACCGACGTGACGTTCCGTGGTTTCAAGTGGTGTCAGCGCACGGTGCAGGCAGGTAGCCGCCTGCGGCTGGCCATCCGCCACGCCTATGCCATCCAACTCACGCCGTACGCCCATGGTCGGCCTGCCGATGCGCCTGTTGCGCGGCTGTCAATCCAGCACAGCGCCGACGCTGCGCCCCGCCTCGACCTTCCCGTGGCGTCCGACGCTGCAGCACTGTGAACCGCAGCCCGATGATGTACGCAGTGGTGATGGGTGACGTGCGATGACCGGTTCTGAACCGGTTCCGGCACTGCGGTGCTACGTCGCGGGGGTGCAGCACGAGTGCAGTTCGTTCTCGCCCATCCCCACGTCGCTGCGCGACTTCGCCACCGTGCGCTGGGGCGTCGACCCCGAGCCGATGACGCTCGGCTTCGGGTACGGCGAGTCCTGCCGGGTGGCGTTGGGGCTCGGGTTCGAACTCGTCACCGGTCCGTTCTCGTCGTGTCAGCCGTCGCTGCCGGCGGCACACGCCGTCTGGGAGACCGTGCGCGAGGGCATCCTCGAACCCTTGCGGGCGGCGGGCGATGTCGACATCGTGTGGCTGTGCCTGCACGGCGCGCAGATGTCGGACCAGGAGGACGACTGCGAGGGCGATCTGCTCGAACGGGCGCGCCGGATAGTCGGCGACCGCGCCGCCATCGGCGTGCTGCTCGACCTGCACGCCAACCTGTCGTCGCGCATGCTCGACGCAGCCGACCTGGTGGTGACGTGCCGCGAGTATCCGCACATCGACTACGGCGACCGGGCGGCCGAGATGCTGCCGGTGCTGGCCCGCATCCGCCGTGGCGAGGTGCAGCCCACCACTGCTGCCGTGCGGTTCATGGGCCCCGGCGCCTACCCCACGCCCGACGAGCCGATGCGCTCGTTCGTCGCCCGGTTCACCGCTGCGCAGGCCGAACCCGGTGTGCTGCTGGTGTCGGTGAACCACGGCTTCGAGGGATCCGACCAGCCCGACCTGTCGGCATCGGTGGTGGTGACCACCGACGGCGACCCCGACCTGGCCGCGCGGGTGGCGCAGCGGGTGGGCGACGACTTCTTGAGCACGGTGCTGTCGCGCTCGTGGGCCGGGCCGGGTGTGGAGGAGTCGGTCGACCGGGCGCTCACTGGCACCGCCTGGCCGGTGGTGCTGGCCGACCGTGCCGACAACGCCGGCGCCGGTGCGGCTGGCGATTCGACGTTCGTGCTGGCCGAGTTGCTGCGTCGCGGTGCCACCGACACCGCGGTGGCGCTGCTGTGGGATCCGGGTGCGGTCGACCTGTGCCATGCCGCCGGTGTGGGTGCCCGCTTGCCGCTGCGCATCGGCGGCAAGTGCGGGCCGATGTCGGGCGACCCGCTCGACGTGCACGCCGAGGTGCTCGCAGTGCGCGACGACGCCACCCAGGCCCTGTTCGGCAAGGGTGAGCCGACGTTCCGGCTCGGCCGTACGGCGGCCATCCGGGTGGATGGGGTGGAGGTGGTGCTGGCGTCGGTGCGCACCCAGGTGTTCAGCCATCACGTGTTCACCCAGCACGGCATCGACCATCTGGCCCGCAAGGTGCTGGTGGTGAAGAGCACGCAGCACTTCATGAACGACTTCGGCCCGATCGCCGCGTCGGTCATCCGCTGTGATGGGCCGGGCACGATGACCAGTGATCTGGCATCGCTGCCCTACCGACGGGTGCGTCGCCCGATGCTGGTGCTCGATCCGGTCGACCGAGTCGACGTCGAACCGATGCCACCGGTGGCTGTCCGCCGCCGCTGACCCGTCAGACGGCGCGGTGGCGCTGGCGGTAGGCCTTGGTGTTCACCTTGTTGCCGCATCCGGTCGCCTGGCACCACCGGCGTGTGCCGGGGCGGGAGGCATCGTGGAAGACGAGGCTGCACAGCGGGCCCTCGCAACGGCGCAGGCGGCTGTCGTCGGCGCCGAGTAGATCGATCGCGTCGCGGGCGATCACTGCGAGGCCTGCGGCCACCTCGCGGCCGGGCGGTGCAACGAGATGGCTCGTGCCGTTGCTGGTCAGGACCGGGTGGGGTGTGGGCTGGGTGGCGCAGCGGTTGAGGACGGCCAGGTCGGCCGGTTCGATCGGACGGCCGTCGATGACGTGTGCGGCTGCACGGTGGATCGCTTCGCGCAGCGCCCGGGCCGTGACGAGGTCGCGCCCTGACGCAGCTGCGGGCGAAGGGAGGCCGACGACGGTGAGCCACCGGCGCAGGTGGTCGGGCGCGGCGAGCAGCTCGGTAGGCCAGACGGCTCGGTAGCGCAGCGTCCAGGTGAGGTCGAGCGACAGCCGACCGCCGAAGGCGAAGTCGGGCAGTTGCTGCGCTTCGGTGGGCTCGGCGGCAGCCACGATCAGGGGGCGACGACCAGGAGGGCTTGGATCTCGAGCACCATGTTGGCCGGTAGCGACGACACGCCGACCGCCAGTCGGGTGTGGCGGCCGGCATCGCCGAACACCTCCACCAGCACGTCGGAGGCCGCGTCGATGACGCCGGTGTGCTGCACGAACTCGGGCGTGGCGTTCACCACGCCGTACACCTGCACCACCTGTTCGACGTGATCGAGCGACCCGAGGGTGTCGCGCACGGTGGCCAGCAGGTTGATCGCAGCCGAGCGGGCTGCGTCGCGGGCGGCGGGCACGTCGACATCGTGCCCGCAGCGGCCCATCATCAACGACCCGTCGGGCCCGGTGCCGAAGTGGCCGCCCACCCACAGCTGGTTGCCGTGGCGCACGGCGGGTACGTACTGGCCGAATGCCGGCAGGGCCGCCGGGAGCTCGATCCTCGACTCGGTGAGGCGCTGTTCGTGGGTGAGCTGAGCAGACATGGGTGCCACTGTAGACAGAGGTTTGACCCCTGTCTACGAGGGCGATACGGTGATGCCGTGAGTGAGCAGGCCGAGCCGCATCCGCGTGCCCGTCTGCGGCGCAAGCCCCAGCGGGGCAGCCACGACCCGGCGGTGCTGCACGAGATCATCGACGCCGCGCTGCTCTGCCACCTGGGCCTCACCGACCACGACGGCCATCCGCTCGTCGTGCCCACCATCCACGCACGCATCGGCGACACCGTCTACGTGCACGGCTCGGCGGCGAGCCGCACGCTGCGCCGGCTCTCCACCGGCATCGACGTGTGCTGCACGATCACCCATCTCGACGGCATCGTGGTGGCCCGTTCGGGCTTCAACAGCTCGATGAACTACCGCTCGGCGATGCTCTTCGGGCCCGCCCGGCTGGTGGACGATGCCGACGAGGCTACGCAGGCACTCGACGCCATCGTCGATCACATCCTGCCCGGGCGTTCGGGCGAGATCCGCCGCCCGACGGCGAAGGAGGTGGCAGCGACCACCGTGATCGCCCTGCCCATCGACATCGCGTCGGCGAAGGTGCGTACCGGCGGCCCACTCGACGACGCCGACGATGTCGCTGCCGGCGGCTGGGCCGGTGTGGTGCCCGTTCGTCTGGTGGCCGGCACACCGCAACCGTCCGACGACCTCGGGCTCGGGGTGCAGGTTCCGCCCTCCGTCGTCGAGCTCGTCCGGGTGCTCGGCGGCTGATCAGCCGGTCGACGAGCTGAACAGGTACGGCTCGAGCGACTCCTGCGCCCGCGTGCGCCAGCGGTGCCACATCCCTCCGCCGTAGTAGGCGAGGCTGCCGGGCTCGGCCTCGCCGTAGCCGTTGTAATACGTGAGGCAGTTGCGCAACGGGGCGGTGGCGAGGTCGACCTCGCGGCAGTGCTGGGCGTAGGCCTCCTCGGCTTCAGCGGTGACGTCGACGCGGTCGTGGCCGGTGGTGCGCAGGTGCTCGAGCATCCACGTGACGTAGTCGGCGTGCTGCTCGATCGAGTCGGTGAAGTTGAAGCTGCCCCCGCCACCCTGCGGGCCGGTGATCACGAACAGGTTCGGGAAGCCGTTGCTGTGCACCCCGAGGAACGTCCGCGTGCCGCCCTCGGTCCACTTCTGGCGGAGGCTGTGGCCCTCGGCGCCCACCACCATGTCGAACGTCGCGGCCGCCATCCAGCGGAACCCGGTGGCGTAGATGAGCACGTCGAGCGGGTACGACCTGCCGTCGTGCACCACGCCGTGCTCGTCGATGCGCTGCACCCCCACCGGCGCGGTGTCGACGAGGTGCACGTGCGGCAGGTTGAACGTGGGCAGGTACTGGTCGTGGAAGGTCGGTCGCTTGCAGCCGTAGGGGTAGTAGGGCTTCAGCACGGCAGCGGTGACGGGGTCGTGCACGATGGCGTCGACCCGGGCGCGGATCTGCTCCATGATGCGGAAGTTGGTACGCAGCTGGGCCTCGACCATCTCGTCGACGGTGAGCGCGCGCTCGTGCTGCTTCACCTCTTTGTAGGTGTCGACCTTGCCCGACAGGTAGTCGTCGTTGGCCTGCATGGCGGTGCGGCCCGCAGCGATACGGGCGAAGCGCTGCCTCCGAGCGCGTGACCAGCCCGGTTCGTGCGACCACGCCTCGGCCTCGTCGGCGGTGGTGGCCCGCTGGTCGCGGACGTCGATGGTGGACGGTGTGCGCTGGAACACGTACAGCTCGCCGGCCACCTTGGCGATCTCGGGGATCACCTGGACGGCGGTGGCCCCGGTGCCGATGATGCCCACCCGCTTGCCGGTGAGGTCGATGTCGTACCGCCACCGCGATGTGTGGAACGACTCGCCCGAGAAGGTCTCCATGCCGTCGATGCGCGCCAACTGTGGCGTGGTGAGGATGCCGTTGGCCAGCACCACGAAGCGGGCCCGCATCGCGTCGCCGCGATCGGTGCGCACCGTCCACCGGCGTGTCGGCTCGTCCCAGGTCAGGCCCTCGACGGCGGTGTGGAACAGGCAGTGGTCGTAGAACCCGCTGCGCTCGGCCAGCATCTGGCAGTACTCGAAGATCTCGAAGCCCGAGGCGAACTTCATCGACGGGATGTAGCCGGTCTCGTCGAGCAGCGGCAGATAGCTGTAGGCCTCGACATCGCACGCCACACCCGGGTAGCGGTTCCAATACCAGGTGCCGCCCACGTCGCCGGCCTTCTCGCAGAAGCGCACGTCGGTGAACCCGGCGTCGCGCAAGCGGTGCCACAGCAGCAGCCCGGCGAACCCGGCGCCCACCACCAGCACGTCGCATTCGTCGGCCAGGGGCTCGCGCGGGACGGGCGGCGACGAGTAGACGTCGGTGAGGTAGCGGGCGAACTGGCCGTCCATCGCCATGAAGTCGGCTGCGCCCCGGCGGGCGTCGCTGAACTCGCGGTAGCGGGCCTGTGCCTCGTCATCGAACACGGCCCCAGCCGGCAGCGGCGGCAGGGCGGTGCGAGAGGTGTCGGTCTCGACGGCATAGCCGGTGGCGTCGATGCGTACGGGCGCCGCGGCTGCCCTCGTGGCGAATCGCTTCAACCCGGTGACCGGATCCACCCACACCGACATCGCTCACCCCCGTTCGCGCTCGACCTCCACACTATGCAGCCACTGCTCCATCCACTGCACGAGGGCTTCGTCGTGCGCCAGCCGGACCGCCGGCGCACCGAGCATCGACCCGGCGTGGAACGAACCCGGCAGCATCAGCAGTTCGCTGGTGCGGCCAAGGCTGCGCAGCACCGAGTGCAGTTCGAACGACTGCGTGGGCGGGCAGCGATGGTCGCGCTCACCCACCACGAACAGCAGCGGGGTGTGGCACCGAGCGGCGTGGAACAGCGGCGACTGGCGCAGGTAGGGGCCGATGTCGTCGAGCAGGTCGGCCCCCAGGCTGCGCGGCAGCAGGTCACGGCCCACATCGCTGGTGCCGAACATGCTGACCAGGTTGGTGACCGGGTTCTCGGCCACGGCGGCGCGGAATCGGTCGGTGGTGCACGCCAGCCAGCAGGTGAGATAGCCGCCGTACGACAGGCCGGCCACACCGAGCCGATCGGGGTCGGCCCAGCCGCGGGCGACGGCTTCGTCGACCACGGCGAGCACATCGGTGGTGGGGAGATCGCCCCAGTTGTCGATGTTCGCGGCGGCGAAGGCTTCGCCGTAGCCGGTGGAGCCGTGGGGGTTGGTGTACACCACGCCGAACCCGGCCGCGCACAGCGCCTGGGCGTCGATGTTCAGCATCTCGCCGAACGCCGCACCGGGCCCGCCGTGGATGAGCAGCACGGTGGGCAGCGGGCCGTCGACGTCGGGCGGCCGCAGGTGCCAGGCCTCGAGCGGTGCGCCGTCGTGGGGTGATGGCACCGTGTAGCGGTGCACTTCGGCCGCGATGGGTGCGGGAGCAGGGTCGGGGAGGGGCAGCGGGGTGCCGGCCATCGACGGGTCGGCGCCCAGCGGGATCACGGCGATCCGGCACGGGGTGGCGGCCGACTGCTCGGCCACCACGAGGCCGTGGTCGGTCATGGCCAACGGTGAGATGCACCGTGCACCGGTGAGCACCTCGTCCCACGAGCCGTCGGCCAGCGAGTGGCGGGCCGCGCCCATCCGCCCACCCCGATGCGTGCGCACGTACAGGTCGGTGCCGTGCATCGTCATGGCCGTCTCGAAGGCCTCGCCGATGAGCGCGGGCGAGTCGCCGTACACGCTGCCGCCCACCTGCAGCGGTGTGGTCACCTGCTGCACGCTGCCGTCGGGGAACAGGCGGTGGAGTTGCTCGTCGGCGTCGGGCAGCGGCCCGTCGGGGTGGCCGACCAGCACCAGCAGGCTGTTGTCGGGCGCCCAGGTGGTGACCAGCATCCGGCAGTTGGGAACTGCGGGAGACGAGACCGTGCCGTCGGGCTCGATGATGCGCAGGTACTGGCCGACCGCCTGTTCGTCGGGGTCGAAGCCGGCGATGGCGGCGAGGCGGGTGCCGTCGGGCGACCATCGTGGCTGCGACCACCACCACTCGTCGTCGGTGAGCATCGTGCACTCGCCGGCAGCCACGTCGCACCGCCACACCTGAGGCCCGTCGTCGAGATGGCCGATGCCGTCGAACCAGTACACGCCGCGCGTGGTGCGCCAGGGCAGCGTCCGGTCGACGGTGCGCCCGCGGCCCGCCGTGAAGGCGATGCGGGTGCCGTCGGGCGCCCACGAGACCGGCCCGGCCGCGGCGCCGGGAAGGGTGGTGACGAACATCGGTTCGGTGGCGTCGACATCGGCGACGGCGACCTGTGGCGTACCGGTGCGCTCGGTGATGAACGCGATCCGCCGACCATCGGGCGACCAGGTGGCGGTGTGGTCGCCCGGTTGCGCAGCTGGCAACGGCCGCGGTTCGCCTCCGGCCGGGTCGAGCAGCACGATCTGCTGCATCTCGGTGGTCGAGCCGAGCGGGATGCGCGTGGTGGTGACGGCCACGCACGAGCCGTCGGGGGCGACGTCGGCGTGCACCGGGTAGGGGTGAGCGAGCCACTGCGCCGTGATCGACGCACCGGCCACGTCGGTGTTGGCCAGGCTGGTGTCGGGGGATCCCATGGTTGCTCGCAGTCGACTCGTCCGGTGGTTCAGCCGTCGCCCAGCGGCAGCACGAGCCGGGGGGCACGGGCGGCGTCGTGCAGCACCTGCACCCGGGCGACCGGCGCTTCGGCGGGCCGGCCGTGCGGGTAGGCGTTCACTTGGATCGACGACGCGTGGCGCACTGCCACCCGCAGGCGACTGCCTGCCCGCACCCGACGCTGGCACCACTTGGTTCCGCGGAACGCGACGGCGGTGGGCTCGCCGGGCACCAGCCAGTCGTGGCCACCGTCGAGGTGCCGGCAGCTCAGCCGCAGCAGGTCGCTCGTCAGGAAGATCGACGCGCCATCGGGGGTTATCTCGTGCACGAGCACCGCCAGATCGGCATCGGGTTGATCGCACACGAGGTGCAGGTGCAGCTCGGGGTGCCCCACCACGACGAGGTCGTCGGCGAGTGGCTGCGAGGTGTACACCAGGCCCTGGCCGTCGATCTCGAGCACGAAGCGCGAGTTGGTGGGGTCGTTGCCCGCCAGCGTGGACATGAAGCTGTTCATCGGCTGGCCGTGGAACGGCGACTCCGGTCCGCTGCCGGCCGGGCGGGGCAACAGTTCCAGCCGTGCCGTGCGCAGGTCGTGCGGATCGCAGGTGAACGTGGCCGTCGGCCCATCGCCGGCGACATCGTCGACGAAGCCGGAGTGGAGCACGTCCATCGGGCCGTCGACCGAACGCAGCCAGCGGTCGGTCGAGCCGGTGGTGGCGGCCTCCAACGACGGTGCGCCCACCCAGCGTTCGCTGCCGGTGACGTAGAGCATCACCCGGTCGCGCAGCAGCTCGGGCAGCGGCGCGCCGTCGAGCACGTGGCGGAACCAGTCGCGCCGTAGTGCCGGCAGGTCGACCGTGGCATCGGGGCCGAACACCAACTCGCCCACCCGGCCCGGGCCGAAGTGGGTGCCCATGTGATCCCACGGCCCGACCACGAGATGGCTGGAGGCGACCGTGTCGGCCGGTGCGTTCGCCACGAACCGCCGCCAGTTGCGCAGGGTGCCGCCACTGCTGTCGTCGTACATGCCGGTGATCGACAGCACCGGTACGGCGTGCGCAGCGAAGTCGGTGGGCTGGGCGAGGAAACGCTCCCAACCCGGCCCTGGCTCGGGGTGGTCGACGAATCGCAGCACGTCGTCGTCGAGCGGCGCGCCGGCTGCAACTGCTGCCTCCACCTGGCTGGTGCCGGCTTCGAGCGCTGCGAACAGCTGGGCGTGCCAGTTGGCGAGGTCGCCGGAGATGGTGAACTGGGTGGCCCGGTTGCTGATGAGGCGCCGCCACCCGAAGTGGAAGAGCATCGGCACGCCTCCGCGGGGCAGGTCGACGCCGTGGCCGCTCGTCGAGTCGGGCGTCATGGCCCGCAGCGAGGGCGGACCGGCCGCCATGATGAGGTACTGGTTGATGCCGGTGTACGAGCCGCCGTGCAGCACCACACGGCCGTCGCTCCAGGGCTGCGCTGCCAGCCACTCGACGGCGTCGTACCCGTCGATGGCGTCGTCGGCGAGGTCGTCGAACGCGCCGTCGCTGTTGCCCCGGCCGCGCACGTCGAGTGCTGCGTAGGCGAAGCCGTTGGTGGCCCAGAACACACCGTCGGGGTGGAGGTGGTCGACGCCGTAGGGCGTCAGCTCCATCACCACCGGCACCGGCGCCTCGGCATGCCGCGGTCGCCAGATGGTGGCGTGCAGGGTTGCGCCGTCGCGCATGGGCACGCGCACGCCGATGGTGGCGATCACCTTGGTGGATTCGGGTGAGTTGCTCTCGAGGTTGCTGGCGACGGTCATTCCTGGCTCCTAGTTGCTTGCTGCGGCCGCGTCGGGCCGACCCTGTTGGACGACGGTGAGGCGGGTGGTGGCGCGCATGCCGGGCAGACCACCCTCCACCCCCGACCCCGACCAGCCCACCGACTCGGCGCCGAGGCGCATGTCGGGCGGCCCGGCCAGGTGGGGGTTCACGGTCACCCACGCGGCGCGGATGCCGTCGGCCAGTGCGGTGGCCTCGGTCGGGTCGTCGCTCCAGCCGGTGCCCGACAGGCCGAACGGGGTGGCGTTGGCGAGGGCGATGCCCTCGTCGATCGTGGTGAACGTGGTGACGGCCAGCACCGGGCCGAATACCTCGGTGCTGAACAGGTGGTGCCCGGGGTCGACCCCGTCGACGATCGTGGGCGGGTAGAACCAGCCACGCCGGTCGAGCCGTGCCCCACCGGCGACCACTCGGCCGCCCTCGGCACGGGCACGCTCGACGCACTCGATCACGTGACCGAGGTGGGCCTCGCTGCCCAGCGGCCCGGCCTGCACCTCGGGGTCGTGCGGGTCGCCGGGCTGCCACTGCGCGGCGCGCTCGAGCAGCAGGTCGATCATTGCGTCGTGGTGGCGCTCGTGCACGATGAGCCGCGAGCCTGCCACGCACACCTGGCCGCTCGCCCAGAAGATGCTCTGCGCCACGGCGTCGGCCACCACCTCGAGGTCTGGTGCGTGCTCGCCCACCACCTGTGCCGACTTGCCGCCCAGCTCGGTGAGCACGGGCGTGAGGGTGCTCGCAGCGACGGACGCCAGCACTCGACGCCCGGTGGCGGTCGAGCCGGTGAGGCTCACCTGGTCGATACCGGGATGGCGCACCAGCGCGTCGCCCACGATGTCGCCTCGACCTGGCACCACACCGAGCACGCCGGCCGGCAATCCGGCCTCGTGGGCCAGCTCGCCGAGGCGCAGCGCGCTGGCACTGGCGAGCTCGGTGGGCTTCAACACCACGCAGTTCCCCGCCGCGAGCGCAGGCACGGCCTTGGTGAGGGCAACGAAGAACGGGAAGTTCCACGGGCCGAGCACCCCCAGCACACCACGCGGCACGCGGCGTGCGGGTGGTTCGGCGTCGGCGGCGAGATCGGGCAACAGTTCGACGATCGAGCGCACGATCGATGCGGCCAACGCGGCATCGCCCGTGGTGATGCCGATCGGCACCCCCACCTCGGTCGTATCGAGCACGGCCAGTTCATCGCCGTGCTGCTCGATCAGGTCGGCCAGGCGCAGCAGCGTGTGGGTGCGCAGCGCCGCGTCGCGTGCCCACCCACTCGCCGTGAACGCGTGTCGAGCCGCGGCGACGGCCAGGTCGATGTCGGCCGGATCGCCGAGCGGCACCTGCCACAGCACCTCCTCGGTGGAGGGGTCGACCGACGGCATCGTGCCGGGCGCGTTCGATTCGACATGGCGGCCGGCGACGAACGGCCGAAGGTCGGGTGCGATCATCTGCGTCCCCCCGCAGGTGTTGCTCCGAGGAGCAGATCGGCGACGTGCTCGCCGATGGTGGTGACAGGAAATGCCGGCGTTGCTCGCGGCGCGCGCGGGAACAGTGACGCGTCGGCGACATGCAGCCCGATCACCCCGCGCACGGCCGCGTGGGAGTCACACACGGCCAGCGGATCGTGGTCGTCGCCGAGGCAGGCGCCACCGGTGGGGTGCCAGTAGTGCTCGTGGTGCTGGCGCGCCCAGTCGACGAGCTGCGAGCTGTCCGGGTCCGCGCCAGCGAGCCCCGGTGCTCGCAGGGCGGGGCCGAGGTAGGGCGCGAGCTCCTTGGTGCGCGCCAGTTCGCCCACCCAGGGCAGCAGGGCCACGAGGCGTCGTGCGTCGTCGGGGTGCGACAGGTAGCCGTGGTCGATCCGCGGCGCGGTCGCAGGGTGGCGGTCGACCAGGCGCACGGTGCCGAACGAGTCCGGCCGCAGCAGCCCGATCGGCACGACGCAACGCCAGGTGTGCGTCGGGTCCGGCTCGACCCACGGGAAGACGTGGCAGTCGTACGGGGCGCCGTCGGGCGTCGGGCCGCTCGCCACCTTGGCCACGCACTGCTCTTCGGGCAGGAAGCCGTGCTCGTCGGCGAACGCGGCGAGGTGCTCGACGAGCATCGGCGTGGCCGCCCACTCGAGGCGCACCACGGGGTGGTCCTGCAGCGTGCTTCCGACCCCGGGTAGGTCGACCACGACATCGATGTCGAGCGCGCGCAGGTGCGCGGAGGGGCCGATGCCCGAGCGCAGGAGCAGGGCAGGAGTGCCGTAGGCGCCGGCAGCCAGCACGACACAGCCTGTGTGCACGGTGAGCAGCTCGCCGTGCTGGAGGCTGTGCACGGCAGCCACGGTCCCGTCACGAACCTCCACCCGCTCGACCAGGCAGTCGCCGACGATGCGCAGGTTGGGCAGGTGCCGCACCTCGTCCAGGTAGGCGATGGCGGTGTTGAGGCGCAGTCCGTCGACGATGTTGACGGGGCTCACGCTCACGCCCGCGCCACCGGCCGGGTCGAGCAGGTCGTCGGAGCGCGGCGTGCCGATGGCGCAGCACGCGTCGAGGAACGCACGTTGGAAGGGCTGCACGAGGCGGTCGGGTGGCACGTTCACCCGTGTCTGGGAGAGCGCCCGCGCTCGGGCCGGCGCAAGGTCGTCGGCCGACCAACCAGTGGGGAGTTCGGCGTGGTCGCCGTGCCAGCCCACCGACATCGTGGAACCGTTGTGCGCCGAACACCCACCGACGACCCTGGCCCGCTCGAAGGCGAGCGGTCGGCCGTCGGCGGCGGGCCCGCTGTAGCCCCAGTCGTGCGACGTGGCGAGCGTGGTGGCATCGAGCAGGTCGGCTGGCCAGCGGCCGGCGTCGAGGGGGCCGGGGTCGGGTCCGGCCTCGAGGACCAGCACGTCGCGACCGGCCGCGGCGAGCCGGGCGGCGAGTGCACAACCCGCCGTGCCACCGCCGACCACGACCACTTCGGCGCTCAGGCCGTCACGTTGAGCCACCCTGCCCCCTTGCGCACAGCGACCCTAGCGTAGTTTACTTACGCAAGTGCTCCGTGGGGGTGCACGGCAAGGGGAGGCAGCAATGCGGACGTTCTCGCGGCGATCGGCGATCGCCCTCACACTGGTGGCTGCCCTTGGTGTCGCAGCATGTGGCGGCGACGATGGCGATGATGGCGGCGCCGGCGGCGCCGGCGTCGAGGTCGACAAGATGGTGTGGGCCATCCAGTCGCCCATCCAGTCGATGGACCCGGCCATCATGGCCGACATCCCCAGCCTGCGTGCCCAGTCCGCCGTGTTCGACCGGGTGCTGTCGATCGACAACAAGGGCGTCGTGCAGCCGTGGATCGCCAGCAAGTTCGACATCAGCGACCCGTTGAAGGTGGTGCTCACCATCCGCGACGACGTGAAGTTCTGGGACGGCACACCGATGGCGATCGATGACGTCGTCTACTCCATCGCCCGCCACACGGGCGCCGACAGCACGTCGATGCAGGCGCCGCTCTTCGCCTCGGTGGCGTCGGTCGAGGCCACCGACGCGTCGACGGTGACGATCACACTGGCGGCCCCCGATCCTGCGCTGCCGGCGAAGTTGTCGATCTGGGCCCAGGTGCGCCAGCAGAAGTACGACGAGGCTGCCGGCGACGCGATCGGCGGGTCCGACAAGCCGGGCATGGGTACCGGCCCCTTCAGCATCACGTCGTACTCGTCGGCCGACGGTGCGGTCCTCACCCGCAACGACAACTACTGGGCGGGCAAGTCGAAGGTGAAGCAACTCGAGTTCAAGGTCATCGGCGACCCCGACACGGCCCGTCTGGCCCTGAGCAGCGGTGAGATCGACGGGTTCTTCGACGTACCCCTCATCGCCACGCGCCAGTGGGACCAGCTCGAGAACGCGACGATGACGTATGTGCCGGGTGCCTACAACGACTTCCTGTCGATGAACGTCACCCGCGCTCCGTTCGACGATGTGAACGCTCGTATCGCCATCGGCCACCTCATCGACCGCGCCGGCCTGCTCGGCCCGCTCTTCAACAGCCGAGCCACCGTGGCGCAGAGCATCGTGCCCGCCATCCAGATGACGGCCACGTTCGGCGACGACGGCGCGAAGAAGATGTACGAGGCCATCGGTGCGCTGCCCGAGTTCTCGATCGACAAGGCCAAGGAGGCACTTGCCAAGTCGGCCACGCCCGACGGCTTCACCGTCGACCTCGCGGTCGACACCAGCCAGCCGTGGATGTCGCCGCTGGCCCAGCACCTGGCCGAGAACGCCAAGCAGGTGGGCATCACCATCAACGTGAAGCAGGTGTCGGCGGCCGACTGGGGTGCCGGGTTGTTCGATCCGGCGGGCAGTCCGCTGCAGCTGGTGGCGCTCGGCGGGGCCACACCGTGGGCCGGTGAACTCCCGCCCGTCGTGTTCGGCACCGCGGCCATGTTCCCCATCGCCGGCTACGGCGACGAGGCCATCGACGGCCTCGCCGGTGAGGTCGCTCAGGCCGCCACCGTCGACGCCATCCGGCAACCGCTGCAGGATCTGCTCAGCAAGGCCACGGCCGACCTGCCCTACGTGCCGCTGTTCGACGAGCAGGCGGCAACGGCCATCTCGAACAAGTTCGTGTGGGAGGGCGGCTACTCGTACAACGCCATCTCGCAGGCGTGGCCGCTGCAACTCGGTGGAGCCGGGTGACGCTCGCTGCGTACGCGTTGCGCCGCATCGCGGCGATTCTCATCATCCTCGTGGTGCTGTCGTTGCTGGTGTTCGGGCTGCTCGCCCTGATGCCGGGTGACCCTGCGCTCACGCTGCTGGGGCCGAAGGCGTCGACGCCCGAGGCCCTGGCAGCGGTGCGCGAACGGTTCGGCCTGAACGATCCGTTCCTCACCCAGTACGCACGATGGGTCGGCAACGCCGTGCGCGGCGACTTCGGCGAGTCGATCTACTCCGGCGACCCGGTCACCACGCTGATCGCCGACCGGGTGGGGGTCACCGCCTGGCTGGCGGTGTACGCCCTGGTACTCACCGTGCTCGTCGCCGTGCCGCTCGGCCTGGCGGCGGGCACCCGCCCGGGTTCGCGCACCGACCGGGCCGCTACCGCGGTCAGCCTCGTCACCCTCAGCGCCCCCACGTTCGCAGTGGGCTTCCTGCTCATCTACCTCTTCGCCGTCACGCTCGACTGGTTCCCGTCGTTCGGTGCCGGCGACGGGTTCTTCGACACCCTGTGGCACATGACGTTGCCTGCCGTCACCCTGGCCGCGGGACAGACAGCGGTGCTGCTGCGCCAGACGCGGGCCGCCACGATGGACGTGGCCGAACGCGACTTCGTCACCTTCGCCCGCGCTCGGGCCATCAACCCGGGCCGCATCCGCCAGCGGTACGTGCTGCGCAACGCGTCGCTGCCGGTGCTCACCTCGGCGGGGTTGCTGCTGGCCTACGGCCTCACCGGTGCCGTGCTGGTGGAGAACGTGTTCGCGCTGCAGGGCCTGGGCACCCTGCTCGTGCGGTCGGTTGCCCAACTCGACCTGCCGGTGGTGCAGGGGCTGGCCATGTTCACCGCGCTGCTCGTGCTGCTGACCAACCTCGTGGTCGACCTGCTCTACTTCGCGCTCGACCCACGTTTGCGGCGGGCGGCGGTGGTGTCGTGACTGCGGCCGTGCAGCCTGCAGCGGGTGCCGAATCGGCACGCCGGGTGCGGTGGGGGTGGTTGTTCTGGGCCGCCGTCGGTGTGGTGGTGCTGACGGTGTTGGCTGCGTTGACGGTGCGGTGGATCGCCCCGTACGAGCCCTCGGCACAGAGCCTGGTCGACAGCGGGCAGGGACCGAGCGGCCGGCACTGGCTGGGCACCGACCAGTTGGGGCGTGACATCTTCTCGCGCCTGCTCGCCGGGGCGCGCACGGGCCTGATCGGGCCGCTGGTGGTGGCGATCGGCGCGGGCATCATCGGCACCGCGCTCGGGCTGTGGACCGGGTACGCCGGCGGGGCGGTCGATTCGGTGGTGATGCGCACGATCGATCTGATGTACGCGGTGCCACCGCTGCTGGTGGCCATCGTGGTGGTGGGTCTGTTCGGTGGTGGCTACTGGCTGGCGGTGGGGGTGTTGATCGTGCTGTCGGCGCCGGGCGACGTGCGCATCGTGCGTGCCGCGGTGATGGCCCAGCGCGAACTGCCGTACGTGGCGGCGGCGCGCACGGTGGGGGTGGGCCCGTTGCGCATCGCCGTGCGACACGTGCTGCCCAATGTGACGCCCACGGTGGTGGCCAACGTGCTGCTGCAGTTCGTGGTGGGCCTGATCGCCCTGTCGGGCCTGGCGTTCCTGGGCCTCGGTGTCGAGGCCGGCTCGCCCGACTGGGGCCTGATGGTGGCCGAGAACCGCGGCATCCTCGACCTCAACCCGTGGGCGGTCATCGGGCCCGCGGTGTGCATCAGCCTGCTCGCCATCGCGGTCACGGTCATCGGCGACCGCGTGTACGAGGTGCTCTCGCAGCGGACGGCGGCGCGATGAACGAGCCGCTGCTCAGCGTCGACGATCTCGGTATCGCCATCGACCACCGCGAGTTGGTGCACCGGGTGTCGTTGCACCTCGCCCGTGGCGAGTCACTGGCGCTGGTGGGCGAGAGCGGGTCGGGCAAGTCGCTCACGGCGCGAGCCCTGGTGTCGCTGCTGCCCAGCGGGCTGCGGGCGACGGGCACGCTGCATGTCGACGGCGC
>JBBATY010000004.1:40533-122623 GCA_040398525.1 Ilumatobacteraceae bacterium | reverse complement strand
TGTCGCTGCTGCCCAGCGGGCTGCGGGCGACGGGCACGCTGCATGTCGACGGCGCCGAGGTCGACCCGACGGCGCGCTCGGCCGGCCACCGCGGCCGTCAGGTGGCACTGCTGCTGCAGGACCCGTTCACGATGCTGAACCCGACGATGACGGCGGGCGACCACATCGCCGAGACGTTGTCGGCTGCGGGCCGACCGCGGGCCGACGTGCCGGATGAGGTGACGCGTCGCCTCGCCGAGGTGGGCATCACCGACCCGTCGGTGGCCGGTCGCTACCCGTTCGAGCTGTCGGGCGGCATGTCGCAGCGCGTGGCGCTGGCGGCAGCGTTGGCCAACGACCCCGGTGTGCTGGTGGCCGACGAACCCACCACTGCGCTCGACGCCACCACCCAGCACGATGTGCTCGCCCTGTTGCGCCGCATCCAGGCCGACCGGGGTATGGGCCTGGTGCTGATCACCCACGACCTGCGCGTGGCCTTCTCGGTGTGCGACCGGGTGATGGTGATGTACGCCGGGTCGATCGTCGAGCACGCCCCCGCCGCGGCGCTGCGCGACCAGCCGCTGCACCCGTACACCGTGGGCCTGCTCACCTCGGTGCCGTCGACCGAGCACTACCAGCAACGTCTGGTGGGCATCGAGGGCTCGGTGCCCGCCACCCACACCGTGCTCGACCGGTGCGCGTTCGCCGACCGCTGTGCGCACCGCATCGACGCCTGTGTGGCGGCGGCGCCACCGCTGGTGGAGGTGTCGCCCGGTCGGTTCAGCGCGTGCCTGCGCACCGGCGAGTCGGCTGCTGCGGTGCAGGTGCGCGACGCCGCCGGTGTGCGCGCTCCCGCAGCGCCGGGCGAGGCGGTGCTGCACGTGCGCGACCTGCGCAAGGTGTACCGCTCGGGTGGCAGCACGCACACGGCCCTCGACGGGGTGTCGTTCCAGCTGCGCCGTGGCGAGGCACTGGGAGTGGTGGGCGAGAGCGGGTCGGGCAAGACCACCATCGCCCGCTGTCTGCTGGGCCTCACCGAGGCCACCGAGGGCGAGATCGAGTTCGCCGGGGTGGGCGTGGTGGGCGGCCGTCGCAGCACGGCGCAACGGCGGGCGGTGGCACGGGTGGTGCAGTGCGTGTTCCAGGACCCGTACAGCACGCTGAACCCGATGCACACCGTCGGTGCCACCCTGGCCGAGGCGCTGGCGCACCGCGGCCGGCCGGTGGTGGATCGCGACGCAGAGGTGGCGGCATTGCTGCAGCGGGTGGGCCTGGCCACCGACCTTGCCGGTCGCCGGCCCGTGGCGTTGAGCGGTGGGCAGCGCCAGCGGGTGGCCATCGCGCGTGCGCTCGCCGTGGAGCCGCAGGTGCTGCTGTGCGACGAGCCGGTCGCCGCGCTCGATGTGTCGGTGCAGGCGCAGGTGCTGGAACTGCTGCGCGAAGTGAACCAGCAACAGGGCACGAGCCTGCTCTTCATCACCCACGACCTCGGCGTGGTGCGCCAGGTGACCGAGCGGGTGCTGGTGCTGCACCGCGGTGCGGTGGTGGAGGAAGGTGCCACCGATGCCGTGCTCGACCATCCCGCGCACGAGTACACGCAACGGTTGGTGGCCTCGATGCCGCGCGTCGGAGGGGATTGGCTGACATGAGCGCCCTGGTGGAACGAGAGTTGCGGCTGGACCTGCTGCCTGAACTGGGCAGCACGTGGTGCCGCGACGTGGGCGAGGCCGGCACGCGGCCTGCGCTCGTACTGCTGCACGGTGGGCCGGGGTACAACTGCGAGTACCTCCGCCGGTTCGAGCAGTTCGCCCACACCGGCCGCCGGGTGGTGCGCTACGACCAGATCGGCGGCGGGCGATCGACCGTGACCGACGAGCACTACGTGCCCGGCACGTTCAGCGTCGACGTGTTCCGTCGCGAACTGGCGGCGCTGCGCCGCGAGTTGGGCCTAGCCGAGGTGGTGCTGGTGGGCCAGTCGTGGGGCTGCATGCTGGCGCTCGAGCACGTGCTCGCCGGCGCCGAGGGTGTCCGTGGGCTGGTGCTGATGAGTGGCTTGGCGAGCATCGAGGAGTGGAACGCCGAGACGCTTCGGCTGCGCAGCGAGCTGCCTGCCGACGTGCTGGCCGTGCTCGAGGCCGAGGAGGCCGCCGGCCGCGTGGGCAGCCCGGCGTTCAAGCAGGCGTACGCGGTGTGGGAGCGCACGCATGTGCTGCGGATGGACGATCCGCCGCCGTGGGAAGCCGAGGCGCTGGCGATGTTCGAGCACGACAGTCGGGTGTACGACCTGCTGACAGGTGGCGCCGAGTTCCCCACCGACGGGGCGCTCGGCGAGTTGCAGGACTGGGACGTCCGGCCACGGCTGCACGAGGTAGGCGTGCCCACGTTGCTGCTGTCGGGCCGATACGACGAGGCCACGCCTGCGGTGATGTCGACGCTGCACCACGGCATCGCCGGCTCCGAGTGGCATGTGCTCGAGGAGAGCTCGCACAGTTGCCACACCGAGGAAGAGGCCCTCACGATGCTGCTGGTGGCAGACTTCCTGGCTCGTATCGAGACGAGGTCGGCATGACTCGCAAACGGCGCACACGGGAAGAGACGAGAGCATTGCTGCTCGATGCCGCAGTGCGCGTGGTGCTGGCCCGCTCGAACGGCGACCACGGCGCGTCCACCAACCCGTTGGCGGGGGTGCGCATCACCGACGCGCTCGAGGAGGTGAACCGTGTCCTGCGCGAGCTCGACCCCGAAGCGGCGGAGATGACCACCGGTGCCGTCTACAACATCTGGCCGAGCCAGGAGGACTTCCAAATGGCCCTGCTCGACAAGGTGCTCACCGATGCCGCCGTGCCCGGGATCGACCGGGTGAAGGCAGCGCTCGAGGAGGGCCTGCGCGACGGGGTCGACTGGCGCGAGCTCGTCGTTCGCTGCTTCGGGGTCGACTTCGAGGTGAGCTTCCAGGCTCCCACGATGTTCCTGATGATCGGTATGACCGCGCTCGCCCCCGCCGAACGGTTGGCGGCCATGAACGTGACGAGCAACGAGCGCTACGTGGCCGAGACCGGCGAGATCGTGAAGCGCATCCTGCGCCACGGTGGCCGCAAGATGGTGCCGGGCCGCTCGGTCGCCGACCTGGTGTGGGCCATCGAAGCGCTCGAATCGGGCTACCTGCTGCGGCGTCGCTCGTTCCCCGACGTCACCTCTCGTCGGGTCGGTGGGCGCACCGTGGTGCAGGCTGCGATCCTTGCGCTGGTGGAGGAGTTCACCGTCGACGCCGCCACCGGGAACGGTTCCTGACAGCTGCGTAAGTTTCTGATGTAGCGTTCCCGGCATGGTGCTGAGTGCCAACAACGTCGCCCCGGGGCCTGGTGCGTCCGTCGACCTCCTGTTCCGCGAGCCGATCGAGATGCGCGACGGTGTGCGCCTCGTCGCCAACGTGTTCCTGCCCAAGCAACGCACGGGTGGTGTGCCGACGATCATCGAGTTCACGCCGTACTCGCGCGATACGGGGTCGCCCGAAGGGGTGCGCTTCGCGAGCGAGGGCTTCGCGTTCGTCTCGGTCGACTGCAGGGGCCGGGGCGACTCCGAGGGCGACTTCCTCGGCCATCACGGTGGCGAAGCCGACGACGGGTACGACCTGGTCGAGTGGGCGGCTGCACAACCCTGGTGCACCGGCGACGTGGCGTTGTTCGGCGGCTCGTACACCGGGCAGAACCAGTGGACCACTGCAGCGGCACACCCCCCGCACCTGCGCACCATCATCCCGGCCGTCGCGTCGATGGGTGGCCTGGCACCGGGAGCCGGTGGCATCCCGATCGACCACCAGTTCAACTGGGGCATGCTCACGGCGGGAAAGACGCTGTCGAGCCGGGTGGTCGCCGAGGCAGCGATGCACATCGCCCGCCTGGCCGAAGCGTTCGAGGCCCACGAGTCGTTCCGGTCGCTGAACGCACGGCTCGGAGGGCCCTGGGGCCTGCCCGACGAGATGAACACCACGCCACAGTTCGCGCCGTGGCGACCCGAGTGGGGGCCATCGGAGGTGGGCCTGCCCGACATCGACATCCCCGTGCTCGAGATCACCGGACCGTACGACCTCGCCGTGCGCGGTGCGGTCGAGCACCACCGGCGCTACTGCCGGGCACGGCCCGCCCAGCAGCGCCAGCACCACCATCTGGTCCTCGGGCCGTGGGAGCACGGCGAGGCCTTCGGCGGTCGCCCGCAGGCGGGAGATCTCCAATTCGGTCCCGCAGCGAACGTCGACATGATGCAGATGGCGATCGACTGGAATCGCTGGGTGCTCGACGGCGGCGAGAAGCCGTCGTTCCTCACCGACCCGGTGCACTACTACGTCACCGGGGCCGAGGAGTGGAGGACGGCATCGAGCCTCGAGGCAACCACGGCCGGCACGATGCCGTGGTACCTCGTCGGCCACGACGGACACCACAGCGCCGCCCATCCCGGCTGGCTGCAACCCGAGCCCGTCGACTCGCCGGCGTTCCGCTTCGTGTGCGACCCCGACGAGCGCACCACGATGCTGCTCGAACAGCAGCCGAGCCCGGCGGGTCAGTCGTTCAATCCGCTGATGGAACTGCCACCCAACTACCACGACCTCGGCGCCCACCTGTGGGGTGTCGACCCGACGTCCGGGGTGTTCGTGGCGTCGATCGACGGGTTCGGGGCGGTGTACACCTCCGGGCGCCTCACCGAACCGCTCGAGCTGGCCGGCGAGCCCCGGCTCGATGCCTGGGTGGTGCTCGACCAGCCCGACGCCGACCTGTGCGCCCTGCTGTACGAGCTGCGGGTCGACGGGTCGCGCATCTTGCTGTCGCCCGCCGTGCAGCGCCTGCGCCACCGCGACCCCGACAAGGGCGTGCAGTTGATGGTGCCGGGTGAGCCCACCCTGGTGCAGTTCCGCAACTTCCACTGGTTCGCCCGCCGCCTGGCTGCCGGCTCCCGCCTGCAGTTGGCGGTGCGCCATACCGGCTCGCTGCGCATGGACCGCAACCACCACACCGGGCGACCCGACGGGTTCGAGACGCCCGACGATGTGCGCGTGGCGACGGTCGACCTGCTGCACGCCGGTGAGCACCGGTCAGTGCTGCACCTGCCACTCGCACCGACGGTCGCGTCATGACCGAGGGGTCGGTCACCATCGTCACCGGGGCCGCCTCAGGTATCGGCGCGGCATGTGTGCGGCGCCTCGTCGAGCGTGGCGACACCGTGGTGGGTGTCGACCGCTCGCCCACGGTCGACGAGCAGGTGCGGGCCCTTGGTGGCAGCCTCGGAGTGGTGGCCGATGTGTCGTCGTCGGCTGCGTGCGAAGCCGCTGTGGCTGCTGCGGTGGCGCAGTTCGGGCGGGTCGACCACCTCGTCGTCGCCGCCGGCATCGAGCTCACCGGGCCGGCGCACGAGATGGATGACGACACCTGGTCGCAGGTGCAGCGGGTGAACGTCGACGGGTCGTTCTTCATGGCCCGCGCCGTCGGGCGCCACCTGATCGATGCCGGTCGGCCCGGCAGCATCGTGCTGCTCGGTTCGATCAACTCGATGATGGCCATGCCCGGGCAGGTGGCGTACGTGGCGTCGAAGGGTGCAGTGCTGCAACTCGGTCGCGGCCTCGCCGTCGACTGGGGCCCGTACGGCATCCGGGTGAACGTGGTGGGCCCGGGGGTCATCGACACGCCGATGAACGCGCAGAGCTTCGCCGACCCGGTGCGCATCGCGTACTACGCGGGGCGTGCCCCCCTCGGCCGCCACGGGCAGGCCGACGAGGTGGCCGCACTGGTCGCCTTCCTCACATCGCCCGACGCGTCGTACATCACGGGTGCCTTCGTCGCCGTCGACGGTGGCTGGCTGGCGGGCGAACGCCCGCCCTCACGAACGGAGTGCTGAATGCTGAAGGTGATGTGGTTCTTGAAGCGCGCCGAGGGCATCACCCTCGAGCAGTTCGACGCATGGTGGCGCGAGCACCTGCACATGATCGCCGACCGCCAGCGCCCGCAACTGCTGCGCTACACGGTGAACATCCGCACCAGCGACACCGACACCCTGGCGGGCCACCCCGGTACCGACTGCGAGTGGGACGGCGTGGCCGAGCAGTGGTTCGCCGACGAGGCCGCGTTCGAGCAGGTGTACGGACGCCCGTCGGCGGCCGAAACCCGTGCCGACACCCTGGCCCACGTGTCGCGGTTCGAGCGGCTGTTCGTGCACGAGATCACGGTGATCGAGTGATCGAACACGCCGGCGGACGAGTGGTGTTCGCTGCAGCCGACGAGGTGCCCTGGACCGACACTGCCGACGTCGTGGTGGTGGGCAGCGGTGCCGCCGGGTGGTCGGCCGCGCTGGCGGCGCGTTCGGCCGGTGCCGACGTGCTGGTGCTCGAAAAGCTCGGCCAGTTGGGCGGCACCACGGCCAAGGCCGGTGGCGAGGCGGGCGGCACGCCACCGGGTGCGCTGCCGGAACGAGCCGGCACGTGGCTGTGGATCTGCAACCACCCGTGGCTCGCCGACCTCGGCCACACCGACCCGCGCCCCGAGGCGCTGCAGTACCTGGCCCGCCTGGCCCGGCCGACGATGTACGACACGGCGTCGCCCACACTGGGCCTGCCCGCGGATGAGCACGCGCTGCTCGAGGCGTTCTACGACCACGGTGCCCGCGCGGTGGCGGCACTCGATGCCCTCGACGCACCCAGGCTGCGGCCGTTGGCCGGCACCTGGGACTACTGGGCCGACCTGCCCGAGAACCAGACGCCTCGCGGGCGCGCGCTGTACACGCCGCTGCCCGACGGGCGTGAAGCCACCGGGGCGGAGATCATCGAGCAGATGGCCGCAGCAGGGGAACGGCTCGGTGTGCGGGTGCGCACCTCGAGCCCCGTGCACGGGCTGGTGGTCGACGCCGACACCGGCCGCGTGATCGGGGTGCAGGCGGGTGCCAGCGCGGCCACGGCATCGCTGGTGCGGGCACGTGGTGGGGTGGTGTTCGCGACGGGGGGCTTCACCCACTCGGCCGAGTTGCGTCGGGCCCATCTGCCGGCCGCCATCACCGGTGGGCTCGCCGCGACGGGCAGCACGGGCGACCTGGTGCACCTGGCCTCGGCGCTCGGTGCCCGGCTCGCCAACATGAACGAGGCGTGGATGACGCCGATGGTGCTCGACCACGGTGCGGCTCCGGCCAGCGGTGCCTTCCGGTTGCCGGGTGACTCGATGGTGCTGCTCGACCGTCTCGGCCACCGCGTGGTGAACGAGAAGGTCACCTACAACGAGATGACGCGGGCCATGCTGCGCTGGGACGAGGCTCGTGGCGAGTACCCGGCCCGCGTGCTGGTGATGGTGTTCGACGAGTCGGTGAGCGAACGCTGCCGGGCGATGCCGGGTGACGCACCCATCGACGAGGGCGGCGGCAACCCATTGGCCCGCGTGGGCGGCAACGACCACCACGAGCTGGTGGGCGACACGCTCGAGGCGCTTGCTGCGGCGATCGACGCGCGACTCGCCCGCCACCACGACCGCTTCCCGGGCCTCTGCCTGGCCGACGACTGGGCCGCGCAGGCACAGGCCTCGATCGAGCGGTTCGACGCGTTCGCCCGGACGGGGGTCGATGCCGACTTCCACCGCGGCGCCACTCGCACCCAGCGGGCGCGCAGCGGCGCACCCCGCAGCGACGAGTTCCCCAACCCGACGATGCACCCGTTCGACCACAGTGGCCCGTGGCACGCAGTGCTGCTGGTGGCGGGAACGCTCGACACCAAGGGCGGCCCGATGATCGACCCGCACGCCCGGGTGGTGCGCCCCGACGGCAGCCCGATCGACGGTCTCTACGGGGCGGGCAACTGCACCGCCTCGCCCGCCGGGCAGGCGTACTGGGGTGGCGGCACGACGCTCGGCCTGGCCGTCACGTTCGGCTGGCTCGCCGGCGAGCACGCCGCCGGATCCGCCCAGGGCGAGCTCACCGACGCCGTGCCTCACTGATGAGGTCGGCCTCGGTCCGGCGCAGGTGGGCGTGCAGCGCCAGATGCGTCTCGGTTCGGGCGATTCCGGACGCGGCGAGCATCCGCTGGATGACCTCGTGGAGGTGTTCGTTCGACCGGGCCAGCACGCGACAGTGCAGGTCGCCGCGGCCGGTCACTGCGTGCACTTCGAGCACCTCGGCGATCGACCGGAGGTGGTTGACGACCGAGCCCCCCTGGCCTTGGGCGATCTCGAGCGTGACGAAGGCCAGCACGTCGTAACCGATCGATGCTGCGTCGACATCGGGGCCGTAGCCGGTGATCACCCCGTCGGCCTCCATCCTGGCGATGTGGGCCTGGGCCGTGCCGCGGGCCACGTCGGCGAGGCGGGCGAGCTCGGCGACCGGTGTGCGCGGCCGCTCGCGCATGAGGCGCAGCAAGGTGACGTCGATGTCGTCGAGGTCGGTCATGCCGCCCAGTCTGGCAGCTGTTCGGCCCGTTGAAGTGAGCAGAGTGCACAGATGGCGAGCCGTTACTTGCTCAGGTCGATCATGTGTCACCACGATGGTCATGCATCCAGCATGCCGAAGGGAGCATTCGATGACCGTCATGTCACCTGCGCCGACCACGCCCGCCGCCCGGCTGACCGGTTGGGACTCGATCGAGTTCTGGGTGGGTAACGCCCGGGCGATGGCCGGGTTCCTGTCGGGGGCGTTCGGCTTCACCGTGACGGCCTACTCGGGACCCGAGACCGGTGTGCCCGACAAGGCGTCGTACCTGCTCGAGCAGGGCCGCATCCGCTTGGTCGTCACCTCCGGGCTCACACCCGAATCGCCCATCTGGAACCACGTGCGCGAGCACGGTGACGGCGCCCACGACCTCGCCTTCCTCGTCGACGACGCCACCGCCACCTTCGAGGCCGCGATCGCACGTGGCGCCAGGCCTGTCGACGAGCCCTACGAGCTCGCCGACGACGACGGTGTGCTGCGCCTGTCGTCGGTGGCCACCTACGGCGACACCAAGCACACGTTCGTCGACCGCTCCGGATACCGCGGGTTCTACTGCCCGGGCTACTCGCGCGAGGGCCTGCCGCCAGCACCAGTGGGGCCGGAGGTGGGCCTGGTCGACATCGATCATGTCGTCGGCAACGTCGAGGACGGCAAGCTCGACGAGTGGGTCTCGTTCTACGAGGACGTGATGGGCTTCGGTCAGCTCCGCCACTTCGACGAGTCGCAGATCTCCACGGAGTTCTCCGCATTGCGGTCGACCGTCGTGTGGAACGGTCGCAACATCGTGATGCCGCTCAACGAGCCCGCCGAGGGCAAGCGCAAGAGCCAGATCCAGGAGTACATCGACACCTACCGCGGGCCTGGGGTGCAGCACCTCGCGTTCCGCACCGACGACCTCGTGCAGGCGATCACCGCACTGCGCCAGCGCGGCGTGCGCTTCCTCGAGGCCAATGCCGCGTACTACACCGACGTCCGGTCGCGGCTCGCCTTCCTCGACCTCCCGTGGGACACCATCGAGCGGCTGGGCATCCTCGTCGACCACGAGCCGGACGGCCATCTGCTGCAACTGTTCACCGAACCGATTGCCGACCGCCCCACGGTGTTCGTCGAGATCATCCAGCGCGGCGGGGCCCGGGGCTTCGGTGAGGGCAACTTCAAGGCGCTGTTCGAATCGATCGAGCGCGAGCAAGAGCGCCGGGGCAACCTGTGAATCCTGCGGGGCTGACGGCGTGAGTTGGATCCCGATCCCGGAGGGGTCGCCCTTCCCGCTCGGCAACCTGCCGTTCGGTGTCGGCCACGACGGTGACGGTGTGCTCCGAGCCTGGGTCGCAGTGGGCGACTCGGCGCTCGACCTCGCAGCGACGCAGCGAGCCGGTGTGCTCGACGGCACGGGTGCGTCGTCGCAGTGCTTCGCAGCATCCAGCTTGAACCAGTACCTCGCGGGCGGGCCCGACGTGTGGCGTGCTGTGCGGTCGCGCCTGACCGAGCTGCTCGGCGACGTTCGCGCCGAGGCTCGTCTCGCGGCGCACGTGCGGGCGCTGGGCGACTTGGTGATGGCGGTGCCGGTCGCACCCACCGACTACGTCGACTTCTACTCGTCGATCCACCACGCCACGAACCTCGGTCGGTTGTTCCGCCCCGACGGCGAGCCGCTCATGCCGAACTGGCGGCGGATCCCGATCGGCTACCACGGTCGCAGCGGCACCCTGGTGGCTGATGGTGCCGAGATCCACCGCCCCTGTGGCTACCGCCTCGTCGACGGTGAGCCGCAGGTGGGCCCCAGCCGCTCGCTCGACATCGAGCTCGAGGTCGGAACGGTGGTGGGGGTCGGGAACGAGCGCGGGCACCCGATCGCCATCGGGCAGGCGGCCCTGCACCTCTACGGCATGTGCTTGGTGAACGATTGGTCGGCGCGCGACATCCAGGCCTTCGAGTACCAGCCACTCGGCCCGTTCCTCGGCAAGAGCTTCGCCACGTCGGTGTCGCCGTGGCTGGTGTCGTTCGAGGCCTTGGAGCAGTTCCGTGTGCCTCCGCCGCCGCAGGACCCGCCACCGGCGGAGTACCTCTCGACCGACGAGCCGTGGGGCGTCGATCTCCACCTCGAGGTGTGGCTCGACTCGGCGGCGATGCGCGCTGCGTCGATCCCCGCCGTCTGCATCAGCCGCACCTCGTTCGCCGACATGTACTGGACCCCCGCGCAACAACTGGCCCACCTCACCGTGAACGGCGCGAGCACGCACCCCGGCGACCTGTTCGCATCCGGCACCGTGTCGGGCCCGGCGCCCGGTAGCGAGGGGAGCTTCATCGAGCTCACCTGGCGCGGGGAGCGGCCACTCGATCTTCCGGACGGAACCACGCGTGCCTTCCTCCTCGACGGCGACAGTGTCGAGCTGCGCGGCTGGGCCGGGAGCGATCCCTCCACCCGCATCGGCCTCGGCTCGGTGCGTGGCACCGTCGTCGACCACCCCACTCGCCCCGAGGAGCACTGATGCCGTACTACTGCGCCGTCGGCGACATCCCGCGCAAACGCCACACCGTGTTCCGCGCTGCCGACGGACATCGCCTCCACGAGGAGCTGATGGGCCAGGAGGGCTTCTCGTCTCGTTCGGCGCTGCTCTACCACCGGCACCCGCCCTCGGCGATCACGGCGATCGAGCGGGTCGGTGCCGAGCACGACGACACGGCGACCCCCGATCACCCGCTCACGCCGCGCCATCTGCGCACGGGGCACGTTCCGGCGGCGGCTGATGCGGTGCTCGGTCGGCGGTCGCTGCTCGCGAACGCCGACGTGCGCATCGGCTGGGCAACCGTGGCCGGACCCGCCAGCAGCCCGCTCTACCGCAACGCCGTGGGCGACGAGCTGCTCTACGTGCAGCGGGGGAGCGCTGTGCTCGAGTCGGTGTTCGGACGGCTGGTCGTCGGCTCGGGCGACTACGTCGTGGTGCCCGCCTCGACCACACATCGCTGGGTGGTTCCCGACGAGGGTGTCGACCTGCTCGTGATCGAGGCTCGCGGCCACATCGCCCCTCCTCGCCGCTACCTCTCGAGCGGTGGGCAGTTCCTCGAGCACGCGCCGTACTGCGAGCGCGATGTGCGCGTGCCGAGCGAGTTGGTCGTCGAAGACGGCGAGCAGGTGGATGTCCTCGTGCGCACGGTCGGGGGTCTGAGCCGCCACACCCACCGCCACCATCCCTTCGACGTGGTCGGTTGGGATGGGCACCTCCACCCCTGGGCGCTCAGCATCCACGACTTCGAGCCGATCGTCGGCCGGGTGCACCAGCCGCCCACGGTGCATCAGACGTTCGAGGGGCCTGGCTTCGTCGTCTGTTCGTTCGTGCCGCGCCTGTACGACTTCCACCCCGACGCGGTGAAGGTGCCCTACCACCACGCCAACACCGACTCCGACGAGGTGCTGTTCTACAGCGACGGCGACTTCATGAGCCGCGCCGGTTCGGGCATCGATGTCGGCTCGATCTCGTACCATCCGGCCGGGTTCGTCCATGGTCCGCAACCGGGCAGCTTCGAGGCGAGTGTGGGGCGCGACCGCACCGAGGAGTTGGCGGTGATGATCGACACCTTCGCCCCACTCGGCGTCACCGAGCTCGGTCGGCGCGTCAGCGCCCCCGAGTACCCCTGGACCTGGGCTCGCGACATCCCGATCGACTGAGCGGCCCGCTCGCTGGTGCAACTCGATGGGTACCATCGGCCCATGTCCGCAGGCACCGACCACGGAGGTGTCGAACTGGTGGTCATCGGCCTCGGGCCGATGGGTGCCGGCGCGTTGCGCCACGTGGCGGCTCGTGGGCTGCGCTGCGTCGGCATCGGCTCGGTCGAACCGGCGGTGTTCGCCGAGCATTCCGGGCCCTTCGCCAGCCACTACGACTCGGGACGGGTGACCCGTCACGTCGACGCCACCTTCGAGTGGGCCGAGTTGGCCCGGCGTGCGATCGCCGATTACCCGCTGCTCGAGCAGCGCTCAGGGGTCGGCTTCCACCGGCCGGTCGGCGTCGTCTACGCCGTTGCCGACGAGGACGAAGCCTCGGCGATCGAGGCCGTCGCCGATCGCCTCGGCCCGGTGGGGAAGGGCATCGTTCGCACGGTCGACGTCGACCCGCGGCTCTCGCCCGGTTCGGCCATCGCCGTGTTCGTCGAGCCCGCACCGGCGGGCCACGTCGATCCGCGCCGGATGATCCGCGCCCAGCTCGCCACGGCGACTGCCGACGGGGCGCGCGTCCTGGCCGACGAGGTGGTTCGCCTCGAGCAGCTCGCGGGTCGCGGCTGGCGCGTGCACACCTCTGCGGGTCGGGTGCTCGACACCGGCCGGGTGGTGGTGGCCGGCGGACCGCACACCGACGAGCTGCTCGCCCCGATCGGTCCGGTCGAGGTCGCAGTGCGGCCCGAGGTGGTGGTGACGGCCGTGGTCGACGTCGCCGAGCAGCGCCGTCTGGCCGGCATGCCGAGCCTGCTCGCCCCCGTCGACCACCCGCGCTTCGCCGACGTCTATCTCGTCCCGCCCACCGACTACCCGGACGGGACCGTGCGCATCAAGCTCGGCGCGACACGCCACCAGCTGCTGCGTGCCGACGATGCCGCAGCCCGGCGGACGTGGATGCGCAGCGACGAGCACCTCGCCGACCTGGCCGATCTGCGCGAGCTCACCGAAGCCGTGGTGCCTGGTCTGGTTTCCCACACCTGGCAGACCCATCCGTGCCTCATCACCGACACGCCGAGTGGGTTCCCGTACGTCGATCACCTCGCCCACGGCCTGGTGGTCGCGACGGGCTGCAACGGCTATGCGGCCAAGAGCGGCGACGCGGTCGGTGCGCTGGCCGCGGCGCTGGCCATCGATGGCAGTTGGCGCGACCCCGTGCTGGGGGCCGGATCGTTCCGCCTCCGCCCGTGACGCTGGAGCGGCCCCGCTGTCCTGCAGACCCTCGGCCGGGCGAGGGGTATCCGGACCACGGCTAGCATCCGGCCATGGCTCGCCGTGCGGCCCCGCAGGACGCCTCGGCGTGTGGCCTCGACCTGCTGCAGGCGATCGCCCATCACGACAGCGCCGAGCCGCTCACCCCCGCCCGGCTCGCGGCACTCACCGGCCGCGACCGAGGCCTGGTGTCGCGCGTCGTCGACGACCTGTGCGAGCTCGGCCTCGTCGAGCGGCGCGACGACCGGCACCTGCAGTTGTCGTGGGGGTTCTTCGCTACCGCGGCACGTCTGGTCGAGCGGCGGCTGGTCGATCGCGGGCAGCCCCTGCTCGACCGACTGGCTGCCGAGCACGACGAGAGCGCCTATCTCGTGCGTCGGCACGGCTCGCAGTCGATCACCGTCGCCGAGGCGGTGCCCGGGGTGTCGGTCCGCAGTGTCTCGTGGCTCGGGCGTAGTCAGCCGGTCGTCCGCGGCGACGCCGGGCCCGTGCTGCTGATGGACCTCTCGGCGGCCGAGTTGCGCCGGCTCGTCGGTGCCCAGCCGCTGCCGCCAGCGATCGGTGGGCGCACCTTGCGCGATCTTGCCGAGCTCGAGGCACAGATCGAGCTGGCCCGCAGCAACGGAGTGTGCGTGCTCGACGAACAGGTCGAAGCCGGTGTGGCCTCGATCGGCGCGCCGGTCCGCGACTTCCAGGGCCGCCTCGCCGGCGCCATTGTTGTGGTCGGTCCGGCGCCGCGCCTGATGAGCCGGTCGGCCGAGCTCGTCGCGGCTGTGGTGTCGGCGGCGGCAGAGCTGTCGGTGCTGCTCGGTCACACCGCCGCTCGGCCCGACGGCCGGCGATCGACGCCGGTGGTGCCGAGGTGAGCGTGCACAGCAACATCGGTCGGCGCCTCGAGCTGCTCGCCGCGCTGCTCGACAACGAGGCGGCCACCGGCCGTGGGCTGGGCGTCGTCGCCATGGCAGCCCGGGTCCGGCGCGAGAAGTCGCAGATCTCCCGCGGCCTCGCAGCGCTGGTACGCGAGGACCTCGCCGATCGCGATGGGCAGACCCTCGAATTCGCCGTCGGACCGGCGATGCTGGCCCTCGCCGCTCGCGCCGGCGCCCCGAAGCTGCTGGCCGTCGCCCACCCCGTCGTCGAGTCGTTGGCCGCCGCGGTCGGCGAGCGGGTCGACCTGGTGGTGTTCCACGAGCGACAGGTGCTCGCGGTCGACAGCGTCGCCTCGTCGAGCACGGTGCAATCGGTGGGCTGGACCGGACGACGGACTCCGCTCTACTGCACGGCCGCCGGACGCGTGCTGCTGGCGCCGTTCTCCGACGCCGAGATCGTCGGCCTCGTCGGCCCCGAGCCGCTGTCGGTGGCCGGCCCGAACGCTCCGGTGACGCTCGACGACCTGCTGGTCCGCGTCGCGGAGACGCGTCGCGACGGTTTCGCCGTCGCCGAACGCGAGCTCGACCCGGATGTCACCGCCGTGGCTGCGCCCGTGCGCGACCCCGACGGTGCCGTGCTCGCCGCCATCACCGTGGCTGGACCGGCCTTCCGTGTCGAGCAGCACGTCGCCGAGCTGGTGGCGGCGGTGCTCGACGCTGCCGCCGAGGTGTCCGGGGAGCTGCAGCGCTGACCCTGAGCGCGACGAACCTGTTGCATCAGAGCAACACACGATGCTCTAATACTGCAGGGGCAGCGTCCGGCGGCCAGCCGGTCGAACGAAGGGGGCATCGATGCCGATCACCGCGACGGCGAAGATCTGGATGAACGGCGAGCTCGTCGACTGGGACAAGGCCCAGGTCCATGTGCTCACCCACACCCTCCACTACGGAACCGGGGTGTTCGAAGGCATGCGTGCCTACCCGACCGCCGACGGCCCTGCCGTGTTCCGCCTCACCGAGCACATCGAGCGCCTGCACCGCTCGGCGCAGATCCTGCTCATGCCGATTCCGTACAGCGTCGCCGAGCTCGTCGACGCGGCCAAGCAGACCGTGCTCGCCACCGGCCTCGACAGCTGCTACGTGCGCCCGCTCGCCTACTACGGCTACGGCGAGATGGGCCTGAACACCCTGCCCTGCCCCGTCGACGTGAGCATCGCCTGCTGGGCGTGGGCGCCGCTGCACGGCATGGATGTGCTCGAGCGGGGTGTGCGCCTGAAGATCTCGTCGTGGCGGCGGCACGACCACAACACGATGCCGCCCGCGGCCAAGACCTGCGGCAACTACGTGAACTCGTCGCTCGCCCAGACCGAGGCGATCCGCGCCGGCTACGACGGGGCGGTCATCTTGAACCCGCAGGGCCTGGTGAGCGAGTGCGCAGGCGAGAACATCTTCGTCGTGCGCAACGGTGTGGTGTACACCCCGCCGCTGTCGGCCGGCGCGCTGGAAGGGCTCACCCAGCACTCGGTGCGCACGATCCTCGGCGACCTCGGGGTGCCGGTGGTGGTGAGCGATCTGGCCCGTTCCGACCTGTACATCGCCGACGAGATGTTCACCTGCGGCACCGCGGCCGAGGTGGGCTCGGTCCGCTCGGTCGACGACCGTGAGTTGCCCTGCCCGGGGCCGATCACGAGGGCCGTCGCCGAGGCCTACTCGCGCGCCACGCGGGGCGAGGATCCGCGCTACGACCACTGGGCGGAGCGCTGCCGATGAGCCGGCTCACCCTGGCGCCGGAGTGGGCTCATCACGAGCGGACGATCATGTTCTGGCCGTGCCGGCGGACCATGTGGGGCGAGTGGTTCGACGAGGTGCGCGACGAGAGCCATCGCGTCGCCACCACGATCGCTGCGTTCGAGCCGCTCACAATGGTGGCCGCCGACGAAGAGGGGGCGGCTGATGCCCGCCGTCGCTTGCCGGCCGAGGTCGACATCCGGGTCATCCCGATGGACGGCTCGTGGTCGCGCGACAACGGGCCGATCTACGTCACCGACGGTCGGCGCATCGAGGCGCGGCACCTGGTGTTCAACTCGTACGGCGAGCGCCACGCCAAGCGCGACCGCGACGCCCGCGCCGGGGCCACGTTGGCGCGCCAGCTCGGCCACCACGTCGAGCCGATCGACGTGGTGATGGAGGGCGGCGCGATCGCCACCAACGGCCGCGACGTCCTCGTGGCCACCGAGCACTGCGTGCTCAACCCCAACCGCAACTGGCACCTCGACAAGCAGACCGTCACCGAGCGCCTCCTCGACGGGTTCGGCCTCGAGCGGATGATCTGGCTGCCCGGTGGTCCGCTGTTCGACCGCGGCCCGACCAACTCCGACGGGCACACCGACCTGATCCTGCAGTTCGTCGACGAGCGGCGCGCCCTGCTGATGGCTCCGTTCGGGCCCGACGACGAGTCGGCCGACATCCACCGCACCAACAAGGCGATCCTCGAAGCCGCCGGGATCGAGGTGATCGATGTGCCGTACGTGGCGACGATCCACCACGGCGAGCAGACCGTGATCGGGTCGTACCTCAACTTCTACCTGTGCAACGGCGCCGTCCTGGTGCCGGTGCCCGACGAGGACCCGGACCTCGATGCCGAGGTCGTCGCCCTGATCGCGGCGGCGTTCCCCGACCGCGAGACCATCCCGCTGCGGATGCGCGCCCATCCGATCCACGGCGGCGCCATCCACTGCATCACCCAGCAGGTGCCGGCTGTCGGCGCCGTCAGCATCGATCACGAGGGAGCGCGATGACCACCCTGCTCACCGACGACCAGCACGCAGCCCTGGCAGCACGGCTCTACGAGGCCAAGCGCCTCGGCCGCGGCCTCGTGCCCCCGCCGAGTGAAGAGATCGACTACACCTTCGACGACGCCTACCGCATCCGGCGTCGGTTGGTCGACCTGCTGATCGCCGACGGCCACGCACCCAAGGGGCACAAGATCGGGTTCACGTCCGTGGCGATGCAGCAGATGTACGGGATGAGCGGGCCCGACTTCGGCCAGCTGCTCGACGACGTCTTCGTGGCTGCCGGCGACGTGGTGCCGGTGAGCACGTTCTCCGACGCGCGCGTGGAGGCCGAGTTGGCGTTCGAGCTCGACCGTCCGCTGCGCGGGCCCGGGGTCACCGTGCACGACGCGCTCGCCGCTACGCGGTCGGTGCGTGCCGCGATCGAGGTGATCGACAGTCGAGTGGGCGCGATGCGTGCCAAGGCGGTCGACTCGATCGCCGACAATGCCGGGGCCGGGCGGGTCGTGCTCGGCGACGTCGTGCTGGCGCCCGATGCCGTCGACCTCGGGTCGATCGAGATCGCAATGACCGTCGACGGGGTGGCCCAGACGGGGATGAGCAGCGAGGTGATGGGCCATCCGGCTGCGCCGCTCGCCTGGCTCGCCAACCGGCTGCACGAGCTCGACGGCCTCGGCGGATGGCTCGAGGCCGGCGACATCGTCATCACCGGCTCGGCGATCCGCTCGGTGGCGGTCGCCGCCGGGTCGCAGCTGCACGCTACGTTCGGGCCCTTCGGGGAGATCGAGGTGAGGTTCTCGTGAAGGATCAGTACCGCGTCGTCGTCATCGGTGGCGGCATCGTCGGGGTGAGCGTGCTCTACCACCTGGCCAGGGCAGGCTGGACCGACGTGGCGCTCATCGAGCGCTCCGAGCTGACGGCAGGCTCGACCTGGCATGCCGCTGCGGGCTTCCACGCCATCAACGACAACCCGAACATCGCCGCCCTGCAGGAGTACGGCATCCGCCTCTACGAGGAGGTCGAGACCGAGAGCGGTCAGCCGATCGGGATGCACATGACCGGTGGCATCAGCCTGGCCGGCACCACCGAGCGGTGGGAGTTCCTGCGCCACGCGCACGCGATGAACGCCACCCTCGACATCCCGTCGCGCCTGATGACGCCCGCCGAGATCGCCGAGGCGTGCCCGATCGTCGACGTGTCCGGTGTGGTGGGCGGCCTCTACGACCCGCACGAGGGCTACGTCGACGCGCACGGCGCCACGCACGCGTTCGCCATCGCTGCCCGTCAGCGCGGCGCCGACGTGATCCTGCGCAACCGGGTGCTCGGGTTGCGCCAGGTGCCGGCGGGCTGGGAGATCGACACCGAGCAGGGCACCGTCATCGCCGAGCACGTCGTGAACGCCGGGGGCCTGTGGGGCCGCAAGGTGGGGCGGATGGTGGGCATCGACCTGCCACTCGTGCCCATGCTGCACCACTACCTCGTCACCGACGAGGTGCCGATGCTGCAGGCCCTGCCCGAGGAGATCCCCTCGATCACCGACCTCGAGGGCTTCACCTACCTGCAGCCCCACGGCGGTGGCGTGCTGCTCGGGGTGTACGAGCGCACCCCCAAGCACTGGGCCACCGAGGGGGCCCCGTGGGAGTTCGGCATGGAGCTGTTCCCGCCCGACCTCGAGCGCATCGATCCGGAGCTGTCGATCGGCTTCGCCCGCTTCCCGGTGCTCGCCGAGGTCGGCATCCGGCGTTGGGTGAACGGAGCCTTCACCTTCACCCCCGACGGCAACCCACTGGTCGGGCCGGTGCGCGGGCTGCGCAACTTCTGGCTGGCCACCGGCTGCATGGCCGGCTTCTCGCAGGGCAGCGCCATCGCGCTGGCGCTGTCGAACTGGATGGTGCACGGCGAGCCCGGCTTCGACGTGTTCGGCATGGACATCGCCCGCTTCGGCCCGTTCGCCACCAACGAGCACTACCTGCGCGACACGACACGGCAGTTCTACGCCCGCCGCTTCGTGATCGCCTACCCCAACGAGGAGCTGCCCGCCGGCCGTCCCGCGAAGGTGTCGCCCGCCTACGACGCGCTCGTCGGCGAGGGGGCGCGGTTCAGCGTGCTGTGGGGCATGGAGAGCCCGTCGTTCTTCGCTCCCGGTGACCCCGGCTTCACCGAGCACCTCACGCTGCGGCGCTCGAACGCGCACGACCTCGTGGCCGACGAGGTGCGCGCCACGCGCGAGTCGGCCGGCATGTTCGAGACGTCGGTGTACGCGCGCTACGAGGTGACGGGCCCCGATGCCCGCGCCTGGCTCGACCGCATGCTCGCCTGCCGCCTGCCCGGCGTCGGCAGGATCCGCCTGGCGCCGATGCTCGGTCGGGGCGGCACGCTGATGGGCGACCTCTCGGTGGCCTGCCTGGGCGACGACCGCTATTGGCTGGTCGGGTCGTACTCGGCCCAGGAGTTCCACCAGCGCTGGTTCGACGAGCACCTGCCCGAGCGAGGGGTGCGGGTGGTCAACCGCAGCGACGACCACATGGGCTTCGCCCTGTCGGGGCCGCGCGCCCACGAGGTGCTCGACGCCCTCACCATCACCGACACCCCGGCTGCGTCGCTGCCGTTCTTCTCGATGACCGAGATGGCGGTCGGCTACACCGATGCGCTCGTCGGCCGCGTGTCGTACACCGGCGAGTTCGGCCTCGAGATCACGGTGCCCACCGTGCAGCACCGCTCGCTGTTCCACGAGCTGATGCGCGTCGGGCGCGACCTCGGCCTGCGCCCGTTCGGCCTGCGCGCGCTCGACTCGTTGCGCATCGAGAAGGCCTACGGTGGCTGGGGCACCGAGTTCGCGCAGAACGTCACGCCGCAGATGTGCGGTCTCGACCGCCACGTGGCGGCCGACAAGGGCGACTTCGTGGGGCGCGACGCGTTCCTGCGCGCGTCGGAGGCGGCGCCGGCCGAGCGGCTGGTGCTGCTGGCCGTCGACACCCTCGATGCCGACGCCCGCGGGTGGGAGCCGGTGTGGTCCGGCGAGCGGCGGGTGGGCTACATCACCTCGGGTGCGTTCGGGCACACCGTGGGGCTGAGCCTGGCGATGGCCTACGTCGAGACGGCTGCGCTCGATGCCGGCGCACCCCTCGAGGTCTCCGTCGTGGGCGACCGCTATGCGGCGCGGGTGCTGCCGGACTGCCCGTACGACCCGGCCGGCACACGGATGCGCTGAGCCGACCAACAGGCCGCGCCCGGTCGCCTACCGTGGCGACCGTGACGGCCCTCGACCTCGACGACCCCGCCGGGAGCGCGGCCGTCGCCCAACGGCGTGAGATCCGCGAGGCCCTGCGTCTGGCGCTCGTGTCCGCCCTGGCCGTGCTGGTGCTGTACGTCGTGCTCGTGTGCACCCGCTGGGGCCAGGAGATCGACGACCTCGCCTTCGAGGGCCGAGGTGCGGTGCGTCCGGAGAGCACGGCGCGCCTCGACAGCATGTTGCGCACCGTCACCGAGGTGTCGCTGTTCCTGCTGGGCGGCGCGATCGTGCTGCTCGCTCTCGCCCAGCGCCGGGTGCGCCTCGCGTTCGTGGTGGGTGCGTGCATGTCGGCGGCCGTGCTGACCACCGAGCTGTTGAAGCACGTCGTCCTCGGCCGCCCGTCGTTCGCCGGCATCGAGGGCATCACGCACAACAGCTACCCGAGCGGTCACGCCACCATCGGCATGGTCCTGTCGCTCGGGCTGGTGATGGTGTCGTCGTCGCGATGGCGGCGTGCGGCGACGGTCGCGGCAGCTGTGCTGGCAACGGTGTTCGGCACCGCCGTGCTGTCGACGGGTTGGCACCGTCCGAGCGACAGCCTGGGCGCGTTCGCCGTGGCACTGGCGTGGTTCGCCGCCGGACATGCCCTGCTGGTGTGGGGCGACCTCGCCCACCCCTATCGCTACGGCATCGCCACCGACACCGATCGGCCGCCCTCGCGGGCATTGTTGGTCGGGGCCGGGCTGGCGTTGCTCGCGTTCCTCACGGTGCTCCTGGTGCGCACCCTCGATGCCGGCGGCTTCGACACCGTCGACGGCCGGTGGCTCTACGTGGTCGCCTGCCTGCTGATCGATGTCGTCGGCCTGGTGGTGGTGCTGCTGTTCGCCACCCTCACCGGTGATCGGGCGCGCCTGCGCCGCGAGGCCTGGGCGGCGGCGCGGCCCACAGGGCCCGCACCGGCCGCACCGGTAGGCGCTGGACATATGTCGTCCGACGACGTATCGTGACCCCGATGGCCGGCGAGCGACCCGCACTCGGTGACGTGACGATGTACGTCCTGGCCGCGCTGGCCGGGGGCGAGCGGCACGGCTATGCGATCGTCCAGCAGGTGCGCACGCTGTCGGACGATCGGGTGCGGCTCGGCACCGGCACCCTCTACGGCGCGCTCGAGCGGATGCTCGAGGCCGGGCAGGTGGTCGTCGCCCGCGAGGAGACCGTCGCCGGGCGCTTCCGGCGGTACTACCGCATCACGCCGAGCGGTCGGGGCGATCTCGACGCCGAGCTCGAGCGGCGCGAGGCCGATCTGCGTTCGATCCGCGCCCAGGTGCTCGGGGCGATATGAACGCGGACCGGCGGCTCGAGCTGGCCCTGCGGGCCTTCCCTCGCCGCTTTCGTGCGGCGCGCAGCGACGAGATCCGGGCCACCGTGGCCGACGCGCGAGCTGCCGGCGATGGCAGCGTCGACTCGTGGCGAGGCCTGCTCGACATCGTGCTCGCGGGCTGGGCCGAGCGACGGCGCACCCGTCCACCGCTCGGCCCCTACCTGCGGTACCGGGTCTTCGAGACCCGTCTTGCCCCGCAGTGGCACCCGTGGATGCTCGATGACGTCCGGGGCCTGTACCCGCTGCGGGCAGGCGCTGGTGTCGCCGCCTTGCTCCTGGTGATGACGCGCGCCATGGAGATTGTGTTCGACCTGTTCGTCGGCGAGGCCGACTCGGTGGCGGGCTCGTTCAGCTCGTGGGCAGGTCTCGCGATGGGGTGCAGCGTCGTTGCGGCGGGGGAGGCCTGCTTCCACCTTCGCCGCTCGAGCATCCTGCGCCGGCACGGCTACGACCCGCGCACTTGCCGACCCTTCACGACGATGTCCGTGTGGACCCACATGCGCAGACGGGTGCTCCGACCCGCTGCACCGGCGTTGTCGGGCGTGGGCTGGGGGCTGCTCGTGGTCGCTCCGTTCGCCGGGCTGGCGCTCTTCGCGCCGCGTTGGCCGACGGAGGTGGCGTTCGGGTCGCTGACGATCAGCCGCATCACCGATCACCGGGTGCTCATCGGCGGCGTGGCACTCGGTGTCGCCGCCCTGGCTGCCACCGCATCACGGTCCGGCGCCCGCGCCGTGATGCGCCGGTACAGCACCGACTCGCCGGTGTTCGTGCCGGGCCAGTGGGTGTACCGCCGATCGGAGCGCGAAGTCGGTTGGTATGCGTTCTTGCTCGTCGCCGTGCCCGGGGTGGCGACTGCGGTGTTCCCGCTTGCACCCCTGGTCGTGCCCGCTGCGTTCCTCGCCGCTGTGGGCGTGGTGCCCGGGCTCCTGCTCGCTGCGGCACAGCTCCGTCGGGCCGAGGCCGAGACCGGTCGCACCGCGTGGCTGTGCCTCGCGAGTACCGACCGCTGCATGGCGCAGCTGGGCGGACGCCCGCTGCCCTAGGGCTCGTGCGTCCCGACGCCCGGCCCGCTCAGTTGCGCGGCACCTTGATCCAGGGAAGGTCCTTGTCGACGCGCGGCTCGCCGGGCAGGCCGAGCACCTGCTCGCCCAGGATGTTGCGCATGATCTCCGACGTTCCGCCCTCGATCGAGTTGGCCCGAGCACGCAGGAACGCGTGGCGGATGCCGTGCTCGAGGCCGTCGACCGACAGGTTCTCGGGACGCCGGAAGGTGTAGTCGAAGCCCACCAGGCCCTCGGCGCCGAGCAGGTCGATGCCGAACTCGCTGACCTTCTTGTTGAAGTCGGCGAGGGCCAACTTGGCGATCGAGCCCTCCGGGCCGGGGTTGCCAGCCTTGGCCGCCGCGCCGGCGCGGGCGTTGGTGAGCCGCAGGGTCTCGGCCCGGCACCACAGGCGCATCAGCTGCTCGCGTCGGGCGGCGCCGCGCTGGTCGTCGGGCAGCGCCCTCCAGATGTCGAGCACAGCATCCATCGGTCCGCGGCGACGGCTGCCGGCCCCGGCTCCGATGGACACCCGCTCGTTCATCAGCGTGGTGAGCGCAACCCGCCAGCCCTCGCCCTCGGCCCCGATGCGCATTGTGTCCGGAACCCGGGCATCGGTCATGTAGACCTCGTTGAACTCGGCTTCGCCGGTGATCTGGCGCAGTGGGCGCACCTCCACGCCGGGTGCACGCATGTCGAGCGCGAAGTAGGTGAGCCCCTTGTGCTTGGGCTGGTCGGCATCGGTGCGGGCCACGAGCATGCCCCAGTCGCCCAGATGGGCCAGGGTGTTCCACACCTTCTGGCCGTTCACCACCCATTCGTCGCCGTCACGCACGGCGCGCGTGCCGAGGCCGGCGAAGTCCGATCCGGCGCCGGGCTCGCTGAACAGCTGGCACCAGCGCTCCTCTCCGGTGAACATCGGACGGAGGAAGCGGTGCTTCTGCTCGTCGGTGCCGTGGGTGACGATCGTCGGCCCGGCCAGGGCGATGAAGAACGTCGACGGGTCCTGCGGCGCGGCGCCCGCTGCCCGGCAGCGCTCTTCGACGAGCCGGTTGAGGTCGGGCCGCACGCCGAGGCCCCCGAAGCTGCTGGGGAAGTGCACCCAGGCCAGGCCATGGTCGTAGCGGGCGCCGCGGAAGGCGATGTTGTCGACCTGGCGAGGGTCGACCTCGGCCAGCAGCCGGTCGAGCGCCTGCTCGACCCGCGCCCGCTCGGGGTCGTGGGTGCTCGTCGGGTCGGGTGCGATCGCGGTGTCGGCCATGTTGCGCAGTCTCGCGGCGATGCGCCCTGGCCTTCAAGCGGTACCGCTGTACCCGAGGTGCTCCTGGCACCGGGTCGTGCGGACCGGACGATCACCGGGTGTGGCGGTGCGGAGACGACCTGAACGGTCGGCTGACCCTCTGAACCAGACCGAAGGACCTGAGAGGAGGGCCGACCGAGTGGCACTCAACCGACGACAGTTCGTGGTGCGCACCGCTGGCGCGGCCCTCGGCGGGCCGGCCCTGCTGGCGCTCGTCGGTGCTCGGGTCGTCGAAGCCGGTGTGCCCCCGGCCGCAGCAGGTGCGAGCCCCTACGGGCCGCTGGCATCGGCGCCCGACGAGAACGGGCTGCTCCTCCCTGCTGGCTTCACCTCGCGCGTCGTCGCCGCAGCCGGCGAGCCCGTCGGCAGCACCTCGTTCATCTGGCCGCCCTTGCCCGACGGCGCCGGCATCGTGCCCACCGACGATGGTGGCTGGTGCTACGCGTGCAACAGCAACATCTTCGCCCTCGGCGCTGCCGGAAGCGTGTCCGGCATCCGCTTCACCCCAGCCGGCGAGGTCGCCGACGCGTACGTCGTGCTGAATGGCTCGAGCTCCAACAGCGGTGGCTGTGCCACGCCGTGGGGCACGTGGCTGAGTGTCGAGGAAGACGTGCTCTACGACCAGGGGCTGGTGTGGGAATGCGACCCGACGGGCGAGCTGTTGGCTCGTCGGCTGCCGGCGCTCGGTCGGTTCAGCCACCATTCGGTGGCCGTCGACCCTGTCGAGGGCCGGGTCTACCTCACGCAGACGCACCCGCTCGGTCTGCTGTACCGCTTCACCCCGGCGCAGGCCGGCGACCTGACTGACGGGGTGCTCGAGGCATGCACCATCGGCGCCGACGGCGCGGTGACCTGGACGCCCGTGGTCGACCCGCTGGGCACCGATGTGCGCACGCGCGACCAGGTGCCCGGCGCGACCGTCTTCGCCCAGGGCGGCGGCGCGTGGGTGAACGGCGACTGGCTCTATGTCGCGACAGAGCTCGACCACTCGGTGCACGGCATCGACCTGCGCGCCCAGCGCTACCGGCGCGTCTGGCAGGGCGACCCCGGTGGGGTGCTGTCGAACTGCGACGCGATGAGCGGCTTTGCCGAGAGCGGCGACCTGCTCGTCGGCCGCAACGGCCCCGCCGTCGAGTTGGTGCTCATCACCGCAACGGGCGCAGTGGCTCCTCTCGTCCGGCTCGACGGCCCGTCTCACCAGGGCTCACGGCTCACCGGACCGGTGTTCGATCCGTCGGGAACCCGCCTGTACGTGTCGTCGCAGCGGGCGACCACCGCCAAGGCGCTCGGCGAGATGGTGCCCGGCCTCGACGGGGCCGACTTCCGCGGCGGCGTGACCTACGAGATCACCGGCCCGTTCGTCGGAGCAGCCGGCGGCGCGCTGGCACCCGTCGTGCCCACCACCGTGCCGGCACCGGTGGAGACCACGGCGCCAGCGTCGTCGGTCGAGCCGGTGCCGTCGAGCGTGGCCTCGGTGCCGACCACGGCCGTGCCGGTCGAGGTGACGCCGAGCACGACGCCTGCCCCCGTACCTGCAGCAAGCTCGGGCTCGTTCCGCAGCTTCGGCGTCGGCCTGGCGACCGGCCTCGCCGTCTTCGGCGCCTACGCCCTGGTCCAGCGCCTCGGTGCCCGTCGGGCCGGGGTGGCCGCGTCGCCGACCGAGGAGGCGCCCCACGACGATGCTGGCGCAGAGCCGGATCCGTACGTGCAGCTCACCCTGCCCTTCGACGCAGTCGACGAGGTCGACGAGCCGGCTCCGCCCGTCGCGGAGCCTGTGGAGGCCGCCGCGCCGGCGGCGGTTACCGATCGCCCCGACATCGGTTCGCGCAACGAGAGCACGTCCACGGCGCTCGAGTTCGACTCGCTGTCGTTCGACATCAACGCCGGAGGTGGCGGCGAGCTCGGCTTCTCCCAAGCGTTCGACCTCTCCGGCAACGACCCCGACCGGTTGCACACTCCCGACGACTACTCCGGCAGCGAGGAGGAGATGGCTGCGTTGGCGGCGGCGGACGAGGCCCGCACTGCCGAGGAAGCAGCGATCGCCACGGCCGCCCAGGCCATGGCCGAAGCAGCGGCCGACGGCGGCTCGGCCGATGCCGACGAAGCCGACGAGGCGTCCAGCAACGCGTGACCACCCGGGCGGGCGGCCTACGCTCGACACCGTGGCCCGCCTCGACGACGCCCTCGCCCGCTTCGACCCGAGCGATCCGGCATTTCTCGCCGATCCGTACCCGGTGCTCGGCGAGTTGCGCGAGGCCGCTCCGATCTTCTGGAACGAGCGCACCGGGCAGTGGATGCTCACCCGTTTCCACGATGTGCACGAGGTGCTGCGCGACCGCAGGCTCGGCAGGGCGTACACGCACCGCTACAGCCATGCCGACTTCGGTCGGCCCGACCCCGACCCTCGCTGGAGCCGCTTCCACGAGCACGAACGCTGGTCGCTGCTGTGCCTCGAGCCCCCGGACCACACCAGGCTCCGTCGCCTGGTGGCCAAGGTGTTCACGCCGCGAGCAGTAGCGGCGCTGCGCCCGGCCATCGAAGCCTTCTCGGCCGAGTTGCTCGACCAGTGCGCAGCGCGCGAGTCGTTCGATCTGATCGCCGACTATGCGCAGCCGTATTCCGTGGCGGTGATCTGTTCGATGCTCGGCGTGCCGCGCGACGACACGCAGCAGTTGCTCGACTGGTCGCACGCCATCGTCAAGATGTACGAGCTGACGGGCAGCGACGAGCAGCGCGCCGCCGCCGACCGGGCAGCGGGGGAGTACATCGAGTACACGCGCAGGCTCATCGCCGCCAAGCGGCGCGAGCCGGACGGGTTGCTCGTCAGCGAGCTGGTGCGCGTCGAGGACGAGGGCGATCAGCTGAGCGAGGACGAGATCGTCTCGACCACCATGGTGCTGCTCGAGGCCGGCCACGAGGCCACGGTGAACACCCTCGGCAACGGGATGCGTGCGCTGATGCTGCACCGCGACGAGTGGCGTCGGGTCGCCGACGGCGAGGTCGAACCACGGGCCACCGTCGAGGAGATGCTCCGCTGGGACTCGCCGCTGCAGTTGTTCGAGCGCTGGGTGCTCGAACCCGGCGTCGAGATCGCCGGACAGGCCATCGACGTCGGCCAGGAAGTGGCAATGCTCTTCGGGTCGGCCGAGCGCGACCCGCGGCGCTTCGAGGCCCCTGACCGCTTCGACGCAGGGCGCGGCGACCCCGCGCACATCGGCTTCGGGGGTGGCATCCACTTCTGCGTCGGAGCGCCGCTCGCTCGTCAGGAGCTCGAGGTGTCGCTCGCCGGGCTGGCCCGCCGCTTCCCGCGGATCGAGCTCGTCGAGCAGCCGAGCTACCATCCCACCTTCGTGATCCGTGGCCTGCATTCGCTCCATCTGGCACCGAACGGTGCCCAGCCGTGAGCGGCCCTGTCGAGGTGCGGCCCGATCTCGAGGAAGCGCATCGAGCCGTCTGGGCCGCCATCGGCACCCCGGGCAGCCAGTGGAGCGGGGCGCAGCGTGTCGAGCTCGCCGCCACTGTGCTGGCTGCGCTCGAGGCTGACGAGCCGCTTGCTCCGTGGGTCGCGCCGTCGACGGTGCCGGGTGTGTTGCCCGCCGAGCTCGTGGCTCCGGCTGCGGCGCACGACGTGGTGTACCGGGTGGCCCGCCACGGTGCGACGCTGACGGCCGACTGGCACCGGCGGATGGCCGACCTGATCGGTGACCTCGCCTACGTCGAAGCCGTCGCGCTCACCTGCGAAGTGGCGGCGATCTGGTCGTTCCGACGTGCCGCCGGCCTCGATCCGTGGCCGCTGCCGGCTGTGCAGCTTGGCGAGCCGACGGGTGAGACGGCGGTCCAGATCGTGCAGCCCGAGCTCAACTGGGTGCCCGTGGCGGCGCCGGCCGACGAGCGTGCAGCGGTCGTGCAGGCGTTCACCGCCCTGCCGGCGGAGCACGCCCGAGTGTGGCGCCTCGCCGATGCGCAGTACATCCCCGACCTGGAGATGGTCGACCCGCGCTGGACGCGTGGCACGCTCAGCCGGCCGCAGATGGAACTGGTGGCCACCCGTGTGGCACAGCTCCGCGAATGCTTCTATTGAACGGTGTCGCACGCAGGCATGCTCAGTTGGAGCGGCCACGAGGACAACAGCGAGGTCGACCTCGCCGAGCTGGGTCGAGGCGCGCCCGGTGCGTCGCTGCCGCTCGCCGACCAGTTGCACGCGTTCGCATCGGCGGTGCCGGCGGGCGACCTCGACGAGCTCGACCGGGCCCGTCGTGAACTCGTGGCCGATGCCGATGCGCTCGGCCACGACGGGGTCGCGGTGATGGTCGACGCCGCGGCGGTGGCGGCCAACTTCGAGATGATGACCCGGCTCGCCGACGGCACGGGAGCGCGGTTCCCGGAAGCTGTCGCCGCTGCGCGGTCGTCGATCGCCGACGCCTTCGGGATGGCCGCGGCCACCTCACGTCGCTGACGTGGCCCGCTCGGCGGCGAGCCGCAGGACTCAGCTCGGCTCGTCGCAGGGGATGATCACCAGCGGGCAGTCGACCCGGTGGACAGCCGACTCGCTGACCGAGCCGAGCAGCATCGTCGCCAGGCGACCGTGGTGGTGCCGGCCGAGGACCACCATCTCGGCACCGACGCTGTGCTTCGCGAGGGCCGAGGCTGCCCCACCCTCGGCGACGATCGTTTCGACGATCAGGTCCGGATGGTCCTCTGCCACCGCACCGACGACAGCGGCGGTCTCGTCGAGGGCGCCCTGGCGACACGCTTCGATATCGGGCCAGATCGGATAGCCGTACATCGACCCCGGGCCGACGGGGATCTGCCAGGTGTGCAGGACTTGGAGGATCGACCCGCGGCGAGCGGCCTCGTCGGCGGCCCAGTCGATGGCCGGGCGCGAGGCGGCGAGTGAGTCGACGCCCACCACCACCCGATGACGCAGGTCGGCGACCGGCAGCTCACCCGGGACGGGTGCCGACGACAGCGGGGCCTCCGGGAGCGGCGGATGGAGCATGAGCACGGGCACCGTGGCGCGACGGAGCACGCGCAGGGCTGTGCTGGGCACCGAGAGACGGGCACCAGCCGGCACTCCCCGTGTGGCCATCGCCAGGAACACGACGTCGTCGGTCCGCTCGGCGTAGCCGACGAGCTCATCGTCGGAGTCGCCGACGAGCACGTCGTAGTCGATGCCGCCGGACGAGTCGAACCGCGATGCCAGGCGAGCCACGTACGCGGTCTCGTTGGTGTCGGAGTCGACGTGCGACCGACCGACCTCGAGCAGTCGCACCCGCAGGCCGAACGTCGCGGCCAACTGCATGACCGCGGGCATGATGGCTTCGCCGTGCTCGCTCCCATCGAGTGCCACGGCTACCACGTCGGCTGCGGGACGGTCGTTGGCGCGCGGTCCGACCACCAGGATCGGCACCTCGGCGTCGCGGACCAGGTCGGCGCTGACACTGCCGAACAGCAGCTCGCCGAGGGCGGTGCGGCCGTGGCTACCGACGCACCAGAGCGAGCTCGACCGAGCCAGCACCTCGGTGACCAGACGGCCCTCGACGTCGTCGTCGTCGATCGTCAGCACCCGCTGGCCGACGCCCACACCCTGCTCTGCCGCGAGCGACCTCAGCGCGGCAGCCGTGGTGCTCTCGTAGCGGCCCGAGGTGACCGAGACGAGCTCGACATCGGCCCCGATGCGTGCGGCGAGTGAGCGACCCACTCCGATCGCCGCGATCGACGCCTCGGAGAAGTCGACAGGGATGATGACGTGTTCGATGGCCATGCCCTCACTCTGATGTCCGAACGGCCGGGCAGGCAAGGGACCAAAGGACTGTTGGTGGCGTCAGGGGAGCAACGACTGGTGCACCAACTGCTTGAGCTGGCTGCGCAGCGGCAATGCGCCCGAGGGCAACAGCTGGGTCATGAGCACACAGACGAGGTCTTCGACGGGATCGACCCAGAAGTAGGTGCTGGCGGCGCCGCCCCACCCGAAGTCGCCGACAGACCCGGGAACCTTGGCGGCGACGGGATCGATGGTGACCGAGCCGAGCAGCCCGAAGCCGACACCGTCGTAGGTGGTCTCACTGAACAACGGGCGCCCGTAGCGGGTCAGATCCGCGCCGCCTGGCAGGTGGTTGCGGGTGGCGTAGGCGACCGTTCGCGGAGCCAGGATGCGGGCCCCGTCGAGCTCGCCGCCGTTACGCAACATCTCGGCGAACCGCAGGTAGTCGGCCGTGGTCGAGACCAACCCGCCACCGCCCAGCAGCGCAGCCGGTGGCGTCAGCGCTTCAGCGGTGACACCGGCGAGCGGGTGGAGACGGCTCGCGCCGGGTGGCAGCGTGTAGATGGTCGCCAGACGGTGAGCGTCCTGCTCGGGCACCGAGAAGCCGGTGTCGACCATCCCGAGTGGTTCGAGGATCCGCGTGCGCATCAGTTCGTCGAGGGGTGCACCGCCGACCACCTCCAACAGGCGGCCCAGCACGTCGATCGACATCGAGTAGTTCCATTCGGTGCCTGGCTGGAACACGAGCGGCAGTTCGGCGAGCCGTCGGCACAGCGCAGCCAGATCGTCGTCGGACGGGGTGCCGGCGTCGAAGCCGGCGCGCCGGTAGAGCGCATCGACCGGATGCGCCTGCATGAAGCCGTAGGTCAACCCCGAGGTGTGGGTCATCAGGTGCCACACCTGCATCGCCTCGGTGACCGGGTCGAGCACCGGGTTGACGGCACTGCCGGCCCGCCAGACGCGCTGCGTGGCGAACTCGGGCAGATACCGGCTGACGGGGTCCTTCAACTCGAAGCGGCCCTCCTCCCACAACTGCAGCGCGAGCACGGAGGTGATCGGCTTGGTCATCGAGTAGATCCGCCAGATCGTGTCGGCCTCGACGGGCAGGTCGCGCTCACGGTCGCGCTGGCCGATGTGGGCGACGTGCGCCAGACGCCCGTGGCGGCTGATCGCCACCTGGCATCCGGCCAGCTGCCCACGCTCGACGTAGTCGGCCAGGTGCCGATCGAGCCGGCCCAGGCGGACCGGATCGATGCCGACCTCTGCCGGGTCGATGTCGGGCTGGAGTTGGTGTCGCATCGGGGCTCCCTTCCGCCGGCGGCACCGCTGGCCGCGTCGGCGCGGACTGTACGCCAGGTGAGATGCAGCTCGGGTCTTTCGTCCCGATGCGCGTCGGCCACCCGGTCCGTACGATGGTCCCATGCGTCTGCACCACAGGGTCGTCGGCAGCATGTGCGCAACGATGCTGTGCCTCACCGCCGTGTCGTGCGGTGGTGATGCGCCAGCAGCACGCGAGCTGGTCGGCTACCGGAACGTGCCCGGCCAGTCGGTGGGTTCGATCTCGTTGCCGGACGCCAGCAACGGTGGCGAGGAGATGGCCTTCAGCGCGGCACCGGGTGAGCTGCTGATCGCCTACTTCGGCTACACGTCGTGCCCCGATGTCTGCCCAACCACCCTGTCGGATCTGCGTTCCGCGCTGCGCGACCTGGGCGCCGATGCCGACAGGGTCGACCTGGCAATGGTGACGGTCGATCCCGATCGCGACACCGCCGAGGTGCTCACCGGCTATGTGCAGAGCTTCGTCGCCGGGGCGCATGCGCTGCGCACCGACGACGCGGCCAGCCTGCGCGCCGCGGCCGACGCGTTCGGCGCGAGCTACGAGGTGGCCACTGCCGAGGACGGCATCGTGAAGGTGGCGCACTCGGCTGCCATGTACGTGGTCGACTCGTCGGGGACGGTCACGTTGACCTGGCCGTTCGGCGTGAAGGCCGACGATCTGCGTCTCGACCTCGAAGCGCTGCTCGCCGAGGTCGACCGGTGAGGCGGCGAGCTGCCCGCCGTCGGCCACGGCTCGCCGCGGCCGCGTTCGGTATTGCCCTCGTGTTCGGTGCGACGGGTTGCAACAGCAGCGGCCCGGCCACCGGCCCGACCGTGCCGGTCACCACCGTGCCCGGGCCGTACGACTACGAGTACGTCATTCCCTCCGGGACCGGGGCGATGCTCGACTCGGGCGCGCGGCCGGCGGTGTTCCCCACGTCGCTCGACGTGAAGGTGGGCGAGACGATCCGCATCGTCAACAACGACGATCGTGGGCACACGATGGGCACCTTCTACGTGCTCGCCAACTCGACGCTCGCCTACCGGTTCACCACCGCCGGCACGTTCATCGGCGACTGCTCGTTGAACCCCGGCGAGGAGTTCGTGCTCACCGTCAGGGAGTGATGCCGAGGTAGGTGTCGACGAGCTCGAGCAGCTCGCCCTCGTCGAGTGCCCCGGCGTGCAGCTCGGTGCTGCCGTCGGCGGCCACGAACACGGTGGCGGGCAGTCCCGTGATCGACAACTCGTCCGAGAAGGCTCCGTCGAGGTCGAGGTACTGCTCGAAGCTCACCCCGACCTCGTCGAGGAACGATGCTGCAGGACCGCCCTCGTCACCTTGGTTCACGCCGACGAAGCGCACACGGTCGGCCAGTCGGAGGTGGACCGCTTCGAACGCGGGCAACTCGGCGCGGCACGGGCCGCACCAGGTCGCCCACAGGTTGATCACGGCCGGACCGGTGATGTCGTCGGCTCGCACGGTCGTGGTGCCGTCCAGCGCGGTCAGCTCCACTGCAGGTAGCGCGTCCGTGCCGGGCTCGGAACCGCACCCGGCACCGGCGAATCCGAGCACCGCTGCAGTCGCGAGGAGGGCGCAACGGCGGACTGAGCCCAGCCGCGGTTCGAGGCTCACGGTGCAGAGTCGGCGACGACGACCTCGACGGTCTGCTGGCCGGCCTGCTCGAACACGAGGGTGAGCGTGAACGTCGAGCCGAGCTCGAGTGGCGCGGGCAGATCGAGCAGCATCAGGTGGTAGCCGCCCGGGGCGAGCTCGACAGCGACGCCGGCCGGGATGTCGAGGCTGTCGACCGGCACCATCTCCATGGCGCCCATGCCGGGCACGGTGGTGTCGCCACCCATCATCATCGTGGTGTCGCTGCCCATGCCACCCTCGACCATGCGCGTCTCGTGGATCTCGACCTTGCCTGCGATGGATGCGTCGACCGAGGCGCCGACCAGTTTGTCGGCTGTCGTGCTGGTGATCGTCATGTACGCCGCGCCGGCGGTGGCCATCATCGGGCTCGTGCGCGCCCATGCGCCGTCGACGGTGATGCCCGCTGCGGCAGCTGCCGTGGTCTCCGCTGCGGGAGCGAGCGTGGCAGTGGTGTCGGCGCTGTCGTCGTCGGAGCCGCAGGCCGAGAGTACGAGCACGGCGCCGGCAAGCATTCCCAGGGCGATACGACGGGTCATGGGTGGTCCTTTCAGAGGGGTTCGTCAGGGAGGTCGTCGGAAGGTCTCGGATAGTTCCCACCGACGCCTCGCCTGTCGGTACCCGATCTTCGCGACGTGGTGGGCGTGGCGTGCGGGACCTTGGCCACTTCACGATCGGGACGTTCGACCCGTTCGGGAGACTGTCGAGCGTTGGATCGACCGTCAACCTAGTGCTGTGCTGACCGCTGTGCTTGTGCTGCCGATCACCCGTCCGGCGGGTCAGCCGAGGGCCTCGATGTAGTCGACGATGCGCGCGATCTCGTCGTCGGAGAGCGAGTTCGAGGGCATCACCAGCGAGTAGCCGCTGACACGCTTGGCCGAGGGTTCGGCGATCGACTCGACGAGGTACGCGCGGTCGGCCACGACGGAGGAGCCGTCGCTCAAGGGGCGGGTCGACCCGGCGAGGCCGACCCAGCTCGGCCCCACCCCACCGGCGAAGTCGGCCCCGTGGCAGCTTGCGCAGCCTGCGTGCTGCGCAGCCTCGAGCCCGAGGCGTTCGGTCGGCGTGAGCGGCACGGTCGGCGCCGTGGCCGAGCCACCGCCGCACGCGGCGAGCACAGTGACGGCAACAGCTCCGGTAGCGATCGTTGTCAGAACCGCCCGGGTGGATCGGGGTCGAGCCGAGAGGTGGTCGAGCACGACACCAGTGTGGCGAGCGCCTCCGCTGGTCGCCAAGGGGCCTAGGTCCCGGGGCGAGGCCGCCACCTGATCAGGCGATCTCGCGCCAGGCGGCCAGACGCTGGGCGCTGTCGTCGCCGGGCACGGGCAACTGCACGCACACCCGGAGTGCCGGCCACTCGCTGGGTGTGAGCTGCTGGTACTCGAACACCAACTCGCCGGCCCGCGGATGGCGGTAGGCGCGCAGCCGTGTCTGGAACTGGGCGACGTCGAGCTGGGGCCACCAGGTGGCGAACTCGTCGCTGCGGCCGAGCAGGTCGTCGACCAGCGCAGCCACCTGCGGGTCGTCGCGCAGCGCCGCCGTGCCGGCCCGGAACTCGGCCAGGATGCGGCGGGCCTGGTCGGACCAGTCGACGAGCAGGTCGCGTGCCGACGGGTCGGCGAAGATGACCCAGAGCAGGTTGCGCTGAGGGGGCTCGAAGCGCTCGAGCTGCGGTGACAGGCGTGCCTGGGCCTGGTTCCAGGCGAGGATCTCCCAGCGTGGCCCGAGCACATAGGCGGGTGCCGGCTCCATTGCGCCGATTAGCCGCACCAAGGCGTCGGGCGCGTCGGTCACCTCCTCGACCGGGGTGCTCGGTTGCCGCAGCGCCAGCGTCAACAGGTGGTGGCGGCCGGCCTCGTCGAGGCGCAGCGCCCGTGCGAGTGCCTCGAGCACATCGGCCGAGACATTGATCCGTCGGCCCTGTTCGAGCCAGGTGTACCAGGTGACCGAGACCCCGGCGAGTAGCGCCACCTCTTCGCGGCGCAGCCCGGGCGTACGTCGGGACCGACCGGTCGGCAGGCCGACCTCGGCGGGGCCGAGCGCGTTGCGTCGCGCGCGCAGGAACGCAGCGAGCTCCTCGCGCTGGCTCGCCGATGCCGCCACCGTCAGCCGCCGTTCGCCGCCGCCACCCAGGTGCGGCAGGGCTGGGCACGCAGTGCCCCGCAGGCGGGTGGGGTCGCGCTGATGGTCGCGCCGTCGACGGCGGGGACCACCGACAGGACCAGCCGTGACGGACGGGCCGTGTCGTGGCCGACCGTCACGGTCTCGCCCGCCGAGATCGAGGCGAACTCCCACACGGGCCGGTTGTTGCCGGGTGCGTCGATCGTCAGGCGGAGGCGGGTGCCGGCCCGGAACACGTGGGCCACTGGGAACAGCGCCACTCGCACCGCGGTGAACTCGCCCGAGGGCAGCGGCGCGGCATCGGCTTCGAGGTGGGTCTGGACGGGGTCGACCTCGGTGCTCGCTGCTTCGTCGAGCGCACGTTGGCTGGCGCGCAGCCAGCCGCTCTGGACGTACACCTCGGTGCCGTCGGGACGCACCTCGGTGAGGGTGACCTCGAGGTCGGTGTCGTCGGCGTCGGCGCTGATCCACAGGTCGACCGAGCCGGGCCCGACGACGAGCATGTCGTCGTCGAGCGGGTCGGTGACGAAGCCGAGGCCGGTGCCGGCAGGGATCGGCTGCCACTCGTAGGTGGCGTCGAACCGCCAGATCTCCGACCCGCCGCCCGAGTAGAAGGTGGGTGCCAACGCTGTCGGATCGGCGGTGTAGCTGCTCTCGCCGCTAGCCCCAGCCGGGTCGACGAGGAGTTGGCCCTCGGCGCCGAGCGCCCACGAGGTGGCGACGGCCTCGGGAACGGGCCAGCTGTCGAACTCGAGCGTGGTGCGCGGCACGGGCGAGCCAGCCGGCCAGCTGTCGGCCGCGCCTTGCTCGAGCAGCACCCGCACCGCAGGCTCGGCCTCGTAGGCCGCCAAGGCATCGTCGTAGGCGAGCCCGGTGAAGCGGTTCGGCCAGTCGGCCGGCACGGCGTCGGTGCCGTAGAGGGTGCTCGCCAGGATGGGCACCACCCCGTTCGCCGCGGTGAGGTCGGGCACCTGCTCGGCGACGTAGAGCTGCAGGAACTCGATGTAGCGAGCGAACACGGCCGGGCTGAGCGACTCGGTGTGGCCGCCGTTCACCATGGTGACGAACAGGTCGCGGGCGCCCGTGAAGCGGTCGAGCATGCGGGGGAAGTGCCCGCCCGTCTGCTCGTCCTGCCACGCGCCGGCGAGGAACACCGGCACCGTGATCTGGTCGACGAAGGTGATCGGCGCGAGCGGGTCGCCGAGCTCGACGGAGTAGAAGGGGTTCTCCCCGATCTCGGCCACCAGGTCGGGGTTCTGCAGACGCAGCCGCTGGTTGGCCTCGCACTCGCTGTCGCCGGCTTCGACCCTCGCCTCGGTCCAGCCCTGGCCGAACGGCTGGGCCTCGTCGGTGCGCTGCTGGGTCCACTCGACGGCGAATCCGGTGTTCAAGATGCCACCGGGGTAGAGCGTGGCTCGGAACGAGTCGTCGAGCACGCTGATCGGGGTGATCGCGGCCAGGCTCGGGGGAGTGGTGGCCGCCACGAAGAGCTGGCTGATGCCCGGGTAGGAGATGCCCACCATCCCCACCTTGGCGTCGCGCACCCACGGCTGGGCGGCGACGGTCTCGATCACGTCGTAGCCGTCGAGGCTCTGCACGGTCTCGAAGAAGCGGTACGAGCCACCACTGCAACCGGTGCCTCGCATGTTCACGCCGACGTACGCGAACCCGAGCGCGGTGTAGATCTGGGCGAACGCTGCGCTGTCGGGGTCGCTCGGCTGGTAGCCGCTGTACTCGACCACGGTGGGGTACGGGCCACCGTCGGCCGGCCCGGGCAGCACGACGTTGGCGCTCAGTGTCGTGCCGTCGCGAGTGGTGAGGTAGCCGAAGCCACCCGCCGGCAGGGGCTCCTGTGCTGTGTACCAGTCGGCGTCGGGGTGGTCGGCCGGCGCGGCGACAGCGAACTTCGCCGACTGCTCGGTCGGCGAGGCGATCGTGTACCCGCCGCCCGGGGCGACGTTGCGGAACAGCAGGGCACCCTGCTCGTCGACCGTGCCGGCCACGCCCGCCCCGTCGAGGCCCATCAGGAACAGCTCGGTGCCGGGCTCGGCGTCGAGCACGGCCACCTGCTCGGTGCCGGGCTGCACGGTGAACGTCGCCGGCGCGAGCTCGAGTGTGGTGCTCGGCGCCGGTGTCGGTGCCGGTGCCGCGGTCGCCATCGGCTCGGTGCTCGACAGCACGGCGGTCGATGGCCCGCTGTCCGAGCATGCCGTCACCCCCAGGCCGAGCAGGGCGACGATGGTCAGGATCTTGTGCGGAGCGGTCACGGCGAGAGTCTGGCAGGCAGAATGTGCCCCCATGGATCTCACTGCGCTCCTCGACGATCTCCGCGCCCTCGTCGACACCGAATCGCCCTCCAACGACGTCGTCGCGCTCACCCGTTCGGCCGAGGTGCTCGCCGACCTCATCGAGCGTCGGCTCGGCACGCGGCCCGACATCGTGCCGGGCCCTGCCGGTCCGCACGTCCACTGGCGAGGGGGCCCGTCGCCGAAGGTGCTCATCGTCGGTCACCACGACACGGTGTTCCCGCTCGGCACGGTCGCCGCGCGCCCCTTCACCGTGGCCGACGGCCGGGCCACCGGGCCGGGCGTGTTCGACATGAAGGGCGGCATCGTCCAGGCCCTCCATGCAGTCGCTGCGCTCGACGACCGGTCGGGGATCGAGATCCTCATCACTGCCGACGAAGAAGTCGGCTCGGCGACCTCGCGGGCACTGATCGAAGAGCGTGCAGTCGCCTGCGGACGGGTGCTCGTGTTCGAGCCCAGCGCCGACGGCGGCGCGCTGAAGACCGGCCGCAAGGGAGTCGGCACGTTCGAGGTGATCGTGCACGGCAAGGCCTCGCACGCCGGCCTCGAGCCGGAGAAGGGGATCAACTCCCTCGTCGCCGCCGCCGAGCTGATCTCGACGATCGCCACCTTCGGTGCTCCGGAGCTCGGCACCACCGTCACACCCACCGTCGCCCATGCGGGCACGGCCGACAACGTGGTGCCCGCCCAGACCCGCTTCCTGGTCGATGTCCGTGTCACCGAACCGGCCGAGAAGCAGCGCCTCGAGGCTGCCATGGCGGCGCTCACCACCTCGGTGCCGGGTGCCACCATCGAGGTGCGCGGCGGCCTCAACCGCCCGCCGATGCACCCGTCGGCCTCGGCCGAGCTCTTCCCGGTGGCCGAGCGGATTGCAGTGCGCGACGGTCTTTCGCCTGTGCAGGGTGTCGCTGTCGGCGGCGGCAGCGACGGCAACTTCACTGCTGCGATCGGCATCCCCACGCTCGACGGGATGGGTGCCGTCGGTGGCGGCGCGCATGCCGACCACGAATACGTGCTGGTCGACAGCATCCCCGATCGGGTGCGGCTGACGACTGGTCTGTTGGCCGAGCTCACCGCCGGCTGATCGCCGACAGCCCGGCGCCGCCGGTCAGTCGGCCGATTCGATGGCGAGCAGGCCGCCCGAGCCCAGCGTGCCTGCGCCGCGGTAGATCTCGAGCTTGGCCGTCGTGTCGGCGATGTCGAGGTTGCGCATCGTCAGCTGCCCGATGCGGTCGAGCGGGCCGAAGGGGGCGTCCTCGACGCGCTCCATGCTGAGCCGCTCCGGCGCGTAGGTGAGGTTGGGGCTGGTGGTGTCAAGGATCGAATAGTCGTCGCCGCGCCGCAGGCGCAGGGTGACCTCGCCGGTGACCGCTGCGCCGACCCAGCGCACGAGGGGCTCGCGCAGCATCAGGCTCTGCGGGTCGAACCAGCGGCCCTCGTAGAGCAGCCTGCCGAGGCGGCGGCCCATCGTGCGGTAGTTCTCGATGGTGTTCTCGTTGTGGATGCCGCTCACCAGACGCTCGTAGGCGATGTGCAGCAGGGCCAGGCCGGGCGCCTCGTAGATGCCCCGGCTCTTGGCCTCGATGATCCGGTTCTCGATCTGGTCGCACATGCCGAGGCCGTGGCGCCCACCGATCGCGTTGGCCTCCATGACGAGGTCGACCTGGCTGGCGAACTCGCGGCCGTTGATCGCCACCGGCCAGCCCTCGTGGAAGCGAACCGACACGACCTCGGCCTCGATCGGCACATCGTCGCGGTAGTGGGCGACCCCCATGATCGGCTCGACGATGTCCATCGAGGTGGACAGCTCCTCGAGCAGCTTGGCCTCGTGGGTGGCGCCCCAGATGTTGGCGTCGGTGCTGTAGGCCTTCTCCTTGCTGGCCCGGTACGGCAGGTTTCGCTCGACGAGGAACTCGCTCATCTCGGCCCGGCCGCCCAGCTCGGTGACGAAGGCGTCGTCGAGCCAGGGTTTGTAGATGCGCAGGCCAGGGTTCACCAGCAGGCCGTAGCGGTAGAAGCGCTCGATGTCGTTGCCCTTGTAGGTGCTGCCGTCACCCCAGATGTCGACCCCATCGTCCTTCATCGCCTGCACCAGCAGGGTTCCGGTGACGGCCCGGCCGAGCGGGGTGGTGTTGAAGTAGGTCTTGCCGGCAGTGGTGATGTGGAACGCGCCGCACTGCAGCGCCACGAGGCCTTCGTGGACCAGCTCGGTGCGGCAGTCGACCAGGCGGGCCTCCTCGGCCCCGTACTGCTTGGCCCGGTCCGGCACACCGGCGAGGTCGTCCTCGTCCTGCTGGCCGAGGTCGGCGGTGTAGCAGTAGGGGACGGCCCCCTTCTCGCGCATCCAGGCGACCGCAGCCGAGGTGTCGAGACCGCCGCTGAAAGCGATCCCGACCCGCTCGCCGACGGGCAGTGAGGTGAGGACCTTCGACATGAGCGACGACGCTACCCGCGCCGCGGCTGAGCCGACCTGCTCAGTCGCGGTCGAGCCACTGGCCGAGCAGCCAGTGGAAGTGCCGGATCTTGGTCTCCTGGTAGGTGGCCAGGGTGATGCCCTTGCGCAATGAGGAGAGGCCCTTCTGCACCTTCGGCAGGTTGAACGTGTCCTGGTTGAACACCCGGGCGAGCATGCCGAGCTCGTCGGCGTCGGTCCAGTCCTGGTCGACGCCCAGCCAGCGGGTGGGCGCTGGTGCAGGTCGTCCCTGAGCGGGGTCGAACGGCTCGAGGAAGTAGCACTCCATCACTGACATGTCGTGGCGGTCCTGGTACGGCCGGAACCGGTAGCAGATGCGGTTGTAGGCGCCCCAGGGGTGAAGGTTCGGAAAGAGTGTGTAGTAGAAGCTGTCGGCCAGTTCGGCGTCGCTCAGCTGCTCGGCCCGCTCGCCCAGCACAGCGGCGAGGCGCATCCGCCCACCCGCGCCCGCGACGCCGCGAGCGGTCATCCCGTCAGCGAGGGCGACGATGGGCGGCTCGTCGAGGCGGCGGTCGCTCATCGCGTCGAACATCTCCTGCTCGGTGGGCTGCCACGACAGGTGCGGGCTCGGGGTGCCGTTGGGGGTGATCGCCCGACTGAAGTTGCCCCACCAGTCGTACTGGCTGTTGGCGTCGCCGATCCCGGCCAACAGCTGCGGGTGGGTGGCCACGACGTGGAAGGCCTCCATGAACGCCTCTTGCACGACCTTCCAGTTCGTCGGGAAGATGCGCGCCACGTGGGCCGAGATGTAGCGCTCCTCGAGCGGCCACGTGGCGAAGTGCTGGGGAAGATCGCCGAGGAACGCCTCGAGTGGCTCGGCGTCAGGGTCGAGGTTGACGAACACGAACCCGCCCCAGGTGCCGACGCGCACCTCGGGAAGACCCCACTCGGCCTGCTCGATGTGCTGGAAGTCCCACTCGCAGGGCACCTGCTTCAGCGACCCGTCGAGGTTCCAGCAGAAGCCGTGGAACGCGCAGCGCAGCTCACGCGTCGGGCCGTCGTGGTCGCGGAGCTGACGGCCGCGGTGCAGGCACGCGTTGTAGAACGCCTGGATCCGGTCGGGAGCCGAGCGCACGAGCAGGATCGAGGTGTCGCAGATGTCGTACACCACGGTGTCGCCGACGGCCGGGAGCTCCTCCTCGCGGCACGCCATCTGCCAGACCCGCTTCCACATCCGCTCCCGCTCGAGCTCGTGGAACTCGCGGCTGGTGTACCGCTCGAGAGGGATGTCGGCGTCGCCGAGGTGGGCCCAGTGCTGCCACCGCAGGACGTCGGGGACGGCGTCGGGCCGGCTGTCGGTGTCGAGCAGGTCCTGGTACGACACCCCCGGTGAGCGGGCTTCGCCGGGTCCGTTCGTGGCCGGTCGGTCGGTGATCGTCATCGCCGTCTCTTCCTCTGCTGGTTGGTCGTCTGCTGGCTGGTCGTCTGCTGGCTGGTCGTCTGCTGGCTGGTCGTCTGCTGGTCGGTCGTCAGCTGTGCTGGGCCAGATCGTCGCGGGTCGCCTCGGCGGCCTCGCGGAAGCGGTTCGTCATCTGCCGTCCCGCGATCCACAGGCACAGGTGCGGGTCGGCCTGGCGGATCTCGCCCTCGACCCACACCCCGTGCTCGGTGAACAGGCCGCGGCGGCCATGGAGCGTCACTTCGATCAGCCCGTTCGGGGTGAGGTCGTAGAGCGCTCCCGACAGTGGGTGCTTGATCGTCCGCATGGCGGCCCCCCTGCTCGTCGGCACCGAGTGCCGCTGGAGCGCACCTTACCCCGACGTGCCAACCCCGTCAGCGGCCGGTGGGGTGGCCCGCTGCACGCCGGCGAACGAGGCGAGGCTCACCAGCAGACCTGCCAGAGCCAGGGCGAGCTCGATCCAGCCGAACCGCGGGAACCGGCCGAGATCGACCAGGCCGACACCGGCGAGCACTGCGGCCGCGCCGATCCCGATGGCGGGGAGGAAGCGGAGGTTGCGCAGCGCCGCCACGACCACGACCAGGGCGACGACGGCCGGGAAGAGCTGCACGATGAAGGGCTGCGGCTCCGACACTGCGCCGAGCCACCAGGTGGCCAGGCCCAGGGTGCGCGAGCTGTCCCAGACCGCAGCGATCCCGAGCAGCACGCCGCCCCACCCCACGGCTGTGACCACTCGCCAACCGATCGTGAGGGTGCCGGGCCGGGCGGGCGGCCTGGGGGTGGGGACCCACGCCGGAGCCTGGCCGGTCGAGGGCGGGGGAGGCGGCGGCAGGCTCACGGGACCGATCGTATCGGTGCTGGTGACCGCCGCTCCTGCGGGTCGAGCGAGTACCCTTCGGCGGGTGGCGGCACACACGTCCCCTGCTCTGTCGACCGAGACGCTCACCATCTTCTTCCCCATGTGGAACGAGGAGGCCTACATCGAGCGGACGATCGGTGCGGCGAAGGAGGTCGCCGACGAGCTCGTCGCTGCCGGCACGATCGCCGACTACGAACTGATCGTCGTCGACGATGCGTCGACCGACAACACCCCCAAGCTCGCCGACGAGCTCGCGGCCGCCGACCCGCACGTGAAGGTGGTGCACCATCCGGTCAACCGCAAGCTCGGCGGATCGATGAAGACCGGGTTCGCCGCAGCGACGGGCGACCTGGTGCTGTACACCGATGCCGACCTGCCGTTCGACATGGCCGAGCTGCACAAGGCCATCCGGTTGCTGCGCTACTACGACGCCGACATCGTCAGCGCGTACCGCTTCGACCGGGTCGGCGAAGGTCCGTCGCGAGCGGTGTACACCTTCTTCTACAACGTGTTGATCCGGCGCCTGTTCGGTGTGCGCATGCGCGACATCAACTTCGCCTTCAAGCTGTGCCGGCGCGAGGTGTTCCAACATGTCTCGCTGAAGAGCGAGGGCTCGTTCATCGATGCCGAGCTGATCATCCGGGCCCGCAAGCTCGGCTTCCAGGTCATCCAATTCGGTGTCGACTACTTCCCGCGCACCCGCGGCGTGAGCACGTTGAGCTCGCTGTCGGTGATCCGCCGCATCCTGCGCGAGATGTTCCAGCTGCGACGCGAGCTGCGCGACCTGCAGCCGGTCGTCCGCGGCCTCGGCCAGAGCTGACCCGGATAGTCTGAGGCAGTCCGCCCGACGCCGTCCTCACCGTGAACACCCCGCGCCAGCCGTCCAACCAGCCCCGCCGCCCGGCACCGTCGTCAGGACGACGTCCCACCTCGGCTCGGCCCGCCCCGACCCGGTCAGCCCCACCGGGCTTTTCGCCGTTCCGGCGCTGGTTGCCCGCGATGGGAGCTGCGAGCGTGCTCGGGGTGGTCGTGATCGCCGGCGCTTCCGGAGGGTCCGACACAGGTGCTGCCGCCCCTGGCTCGACCCTTCCCGCTGCCGTCGTCACCACCCCCGAGTCGACGATGCCGGTGGTCACCCAGCCCAACATCGTCGTTCCCACCTCGGTCTCGTCGGTGCAGAAGTCGCCGATCGCCGGCCCGGTCTCGGTGGGCGCGTATGGCGACGACGTCAAGAAGATCCAGCAACGGCTCACCGAGCTCGGCTTCGCGCCCGGGCCGGCCGACGGGGCCTTCGGTGGTGGCACCCAGCAGGCCGTGTGGGCCTACAAGAAGTTCGTGCTCGGCGTGACCTGGGAGGAGCTCGAACAGAGCGACAGCGCCAGCGTGGTCACGCCGGAGATGTGGGACCTGATGCAGGACCCGATCGTCATCCAGCCACGACGCAATGTGGGCGGTGGCACCCACGTCGAGATCTACCTGCCGCTGCAGGTGATGGCGGTGTTCACCGATGGCAAGCCGGCGCTGATCACGCACATCTCGAGCGGCGAGCTCGACGAGAACGGCAAGCCGGCACTGTGGTGCGAGGTCACCAAGTACGACACCGACAACGAAGGCCGCCCGCTCGACGAGCCGGTCATCAAGGACGAGTGCGCCTACTCGAAGACCCCCGGAGGCGTCTTCCGGTTCCGGCGCAAGGTCGACGGCAACCGCGTCGGCCCGCTCGGTGGCATGTACAACCCCGTCTACTTCAACTACGGCATCGCCGTGCACGGGGCGAAGAACGTCCCCAGGCACCCGGCATCACACGGGTGCATCCGGATCAACAACGACATCGCCGAGTACTTCCCCGACCTCGTCTCGATCGGCAACCCGGTGTTCGTGTGGGGCCACGACGGACGCGAGCCCGAGGGGTACACCAAGAAAGAGATGCTCCCCAGCTTCAACTACCCGAACCCGGACTCGACGCTCACCACCACCACGGCGCCCACGACCACAGTGCCCAAGTCGACGACGACCACGACGAAGCCGCCGGCCACCACCACCACCAAGCCGCCGACCACCACCACCAAGCCGCCGGCAACCACCACCACCACGACCACGGTCGAGCCGCCCGACGCCTGAGCATCGGCCACGCCGACCTGGCACGATGGGGCGATGGAGCGCATCGCCTACGACGAGTTCGGACTGTTCCACGAGAACGCTGCCGAGTACGGCCTCGCCTACCCGAGCCCGCCGGTCGTCCGGCGTGAGGCCGTGGCGCTCGCCGACGGCCGCAGCGTGAGCGCGCTGGTGTGGGGTGATGCAGCGGCCGAGGTGGTGTTCGTCCACGGCGGGTCGCAGAATGCGCACACCTGGGACACCGTGGTGATGGCGCTCGGCAGGCCTGCGGTCGCGGTCGACCTCCCCGGTCACGGGCACTCGGACTGGCGCGACGACGGCGCCTACACGCCCGCGAACCTTGCCGACGACATCGCCGTCGCAATTGCGACGCTCGCCCCACACGCGCGCCTGGTGGTCGGGATGTCGCTCGGCGGCCTCACCTCGATGGAGCTCGCGGTGCGGCACGCACATCTGGTCCCGCGCCTCGTGATGGTCGACATCACCCCCGGGGTGAACCGCCAGAAGGCCAAGGCCGTCATCGACTTCGTGAGCGGGCCGCAGGCGTTCCCCAGCTTCGAGGCGCTGCTCGAACGCACCAAGGAGTTCAACCCGACCCGGTCGGAGCCCTCGCTGCGGCGCGGCATCCTGCACAACGCCAAGCAGCTCGACGATGGGTCGTGGCAGTGGCGCTACGACCGGCGTGGGCACGCTCGCTCGAGCGACGATCCAGCGGCGGCGGAGGCCGCCGAGCCGATCGACACCGCTGCCGCTTCGCCGCTGTGGGACGACTTCGCGGCGGTCGGCTGCCCACTCACCCTGGTTCGCGGCGGCGTCTCACCGGTGGTCGACGACGACGATGTCGCCGAGGCGCGCCGCCGGCAGCCCGGCATTCGTGTCGAGGTGGTCGACGGCGCCGGTCACAGCATCCAGGGTGACCGCCCGCTCGAGCTTGCCGCCATCGTCACTGCGCACCTTGCCGAGGACTGATCGGCCGGCCCGCCACGGGCGCCATCAGTCGAGGCGGGCCTGGCAACCTTCGATCCCGCCGAGCACTCCGCTGCGGAACGAATCTATCTTCTCGAACGCCGTGCCGAGCCGGTTCGTGCTCGTCGCCTCGTCGCCGACGATGACGGCGGTGATGACGGCTTCGTCGAGGTCGCCGGCCGACAGCAGGATCTGCTGCTCGGGGTTGCGGGCCTGCAGGTTGCCCTCGGCGTCGACCACCGGGTTGCCGAGCTCGTCGAACGCCGGGACGATGTCGACGATCCAGGCGCCGACGAGGCAGTCGTTCAGCAGCACGCGCTCCTCGCCCTCGAGCGGGCTCTCGATCGCTGCCTGGACGGCATCGCTGTAGGCGATGGCGATGGGGTAGGCGAAGGCGAGGTCGCCCACTTCGTCGTGGAGCTGCCGGGCGAAGTCGTCGTCGTAGACGATCGTGTTCGAGTCCGGGCAGTAGGTGGCCGTGCGGGAGAGGTCGTCGCCGCCGAGGTCGCCGCACTCCGGGTAGGGGCCACCGGTCGGGAACGGCACGAGCGTCGGCGACGTGAACGGGATCGAGTTGGCCTCGAGGGTCGGGATCCAGAACGTCTCGAGGGCGGTCGGTAGTTCGGCGAGGATCTCGTCGAAGGGGAGGTCGCCACCGGAGGCGGCTTCCTGTTCGGTGATGAACCTCAGGTCGATGCGTGGGTTGGGGTCGTCGGGGAAGGAGGCGCAGCGCTCGAGGCCGTCGAGGAAGCCGACCTGGAACGCACCCACTCGGTCGAAGGCCGAGCCGTGGCCATTCTCGTCGGCCGCGACGTCGAGTCCGGGCGGGTCGCGGACCTCGATCATGGCCACCAGCCCACCCTTCACGGCGGCGTCGTCGAACTGGAGCAGGTCGCTCTCGCCGCGGGCGACGTGTGCGGTCCATGCCCCGGCGAAGCAGTCGGCCTGCTGTTCGGTCTCGACGGTGGGCAGCCCCAGACCGAACACGCCGGCCCGCTCCTGGATGGCGTGCCCGTACTCGTGGGCTGCCACGACGGCAGCCGCCGATTCGCCGAGCTTGTCGACCAGGTCCGGGATCAGGACCGCGTCGTCGTAGACGATGATGTCGCCACACGACGTGTAGAAGGCGTTCCCCTCGACCTGTTCGTAGTCGACCGGTCCCTCGCACGACTCCGGGAGCTCGTCGTCGGGTCGCTCCGGGTAGTGGGCGTAGATGCCCGCGACCGGCTCCCACGGCGAACCGTAGAGCGCCTCGTAGTTGTCGGCCCAGAACTGCTCGACATCGGCGAACGCCAACTGCATCGTGTCGTCGTAGGGCCTGGGGGGCTTGTTCGAGCCGAAGTCGACGACGTCGGGGATGACGACGGGCTCGACCGGGCCGGTGGGCTCGACAGTGTCGCCCGTCGCGTCGGTGGTCGGCGGTTCCACCGTGCCGACCAGCGGCGGACCACCTGTGGTGTCCGGCGCGGGGAGCGACCCAGCGGGAGCATCGGCGCTGTCGGCGCGTTCGACCACCACGCCGGAGTCGATGTCTCCACATGCCACCAGCGACAGTGCGACCAGGGCGGCGACGGCGACGAGGCGGCGACCGGACATGCCGGGAGCCTATGCGCACGATGACGCCGAGTGGTGCCGGCTCTGGTAGGAACCCGGCATGGCCGACATCTCTTCCGGTACCGACCGGCCCGACGCGCCCGATCGCGACACGCTGCTCGCAATGTTCGAAGTCCAGAGCCGGATCAAGCTCTGCGACGAGCGCTTCCGCAGCATGCTCACCAGCGGGCAGATCCAGCTCATCTACTACTCGCCCCGTGGGCAGGAGTGCATCAGCGCCGGATGGGGGGTGCACCTGCGTCCTGACGACCAGGTCGTCACCATCTATCGCGGCCTCCACGACCATCTCGCCAAGGGCGTCCCGCTGCGCGAGCTGTGGGCCGAGTTCCTCGGCCGGTCGACGGGCACGTGCAAGGGCAAGGGCGGGCCGATGCACATCACCCATCCCGAGTCGGGATTGATGGTCACCACCGGCATCGTCGGTGCCGGCATCCCGATCGCCACCGGCTTCGGCCTCGCCGCCCAGCTCGACGGCTCCGACCGGGTGTGCGTGGTCAACTTCGGCGATGGCGCCAGCAACATCGGCGCCTTCCACGAGGGGATGAACCTCGCCGCCGTGTGGAAGCTTCCGGTCGTGTTCGTCTGCCAGAACAACCTCTACGGCGAGCACACGCCATACCGGATGGTGACCGGCGTCGATCACATCAGCGACCGAGCGGCCGCCTACGGCATGCCCGGCGTCACCGTCGACGGCAACGACCCCGTCGCCACCTGGAAGGCGATGGGCGATGCCATCGCCCGTGCCCGCGCGGGTGAGGGCCCGACGCTCGTCGAGGCCCGCACCTACCGCTTCTGGGGCCACCTCATGGGCGATGCCATGGAGTACATGGACAAAGACGAGCGCAAGGCTGCGATGGCTGCCGACCCCGTGCTGCGCTATCGCGAGTGGCTGCTCGCCAACGGCCACGCCACCGAGGAGCAGCTCGCCGAGATCGAACAGACCGTGCTCGCCGCGATCGACGACGCCGTCGAGTTCGCGCTCGAGAGCCCCTACCCCGATGCGTCGGAGCTGCACACCGACGTGTACGCCGCATCCTGAGGAGCCCTGCGATGACCGACACCACCACTCCCGCCGCAGAGGCTCCTGTCATGCCGATGGGCATGGCGATCAACCAGGCGCTCGACATCGCCCTGGGTCTCGACCCCAAGGTGTTCCTGCTCGGCGAGGACATCGCCGAGCCGTCCGGCGGCGTCTACAAGGTCACCAGGGGCCTGTCGACCAAGCACGGCACCCACCGCGTGCGCAAGACCCCGATCAGCGAGCAAGCGATCGTCGGTGCCGCAGTCGGTGCTGCCATCGCCGGGTACCGGCCGGTCGCCGAGATCATGATCATGGACTTCCTGGCCGTGTGCCTCGATCAGGTCAGCAACCACGCCGGCAAGATCCGCTACATGAGCGGTGGCCAGACCACCGTGCCGATGGTCATCCGCACCTCCGCAGGCGCCGGGATGGGCTTCGGGGCCCAGCACAGCGAGATGCTCGAGGCCTGGGCGATCCACACCCCCGGCCTCAAGGTGGTCGTGCCGTCGACACCCGCCGACGCCAAGGGCCTGCTGCTCACGTCGATCTTCGACGACGACCCGGTGCTGTTCGTCGAGCCGATGATGCTGTACTGGTCGCCCGCCTACGCCGGCCCCGTGCCGGTGGGTGACGTGCGGATCCCACTCGGTGTGGCCGACATCAAGCGTGAGGGCTCCGATGTCACGTTGATCACCTACGGCCGGCAGGTGCACGACTGCCTCGCGGTGGCTGCGACGCTCGCCGACGAGGGTGTGAGCTGCGAAGTGCTCGACCTGCGCTCGCTGGTGCCGCTCGACGAGGCGGCGGTGATGGCCTCGGTCGCCAAGACGCGCCGTGCGGTCGTCGTCCACGAGGCCGTCCGCACGTGCGGGTTCGGGGCCGAGTTGTCGAGCCGGATCCACGAGGAACTGTTCGGCCAACTCGCCGGCCCGGTCCAGCGCGTGGGTGGTGCCGACACGCCGGTGCCGTACGCCCGCAACCTCGAGGCCGACTTCGTGCCGCAGCAGGCCGACATCGTCGCTGCAGTCCGACGCACGCTCGGCTGAGCGCCGGTCGCGACGTCAGCCCTGCTGCGACGCAGCGAGCAGCGCGGCCATCTCCTCGATCTCCTCGGTCTGCACCAGGGCCATCGACCGCGCCATGCGCCGCACCTCGTCGGCCGTCGCGTGCTCGGACGCATGCTCGGCCATGTGCACCCCACCTTGGTGGTGGGCGGTCATCAACGCGACGAACACCTCGTCGGCCTCCGGCCCGACGGCCCTGCGCAGCGCGTCGATGTCGTCCTCGGTGGCCAGGCCGGGCATCCGGTCGAGAGCGACCGGCTCGTCCATCCACGCCATGCCGACATCGGTCTCGTTCACCTCCGACGCCCCGAAGCCGCGCAGGAGCTGGATCATCCGGCCGATCTCCATGTTCTGGCCGACGACGATCTCGCGGGCGGTGGTCTGCAGCGTCCGCGTCGTGTCGGGCCGGTCGAGGTAGATGAGCGACATCTGCACGGCCTGCTCGTGGTGCACACGCATGTCCTGCAGGAAGCCGATGTCGGTCGGGCCCGGATCGGGCAGGGCACGGTTGTTGCCGACCACATAGCCGATGCCGGCGGCCAGCACTACGGCCGCGAGCAGCACGACGGCAAGGTTGAGCGGGCTGCGCCACCAGGGCAGGACCTCGTCGATCTCCGGGCTGGCCGCAGCGGCGGTGGAGGTCGCTCCGGCGTCGGCGGGGAAAACTTCGTCGGTCACGGTTCGTAGTGTTCCACGGTCCTCGGGTACAAAGCCCGTCATGGCAACCCCGATCAGTATTCCCAAACTCGGCGTGTCGATGACCGAGGGCACACTCGTCGAGTGGCTCGTGGCCGACGGCGCCACGGTGGCGCCGGGCGATCCGCTTTACCGCATCGAGACCGACAAGGTCGAGAACGAGATCGAGGCCCCGGTGTCGGGCGTAGTGCGCCAGACCGGGGCAGAAGGCGAGACCTACGAGGTCGGCACCCAGATCGGGACGATCGAGTAGCGATGGAGATCGCCGGACGCGTCGCGATCGTCACCGGTGCTGCCAACGGGATCGGCAGGGCCACAGCACTCGCCCTGGCCGCGGCCGGTGCCTCGGTGGTGGTGGTCGACATCGACCAGTCGGCTGCCGACGGTACGGTCGACGAGATCCGTCGACGTGGCGGCGTTGCGCTGGCCGTCCGGGCCGACGTGTCGCTCCCCGCCGACGTGCGAGCGATGTTCGCCCGCGCTGAGGAGGCGTACGGCGGCGTCGACATCGTGCACAACAACGCCGGGCTGGTCAGTGGCGAGCCGGTGTGGCCCGACGGTGAGCTCGAGCGCATCGTGCAGGTGATCGGGGTGAACGTCGGCGGGGTGGCCATGGGCACCCAGGAGGGCATCCGGGCGCTACGCCGCCGAGGCGGCGGTGTCATCATCAACACCGCGTCCGTCGCAGCCCTCGCACCCATGCCGATCGACCCGGTCTACTCGGCCACCAAGGCCGCGGTCGTGCGGATCACCGAGAGCTGCGCACCGCTGGCAGGTGAAGGCATCAGGGTCAATGCCGTACTGCCCGGGGTCGTCGACACCGACATGACGCACCGGCACACCGGCGACGGCACCCGTCCGGCGAGCTGGCTCGCACCCGTGCTGTCGAACATGACCCTGCTGTCGGCGGACGACATCGCTGCCGCCGTGATCGAGCTCGTCCGCGACGACGAGGCCGTCGCCGTGGCGAAAGTGGTGGCGAACCCGCGCTAGATGCCCTGCTCGAGCGCCTGGGCCATCACCGCGGGATGCTGGATCGACCGGGGCCGAAGCGCGTCCTGGTGCTCTTTCTCGTTGCGGTGAACAGCGGAGTCCGACGGCAGGTCGATCAGACCGGCCGATGCCGCACCGACCAGCAGGCTGCTGACGGTGACGCGTCGTTGCGCGTCGGCCACGGCGACCATGGCCTCGAGCAACTGCGAACGCTCGCCCTGCTCACCCAGGTACTCGGCGATGATGCTCACGTCGGTCTTGCGGAGCGGGATCGGGTGATGCTCGGAGACGTCCCGGAGCCCGCGCACCAAGGTGAAATAGGCGGCGATGAGCGCCACGGAATCACCGGGCTCGAACGGCACGGAGCGTCCGCCGGCGCTGATGCAGCCCTCGGGGTCGATCTGCAGGCCCTCTTCACGGCTGGGAAGGAAGACGGTGACATCGACGCCGTAGAGCGCCGCCAGGTCGGCCACCGTCCCAGCGTCGAGCGGCAGCAACCCGGCCTCCGCGTCGCGGAGCATGCTGGCCGAGAAAGCCCCACGGCTTGCTCGGGCCAGGTGCCAGAGCGGCCGACGAGTGACGCGGCGCGCCTGCTTCAGTCGGGCGCCCACTTGGCGCACGAACAACGGGCTCGGGGAGCTGATGTGCCGTCCGTCGATCATCTGCGTTCACGTCCTCCGGGGTGGGCCGTCGCACGGCGACCCGTTCCAGTGCTGGCAGCGGAACCGCTGTCACCAGAGGTATCGGCGCGCGAGGCGCCGAGATGAACCCCAGATCGTCAAGACTTCGTGAGCCGCTGGGCCTGGACAAAGGGCACGTCTTTGTCGATACGCGGTTCGGCGGCCAGGCCGAGCACCCGCTCGCCGATGATGTTGCGCTGGATCTCGTCGCTGCCACCGGCGATCCGGTAGCCGGGCGCACCGAGCACGTGCTCGGCCCAGGCGAACGTTCCCCACTCGCCGGTGTCGGCGACCAGGCGTGGTCCGAGGACCGACGAGATCACCTCGGTGACGCGAGCCATGTTGGCGGTCCACATCAACTTGCCGAGCGAGCCCTCCGGGCCAGGTGTCTGGCCCGCCTTCAGTCGCGCCGCCGCCCGGCGGTTGGTGTACTGCGCCACCTTGTAGTGCGTATAGAGGTCGGCGAGCTGCTGGCGCACGACGGGATCGTCGGTGAGCCCGTAGTGCTGTGCAGCGGCGAGGACCTGCCGGTAGCCGCCACCGGCGTGGCCGCCGCCTCCGCCGCCGGAGTGGTCGCGCTCGAACCCGAGGCAGGTGAGCGCGACGCGCCACCCCTCGCCGACAGGGCCCAGGCGCAGTGAGTCGGGCAGACGGACGTCGGTGAGGAACACCTCGTTGAAGTTGGCCCCGCCGCTCATCTGACGGATCGGGCGAACCTCCACACCCGGGGCATCGAGCGGCACGAGGAACGCGGTCAGCCCGCGGTGCTTGGGCACCTCCCAGTCGTGGCGGGTGATCGCCAGGCCCCACTGTGCGAACCGCGCCCCGGAGGTCCAGACCTTCTGCCCGTCGAGGACCCACTCGTCGCCGTCGGGACGGGCCCGGGTGGTGAGCGAAGCCAGGTCCGAGCCGGCCGAGGGCTCGCTGAACAGCTGGCAGCCGTAGATGTCCTGGCGCATCAGGGGCGCAATGAAGCGCTGCCGCTGCTCGGGCGTGCCGTAGGCGGCGATCGTCGTGGCGATCAGCCCCATCGACGTCGGGGGCAGCTCGCCGGCGGAGGGAACCTGGAAGCGGGCCTCTTCGTTGTTGTACGCCCGCAGGAACGACGTCGGCAGTCCGCGGCCACCGTGCTCGACGGGCCAGTTGATCATGGCGTAACCGGCATCGAACTTCTTCTGCTGCCAGCGCTGGCAGGCATCGAGCCGTGCCTGCTCCTCGTCCTCGGTCAGGTTGTGGAACACGGCGACGTTGTCGCTGCCCTGGCCCCACACGGATGTGCCCTCGTCGTCGGCATGGTCGTCGGCGGTCAACGGTTCGGCGTTGGCCTCCAGCCACGCACGCGCGTCGGAACGGAACTGGTCGAGGTCGGGGACGTCGGAGGTGGCCACGTCGACGACGCTATGGCTGCGCGGCGCCCGGTGACGAGTCTTGCTCCGAGCAGGTTCGTTCCGTCGGAAGGCGCTGCCACCACCATTGGTCACGGGGTGTCGTCCCGGCACTAGTGTCGGGTTCCAACCAGGGGGGTGATCGTTGAGTTTGCTCGAAGTCAATGACGTCACAGTTCGCTTCGGCGGAATCGTGGCGCTCGACGGCCTGTCGTTCTCGATCGACGAGGGCCAGATCCTCGGTCTGATCGGCCCGAACGGTGCGGGGAAGACGACGATGTTCAATGTCGTCAGCCGCATCTACGAGCCAACCTCGGGACATGTGCTCTACCGAGGCGAGGACTTGCTCAGAGTCCCGGCGCACGGCATTGCTCGGCACGGCATCGCCAGGACGTTCCAGAACCTTGCGCTGTTCCCGACGATGACGCTGCTCGAGAACGTCATGGTGGGAGCGCACAGCCATGGCAAGGTCGGCTTTGCCCAGGCCGTCAGCCGGATCGGGGTGAACCGCGAGAACACCGAGGTGCGCAACTTCGCCGGCGACCTGCTGACCCAACTGGGCCTCGGCCCGCTCATGTTCCGGCCGGCGATGGGTCTGCCGTTCGGCACCTTGAAGCGCCTCGAGATCGCCCGGGCCCTGGCTGCGAAGCCCGACTTCTTGCTGATGGACGAGCCGGCGAGCGGCCTCACCCACAGCGAGGTCGACGAGCTCGGCGACACGATCGTCGGCATCCGTCAACAGTTCGACCTCACCATCTTGTTGGTCGAGCACCACATGTCGTTGGTGATGGGCATCAGCGACAAGGTGGTGGCCATGGAGTTCGGCCGGAAGATCGCCGAAGGCACACCGGCCGAGGTGCAAGCCGACGAGCGCGTGATCGCCGCGTACCTCGGGAGCGCCGCATGACCGGAGTGCTCAAGGTGGCCGGCCTCACTGCCGGGTACGGGCCCGTGAACGTCCTCTACGGCCTCGACCTCGAGGTCGGGTCCGGCGAGATCGTGGTGGTGCTCGGCGCCAACGGCGCCGGCAAGACCACCACGCTGCGAGCGATCAGCGGGATGATCAGCCGCTCGGGGTCGGTCGAGTTCGAGGGCCAGCACATCGGGAAGAGCACGCCCGACGCCATCGTGCGGGCCGGGATCGCCCAAGTGCCCCAGGGTCGTGGCACTTTCCCGGAGCTCTCGGTGCTCGACAACCTGATGGCCGGCGCCTTCACCCGCAAGGACAGCGAGGTCGCCGCCGACGTCGAGCGCTGGTTCGAGGTGTTCCCCCGGCTGGCCGAGCGTCGCGCCCAGCGGGCCGGCAGCCTGAGCGGAGGCGAGCAGCAGATGCTCGCCATCGCCCGAGCCTTGATGAGTCGGCCGAAGCTGCTGCTCTGCGACGAGCCGAGCCTCGGCTTGGCTCCGCTCATCACCCAGGAGTTGTTCGAGGTGATTGCGCAGCTGAACCGCGAGACCAGCCTGTCGGTGCTGCTCGTCGAGCAGAACGCCAACCTTGCGTTGAAGATCGCTCAACGGGCGTACGTGCTCGAGACCGGCCGGATCGTCGCATCCGGCACCTCGGCCGAGCTGAGCGCCGACGACACCGTGCGAAAGGCGTACCTGGGGTTCTGATGGAACTGTTCCTGCAACGACTCTTCGACGGACTGAGCCAGGGCAGCGTGTACGCGCTGATCGCCCTCGGCCTGGTCATCGTCTACCGGGGGACCGGGCACCTCAACTTCGCCCAGGGCGAGATGGCGCTGTTCTCGGCCTACGTCGTCTACCAGATGGGTGAGTGGGGCTGGTCGATCTACCCGGCGCTGCTCGTCGGCGTGCTCGTCGGCTTCGCCATCGGTGCGGTGGCCGAGGTCGGCCTGGTCCGACCGGTCAGCAAGCGCTCACCCTTCGCCGTGTTCATCGTGACGATCGGTCTGTTCCAGCTGTTGAACTGGCTCGCCGGAGCCATCTGGGGCGACCAGTTGCTCCCCAACTCCGGCGTCGGCAGCGAGCAGGACCAGTACCCGAGCTTGTTCCCCGACGATCCGGACGACTTCGTGTCGATCTTCGGCGCTGCCATCAAGTGGGAGTCGATCGGGGTGTTCCTGCTCGTGCTGGTCATCACCGGGTTGCTCTTCCTCGTGTTCAACAAGACCAAGTTCGGCTTGTCGATGCGTGCCGTCGCGAGCAACGTCGAGAGCGCCAAGCTCGTCGGTATCCGCACCAACCAGGTGCTGATGATGAGCTGGGGCCTGGCCGCAGCCATCGGTGCGATCGGCGGCGTGGTGTTCGCGGGCATCAACAACAACGTGAACCTCGGCCTGATGTTCACCGTGTTCATCTACGGATCGGCAGCAGCAACGCTCGGTGGCTTCGACAGCCCGGGTGGAGCGGTCATCGGTGGTCTCGCCATCGGCGTCATCGAGAACCTTGCGTCGGGGTACTTCCCCGAGTGGGTCGGCCAGGAGATGAAGGTGGCGGTGGCGTTCATCGTCATCATCGTGGTGCTGCTGTTCAAACCATCCGGCCTGTTCGGTACGTCGAAGGTGGAGCGGGTATGAAGTCGCTGGTCACGCTCAAAGATGGCAGCGCCGGTCACTGGGCGCTGCGGATCCTCGCCTCCGTGGCGGTGGTCGGCACGCTGCTGTGGATCCCCACCAAGGCGAGCAACGGCCTGATCACCTCGGCCACCGAGGCGCTCACCCTGATGTGTGCGGCCATGGCGCTCAACCTGGTGCTCGGCTACACCGGGCAGATCTCGATCGGCCACTCGGCGTTCTTCGGGATCGGTGCCTACACCACCGGCATCTGCGTGTCGCGGTGGGGCTGGAACCCGTGGTGGACCTTCCCGGCGGCGTTCGTCGTCGCCTTCGTCGTCGGTGTGCTGGTGTCGTTCCCCGCCTCGCGGATCAAGGGTGTCTACCTGGCACTCGTCACCTTGGCCTTGGCGCTCGTGTTCCCCAGCTTCCTGCGTTGGAAGAAGGTGGCCGAGTTCACCGGAGGGGGGCCTGGCCTGCCCAACAAGGACAGCCAGGTGCAGACCACCGGGTTCGACATCGGGCGCAAGGAAGGCCAGATGCGCCACTTCGAGATCTTCGGCTGGGACCCCTTCGGCGACCTCCGCTCGCTCGAGGCGAAGACCGCGTTCTACTACTGGATCGCTGCGGTGACGGCGATCGTCGTCTACATCGTCTGCCGGGGGATCGTGAAGAGCCGAGCAGGTCGGGCGATGGTCGCCGTGCGCGACAACGAGACGGCAGCGGCGGTGATGGGCGTCAACCTGGTGGCCACGAAGGCCCTGGTGTTCGGCATCTCGGCGGGGCTCTGCGCGCTGGGTGGGTCGGTCACGGCCGTGCGCATCGGCAGCGTGTCGCCCGATATCGCCAGTCTCACCATCCTCGGTGCGATCACGTTCCTCATCGTGATGGTGATCGGTGGAGCGGGGTCGCTGTGGGGTCCGGTCCTGGGGTCGGCGCTGTATGTGTTCGTCACCGACCGCACCGGCGAGTGGGCCAACGACGACGCAATTCCGGCAGTGCTGCGACCGTTCTTCGGGTGGTCGAAGATCCCGCCCGGCACCGGCATCTTCGCCGTGGTGCTGATCGTGCTGATGTTCGTCGCGCCCCTCGGCCTGGTGGGCCTGTGGCGCAAGCACACGCCGCGTCTGGTGAGGGTGCTGCCACGGCCGGCAGGCACTGCCGCACAGTCCGCGACCGCGATTGGTAACCTCGCGACAGCAAGTTCCGAAGTACCTACTCAGCAGGGGGAGACCTGATGAAGTACCAGAGTTCCAAGTTCGTCGCTGTTCTGGCAGCCGGCGCACTCTTCGTGGCCGCATGTGGCGGCGACGACGAGTCGTCGAGCACCACGGCTGCGCCCGAGACGTCGGCTGCGCCCGAGACCTCGGCCGCGCCCGAGACCACCGCCGCGCCCGAGACCACCGCCGCGCCCGAGACCACCGCTGCGCCGATGCCCACGGGCTGGGCGGTCAACACCGACGACTGCGTCGACCCCGATGCGGCCAACGCGCCCATCGAGGGCACGGTGAAGATCGGTTCGGCGATGCCGCTCACCGGTGGCGTGGCTGCTGCTGCGTTCGCGCCGGTGAAGGACGGCTTCGAGGCCTACGTGCAGTGGGCCAACGAGAACGGCGTGCTGCCCGGCTACACGATCGAGCTCGCCATCGAGGACGACCAGTACAACGCCGAGCTCACCCCCGGTGCCGTCGCCAAGCAGATCGACAACGGCGCGCACGTGTTCTCCGGCATCATCGGTACGCCGAACAACGCAGCCGTCAAGGACGTCCTGAACGACGAGTGCATCCCGCAGCTGAACGCCCTCACCGGTTCGCCGTCGTGGGGTCAGGTGGCCGACTACCCGTGGACCACCGGTCTGCTCGTGCCGTACACGGTCGAGTCGAAGGTGTACGCAGCCCAGATCGCCGAGCTGCTGCCCGAGGGTGCGACCGCTTCGCTGTTCTACGTGAACAACGAGTTCGGCCAGATCTACGCCGACTCCTTCAAGGAAGTTGCCGGTGACTACAACATCGAGATCGTCGGCGACGACCAGACCATCGAGCCGACCGACTCGAACCCGCCGACCTCGCAGATCACCAACATCGCCGGCCAGGCCCCCGATGTGATCATGGCCGTGCCGCTCGGCGCCGGCTGCATCGGCTTCCTCACCGAACTGGCCAACGCCAAGGCCCAGAACCCGGGCTGGGATCCGAAGGTGTTCATCACCAACACCTGCGCCAGCAGCCTGATCCTCGGTGCGGCCGGTGCCGCTGCCGACGGGCTGTACACGAGCAACAACCTGCTCGACATCAACGACCCGGCCGTTCAGGCCGAGCCGGTGGTCGCCGAGTACATCGCCTTCATGGACAGCCTCGGCAAGAAGGACATCATCACCACGGCTGCTGCCGGCTGGACGACGGGTGAGATCACCGTGGCCATCCTCAAGCAGGCGTTGGAGTCGCCCGAGGGCCTCACCCGGGCCTCGATCATCAATGCGGCTCGCAACTTCGAGTACACGCCCTCGCTCGCTCGCCCGGGTGTGGTCGACAAGTCGATGGGTGAGGAAGACCCGTACCTCGCCGAGTCGCTGATCGTGCTCCAGTACGACGCCGACACGGCAACGTTCACCGACATCGGTGAGCTGATCACCGAGTTCGAGAGCTGAGCCGACTCAGCTCCTGAGCCCTCGTCGAGATGGCCCGCCCCCCGTCGGGGCGGGCCATCTTGCGTTCCCGGCCCGGTGCGGCCGTTCCGAGGGTGCACCGTTAGATTCCACCCGGGGGGTGCCATGGCGCTGGGGTCGAGACAACGAGCGGACGAGCGTCCCGACGAGGTCGCACTTCGCGACGACCGCGTCGCGCTCGGCTGGGGCGACGTGAACGACTGCCTGAACAGGGTGGCCAACGCCCTGCATGCCCTCGACCTCGGCCCGCAGCGGCGGGTCGCGGTCTATGCCGAGAACGCCGCCGAGACCGTGCTCGCCCATCTCGGCGGGTTGCTCGCCGGCGCGAGCACCGTGCCGGTGAACTTCCACCTCACAGCCGACGAGGCTGCCTACATCCTGCGTGACTCCCGCGCCGCCGTGCTGTTCGTCGGTCCGGAGAACCTCGGGCGCGGGCTCGAGGCGGCAGCCATCGCCGGGGACGTGCAGGTGGTGGCATGGCGGTCGCCCGACGCACCGCTGCAGTGGGAGACCTGGCTGGCAGAGGCCGCGGCCGACGAGCCGCCGACCGCGTTGTCCCCGCGGGCCAACCTGATGTACACGAGCGGCACCACGGGCGTGCCGAAGGGCGTTGAGCTTCCGCCGCAGATGTTCGCCGGTGGAGCGACGATCGTCGAGCACGTCGAGGCGCTCGCCAAGAACCGGTTCGCGCAGTTCGGCACCCACCTCGTGGTCGGGCCGATGTACCACACCGGCCCCCTGTCGGGGATGCGCTTGCTCGCCGCGGGCATCCCGGTGGTGGTGCTCGGCCGGTTCGAGGCCGAACGAGTGCTCCAAGCGGTTGACCGCCACCGCATCGAGACGACGGTGATGGTGCCGACGCACTTCAAGCGCCTGCTCGAGCTGCCTGCCGAGGTGCGTGAGCGCTACGACGTGTCGAGCCTGAAGCTCGTCGCTCACACCGGCTCTGCGTGCCCGATCGACGTCAAGCACGACATGATCGGCTGGTTCGGGCCGGTGTTCACCGACGCGTACGGATCGACCGAGGTGGGCACCATCTGCTCGATCAGCAGCCAGGAGTGGCTCGAGCACCCGGGCAGTGTCGGGCGCTGCATCCCGCCGTTCACCCGTGCAGTCGTCGTCGACGACGCAGGTGAGGAAGTGCCGGCGGGCACTGAGGGGCGGCTGTACTTCGAGGACTCCACCGGGCGCGGCGTCGTCTACGCCACCGATCCGGCCAAGACCGCGGCAGCTCATCTGCGTCCCGGGGTGTTCACCATCGGCGAGATCGGCTACGTCGACACCGACGGGTTCGTCTACATCACCGACCGGTTCAGCGACATGATCGTCGCCGGTGGCGTGAACATCTACCCGGCCGAGGCCGAGGCGGTGATCATCGCCCATCCCAAGGTCGCCGACGTGGCGGTGATCGGTGTGCCCGACGCCGACCTCGGTGAGGCCGTGCGCGCACTCGTCGTGCCGCTCGACCCGGCCGATCCACCCACTGCCGACGAGGTGATCGGCCTGTGCCGCCAGCACCTCGCCGGGTACAAGTGCCCGCGCTCGGTCGAGATCGTCTCGACCGTCGGGCGCAATGCAATGGGCAAGGTGAACAAGCGGGCCCTGCGGGCGCCCTACTGGGAGGGGACGAGGACCATTGGCTGAGCAGGCATCCCCGACCGTCGAACCGCTCGTCCTCGTCGACGACCCTGCGCCCGGTGTGCGACGGCTCACCTTGAACCGGCCGGGCAAGCGCAACGCCTTGTCGCACGGCCTGCGTGGCCAGTTGTTCGACGCCGTGCGCGACGCCGACGCCGATCCCGAGGTGCGCGTCGTCGTGGTGCGTGGGGCCGGTGGGTGCTTCTCGGCGGGCTACGACCTCGCCCAGGACCCGACCGAGCCTCACCCGTGGCCGATCAGCAGGGCCGACGGCGCCTGGGCGCGACATGTGCTGGAGGGCTGGTTCGAGCTGATGGACCTGGCCACTCCGGTGATCGCCCAAGTGCACGGCTACTGCCTCGCCGGAGGCACCGAGCTGGCTGCGTCGTGCGACCTCGTCTACGTCGCCCACGACGCGCAGATCGGGTACCCGCCGGTGCGCTCGATGAGCTCGCCCGACATGGCCTGGCACGTGTGGCTGATGGGCATGCGCCGTGCGATGGAGGCGATGCTCACCGGCGATTCGATGACCGGAGACGACGCCGTTGCCGCGGGCTTCGCGAACCGGGCCTTCGCTGCCGACGAGCTCGACGAGCGTGTGCTCGAGATCGCCGTGCGGGTGGCCAAGGTGCCGCCCGACCTGCAGGCGATCAACAAGCGCGTCGTGCACCGGGCGATGGAGGCGATGGGCATGCGCGACGGGCTGCGTGCCACGGCCGACCTGAACGCGCTCGGGTTCCACCAGCGCAGCTCGCGCGAGTACTTCAGCCGCTTCGCCCAGGGTGTCACCAGTGCGCTGTCGGCGAGGGACGAGCAGTTCGGCGACTATCGCACCGGGCCCGATCGAGGAGGCGAACAGCAGTGAGTGACGTCACCAAGGAGATCATCGTCAGCCCCGACGTGCTGGCGTGTCCGTACCCGTTCTACGAGCGGGTGCGCGACGAGGCGCCCGTGCACCAGACACCGCTCGGATTCTGGCTCGTGAGCCGGTACGACGACGTGATGAGCATCGTGCGCGACACCGAGCGCTTCAGCAGCAACATGACCAACTCCTTCGTCTCTGGCCCACGCAGCGAGGAGCTGAAGGCGATCCAGGCCGAGGGGTACCCGGCGGTCAGCACACTGCTCACCAACGACCCGCCGAGCCATACCCAGTTCCGCGGCCTGGTGAACAAGGCCTTCACGCCCAAGCGCGTCGCCCAGCTCGAAGGTGAGATCCGCCTGATCGCCGACCAGCTCGTCGACCGGTGGATCGACCGCGGTCGGGTCGAGCTGGTCGGCGAATTCGCCGTGGGCCTGCCGCTGACGGTGATCGCCGATGCCCTCGGCGTCGACCGGGCCGACATGCCGCGCTTCAAGAAGTGGAGCGACGACTCGGTGGCGCCGCTGTCGGGGCTGCTCACCGCCGAGCAACAGCTCGAGTGCGCCCGCAGCCGCGTCGAGATGCAGCACTACATGGCCGAGCGCTGCCGCGAACGCCACGACGCACCGCGCGACGACCTGCTGAGCGACCTGGTCCAGGCGCGCTTCGACAGCGGCGAGCGTGCTGGCGAGGGCTTGTCGATGGCCGAGTTGCTGAACGTGATCGAACAGCTGCTCGTGGCGGGCAACGAGACCACGACCAAGCTGATCGCGGCCGGCATGCTCGCCTTGCTCGAGCATCCCGACCAGATGGCGGCGGTCGTGGCCGACCCGTCGCTCATCCCCAACCTGGTGGAGGAGGCGCTGCGGTACGAGTCGCCCGTGCAGATGCTGCCCCGTGTCACCAACGTCGACGTCGAGGTGGGAGGGGTCGCAATCCCGGCCGGTTCGGTGCTCATGATGATGTACGGCTGCGCCAACCGCGATTCGGCGAAGTTCCCGGGCGGCGAGGCCTTCGACGTCGCCCGCCCCAACGCCCGAGCCCATCTGGCGTTCGGCCAAGGACCGCACTTCTGTCCCGGCGCAGCGCTGGCGCGAAGCGAGGGACGGATCGCGTTCGAGACGCTGCTCACCCGCTGCGCCGAGTGGGCACTCGACACGACGATTCCCTCACCGACTCACCGCGAGCTGTCGATGACCCTGCGCGGCCTGTCGGAGCTGCACCTCACCTTCACCAGGAGGAACCCGTGAGCGTCTCGCTCGACCAACTGTCCACCATCCGCTACGAAGTCGTCGACCCCGGCGACCACGGCATCGCTGTCGTCACCCTCGACCGGCAGGAGAGCCGCAACGCGCAGAACAAGCGGATGACCTACGAGATGAATGCTGCATTCGACGATGCGTCGCGCCGCAGCGACGTGAAGGTCATCGTCCTGCAGGCCGACGGCCCGCACTTCTCGAGTGGTCACGATCTGCGCGACCGCGAAAGTCACCGCGACTTCGACCTCGTCTCCACCCACGGTGGCTACGGCCGCGAGGGCCAGGAGGGGCACATGGCCTGGGAGGAGGAGGTCTACTTCCAGATGTGCTGGCGTTGGCGGAACATCCCCAAGCCGCTCCTCGCTGCCGCGCAGGGCAAGACCATCGCCGGTGGCCTGATGCTGCTGTGGGTGGCCGACGTCATCGTGGCGGCTGACGATGCGCTGTTCAGCGACCCGGTGGTGGGAATGGGTGTGAACGGTGTGGAGTACTTCGCCCACCCCTGGGAGCTCGGGGCGCGCAAGGCCAAGGAACTGCTGTTCACCGGCGACTGGGTCACCGCTGCCGATGCCCACCGACTCGGCATGGTGAACCATGTCGTGCCTGCGGCCGAGCTGCGGACGTTCACCATGTCGATGGCGGCGCGCATCGCCACCAAGCCAAGTTTCGCCCTGAAGCTGGCCAAGGAGAGCGTCAACCAGACCCTCGACGCTCAGGGCCAGTTCACTGCGCTGCGGGCTGCCTTCTCGCTCCAGCACCTCGGCCACGCCCACAACCGGGTGCGGTTCGGAATCCCGGTCGACCCGGGTCCGAAGGCCGCCGACTGAGCCCGTGCCGTCAGTCGCTGCGGTGGACGAGCCACCACAGCAAGGCAGTGAGTGAGAGCCCGTCGCGCACCTCGCCGGCGCTGATGGCCGCACGGACGTCGTCGACCGCGAGCCACTCGACGCGCTCGCTTTCCGACGGATCGCTGGGTGGGCCCACATGGGTGGCCCCACTGGCGACGAACAGATGGAAGGTGGCGTCGCTGGTGCCGTTGTGCGGGAAGTAGGTCGTCAGGTGGCTGAGTGGGCCCGGCTGCCAGCCGGTCTCCTCGAGCACTTCGCGAGCGGCCGCCTCGGAGGAGGACTCGCCAGCATCGATCCGTCCGGCCGGCACCTCCCACCCCCAGGTGTCGGTGGTGAAGCGATGCCTCCAGAGCAGCAGCACACCGCGCGCCGGATCGGCCACCACTGTGCCCGCGGCGTGCGCTGGCATCCGCAGGACATGGTGCTCGAAGCGGGGTCCGTCCGGAATCTCGACATCGGTGAGGGCGAGGCGCATCCACTCACTGTCGTAGATCACTCGCTCGCCATGCACGGTCCACTTCATCGTGCCCCCACGATACGTGCGACCATGACGAGGTGACCGATCGACTCACCGAGCCAGTCCCCGTGACCGAGGGCCTGTTCACCTGGCCTGCGGACGAGCCGCGCCTGATCGCCAGCCGGTTCCCGGCCAGTGGCGTCACGGTGTTCCCCCCGGCAGCATCGTGCCCGAAGACCTCGTCCACCGAGGTCGAGCAGGTGTTGCTGCCCCGGCACGGCACGCTGTGGAGCTGGACGATCCAGGGCTTCTTGCCGAAGAACCCTCCGTACGCCGGCACCGAGACAGCCAAGGAGTTCGTCCCCTACGGCGTCGGCTACATCGAGTTGCGCGACGACGAGGAGGGCATCGGCGTGATCGTCGAGTCGCGCCTCACCGTGAACGACCCCGCCGACCTGCAGATCGGGATGCCGATGGAGATGGTGGTGGTGCCGTTCGCCGTCGACAAGCAGGGTCGCACCCTGCTCACCTACGCCTTTGCCCCAGCAGGCACCGAACACGAGGGAGTCCAGCAATGAGCGATGTGGCCATCGTCGGCATCGGCATCCACCCCTTCGGTCGCCACGAGCGCTCGGGCCTCGAGCAAGGGGCCGTGGCGGCTCGCGCAGCGCTCGCCGATGCGGGCATCGAGTGGTCCGACGTCCAATACGCGTTCGGAGGTTCGGCCGCGGCAGGGGCCGCCGACACCATGGTGAGCACGCTCGGGCTCACTGGGCTGCCGTTCATCAACGTCTCGAACGGGTGCGCCACTGGTGGCAGTGCCCTGATCAGTGGCTACAACGCGATCCGTGCCGGTGCGGCCGACGTGGTGATGGCGATCGGTTTCGACAAGCACCCGCGTGGTGCATTCGACCCCGACCCCGCAGCCTTCGGCCTGCAGCAGTGGTACGGCGACACGGGCCTGATGCTCACGACGCAGTTCTTCGGTCTGAAGATCCAGCGCTACATGCACGAGCACGGCATCACCCGTTCGACGCTGGCCAAGGTGGCGGTGAAGAACTTCGCCAACGGCTCGCTCAACCCGAGTGCATGGCGGCGCACGCCGATGAGCGAGGCCGAGGTGCTCGACGCCCCGATGCTGAGCCACCCGCTCACCCAGTACATGTTCTGCTCACCCGGTGAGGGTGGTGTTGCGCTCGTGCTGGTGCGGGCCGACCAGGCCCATCGGTACTCGAGCCGGCCGGTGTTCTTGCGTTCGGCGTCGTTGCGCAGCCGTCCGTTCGGCAGCTTCGAGGTGTTCAACTCGTGGCTGTCGCCCGACCGCGGCGACAGCCCGTCGGTGGCGGCGGCCAAGGCTGCGTTCGACCAGGCTGCGATCGGCCCGGACGAGATCTCCCTCGCCCAGGTGCAGGACACCGAGAGCGGAGCGGAGGTGATGCACCTCGCCGAATGCGGGCTGTGCGTCGACGGCGAGCAGGAGCGGATGATCCAGCTCGGCGAGACCGCGATCGGTGGCCGTCTGCCGGTGAACACCGATGGCGGCTGCATCGCCAACGGCGAGCCGATCGGTGCGTCCGGCCTGCGCCAGGTGTACGAGAGCGTGCTGCAGTTGCAGGGTCGAGCCGGCCAGCGTCAGGTCGAGGGTGCGCAGACGGCGTTCACCCACGTGTACGGCGCCCCGGGCATCAGCGCCTGCACCGTGCTGTCCGTCTGACGCGGTGCGGAGTGCGGCCGCCTCTCGGCCTCACCTCTCACCACAGCAGGGTCAGCCGGTGGTGTCCATGACCGCGGTGACGGTGGGGCCTTCGACGATCTCGACATCGAACGCGAACTTCGTCCCGCCCGAGACCTCGGCCCGGCACACGAAGGTCTGACCGATGGTCGAGGCCTCCGGTGCCTCGCAGGCGATCTCCGAGCCGCGTCCGAGCTCGTTCCAGATCTGGTCCTGGATCACGAAGCGCGCCTCGGCGACCGGGTCGAACTGCTCGCGCGGGTAGAGCACGTAGATCCCCCAGGCGCAGAACCCGAGCACGATGAGTGTGAACACGGTCTTCTTCGGCATCGTCCATCTCCCGACCGAGTGTGCGTGCTCGTCGCGGGGACGGTCACGCTGCGGTCACCAACGTCGACTGTCCCCGGACTCGCTGAGTGCGCACGGTGTCGACGGTGATCAGCACTAGGGCGGCCCACACCAGGAGGAAGCCGACCCAGCGCGAGGCGACCAGCTCCTCGTGGTAGACGAGCCAGCCGATGAGGAAGTTGATCGTCGGGATCAGGTACTGCATCGGGCCGAGCAGCGTGAGCGGCACCCGCGGCGCGGAGTAGGCGAACAACATCAACGGGATGACGGTGGCCACGCCGGTGAACGCGACGAGCAGGCCCTCGAGCGCCGACGCGGTGGCCGGGACGCTGTCGGCCCGACCGGCGTAGGCGGTCACGATGACGATGGCCGGGACGACGAGCACGAATGCCTCTGCAGCCATCGACTCGATCGGGCTCAGCGGAACCTGCTTCTTCATCACGCCGTAGAGCATCCACGACGTGGCCAACAAGACCGCGACCACGGGGAAGCGGCCGTAGCCGACGGTTAGCACCACGACCGCTGCGGTAGCCAGGGCCACCGCGAGCTGTTGCATCCGGCGGAGTTGTTCGCCGAAGGCGAGCACACCGATGGCGATCGTGCCGAGTGGCCCGAGGAAGTAGCCGAGTGCAGTGTCGAGCACGTGGTCGTTCACCACGGCCCACACATAGGTCGTCCAGTTCACCGCCAGCAGCAGGGCGGCGAAGAGGACGCGCAGCAGCAGGTTGCGGTCGTGCACGACCGAGCGCAGCTTCGGCCAGCGGCCCGTGACACTGACCACCACGAGCATGATCGCCGAGGCGCTGACGATGCGCCATCCGACCAGCTCGAACGGGTTGAACGAGACGAGTTGCTTCCAGTAGAGGGTGAGCAGACCCCATGCGGTGAACGTGATGAGGCCGGCGAGGATCCCGCTGCGGAGTGCCGCGTCGTTCTGGGCTCCGAGGGGGCCGGGCCCGGGTGAGCTCACAGAGGTTGCTTCCAACCGTTGAGATAGGTGACCTTCTCGGCGGGGAGGCGCGACCCGGGCTTGAAGTCGTCGCCGGTGTAGAAGGCCACGGGGGTCATCGCCACCTGGCTGACGTTGGCGGGGATGCCGAGCAGCTCGGCGGCCTCCTGCTCGAACGCGAGGTGCAGGGTGGTCCACGCCGTGCCGAGGCCGCGGCTGCGCGCCGCGAGCATGAAGCTCCACACCGCAGGGATCACGCTGCCGTACAGGCCGGCGAGGCTGCCCTGGGGCATCGAGGCGTCGGGTCGGCCGATGTAGCAGGGGATCACCATGGCGGGCACCTCGTGGAGAATCTGCGCCAGGTGGTCGCTCGAAGCCATGATCGCGTTCGCGTCGGAGCGGCCGACGTCGGCGACGGCAGTCCGCTGGCTCGCGATGTACGGCTCGTAGGCGCGTCGATACATGTCGGCGATTCCCGCCTTCAGGGCGGGGTCGTCGATGATCAGCCAACGCCACATCTGCACGTTGCCGCCGGCAGGGGCCTGGGTGGCGATGCGGATGCAGTCGACGATCAGTTCGTGGGGCACCGGCCGTGACAGGTCGAGGCGTTTGCGCACCGCCCGCGTGGTGGTGAGCAAGTGGTCGGTCTGCTCCAGGTCGAACGAAAAGGCCATGCGCCGTAGAGTACGGGACAGCCTTCCCTCCGGCCGGATCCGCCCTGCGGTCCGGTCGCCGCACCACCCGAGAGGTGCCCATGACGACCCCCCGCGACCTCTGGCAGCAGGCCTTCGACGCATCCCGCACCCGCAACGCCGACTACTCGACCATGTCGGGTGTGCCGCTCGAGCCCGTGTACGGCCCCGGCGATGGCTCGGGCGAATACCCCGGCGTCTATCCGTACACGCGAGGGCCGTATGCATCGATGTACCGCTCGAAGCTGTGGACCATGCGCATGTTCGCCGGGTTCGGCACCGCCGAGGACACCAACTGGCGGTTCAAGGAGATCATCCGGGCCGGTGGCGACGGCCTGTCGACGGCCTTCGACATGCCGACGCTGCTCGGCCTCGACAGCGACCACCCGATGTCGCTCGGCGAAGTGGGCCGCTGCGGCGTTGCCATCGACACCCTCGCCGACATGGAGGATCTCTACGCCGGTATCGACCTCGGTGCCATCACCACGTCGATGACGATCAACTCGCCGGCAGCGCCGATCTTCGCGATGTTCGTGGCGCAGGCCGAGAAGGCGGGCGTCCACCGCTCGCGCCTCGGCGGCACCCTGCAGAACGACATCTTGAAGGAGTACCAGGCGCAGAAGGAGTTCGTCTTCCCGCCACGCCAGAGCATGCGTCTGGTGCGCGACACGATCGCGTTCACTGCTGCCGAGATGCCGCGTTGGCACAGCGTGTCCATCTCCGGCTACCACATCCGCGAGGCTGGCAGCACCGCCGCCGAGGAGCTGGCGTTCACCCTGGCGAACGGCTTCGCCTATGTCGAGCTGGCGCTCGCCGCGGGCCTGCCGATCGACACGTTCGCGCCGCGACTGTCGTTCTTCTTCAATGCCCACATCGACTTCTTCGAGGAGATCGCCAAGTACCGCGCTGCTCGACGGATCTGGGCGCGCTGGATGAAGGAGCGTTACGGGGCGACGCTCGAACGCTCGATGCAGATGCGGTTCCACACACAGACCGCAGGCGTGTCGCTGACGGCGCAGCAGCCCGAGGTGAACATCGTGCGCACCGCCATCGAGGCCCTTGCGGGGGTGCTCGGCGGCACGCAGAGCCTGCACACCAACTCGATGGACGAGGCCCTCGCCCTCCCGAGTGAGAAGGCGGCGCGGATCGCGCTGCGGACCCAGCAGGTGATCGCCTACGAGACCAATGTCGCCCATGTCGCCGATCCGCTGGGTGGCTCGTGGTTCGTCGAGGAGCTCACCGACGAGATGGAGCGACGCGCCGAGGAGATCTTCTCCTACCTCGATGGGGTGGGTGCAGGCTCGATGCTCGAAGGGGTGATCCGCGGCATCGAGGAGAACTGGTTCCAGGGCCGTATCGCCGACTCGGCGTACGACCTCGAGCGCAAGCTCAACAGCGGTGAACGGTTCGTGGTCGGGGTGAATGCCTTCACCGAGGGCAACGCCGACGACGAGCTCGACCTGCTCGAGATCACCAACGAGGACGAGGCGCGTCAGCTGAAGCGACTCGAGACCGTTCGCCACGACCGCGATCAGGCTGCCGTCGACGCCGTGCTGGCGCGGCTCGCTGCCGAGGCTGCCGATCCCGAGGTGAACCTGATGCCGACGCTCGTCGAGGCGGCCACCACCTACGCGTCGCTCGGGGAGATCATGTCGGCCCTCGCGGGCGTGTTCGGTCGCCACGTCGAGGTGCCCACGATCTGAGCCGTCCCGCCTTCCTGCTCGCCGCGGTCCGGGTCTAGCGTGGCCACGGACGATGACGTGAGGGGGCGTGATGATCGATCCATCAGTGATGCCCGAGCTGCTCGGGGAGTTCCTCGCCCGACAGCAGCCGGCGTGGCGCAACGTGAGGGTGAGCTCGTACGAGGTGATGACGGGCGGGTACAGCCGACTGCTCGCCAAGGCCGTGGTCGAGCACGACGACGGCCAAGAGGTGCTGGTGCTGCGCGGCGACCCGCCGGCCGACAAGATCCTCATCCACACCGACCGCGAGCAGGAGTGGGAGCTGCTCCGCGTGCTTGCTGCCCACGGCATCAGGACGCCACAGCCGCTGCACTTCGACCCGTCCGGCAGCGCGTTGGGAACCACGGCGCTGATCATCGAGTTCAGCGGGTCGTCGTCGTTCTTGCCCTACGTGGCCGCAGGCGGCTCGACGGAAGGGTTGGCCGCGAAGCTGGCCGATGCGCTCGCCAGCTTCCACGCCATCCCGGTGGATGCGCTGCCTTCGCAACTGGCCCGTCCGAGCAGCTGGGACGACTACATGACGGCCCGCATCGACGAGTGGCGCCGCACCGCCGATGCCCACATCGAGGACCTTCCTGTGCTGCGCTACATGGCGGGCTGGCTCGACTCGCACCGGCCGGTGGCTGTGCCCCTCACGCTGATGCACGGCGACTTCCAGAGCGCGAACCTGATGGTGGCTCCCGACGGCCATTTCGAGGTGCTCGACTGGGAGCTGGCCTCGATCGGCGACCCCCGAGAGGACATGGGGTACTTCAAGGCCGTCGCCCAGGTGGCGCCCCCAGACTTGCTCGACGATGCGGGATGCGAGGCATTCTGCGCCCGCTACCGCGAGCTCACCGGCCTCAACGAGCTCCAGCTGAACCCCGCAGTGGTGGCCTACTTCTTGATCCTTGGGGTGATCGGCACGGTCCGGCGCCTGATCGAAGGCGGCGCCGACTATGCCCGCGGCACCAACCGGCTGATCGCGTCGGTGTTCAACCTCAACACGGTGCAGTTCGGCCAGAGCGTGTGGCTGCCCACCTCCGAGCTGCTCGGACCCGTCCTCGACCAACTGGCCGCACTCGCCGCGCAGGCAGAAGGGAACCTCGGCTGATGCTCTCCCGACCCACGACCGAACAGATCCTCCACGGCATCGCCGACGAGCTGCGCGATGTGGTCGCCGCCGAGGTGGCGAGCGAGCCGGTGAAGGTGGTGCTCGCCCAGATCGATCAGCTGCTGCGCAGCCTGGCGACGCGCAGTGCCCACGAGATCGCCTGGATGCACGAGGAGGCCGACGCGATCGGCGCGGTCACCGGCACGGAGGTCGGCTGGCCGGCGTCGCTCCACCTCGACGATGTCGTCACCTGGTACGACTCGGTGTCGCGGGCGTTGTCGGCGGCCATCGACGCTGCGTTCGCAGCCGGCGACACGGCGCGGGTCGCCGAGTTGAAGGTGCTCCTCGACGCGCGGTCGGCGAACGAGATGCGCATCGTCGGCGCGCTCGATCTCGTCGGTCGGGGTTGATTCGCGCGCGTCGAGAAATTGAGCTCACGGCTGTGGGTGGCCGCGTAGCGTGTGCTAGCTAGTACGTGCCGGACGTCACGCCGGCATCGACGGCCATCCGGCCGACGTCCACGCAAGGGGGAGAAGTGACCAAGAGAGCCACGACACTGATCGCCGGTCTCCTGGTGATGGGCATGGTCGCTACGGCCTGCTCTGAAGAGGAGACGACGACCACCACGGCCGCGCCGGCCACCACGGCCGCGCCGACCGAGACCACGGCGGCGCCGACCGAGACCACGGCCGCACCGACCGAGACCACCGCCGCACCGACCGAGACCACCGCCGCACCTGGCGAGGACCTCGTCCAGTGGGCGCTCGACTACACCGGCGGCACCGCTGGTGAGGCGAGTGGCGACCCGATCAAGATCGGCTACGCCAACTCCGAGGACTTCTTCCCGGAGAACACCGTCGGCCTCAACGCCGCCATCGCGTTCATCAATGCCGAGCTCGGCGGGGCCGGTGGCCGTCCGCTCGAGCTGGTGCCGTGCAAGATCATCGCCGCCGAAGACGGCGCCAAGTGCGGCACCGAGCTGGCCAACGACCCCGAGATCGCACTCGTCGTCACCGGCACGATCCTGGTCGGCAACGCCGAGCTGTACGCCGCGCTGAACGGCAAGAAGCCGGTCATCGTCGGCAACGGCGTGGCAGCGGACGACTTCAGCACGCCGGTGGGCCAGTCGTTCACGGCGGGCTCGCCCGGCGTGATCGTCGGCATGGGTGGCTTCGTCGCCAGCGGCCTGCCCGAGAAGCCGGCATCGGTGGCGATCCTCGCCCAGAACAACGCCGCCGGCCAGGCAGCTGCCGACCTGCTGTTCAAGCCGGTCATGGACAAGAACGGCATCGGCTACACCTACGTCGGCATCGACGACACGGCGACCGCGGCCCAGGTGCAGGCGGCCCTCGAGGCCGTGGGCGCCGATGAGGCCGACGTGCTAGTGCCGCTGATCACTGTGCAGCAGTGCATCAACATCTACGACGCCATCAAGGCACTCGGCATCAACCCGACCGTCGTCACCACCGGCCTGTGCTTCGGCACGCCGATGACCGACCACCTGAAGGAAGTCGGTGAGAGCGGCCCCGTGCCCAATGGCTGGTACTTCGGCGGCTACGGCTACAGCTACTTCGACCCCGACTACGAGAGCGGCATGGCAACCTACGTCGCGAAGATCCAGGAGTACGGCGTGCCGGCTCCGGGAGCCTCGACGCTCGAGTACACCGGCTTCGCCGGCCCGTCGTTCGCCAACATGATGACGATCGCCAAGTTCATCAACGAGCTCGGCGCCGACAGCCTCGACTACGCCAGCCTCGACGGCAAGATCCGTAGCTTCACCGGCCCGATGATGATCCAGGTCGGCCCGCTGAACTGCGGCAAGCTGGTCATCCTCGGCCTGCCGATCTTCATCACGCCGTGCGCGGCACAGATCGGCATCCAGCAGTACCTCGACGGCGAGTGGATCAGCACCGCCGATGGTCTGAACGGCAAGCCGATCGACGTCACCACGATCTGATCGCTGGACGTTCGATCACCATGAAGTGATGACGATCCCGGTGGGCCCCGACTCGGTGGCCCGCCGGGATCTGTCATGATCGGGGCACCACGCGCCTGGCGTGGAAAGGGGAATCCAGATGGACAACGCGGCTTCGCCGAAGCGGCCTGCGTCGACGTACCTGAGGTGGGTCATCGCCGGCGTCGCACTCGCGCTGATCGCCTGGGCGATCATCGACCCGCAGACGCGCGACAAGTTCCTGGCCGGCTCGGGCGTCGCCCAAGGTGCGCTCATCGCGGCGATCGGCCTCGGTGTGGTGCTCACCTACCGCGGCTCCGGTGTCGTCAACTTCGCCAACAGCGCGATCGCGATGTACATCGCCTACGTCTACGCCGTGCTGCGGCGTGAGGGTGACCTGTTCCTGCCGCCGCTGCCCAATCCACTCGCCCTCGTCGAGGGTGTGGTGCACTGGTTCCAGCCGCGCGAGGACTGGATCGACCTTCCCGACTGGCCCACTGCCATCAGCTTCGGTCCGAACATGCAGTTCTGGCCGGCGCTCATCCTGTCGTTGCTGTTCGCCGTGCTGCTCGGGCTGATCATGCACCTGCTGATCTTCCGTCCGCTGCGCAACGCACCTCCGCTGGCCAAGGTGGTGGCCTCCATCGGTCTGTTCCTCTATCTGCAGGCCGTCATCATCCGCCGCTTCACCATCCAGCCCTACACGGTGAAGTCGATGCCGTTCTTCGACCCAAACGACCCGCCGGTCGATCTGCCGTTCGGCATCTCGATGGGCAAGGACGAGCTCACCATCGCCATCATCGTGGTGCTGTTCACCGTGCTGCTGTGGGCGGTGTTCCAACTCACTCGCTTCGGCCTGGCCACCCGTGCCGCCTCGGAGAACGAAAAGGGCGCCGTCGTGCTCGGCTTCTCACCCGAGTTCCTGGCCGGTGCCAACTGGGTGATCTCGACGCTGATCACCGGCCTGCTCGGCATCTTCGCCGTCACCATCGCCGGCACCGTCGACCCCACCGTGCTGCCGGCGCTCATCGTGCCTGCGCTCACCGCCGCCCTCGTCGGCAGTTTCACGTCGTTCGGCTGGACCACGGTTGCCGCGTTCGTGCTCGGCATGCAGTACGGCCTGGTGAAGTACCTCGAGGTGCGCCACGACTGGTTCCCGAGCAACGGCAACAGCCCGATGCCCGGCTTCGAGTACGTGCTGCCCCTGTTGGTGATCGTGCTGTTCCTCTACCTGCGGGGCAAGAGCCTGCCCACCCGCGGCGCCATCAGCGCCGGACGGCTGCCGTTCTCACCCACCCCGCCTGCGTGGGCGATCCGCTACGGCGGGCCTGCGCTGGCGCTGCTCACGGCGATCCTCGCCCTGTTCGTGCTCACTCCTGCGTTCCGGCTGGCGCTGTCGAACACCCTGATCGGCGTGATCATCTGCCTGTCGCTCGTGGTGCTCACCGGCTACGTCGGGCAGATCTCGCTCGCGCAGATGTCGTTCGCCGGGATCGCTGCGTTCCTGGTGTCGAAGATGACCACCGAGGCGCCGATCAAGATCCCGCTGCCGTTCTCGAACAAGCTGCTGACGGTCATCCCGGAGACGCCGTTCCCGATCCCGATCATCATCGCCGGCATCGTGGCCATGTTGGTCGGGGTCATCGTCGCCATCCCGGCGCTGCGCGTGCGCGGCGTGAACCTCGCCATCGTCACCCTGGCCTTCGCCGTGGCGGTCGATCGATTCATCTTCGCCAACAAGGGCGTCAACGGTGGCTTCGCCGGCGCCAAGGTCGATGCGCCGAAGCTGATCGTCGAGCCTCGCGACGTGAAGTACAAGATCGCCGGGCTCACTGCCGGCGACGGCCTGCAGCCCAACCCGATGACGACCATCTTCTGTCTGATCGTCGTGGTCATCCTCTGCTACGCGGTGGCCAACCTGCGTCGCTCGGCGACCGGGCGCCGGATGCTGGCGACCCGCAGCAACGAGCGGGCTGCAGCAGCAGCCGGAGTGAACGTGTCGGGCATGAAGGTGCTCGCCTTCGCGATCTCGGCGTTCATCGCCGGCGTCGGTGGCGCGGTCATCGCCTACCGGTCCGGCAGCGTCACCACCGACAAGTTCACCTACATCACATCGCTCACCTTCCTGGCGTTCGCCTACATCGGTGGCATCACCAGTGTGTTCGGTGCCATCAGCGGTGGCTTCCTGGTGGCCGGTGGGCTGGTGTTCACCTTCGGCGACCGGGTGCTCGGCATCCCGAGCGAGTTCACCCTGATGCTCGGCGGCCTGGGTCTGATCTTCGCGGCCATCCAGAACCCCGAGGGCATCGCCGGCGCGGTCCGCCACGCCGGCGGCCTCCTCCGGGCGAAGCGGGCCGCAGCGTCACCACCGCCGGATGTGGGATCATCGTCACCGCAACCGGCGACTGCCAGCGTGGGAGGGCACTGAGATGGCACTGCTCGAGACCTATGGCATGTCGGTCACCTTCGGTGGCCTGAAGGCCGTCAACGAGGTCGACTTCCAGGTCGAGCCGGGCAAGCTCGTCGGGCTGATCGGCCCGAACGGCGCCGGCAAGACCACCTTCATCGACGGGATCACCGGCTTTGTCCCCACCACCGGGCGGATCGTGTTCGACGGCAAGGAGATCGGCGCCCTGCCGGCCCATCAGCGGGCCAAGGCCGGCCTCGCCCGCACGTGGCAGTCGCTCGAACTGTTCGACGACCTCACCGTGCGCGAGAACCTGCAGGTGGCCGCCGAACGCCAGACGATCGGCAGCTTCTTCGCCGACCTCGTCGCTCCGCGACGCCACCGCGACCAGTCGAGTGTCGAGTTCGCCCTCGACGTGCTCGGCATCGCCGATCTGGCCGACAAGATGCCCACCGAGATCAGCCAGGGTCAGCGCAAGCTGGTGAGCGCGGCGCGGGCACTGGCGGCGCGGCCGAAGCTCGTCTGCATGGACGAGCCTGCTGCCGGGCTCGACACTGCGGAGAGCCAGGAGCTGGGTCAGCAGTTGCGCTCGATCATCGATGCCGGCATCACGATCTTCCTCGTCGACCACGACATGGGTCTGGTGCTCAACGTGTGCGACTACATCTATGTCATCGAGTTCGGGGTGAAGATCGCCGAGGGCACGCCGGCCGAGGTGAAGCGCAACCCGAAGGTGATCGAGGCGTACCTCGGGTCGTCGGCCGTCGAGGGCGCCGAACCGGCCGCTGCGGCTGAAGGAGGCGAGTGATGGCTCTGCTCGAGATCGAGGACATGTCGACCGGGTACTACGGCGTGCCGGTGGTGCGTAACCTCAACCTCACCGTCGACGCGGGTGAGGTGGTCGCGCTGCTCGGCCCGAACGGTGCCGGCAAGACCACCACGCTGCTCACCACGTCGGCGCTCAACCCGATCCTGTCGGGCGACATCCGGGTGTTCGGGCAGTCGGTGAAGGGCCGTCGCCCGCACCTGGTGGCTCGCGAGGGCCTGGCGCACGTGCCCGAGGACCGCAGCCTGTTCTTCCAGCTCACCGTCCGCGAGAACCTTCGCCTCGGTGCGGCCAAGGGTGCTGCCGACATCGATCAGGCACTCGGCTACTTCCCAGCGCTCGAGAAACTGATGGACCGCCGCGCCGGCCTGCTGTCGGGCGGCGAGCAGCAGATGTTGGCCATGGCCCGCGCGCTGACGGTGAAGCCGAAGATGCTGATGGTCGACGAGATGAGCCTCGGTCTGGCGCCGATCATTGTCGAACGGCTGCTTCCGGTGCTGCGTCGCATCGCCGACGACACGGGCGCGGGGGTGCTCCTCGTCGAGCAGCACGTTCACCTCGCGCTCGAGGTCGCCGACCGTGCCTACGTGCTGAACCATGGCTCGCTGGTGATGGAGGGCAGCGCGCAGGAGCTGGCGGCCAACCGTCAGCTGCTCGAATCGAGCTACCTCGGCGGCGGCGAGATCGCCGACGCCGACGCGCCCGCCCACTGAGGCCCCACCGGAACTGCTCGACGGCAGTAGCGTCGAGCCCGATGGACATCACCCGCTCCGAGGCGTGGGAGGCCCTGATGGGCGTGCCGAAGCCCGCCCATCTGCGCGAGCTGTTCGCGGCCGATCCGCAACGCGCCGCTCGCTGCACCGTGCAGGCCGCGGATTTGCGGATCGACTGGTCGAAGCATCTGGTCGACGACCGGGTGATGGCTGCCCTGCTCGAGGTGGTCGAGGCCAGCGGGATGGCTCACCGCCGCGACGCGATGTTCGCCGGCGAGCCGATCAATGCCACCGAGGGTCGCTCGGTGCTGCACACGGCACTGCGCGCCCCGCGAGGTGCGTCGCTCGTCGTCGACGGTCGCGATGTGGTGGCCGACGTCCATGCCGTGCTCGACCGGATGCGTCGGATCAGCGAGTCGGTCCGCTCCGGTGAGTGGACGGGGGCCACAGGGCTCGCCATCCGCACCGTGGTGAACATCGGCATCGGCGGTAGCGACCTCGGCCCCGCCATGGCCTACGTGGCGACCCGTGCGTTCGGTCGGCCGGATCTGCAGTGCAGGTTCGTGAGCAATGTCGACGGTGCCGACCTGCACGAGCAACTGGCCGATCTCGACCCCGCGACGACGCTGTTCGTCGTCAGTTCGAAGACGTTCACCACGGTCGAGACGATCACCAACGCCAGGGCCGCGCGGCGCTGGCTCACCGATGCGCTGGGTGACGACGCTGTGGCGCGCCACTTCCTGGCGGTGAGCACCAACCTGACCGAAGTGGCGTCGTTCGGGATCGATGCCGGATCCGTGGTCGGCTTCTGGGACTGGGTCGGCGGGCGCTACTCGCTCGACTCGGCCATCGGCCTGTCGTTGATGATCGCGATCGGGCCCGACGCATTCGGTGAACTGCTCGGCGGCTTCCGGGTCATCGACGAGCACTTCCTCGGCGCGCCCCTCGCCGCGAATGCACCCGTGCTGATGGCTGCACTCGGCATCTGGTACCACTCGGTGCTCGGCGCCGAGACCAAGGCGGTGCTGCCGTACTCGCACGAGTTGCGCCGGTTCCCGGCCTACCTGCAGCAACTCGACATGGAGTCCAACGGCAAGCGCGTCCACCTCGACGGGTCTGCGGTCGCCACCTCGACCGGGCCGATCGTGTGGGGTGAGCCCGGCACCAACGGCCAGCACGCGTTCTTCCAACTGCTCCACCAGGGCACCCACCTCGTCCCTGTCGACTTCATCGGTTTCGCCCGCCCGAACCATCCGCTGGTCGACCAGCACGACCTGCTGATGGCCAATATGTTCGCCCAGGCCGAGGCACTGGCGTTCGGGCGCACCCTCGACGAGGTGGTCGCCGATGGCGTGCCCGAGCACCAACAGGCTCACCGGGTGTTCCCGGGCAACCGGCCGAGCACCACGATCGTCGCCGAGCGGCTCACCCCGTCGGTGCTCGGCCAGCTGATCGCGCTGTACGAGCACATCGTGTTCGTACAGGGGTGCGTGTGGGGTGTGAACAGCTTCGACCAGTGGGGTGTCGAGCTGGGCAAGGCGCTCGCCACTCGGCTGCTGCCCGAGCTGACAGGTGATGCCGACAACACGCACGACTCGTCGACGAGCGCGCTCGTCGACTGGTACCGGGCCCACCGCGCCGAACGCTGACCCAGCGGGTTCAGTCGGCGGGGCGCACCGTGTTGGTGCCGACGTCGACGACGTACACGGCATGCGTGTACAGCGGTGCGTCCTCGGTCTTGACGGTCTCGACCATGCGGTAGTCGGCCCGCCACTGCTCGGGTGTGACCGTGTGGAGGATGTAGCCGCGGTGCTCGAGCTCGACGTCGACGATGTCGGGAAAGGCGACGAGCACCTCGGTGACGGCTGGGTTCACCAGCCCACCGGACGAGATCGACGTGGCCACGAACTCGACACCGATGGGGGTGCCGGTGCCGCGTTCACCGACACGCAGGTTGCCAGTGCCGGCGAAGTGGATGTCGCCCGTCAGCACGACGAGGTTCGACACGTCCCGCGCCGAGAGCTGCTCGAGGATGCGGTTGCGCTGCAGCGGGTAGCCGTCCCACTGGTCGTAGTTCAAGACGGCTTCGCCGAGCATCAGGTCGCCGAACACGGTCTGGTTGCCGATCACGTTCCACACGGCCGGGGCGTCGCCGCCAAGGGTGTCGAGCAGCCACGCCTCCTGTTCGCTGCCCAGCATCGTGCGGTCCTCGTCGAAGGTCTCCGCACAGGCCGGCTCGACGTTCAACGTGGTGTCTCCGCACGCCTGGTCGGTGCGGTACTGGCGGCCGTCGAGCAACGCAAGGTCGAGCAACGAGCCCCAGCGGAAGCCGCGGTAGATGCGGAACTCGGCGGAGCCGTCGGGGGCCGGCAGGTCGACGGGCATGTGCTCCCACCACGCCTGGTAGGCCGCCTGACGGCGCTCGGCGAACCCCTCGGCATCCTCGGGTCGCTCGGGGACGAGGCCGGCGTAGTTGTTCTCGACCTCGTGGTCGTCCCAGATGACGTACCAGGGGCACGCCGCGTGTGCAGCCTGCAGATTGGTGTCGCTGCGGTAGCGGGCGTAGCGGTTGCGGTACTGCTCGAGGGTGCGCACCTCGTCGGTGCCTTCATGGCTGCGCACGACGTCGTTGCCGTCGACGGGCCGAGACGCGCCTTCGTAGATGTAGTCGCCGAGCCACACCACGAAGTCGGGCTGCTGGTCGGCAATGTCGCGGTGCGCCGTGTAGTAGCCGTTCTGGTAGTTCTGGCAGTTGGCGCTCGCGAACCGGACGGCCTCCGGCTCGGCCGTCATCGATGGTGCTCGTTGAGTGCGTCCGACCGGGCTCGTGTACCCACCCACACGGAAGCGGTAGAACCACCAGCCCGGGTCGAGCTCGGCGCGCACGTGCAGGCTGTGGCCGTGCTCGGGGCGGGCGAGCTCGGTGCCGGTGGCGACGATGTCGCCGAAGGCCTCGTCGCGGGCGACCTCCCAGGTCACCTCGATCGCGTCGGCTGGCATGCCGCCGCCGGCGAGCGGGTCGGGGGCGAGCCGGGTCCAGAGCACGACCGAGCCCACGGATGCGTCGCCACTCGCCACCCCGAGGGTGAACGGGTCGTCAGGAAGGTCCACCGGCGGTGTCGTGGTCGTCGGAGCCGAGGTGGTCGGGGGCGCTGCGGTGGTGTCGGGAGCGGGGGGCTCGGTGGGCTCGGGTGCCGAGGTGACGGCGCCCGAGCCGGAGTCGCCGCTGCAGGCCGTCGCGGTCGAGACGATCACGATGGCCGAGGTGGCGAGGAAGCGGCGGCGGGAGATGGGCTGCACGAGAGCGAGTCTTGCCGATCGGCCGCGGCGCGGGCGACGCGGCCCGTGTCGACGCGGCCCGGTCGCGTGGGCGAGACTGAGCGACATGAGTGGCGACTCCACCGGCGCCCCGCAGGTCGTCTCGCTCGAGGGGTTCAACCCGTTCAGCGAGTCGGTCCAGCAGTGCCCTCACCTGTACTACCGGGCCATGCAGGAGCAAGCGCCGGTGTTTCGCGTCGAGGGCACCGAGCTGTACATGGTCACCAAGCACGAGTTGGTCACTCCGATCCTGCGCGACACGGTGACGTTCAGCAGCCGCTTCCAGACCGCGGGCGAGATGCCGAAGGGCGAGGTCGTCGAGCGGATCAAGGCTGTGCTCGCCACGGGCTGGCCGCAGGTGCCGACGATGCTCACCATCGACCCACCGCAGCACACCCGCTACCGCTCGACCGTGGCCCAGTACTTCACACCCAAGCGCCTCGCCGAGCTGAAGGCGCCGGTGGCCGACATCGTGTCGACCCTCATCGACAGACTTCCCGAGGGCGAGGTCGTCGACCTGGTGACGAGCTTCGCCGTGCCGCTGCCGATCGAGGCCATCGCCCAGGTGCTCAACGTGCCGGCCGATCGGATGGCCGACTTCAAGCGGTGGAGCGACGATTCGATCGCCAACATCGGCTCGATCATCACCGACGAGCGTCGGGTGCAGGCCTTCGAGGGGATCGTCGAGTTCCAGCACTACTTCGCCGAGCAGCTCGAGCGCCGCCGTGCCGAGCCGACGGGCGACCTGATGAGCGAGCTCGTCCAGGCGCAGATCGACGACGAGCAGGCGCCCGACGGCCGCCGCGAGCTCACCATGGCCGAGATGCTCTCGATCGTGCAGCAACTGCTCGTGGCCGGCAACGAGACCACCACCAAGTCGCTGACCGAGGGCGTGAAGCTCCTCGCCGAGCACCCGGACGTCTGGGCCAAGCTCCAGGCCGACCCCTCCGGGTATGCGCCGATGGTCGCCGAGGAGGTGCTCCGGCTGTCGTCGCCGACCCAGGGCATGTTCCGGGTGGTCACGGCCGACACCGAGCTCGCCGGGGTTCCCATCCCGAAGGGTGCTCGCCTGCTGGTGATGTTCGCCGCGGCCAACCGCGACCCGGCGGTGTGGGGCGACGATCCGGACCGTTTCGACCCGGATCGCCCGAATCACAAGGAGCACCTCGCGTTCGGCAAGGGGATCCACTTCTGTCTGGGCGCACCGCTGTCGCGCATCGAGTTGCAGGCAGCCTTCGAGGGCCTCGCCCGCCGGCTCGACCGCATCGAGCTCGCCGAGGGCAACGACTTCCGCTACCACCCGAGCTTCATGCTGCGCGGCCTGGTGCGGCTCGATGTCCGCGTCGCTCATCGAGCGGCGGTCGACCATGGCTGACCGGGTGCTTGTGGCCAAGGTGGGCCTCGACGGCCACGATCGGGGGGTGAAGGTGGTGGCGCGCATCTTGCGCGATGCCGGCTTCGAGGTCATCTACACCGGCCTGTTCCAGACGCCCGAGACGGTCGCTGCTGCTGCTGTCGACGAAGACGTCGACGCCGTGGGCCTGTCGATGCTGAGCGGTGCCCACATGACGCTGGCGCCGTTGGTGGTGGCCAAGCTGCGCGAACGCGGCGCCGATATCCCCGTCGTGGTGGGCGGCATCATCCCCGAGCGCGATGTCGCCAGGCTGACTGCCGCCGGGGTCGCGGCCGTGCTCACGCCTGGCGCCTCGGCCGACAAGGTGGTCGAGGTGGTTCGCGCCACCATCGAGGCCTCGCGCCACACCACGTCGGGCTGAGGCGGGCATCACCCCTAGCCTGGGGGGTGATGACGGCACCGATCGAACGCGTCACCAACCTGCTGACCTTGCTGCTCGAGCGGCGCGCGCCGCTGACCCTGCGCCAGATCGTCGGCGAGCTCGCCGGCCAGTACCCCGAGTCCCCCGACGCGCAACGGGCGACCTTCGAACGCGACAAGGCGCTGCTGCGCGACATCGGGGTGCCCATCGAGACCGAGGTGCTCGGCGGCGATCAGGCGGGCCAGACCGCGTACTCGATCGACCGGGCCGCGTACGAGCTGCGCGGCCTCGATCTCGACGACGACGAGCGCCACGCGTTGCAGATGGCGGTGGCGACCATCCGTACCGATCCGGGCCAGGATGCGGTGTGGAAGCTCGGTGGTTCCGCGCTGCCCACCACCACGCTGCGCGCCCATCTTCCCGACGTCGCCGAGCTCCCGGTGCTCCGTTCCGCCATCGCCGCCCGTCACGCCGTGAGCTTCGACTACCGAGGTGTCGAGCGGGTGCTCGAGCCCTGGGGCCTGCTGCTGCGCGAGGGCTACTGGTACGTCGTCGGCCTCGACCGCACCCGGGGCGAGGAGCGCACCTTCCGCGTCGATCGGATCAGCGGCGACGTTCGCCATCTGGCGGACGAGCCCGTCCAGGTGCCTGCGGGGTTCGACCCTCGCTCGGCGTTCCCCACCGACCCGAAGCGGCTCGGCGAGGACGACGAGCCACGCTCGGCCGACGTTGCAGTGTGGGGGGCGCTCGTCGACGTCGTGCGTCGGGAGTTGGGCCCCGACACCGTGGTGGCGGTGCGCGACGACGGCTCGACGGTCTTCACCGTGCCGTGCGCCAACCTCAGTGCGTTCCGGGCCTGGGTGGTGGCGCTCGGCACGCAGGCCGAGGTGCTCGGGCCTCCCGAGGTCCGCGACGACCTGGTCGGGTGGTTGCGACGCATCGTCGAGCAGGGGGCCGCGTCGTGAGCCGCCGCGGGCCACGTCCGGTGCAGGAGCGTCTCCGACGGTTGCTCGTCATGCTTCCCTGGCTGATGGAGCGGGGCGAGGCTCCGCTCGCCGAGATGATCGAACGCTTCCAGGTCAGCGAGAAGGAGCTCATCGCCGACCTCGAGCAGGTGGCCTGCTGCGGTCTGCCGCCGTTCCTCGACGAGTGCATCGATCTGTACGTCGACGACGGCGTTGTCTACGTCGGGATCCCGCGGTTCTTCACACGGCCATTGCGCCTGACGGCACCAGAGGGCTTCGCCCTGCTTGCTGCCGGCCGGGCCGCGCTCGCTCTGCCCGGTGCCGACAGCGAGGGTCCGCTGGCCCGGGCCCTGGCGAAGCTTGCTGCGCTGCTCGGCGACGACTCCATCACCCTCGAGTTCGCCGAGCCGGCGCTGACCGAGCGCCTCGTCGCTGCCGCCAGCGACGTCGAGCGGCTGCGCATCGACTACTGGTCGGCAGCCAGCGGCGAGCAGTCGTCGCGCGTGGTGACGCCGCGGGCGGTCTATACCGATCGTGGGCGCTGGTACCTGGTCGCCGATGACGACCGGTCCGGTGAGCAGCGCACCTTCCGCGTCGACCGGATCACAGCGCTCGAGCCGACTGGCGAGCACGGCGAACCGCGCGAGGTCGATGTACCGATGGGCGACGGATGGTTGGAGGTGCTCGCGGCATCGCCGGATGCGGTGCTGGCGACGCTCGAGCTTGCCGAGGCCGGCCGTTGGGTCGTCGAGCGTCATCCCGTCCGGATCGTTCGCGATGCAGGCGCGACGATGCTCGTCGAGGTGGTGGTGGGCAGCGAGCGCTGGCTGCGCGACCTGCTGCTGCAACTCGGCCCCGATGGACGCGTGGTGGCACCCGAGCAGTGGGCTGGCCTCGGTGCCGAAGCGGCCGCCGCCGTGTTGCAGGCTCGCTACTCGACGGAGA
>JBBATY010000004.1:36688-40433 GCA_040398525.1 Ilumatobacteraceae bacterium | reverse complement strand
GGCCTCGGTGCCGAAGCGGCCGCCGCCGTGTTGCAGGCTCGCTACTCGACGGAGAGCTGAGCGTCGAGCAGCTCGCGGCTGGTGATGCCGTGGGCCTCGAGCAGCCGACCGAGCACGGCGGCGGTCGCGTCGGCGTCGGCCAGCGCGTCGTGCGGTCGTTCGAGCAGGACGTCGTAGCGAGCGCACAGGTCGATCAACTTGTGCGACAGCCGGCGCTCCGGATCGAGCCGGCGCGACAGTTGCAGTGTGCACAGCGTGGGATCGAGCGGAACGGCGACGCCGTGCGCGTCGGCCGCGGCCCGGAGGAACGCGCGGTCGAACGACGCATTGTGGGCGACGAAGACTGCGCCGTCGAGCGACCGGGCCAGGCGTTGCAGCACGTCGACCGCCGGTGGAGCACCCCGCACATCGCGACGCCGGATGCCATGAATCGAGGTGGGCCCGACGCTGAACCACCACCGCCGCTCGGGCCGGATGAGGCTGGCCCACCGGTCGAGCACCTGGCCACTGCCATCGACCACGACGACCCCGACCTGGAGCAAGAGATGACGCTGCGGATCGAGGCCCGAGGTCTCGACGTCGACCACGGCGAACCGAATGGTGTGGTCGTCGAGCAGGCTCATCGTTGACCCGCTGTACGACGTGCCGGGCGGCGATGTCGACATGACGTCATGCCGGCCACCCTAGACCGGGGGTGTGGCAGGGCCGAGTGTGGCCGGGTCAGCGCATCGCCCGGGCACGCACACCGATGGGTGCGGCCACGGTGTACCCGGCGAGGTGACGCTCTTCTTCGCTCTCGCCGCCCCAGAACCCGTACTCGTGATTGCCGCGGGCGAACTGCTTGCAGTCGACCTGCACCGGGCAGGTGCTGCACAGCAAGCGGGCCTGGGCCTCGCGGCGGGCACGGGCTTGAGGGCGCTCGGCGCGAGGGGGGAAGAACAGTTGCGTCCGCCCCTTGCACACCGCGTGATCAGCCCAGTGCTCGCCCTGGACAGTTTCCCGCTGGAACAGCTCGAGTGTCGCCATTACCGGTCCTCCCAGATCGGCCACCGTTGTGGCCTCACCCTTACGACGCTTTTAACAGTAAACGTCGCGGAGGCAGCTGTAAAGGGTTTTCGTGCTAAATCACAGAAGCTCTGCGGCGAGGCTGGCGACGGCGCTGCGCTCGCACGCGGCGAGGGTGATGTGGCCGAAGCACGGCTGGCCCCGGAAGGCCGAGATCAGCACGGCGAGGGCGTTGTTCGACTCGCCGAGGTAGGGCGCGTCGATCTGGCTCGTATCGCCCGTGAACACCACCTTGGTGCCCTCGCCGACGCGGGTGAGGATCGTCTTGAGCGTCGTCGGCTCGAGGTTCTGGGCCTCGTCGACGATCACCATCTGCCGGTGGAGCGACCGCCCGCGCAGGAAGGTGACGCTCTCGAGCGACAGCTGTCCGCGGGAGGTGAGCTGGTCGATCAACTCCCGCGCGTCGTGGCTCGAGCGCTGATCGGTCAGTGCAACGAGTGCATCGTGGATGGCGGACATCCACGGGTCGAGCTTCTCGTCGAGCCCGCCGGGCAGGAACCCGACGTCGGCCCTGCCGACCGGGACGAGCGGTCGATAGATGGCCAGACGCTCGTAGTGCCGTCGCTCGACGACCTGCTCGAGGCCGGCGGCGATGGCGAGGAGGGTCTTGCCGGTTCCGGCGCGCCCATCGAGCGCCACGACGCTCACATCGGGATCGAGCAGCAACTCGAGTGCGAACCGCTGCTCCTTCGAGCGTGGTCGGAGCCCCCATGCCTCGGCGGCAGCGGAGCCGAGGAGGACGAGGTCCGGTCCGACCCTCCGGGTGAGCGCCGACTGCGATCCGGCGCGCAGCACGGCGAAGGAGTTCTCGTCGAGTGCATCTGCACCGATGCCGGGGTCGGCGTCGGTGGCGCCGCTCGCGTAGAGCTCGTCGACCACGCTCGGACCGACCTCGATCGTCGCCCACCCAGCGTGCCGGTCGACCGCGGCGCGGCCGACCGGCTGGTGCTCGGAGGCGCTCACGCCCAGGTGTGCGGCCTTGATGCGCAGCGCGGCGTCGTTCGAGACCATGACCGTGGGCGCGTGCAACGACTGCCCGAGGGCGGCGCCGATGATGCGGTTGTCGGGCACCTTCGGGTCGAGACCGTGTTCGACGAGGAGGTGATGCTGGATGCCGTTCACCTCGATCTGCAGGGTGCTCGACCCGGGGTCGCTGCCCAGCGCCACCGCGGTGGCGAGCGAGCCCCCGGCGCGGACGCGGACCTCCTCGATGGAGCGAAGGGCGGCCCGGGCCGAGCGACCGACGTCGTCGGGTCGGGTCTTCAGGCTGTCGAGCTCTTCGACGACCGTCAGTGGCACCACGATGTCGACATCACGGAGGTGTTGGAAGCAGGTCGGGTCGGCCACCAGCACCGACGTGTCGAGCACGACCCGAGTCCGCACACCCCCTTTCGTCGCCTGCGGGGCGGACGGGGCGGGCAGCACGTCGGTCAACGTGTCTCCTTGTCGGAGGGCCCGTGGGCCCTCGGTCACGAGTGCGGATGGGCGCCCGAGCACGCTGGGCGACCCAGTTCTACATCGTCGCGACCGAGTGCGGGTGGATATCGCACCGATGTCATCCGGCGTTCATCGAACGTCGCCAGGGCTCAGAGCGCGTCGGCGATTCCATCGTCGAGCTGCACTCCGCAGCTGTTGAGCACGAACGACACGAGGTGGTAGTTGCCGACGGTGAACAGCAGGTCGAGCATCTGCTCGGTCGAGTACCGGGCGGCGAGCGTGGCCCAGGTGCCGTCGGCGACGCGGCCATCGTCGTGGAGCTCGTCGACGGCAGCGAGCAGGGCGGCGTCGAACGCCCCCCATGCAGGATGTGTCGGACCGGTTCGCACCTGGTCGATCTCGTCCGCAGTGACGCCGCACTGCTCGGCGATCACGACGTGCTGGGCGAACTCGTACGGCGACGCGCACCGCACACCGACGCGGAGGATCGCCAGCTCGCGGTCGCGCGCCGGGATGCTGTTCTTCGACATGACGTGGGCGGCGAACACCAACCAGCGCTTCAGCAGCTTCGGATGATGGGCGATGGTGGCGAAGATGTTGAGCGTCGAGCCGTCGGGGGCGGTCATGCCGCCCCGTTCGTAGAGCTCGATCACTTCGGGTGAGGGATCGGTGACCGGAGGGATCCGCGGTGTGTCCATGTGGAGATCATCGCAGCCGCGAGCACACGCCACTCAAGGTGGAGCAATGGCATCACTATGTTGCATTTGCAACAACTAGGGTGCTTGCTATTCGCGCGTCGAATCTGTTCGATATCCGTTCGTAACGCTCCGTTACGAACATCTCATCGACGAGAAGGTACCGAACCCATGACCAAAGCAGAGTTGATCGACGCAATCGCGAAAGAGGCGGGTGTCAGCAAGGCCGACGCCGAGCGCACCGTCGCTGCCTTTTTCGACACCGTCACGAAGGTGACGAAGAAGGGCGGCAAGGTTGCCTGGCCGGGCTTCGGCTCGTTCAGCACCTCCAAGTCGAAGGCCCGCACGGGTCGCAACCCCCAGACCGGCGCTGCAGTGAAGATCGCTGCGTCGACCCGGATGAAGTTCACCTCGAGCAGCACGCTCAAGGCAGCTCTCAACCCCAAGAAGAAGTGACCAAGGAAAGCTGAGGACCCCAGACATGGCAACCACCAAGAAGGCCGCTCCGGCCAAGAAGGCTGCTGCACCGGCGAAGAAGGCCGCTCCGG
>JBBATY010000004.1:2869-36588 GCA_040398525.1 Ilumatobacteraceae bacterium | reverse complement strand
CGGCCAAGAAGGCTGCTGCACCGGCGAAGAAGGCCGCTCCGGCCAAGAAGGCTGCTGCACCGGCGAAGAAGGCCGCTCCGGCCAAGAAGGCTGCTGCACCGGCGAAGAAGGCCGCTCCGGCCAAGAAGGCTGCTGCACCGGCGAAGAAGGCCGCTCCGGCCAAGAAGGCTGCTGCACCGGCGAAGAAGGCCGCTCCGGCCAAGAAGGCTGCAGCTCCGGCGAAGAAGGCCGCTCCGGCCAAGAAGGCTGCCAAGAAGTAGTCGTTCCGACTCGACGACGGAGCGTCGGACAGTGGGGGGCCGGTGGCCCCCCACTGTCGCGTCCGTAGCGAGTCGTGCCGCTCGAGCGTGCAGAATGAGGCGATGCAGGAGATCTGTGACGACCTCGTCGCCGAGCACGCCGACCTCGATGCGATCGTGGGCCGGCTGAGCGAAGCCGAATGGGACACACCGACGCCGTCGCCCGGTTGGTCGGTGCGCGACCAGGTCAGCCACCTCTGGTTCTTCGACCAACGTGCGCTGCTCGCCCTCACCGATGCCGAAGCGTTCGCGGCCGACGCGGCCACCCTGCTGGCCGGCGGCGGCACGGACGCGTCCGTCGTCCCCGGTCGGCAGATCACCGGTGCCGAGATGATGGAGCGCTGGCGGGCAGATCGTGCGCAACTGATCGCCGTCGCCCGGCAGGTCGACCCGTCCACCCGCGTGCCGTGGTACGGCCCGGCAATGGGCGCCCGTTCGTTCATCACCGCTCGCCTGATGGAGACCTGGGCTCACGGGCAGGACGTCGCCGATGCGCTGGGAGCGAACCGTGCGCCGAGCGCTCGTCTGCGTCACGTCGCCCACATCGGCGTGCGTGCTCGCCCGTTCAGTTACGTCACCAACGGCCGCGAGATGCCGGCCGGCGAGATCGCGGTCGTGCTCACGGCACCAGACGGAACCGTGCTGCGCTGGGGGCCCGATGCCGACGACCCGGCCACGTCCGATGTGGTCCGCGGGCCGCTGCTCGACTTCTGCCTCGTCGTCACCCAGCGTCGCCACCACGCCGACACCGGCCTGGTGGTGAGCGGAGCGCTCGCCACCGACTGGATCTCGATCGCGCAAGCGTTCGCGGGCGGGCCGGGGGCGGGTCGCCAGCCCGGCCAGTTCAGCTCCTGAGCGGCTGGCGGCGTCGGGTCAGAGGTCGGAGATGAGCTTGAAGACCTCGCCCGCCTCGAACCCGTAGGGCGCGCCGAGCCCGTGCAGCCGGGTGCGGATCCGCTCGCGGAACGCGGCGAGCTGCGCATCGTCGACGGCGCGCATCGTGCTCTCGAACTGCGACTCGTGCGCCTCGAGCGCATGGAGCTTGGTGTCGACGTGATCGCTCACGTCCTCGACGTGGTCGGGTGCGTCGGCCTCCCACAGCAGCAGGGCCTGGGGGCGGTGGTGGGGGACACCGTGATGCGGGAAGAAGTGCGGGTCGCGTGCGGCGACGATGCCATCGCACGCCAGCAGGCCGGCGTGACGGTGATCGGGGTGGAGGCGGTAGCGCTTCCACGGATCGTGGCCCAGCACCACCTCGGGCCGCAGCTCGCGGATGACGAGAGCGACCGCGTCGCGCACGGTGAGCGAGCTGTCGAGCTCGCCGTCGACATGGCCGAGGAAGCGGACCTCGCCGGCATTCGCGCCGGCGAGACGCCGGGCGGCCTCGCGCTGCTCGGCGACGCGTCGCTCGACGAGCAGGTCGGTGTCGGCGGCGACGTCCCACGTGCCCTTCGACCCGTCGGTGCAGACGAGATGGTGCACCACACATCCGGCCGCCGCCCACTTTGCCAGCGTGCCGCCGCACCCGAACTCGACGTCGTCGGGGTGGGCGCCGATGGCGAGGGCCGAGCGGGGGACGGCGAGGTTGCGGCTCGCCACCGATCCGGCGGGCCCACCGACCGCGGGTTGTCCTGGTTCGTTGGTGCTCATCGTCAGAGCACGGTACCGCTGCGGCCGAGCATCCTGTCGACGGTGGCGTGCACGAGCGGATGGGCGAGGTCGCTGGGCTGGTCGATGTCGAGCGCGAGCTCGACGTCGCGGACCACGCTCACCGGGCAGCCCGCGGCGAGCGCGGCAGCGAGGTGCCGACGGAACGAGCCGGGCCCGTAGGCGGCGGCGAGGGCCCGGGCGACCGGGAACATCGCGACGTTGGTGCCGTCGAGACGTCGATCGGGCACGAGGACGATCGAGCCGGGCCTGGCCGATGCAGCCAGGCGGGCGAGCGCGGCAGGCCGTGGCAGGTCGCCGTGCACCACGAGCACATGGTCGTACCCGTGCTGGGCCAGGTGCCCGACGGCGAGGTCGATCGCCGGGTTGAGGCCGCGGTGCTGGTCGCGGATGACGGTGGCTCCGTGAGTCACGGCCCAGCCGGCGACCTCGTCGTCGTCGCAGACGACGTGAGGATGGAACGGGGCGACGGCGTGCAGCACCCCCGCTGCCGTGGCGCGGGCGAGGCGCTCGCGCTCGTCGTCGCTCAGCACTGCCGCCAGACGCTGCTTGGCGGCACCGAAGGCCTTGACGGGGACGAGGGCTGCCAGGCGCACGACACAGCATCGTAGGGACCAGCGCCGCCTGCCCCTACGCTTCGGGCCGTGGATGCGGTGACCGTAGGTGTGCTCGGGCAACGGTGGCGAGCGACGGTCACCCCCTGGGGTGCTGTCGAGCAGTGGGACGACCTCGGCAGGCTCGACTGGTACGTCGCTGCCGACGACCGCTGGCACGTGCCCGCCGACGAGCCCACTGTGCGCCAGCGCAGTATCGACGGGACACCAGTGGTCGAGACCCGGGTGCGCATCCCGAGCGGTGATGCGGTGCAGCGCGTGTACGCCGTCGCCGATCACGGTGGCCTCACGATCGTCGAGGTCGAGAACGACTCGCCGTTGCCGATCGCTGTTGCCTTCACCGGTGCCGAACTGTGTGCCATCCGGCCGCCCACGGACGTCCCGATCAAGGGGATCGATCTACACGGCCCGGTGACCACGTTCCCGGTGGGCCACCGCGCCACGCTCACGGTGGCGCTGGTCCACTCGCCTGGCGGGCCGAAAGCCCTGCCGACGGGCCTGCCGGGCGCGGCGCAGGTGTCGCGCGGCTGGCTGGCGCTGTGCGAGCGGGCGAGCAGGCTGCTGGTGCCGGACACTGCCCTCGGCGAATCGGTCGTGCGGGCCCGTTGCGAGCTGTTGCTGTGCGGACCGGACGAGCCGACCGACGACCCGGTCGGGTTCCTGCTCGGTGTGGGTGAGCTGGTGCGCATGGGCAGCCGGGCCGAGGACTGGATGCCCGATGTCGCCGAGGGGATAGCGGGTCTTGCGGCCCAGCTCGACGACGTGCTGTTGGACGCTGCGCTCGATGCCGCCGAGCGGGTGTGCCGCGCCGCGGCCGACGAGCGTGCCGGGCGCGACCTCCGACGGGTGCGGGAGCGCCTCCTGGCCGACCGCGAGCGACGAGGCCTCGCACCGGGTGCCGGCGACGAAGCCGTCGGCGCGCGTCTGATCGCCACGGTCGAGCGGTCGATCGCCGCCGGGCAGCGGCTGTTCCCGGCAGGCCTGCCGGACTCATGGCTCGGCCAGCAGCTCGAGGTGTACGGGGTTCCCACAGGGCCTGCGTCGGCCGTGTCGTTCGCCGTGCGGTGGCACGGGCCGCGGCCGGCGCTGATCTGGGAACAGACCGGCGACCCGGTCGAGCTGCTGGCCCCGGTTGCGGCACCCGCATGGTCGAGCACCGAGCGCACGGGTGAGGCGCTGTGGCCGGCACCGAGTGGCTCGGTGCCCACGGCCGACCTCGACGAGGCCCCGCCCGCCGCACCGTCGCCGCCGCCGATGCCTGGCTCGGGCGACATCTCGTTCGGCTGATGTGCGACACCCTCGTCGCCCTCGCCGCCGCGACGGCAGCCGGGGTGACGCTGTTCGCGAAGAACAGTGATCGACCACCCGACGAGGCCCACGAGGTGCGCTGGGTGCGCTCGCGCCGCGATCGCTCACCGGTGCGGGCCACCCATGTCGCCGTGCCACCATCGCCGCGGCCCACACTCGGGGCGTGGTTGTCGAAGCCGGCGTGGTGCTGGGGGGCCGAGCACGGCGTGAACGAGGCGGGGGTGGCCATCGGCAACGAGGCGATCTACACCACCCTCGACCCGCGTGCCGTGCCACCCGCGCTGACCGGCCTCGACCTGGTGCGCCTCGGCCTCGAGCGGGGCGACACCGCAGCATCTGCCGTCGAGGTGATCACGTCGCTGCTCGAGGCCCACGGCCAGGGTGGCACCGGCCACGACCCACGAGGTGCGGCGGGCCCGAAGGCCTACTGGAGCAGCTTCCTGGTCGCCGATCCGCACGAGGCCTACGTGGTCGAGACGTCCGGTCGGCAGTGGGCGGTCGAGCACGTCGCCGGCCCGGCAGGGGTGCGCGCGATCTCCAACCGGACGAGCATCGCCGCGTTCGACGGCGCTCACCGTCACCCGCGCCAGCCCGTCGAGCGCCTGGTCGACCCGCGGCTGCAGGCATCGCAGCGGGTCCTCGAGCGAGGAGGGGTCGATGTCGACGGCCTGATCGCGCACCTCCGTTCGCACGACACGTGCGCCGAGCCGGGCTGGAGCGTGTGCATGCACGGCCGTGACGCGGACGGGCGGCTCGTCGAGGTCACCACCGCATCGATGGTGGCCGAGCTGCGTGCCGACGGCGGACCGCACCAGGTGTGGTGGGTGGTCGGCTCGCCGTGCCAGAGCACGTACCGACGGACGTCGGTCCCGCCCGGCCGCTGACGGGTCGGGCGGTCGGGGGTGGGTCGGGTCAGCGACCGAGGTCGGTGACGACGGCCATGCCTGATCCGGGGAACTCGGCCATGCGCATCAGATGGGCGGCACCCTCGCTGAGCGTCAGGCGCGTGGTGACGAGGGCGCCGGGGTCGACCCTGCCGGCGGCGACCATGGCGAGCAGTCGCGGGTAGGCGTGCGCCGGCATGCCGTGGCTGCCGATCAGCTCGATCTCGCGTGAGTGCAGCAGCGTCATCGGCACCGGCGGTGTGGCGTCGTCGGCGAGCATCAGCCCCACCTGGATGTGCCGTCCCTGTGTGCGCAGCGAGCGGATCGAGGCGATGCACGTGCCGGCGGTGCCGACGGCGTCGATCGAGGCGTGCGCGCCGCCGCCGGTGAGCTCGCGCACGGCCTCGACCGCATCGGTGGCGCGGGCGTTGACGACATGCCGGGCACCGAACTGCGCAGCCAGGTCGAGCGCTGCGTCGTCGATGTCGACGGCCACGACGTCGGCGCCCAGTGCGGCGGCGATCATCACCGCGGAGAGCCCGACGCCACCGCAGCCGTGCACGGCGAGGGTCTGGCCGGGCTCGAGCCGGGCCTGGTCGACGACTGCGCGGAACGACGTGGCGAAGCGGCACCCGAGGCTCGCCGCGTCGGCGAACGACATCTGCTCGGGTAGCGCGATCAGGTTGGCGTCGGCGCGGGGCAGGGCGACGTACTCGGCGAACGACCCCCAGGCGGTGAAGCCGGGTTGGAACTGGTCGTCGCAGACGTGCTGCTGACCTGCGGCGCAGCGCGGGCAGGCGCCGCAGCCGAGCACGAACGGCACCGTCACCCGGTCGCCCTCGCGCCAGCGGGTGACGAGCGGTCCAGTGGCGACCACGACCCCGGCCAACTCGTGGCCGGGCACGTGGGGCAGTTCGACGTCGGGGTCGTGGCCGAGCCAGGCGTGCCAGTCGCTCCGGCACACGCCGGTCGCCTCGACGCGCAGCACCACCCCGTCGGGCGGTGGGGCAGGGTCGGCCACGTCGCTCACCGACAGCGGCTCGCCGAAGCGACGGAAGTGGACGGCGCGCACGAAGGTCAGCGCGCCTCGAGGACGGCGACCAGGGCAGCCAGCTTCGCCGTGACCAGATCGATGATCTCGGAGTCGTCGGTGTTGCCGTCGCCGTCGATGCGGGTGGCGCCCATCGCGATCGTCACCTTCGGCTCGTCGACCATGGTGTTGCCGAGCAGGCCGAGGATGCCACCGATGGCCGGCTGCACCAGGCTGCCACCGCCCTTGCCGCCGGAGGTGAGCATGGCGATGGCCTTGCCGCGCAGCGAGTGCGTGCCGAGCGGGCGGGTGAGCCAGTCGATGGCGTTCTTGGCCAGCCCGCTGGGGCCGAAGTTGTACTCGGGCATCCCGATGATCACCGCGTCGGCGCCCTCGACAGCGGCGCGCCAGCGTGCGGCGACCTCCGGCAGGTCGGCCTCGAGGTCCGGGTTGTAGTAGGGCAGCTCGCCCACCCAGTCGATCACCTCGACCGCCAGCTCAGCGGGCGCCAGCCGCGCCGCGAGCCGGACGAGGCCGGTGTTGGACGAGCCGCTGCGGAGGCTGCCGCTGAAGGCGATGGCGCGGTACGAGGGTGAGGACGTGGGATCGGTCACGGCTCGAGTATCGCGGCATCGCCGGTGGCGATGCGACCCGGCTGCAGCACGGTGGCATAGAGACGGCTCACCGGGCCGTTGCCCGACCACATGGCCATGAAGTCGCCGTCGCGGAACCAGGCCGTGTTCTGCTTGCACGGGAACGCATAGGCCGACACCTCGCACAGCACCTCGCCCAGCTGCAGGCGCACACCCGGTCGCACATCGGGCCAGTGCAGCCCCCGCACCGTGACGTTCTCGCCCGCTGCGCCGGGGAAGAGGTGGTGGCCGTCGGCGTTGAACGCATCGATCACGTCGGCCGACCAGATGCACAGTGCCTGCCACGGTCGGCCGTGGTGTTGGCGCGACTTCTGCACATCGCCCACGACCCCGCCGAAGTCGACGTCGACCGTGGGGGTGGCGGTCTTCGGCACACCACCCGAGCCAGCGTTCAGCTGGGTCACGACACCCTCGGCGCGGCCTGGCAGTTGGCCTGCGGCGCGCAGTGCCGGCCCGGCGGCGAGCAGTGCCTGCCACACCTCGGGCAGCACCTCGTCGACGGGCCCGTCGGTGCGGGGGAGCAGGTGCTCGATCACCGAGGCGTCGCGACCTTCGCCGAGCATCTCCCACAGGTCGGGCAGGTGGTGCACGGTCTTCGCCGCGTCGGTCGCGCTGAACCGGTAGGGGCCGATCGTGATCACGGAGCCAACCCTATGCTGACGGTGTGACCACGACCGCGCCTTCCGACCCGTTCGCCGACCTCCGCCTCACCGAGTGGACGTCGTGCGGGGGCTGCGCGGCGAAGTGGGGCGCGTCACTGCTCACCTCGCTCGTGCGCGACATGCCGGGCGGCGCCGACCCGTCGCTGCTCGTCGGGCTCGCCCCGTTCGACGACGCAGCGATCTACCAGGTGTCGCCCGACGTGGCGCTGGTGAGCACCACCGACTTCTTCCCACCGCTCGTCGACCACCCGGCCGACTTCGGGGCGATCGCCGCGGCCAACGCCTGCAGCGACGTGTTCGCTATGGGCGGCCGAGTGGTGCTGGCGCTCAACGTCGCCGCCTTCCCCGAGCACTTCCCCCGCGAGGCGATCGTCGCCATCTTCGACGCGGCGGCCGCTGTCGTCGCCGAGGCGGGCGGCTCGATCGCGGGTGGGCACACGATCCGCAACCCCGAGCCGATCTTCGGACTCGCCGTGCAGGGTGTCGTCCACCCAGAGCGTGTGTTCCGCAAGGGCGGCGCGCGCCCGGGTGACGTGCTCGTGCTGTCGAAGCCGATCGGCACCGCGCTCGCCCTCGCCGGCGGCAGTGCCGACGACAAGGCTGCTGCCATCGCCGGGATGCGCCGCATCAATCGTGATGCGTCCGAGCAGCTGCAGGCGCTCGGTTCGGCGGTGCACGCGGTCACCGACGTCACCGGCTACGGCCTCGCCGGCCACGGCTGGGAGATGGCCGAGCGCAGTGGTGTGCAGCTCGTGGTCGACACCGGCGGGATCGTCGCCTACCCGGGTGCGCGAGAGGCGGCGGCGCGTGGCGTGCGCACCGGCGGCGACCCGCGCAACCGCGACTACGTGGCAGCGCACCTCGACAGCACGGCGACGGCCGAGGGCGAGGCGCTCTGCATGGACCCGCAGACCTCGGGCGGCCTGCTCGCCGCCGTCGATCCGGCTGCAGCTGGCGCGCTCGGCGACCGGTGGTGGCGCGTCGGTGAGGTCGCCGCCGGCGCCCCGGCGCTGCTGCTGCGCTGACAGGCCGAGCCGATGGCCAGGGGGCGGGCTCCGACGAGAGCGATCGAGAAGGAGCTCTGGGCCCAGGGCCACGAGGTCGTCGTGGGCATCGACGAGGTGGGCCGCGGCGCCTGGGCGGGACCGCTCGTCGTCGGGGCCGCCGTGCTGCCGGTCGATCGCCGCGTGAACGGGGTGCGCGACTCGAAGGTGCTCAGCGAAGCAGGTCGCGAGCAGCTGTTCGACCGCATCGCCGGATGGTGCGATGCCTGGGCGATCGGTGAGGCATCGCACACCGAGTGCGACGAGCTGGGCATGGCCGCGGCCCAACGTCTGGCTGCGCAGCGGGCGATCGCCGCGCTCGGCGTGCGACCGGATGCTGCGGTGGTCGACGGGACGTGGAACTTCGTCAGCCCGCATGTGGCGCATGTGGAGATGCGCGTGAAGGCCGACCTGCACTGCCTGTCGGTGGCAGCAGCCAGCATCCTCGCCAAGGTCACACGCGACCGGGCGATGCGCGAGGCCGCACGCCACTACCCGCAGTGGTCGTTCGACACGAACAAGGGTTACCCGTGCCCGCTGCACAAGGCGGGGCTGCAGGGCTACGGGCCCTCGGCCATCCATCGGCGCACGTGGGTGTTCATGGAGCACTTCGTGCCGTGGTCGGGTGTGCCGCGCGGGCTCACCGCAGCTCAGCGACAGGCCGTGCAGGAGACGCTGTTCTGAGATGACGCGCCAATCGTCGACCCGGCACGACGTCGTCGTCGTGGGTGCTGGCCTGGCCGGCTTGCACTGCGCCGCGCAGCTGGTCGACGCCGGCCGCGACGTGGTGGTGCTCGAGGCGCGCGACCGGGTCGGCGGCAGGGTGCACAGCCACCGTTTCGCCGACGGGCAGTGGTGCGAGCGCGGCGCAGAGTTCGTCGACGCCGCGCACAGCACGGTGCTCGGCCTGGTCGAGCGCTTCGGGCTGGCGCTCTGCCCGGTGCCGAGCGGGCGCGACGACGCGGTGCGGATGGTCGACCTCGGCGGCCGCCCGGCGCCCTATGCCTTCTACGGCTCGCTGGCGAGCGATCTCGGTCGGTGGGACGCAGCGCTCGCCGAACTGGCCGCCGGGATCGACCTCGACGACCTGCCCGGCTCGGTCGATGCCCAGCGGCTCGATGCCACACCGCTGTCGGCCGTGCTCGACGGCCTCGGGCTGAGCCTCGTCGGCCGGGTGGTGATCGGGCGCGACATCCGCGGCGAGTACATGCTCGGCCCGGACGAGGTCTCACTGCTGATGGCCGCCTGGATGACGGCGCTGCACCTGCGCTCCGGCGACGGCTTCGAGGGCTGGCGCGTGGTCGGGGGCAACGACCAGCTCGCCACCGGCCTGGCGGCACCGTTGCACCAGCGGATCCGGCTCGGTGCTGGCGTCGCCCTGATCGATGCCGACGAGGGCGAGGTCGTGCTGCGCTCGGGCGAACGTCTGGTGGCCGACCAGGTGGTGGTGACCGTGCCGCTGCCGGTGCTGGGCCGGCTGTGGCCGGACATGCCGGCCGAGCTGGCGTCGGTGTCGTACGGCATCGGTGGCAAGGTGAGCGCGCAGGTGCGCCGACGGATCTGGCGCGACCAGGGCCGCGACGGATCGGTGCGCAGCGATCGCGCCTTCGGCGAACTGTGGGAGGCGACCGACGGCCAGGCCGGTGATGCCGGGGTGCTGACCGCACTGCTGTCGTCGCACGACGGCGCGGTGCTCGGGGCGATGCCCGACGGCGAGCAGCGCGTCCTCGCCGAGATGGACCGCATCTTCCCCGGTGTCCGCGACCTCACCGGCGAACGGGTGTGCACCGACTGGACGAACGATCCGCACAGCTTGGGCACCTATGCCACCTTCGGGCCGGGTGAGCTGCTGCGGGCGTGGACGACGTTGCGTGAGCGCCACGGTCGCGTCGTGCTGGCCGGCGAGCACACCGATGCCTGGGCCGGCTACATGGAGGGCGCGTTGCGCAGTGGGGCCCGCGCCGCCGCGACGGTGGTGGGCTCCGGATGACGACGGCTCAGCCTGGTGGGGCCTCGCGAGCGACCGCCTCGATGGCCGAGTAGGGGAGCCGCGAGAAGAACTGGTCGGCGTGGCGGGCCAGGGCGCGGATGGCGGCGTAGTTCGCGCCACCACCGATCGCCGCGCCGATGCCGAGCGGGAGCGCTCGTCCCAGCGCGACGACACCTCGACGGGCGCCGTAGCGACGCACGATGTGGCGCTGGAAGCCGCCGTTGATGGCGCGGAGCGAGTTGAGCGGCAGCCTCACTTGCGGGGCGATGCCTGCGACGGCTGTGCCTCCGGCTGCGAGGGTGACGCCGACCTCCTCGGCCATGTGCGTGAACCCCTCGCGTGCCGTGCTGCCGTAGAGGAGCACCGCCAGCACCCAGGCGCGACGCTCGTCGACGGTGGGCTCGGAGCGCCCGTGCAGTGCGGCGATGGTGAGGATCAGGTCGCCGGCCCGGCCGGTGAACCAGGCGACCTCGGCGGCCGAGGCGGCGATCGATCCGGCGGTGCCGATGGCCGGGGCAGCCACGGCGGCCCCGGCTGCGGCGCCGACGGTGGCCAGCTCACGGGCGAAGGAATCGGTGAGGGCCTTGATCTTCTCGGGTCGGATCGTCCCCGGAAGTGCGGCGGCCCGTTCGACTGCAGCCTCCCAACGGGCGCCGGTCGCGCGGTCGACACCGGCGAGCAACACGTCGGCCAGCGGCGACGAGTCGAGGGCTGTCATCCGCTCGGCGACCGAGCGAGCCGCCCGGCGCCCGAGGTCGCGCGCGCCGGCCACCAGGCGCTGGTGGGCCTCGCTCGCGTCCATGTGCACTTCCTAGCCGCTCGTGGCAGGTCGCGCGGCGCGCGCCGGCTGCGGCGGCCGCGATCCGCACCACACCCCGGCGGTACCGTGAACGGGGTCATGGCCGTTCGACCCACCCCCGACCAGGTGCTGGCCCTCGCCGGCGATCGGCGGGCTGCCGTCGCCGCCACCGAGACGTCCGACCCTGTCGCGTGGTCGGCGGCGGGCCACGACGACGAGGCGGTCTGGGGGCGCTACATCGGCACCACGGCCGAGCCCTACGACGTGGCCGTCGAGCTCGCCGAGCCGGCGTTCCGCTGCTCGTGCCCCAGCCGTGTGCGGCCGTGCAAGCACAGCCTCGGGTTGTTGCTGCTGCATGCCCGCGGGCTGCTCGTGCCGGCCCGTCGGCTCGACTTCGTCGAGTCGTGGCTCGACCAGCGCGCCCGACGGCGCGCCGAGCACGACGCGCGCGCGGCGCCGGCGCCCACCCGGCCGGATCGAACGGTGCCCGACGAGCCATCTGCCGACGAGCAGCCAGGCGAGCCGGCCGCCGAGCGTGGCCGGGCGGCGGCGACGCTGCCGGGCGGCGACGAGCCGACCTCGCCGTCGGCCGCGGATGCGCCACCCGAACGGGCGGAGCGGTCGACCGAGCGTCACGACCGCATGCGCGCCGGGGTGGTCGAGCTCGACCGCTGGCTGGCCGACCGAGTGCGTGTCGGCCTCACGGCCGCCGAGTTGGCCGATCCCGCCACGTGGGACCGTGTCGCCGCTCGCCTCGTCGATGCGCAGTGCGGTGGCCTCGCCAACCGGATCCGGCGTGTCGCAGCGCGCGTCGGTCGGCAGGCCGATTGGTACGACGACGTCCTCGCCGAGCTGGCGCTGCTGCACGCGCTCGCCCAGGGCGCGCTGCGCGCGCCGGTGCTGCCCGACTCCCTCGCCGATGGCGTGCAGGTGGCAGCAGGGCTCAGCACCCGGCAGGCCGAGGTGCTCGCCGGCGTGCCCACCACGGCGCGCTGGCAGGTCGTCGGCGAGAGCCGCACGCGCGAGGACCGCATCACCGTGCAGCGCACGTGGCTGCGCGCCGATGGTGCCGACGCTGTCGGCGGGGGAGCGGCAGGTCGCGCCACGTGGGCGATGCTGTTGTCGTTCGGGGCCTTCGGCCGCGAGCTCGTCAGCCCACTGCCGCTGGGTGTCGAGCTGAGCGCCGACCTGCACTGGTATCCCGGGGCACAGCCGCTGCGCGGCCTGCTCGGCGTGGTGCACAGCGCACCGGTCAGGTCGCGGCGCGAGCCGGCGTGCGGTGGCGTGGCCGCCGCCCACGCCGAGGTCGGCTGGGCCCTGGCGGCCGAGCCGTGGCTCGAGCGGGTGCCGGTGTGCGTGCGGGCGGTGCCGCTGCCGAGCGGCGAGGGGAGGTGGTCGCTCGTCGACGACGACGGAGCGATGGCCATCGACGGCAGCTTCACGCGGATGGCCGAGCTCGTCGCCGTCAGCGGTGGCGGCGCCGTGGCGGTGGTCGGGGAGTGGTCGGCCGATGGTCTGCTCCCCCTCACCGTGTGGGCACCTGCCGAGGCCGGGTCGTACGTGGCGGTCGGGTTGTGAGCGACCTCGGCGCGGCTGCCGAGTGGGCCGGTCTGTTGCGCACGGCCGTGCTCGGCACCGATCGTCACGAGCCGCCCCGGCCCCTTGGCGGCTGGGACCGGTGGGCCTCGGCCGTCGACCCTGCGGTCCAGGTGCTCGACCGCGCCGCTGCGGTCACCGTCGCGCGGCGTACCGGTGCCCGGCCGATTCCCGCAGTGGCCGAGCAGGTGCCCGCCGCGCCGGTCGATCGGCGGGCGCCGTGCCCGGCTGCCTGCCGCGCCCGGCTGGCCGAGCTGCTCGGTGGCCAGCACGAGGTGCTGCTCGCCGAGTGGTTCGCACTGGCCGAGTCGCACGGGGTGCAGCTGCCGTGGGAGCTGCTGCCGAAGTTGCTGCTGCGCGGCCGGAGCCGACCCGAGCTCGACCAGGTCGTGCGCCGCCTGGCGGCCGGGCGCGATGCGTGGCTGGCCACGGTCGTTCCCAGCCTCGGCGTCCGTCCACGCCCTGCGTCGGCCGCACCGCCCAAGCCGCTGCGCCCGCCGGCTCCACCGGTCGACAGCCGTGCCGTCGTCGCCGGCATCCTGGCGGGCCTCGCCGACGGATCGGCCACATGGGCTGCCGCACCCCAGCTGGTCCAACTGGTGGCGGCGATCGACGCCGACGCCCTCGAGCACCTGCTCACCGGGCTCGCCACGGTGTCGTGCCCGCCGATCTGCGAGCGGGTGCGCATCGAGCTCGCCGACCTGGCCGCCACCCGCCGCGCCATGCTGCACGAGTTCGCATCGTCAGCGCCGCCCCCGGCGGCCATCTCCGACACCAGCCCCGACACCATCCCCGACACCATCCCCATCGACGACCGAGGTGACCACGATGAGCCCAGCTGACGGCCCCGCCGCCACTCCCGAGCCGTCCGGCGTGCTGCGGCCGCACGCCGAGGTCGAGTTCGCCCACGAGCTGGCCGCGCTCGCCGCACTCGACGACCGGCCCCGCCCGGGCAACTGGCGGCTCTCGCCTGCGGCCGTGGTGACCTACCTCATGGGGGGATCTCTGGCCGACGGCACCGTCGTCACTCCCAAGTACATCGGCCCACGCCGCCTGATCGAGACCGCTGTCGCGACGCTGGCCACCGATCGGGCGCTGCTGCTGCTCGGCCTTCCGGGCACGGCCAAGACCTGGGTCAGCGAGCACCTCGCCGCCGCCATCAGCGGCTCGTCGACGCTGCTCGTGCAGGGCACGGCCGGCACTGCCGAGGAGGCCATCCGCTACGGGTGGAACTACGCCCGCCTGCTCGCCGAGGGGCCGTCCCCGGCGGCGCTGGTGCCCTCGCCCGTGCACCGGGCGATGGAGGCCGGCAGCATTGTCCGCATCGAGGAGCTCACCCGCCTGCCGAGCGATGTGCAGGACGCGCTGATCACCGTGCTGAGCGAGAAGACCCTGCCCGTTCCCGAGCTGGGCTCGGAGGTGCAGGCACGTCAGGGGTTCAACCTCATCGCCACGGCCAACGACCGCGACCGCGGGGTGAACGAGCTCTCGAGTGCGCTGCGGCGGCGGTTCAACACGGTCATCCTGCCCACGCCCGCCACTGTCGACGAGGAGGTCGACATCGTCGTGCGGCGCGTGGCCGCGCTCGGCGCAGCGTTGTCGCTGCCGGCGCAGGCCGCGCCGGCCGACGAGATCCGGCGGGTGGTGACGGTCTTTCGCGAGCTGCGCCACGGCCAGAGCGACGATGGCCGGATCAAGCTGAAGAGCCCGTCCGGCACGATGAGCACCGCCGAGGCGATCTCGGTGGTGGTGCAGGGCCTGTCGATGGCCGTCCACCTCGGTGACGGGCGGCTGCGCTTCGACGACCTGCTGAGCGGGATCGAGGCGGCGGTGGTGCGCGACCCGGTGCACGACACGGTGGTGTGGCGCGAGTACCTCGACTCGCTGGCGATGCGCTGAGGCCGGGTCGGATGCCGTCGTCCGCCCGTGCTGCCGATCGTGCCGCTGATGCGGCTGCGGCGGCGCGCGTCCGACTGCTCGGCATCCGCCACCACGGGCCCGGATCCGCGCGGGCCGTTGCTGCGGCCCTCGGCGCCGACCCGCCCGACATCGTGCTGATCGAGTGCCCGGCCGACGCCGACGGGGTGGTGGCGCTCGCCGCCGATCCGGAGATGGAGCCACCGGTCGCGCTGCTCGCCTACGTGGTCGACCAGCCCGAACGGGCAGCGTTCTTCCCGTTCGCCTCGTTCAGCCCCGAGTGGGTGGCCATCCGCTGGGCGCTCGAGCACGGTGTGCCCGTGCGCTGCATCGACCTGCCGGCCCGCACGATGCTCGCCGCGCGCCCGCTCGGCTCGAGCAGTGTGCTGTCGGCCGACCAGCGCCCGGTCGATCCGATCGCCGAGCTGGCCGCAGCAGCCGGCTACGACGACGCCGAGCGGTGGTGGGAGGACGTCGTCGAGCACCAACTCGACCCGGTCGTCGGCCCGGCCGCAGCTGATGCGCCGTTCGTTGCGGTCGGTGAAGCGATGGCGGCGGTTCGTGCCGTCGTCGAGCCGCTCGGCGAGCCGACCGACGAGCTCGAGCGCTGGCGCGAGGCGCATCTGCGATCGGGCATCCGTCGGGCGCTCGCCGACGGCTGCTCGAACATCGCCGTCGTGTGCGGCGCCTGGCACGTGCCCGCGCTCGAACGGGCGTCTGACCCGGCGCTCGCCCGGCGCGACGCGGCTGCGCTGCGCGGCCTGCCGCGGGCCAAGGTGGCGCTCACCTGGGTGCCGTGGACGCACCGCCGGCTGGCGAGCCGGCTCGGGTACGGCGCCGGTGTTACGGCACCGGGCTGGTACCACCACCTGCATCGCCACGCCGGCCCCGATGTGATCGCCCGCTGGTTCGCCGAGGTCGCTCGCGTGTTGCGCGCGGCCGACTACCCGGTGTCGGCCGCCGATGTGGTCGAGGCCACTCGCCTGGCCCACGCGCTGGCCGTGGTGCGCGACCGCCCGCTCGCCGGGCTGAGCGAGGTCGACGATGCGGCCCGAGCTGCGCTCGGTGCGGGTGGCGACGCGCCGATGCGCCTCATCAGCAGCGAGCTGGTGGTCGGTGCGCACATCGGATCGGTGCCGGCCTCGACCCCCATGGTGCCGCTCGCCCGCAGCCTCGCTGCCGAGCAGCGGCGGTGCCGGATGAAGCCGACGTCGGACGAGCGGCTCGTCGAGCTCGACCTCCGCGGCCAGCTCGACCGGTCGCGCTCGCACCTGCTCCACCGGGTGGCCATCCTCGGCGTTCCGTGGGGGCGGGTGGTCGACGGCAGGGGCAGCACCGGAACCTTCCGCGAGACCTGGACGGTGCGATGGGAGCCCGAGCACGAAGTGCGGGTCATCGAGGCGTCAGCGCTCGGCACCACGCTCGCCACCGCGGCGCAAGCAGCACTGATGCAGCGAGCGGCGTCGGCGCCGTCGATCTCCGACCTCTCTGCGCTCGTCGAGGCCGCCTTGCTCGCCGGCCTCGACGACGTCGTGCCATCGCTGCTCGACCTGCTGGTCGCCGAGGCAGCGCTCACCTCCGATGTGCTGCGGCTGATGGGCTCGGTGCCGGTGCTGGTGCGCACCATCCGCTACGGCGATGTGCGGGCGACCAACGCCCAGCAGCTGCACGAGGTGGTGGCCGCGATGATGGTGCGCATCACCGCGGGCCTGGTGCCGGCGTGCGCGGCCCTCGACGACGACACGGCGGCGGCTGTCGCCGACCAGATCACCGAGGTGCAGAGCGCGCTGTCGCTGCTCGCCGATCAGCAGATGGCGGCCACCTGGCGCGACGCGCTGCGCGACCTGGTCGAGCGGTCGCGCGTCCACGGCCTGGTGCAGGGGCTGGCCACCAGGGTGCTCGCCGACACCGGCGTGCTGGTCGCCGACGATCTCGAACGTCGGGTGTCGCTGGCGCTGTCACCCGCGGTCGTCCCGCACGAGGCGGCAGCATTCGTCGAGGGCTTCGTCGGAGGCTCCGGTGCCGTCCTCGTCCACGACACGGCCTTGCGCGCCGTGGTCGACCGGTGGTTGTGCTCGCTGCCGGCCGATGCGTTCACGGGGGTGCTGCCGCTGCTGCGCCGCACCTTCGGGGCCTTTGCGCCGGCCGAACGTCGCGCGCTCGGCGAGCGCCTGCGCCGCGGCGAGCGACCGGGCTCGTCCCTCGTGGAGGCCCTCGACGCCGAACGTGTGGCGGCCGGCCTCGACACCCTGGCGCTGTTGCTCGGGGCGCAGCGATGAGCGGCCCGGCGCAGCCCGAGCGCGATCCGGCCAGCGAGGTCGTCCACGACGCCGAGCGGCTGCGGCGCTGGCGCCTGGTGCTCGGCGGGGCCGACGATGCACCGAACGATGGCGATGGTGTCGACCTGAGTGGCGACGACCGCCGGATGGACGCGGCGCTCGCGGCGCTCTACGACGCGCCGACACCCGGGCGACGCGGCGGTCGCGGTGGGCGTGCCGGAGGGCTGGCGGCCTCGGCGCCGGCGGTCAGCCGTTGGCTGGGCGACATCCGCCGGTACTTCCCGGTCGGGGTCGTGCAGGTGATGCAGCGCGACGCCATCGAGCGCCTCGACCTGCAGCGGTTGCTGCTCGAGCCGGAGATGCTCGCCGCGGTCGAGCCCGACGTGCACCTGGTCAGCACCCTGCTCGAGTTGGCGCACCTGCTGCCCGACCAGACGCGTGCGACGGCGCGCCAGGTGGTGGCCCGTGTGGTGGCCGATCTCCAGGCCCGGCTCGCCCAGCCCACGGTGCAGGCCGTCAGCGGCGCCCTCAGCCGCTCGGCTCGCACCGGTCGACCGCGGCACGGCGACATCGACTGGGACCGCACCGTTCGGGCGAACCTGCGCCACTACCAACCCTCGCTCGGCACGGTCATCCCGGAGCGCCTCGTCGGCTGGACCCGGCTCGGCGCAGCGGTGCGCAAGGAGCTGATCATCGCGGTCGACCAGAGCGCCTCGATGGGCGACAGTGTCGTGCACGCCAGCGTCTTCGCCGCGTCGCTCGCCTCGGTGCGGTCGTTGCGCACCCGCCTGGTGGCGTTCGACACCTCGGTCGTCGACCTGTCCGATCTGGCCCACGATCCGGTCGAGCTGCTGTTCGGTGTGCAGCTCGGTGGTGGCACCGACCTCGACCGGGCCATCGCCTACTGCGAGACCCTGGTGCAGCGGCCCGACGACACCGTGCTGGTGCTTGTCAGCGATCTGTACGAGGGCACACCGGGCGGGTCGTTCACCGCCCGCCTGGCCGCGCTGGCGCGACGAGGTGTGCGGTGCGTGGTGCTGCTGGCGCTGTCGGACGAGGGGGCGCCTGCCTTCGACCACGGTGCTGCGGCCACGCTCGCCGGCGCGGGCGTCCCGTCGTTCGCCTGCACGCCCGACGCCTTCCCAGACCTGCTCGCCGCAGCCATCGACCGGCGCGACCTCGCCCAGTGGGCGGGCGAGCGGGGTGTGGTCAGGGCGCGTTGAGGGCAGGGTCGACGGGTGCGGTGCCCGTCGGGCCATCGGTGGCGACCGGTGGTGCTGGGCGCTGGGTCCACGAACGACCGAGCAACACCAGCGCGGTGCACACGAGCACGGCCATCGCGACGGCCGTGGTGGTGTAGGCCGTCACTCGGCCCGCCCGCTCGTACAGGGCGCCCGTGACGAGCGCGGCGATGCCGCCCACCAGCGTCTGGACTCCACCGAGCAGGCCCTGGGCGCCGGCCTGGCGGCCGGGTGGGGCCACCATCGCCACGGCCACGCCGGCGCTCGACACGGTGAGCCCGTCGTTGACGGCGTGGAACATCGCTGCGGCGAACATCATCCCGCCGGTCGGCCAGTGGCCGTACGAGGCCATGAAGGCCGCGCCGATGAGCAGGCCGATCGTGGCGATGCGGAACGGGCCGGTCTGCTGGGCGAGGCGGCCGCCGATCGGGCCGAGGATGGCAAGGGGCAGGGCGAACAAGATGATTCCGAGGTTGGCGATCACGTCGGAGGCCCCGAGGTCGTCGAGGACGAGGACCCACAGCACGTCGAAGGTGCCGATCATCATGAACACGGCGGCTCCGAAGCAGAGCGTCGCCACATAGGCGCGGTGACGGAGCAGGTCGAACGCGAAGTGGGCGCGCCCGGTCTGGTCGACCTCCTCGCGGATCTCGGTGCGCAGCGTCACCGGGAGGAAGGCTGCGGCGAGGGCTGCCATCACCAGGAACGGTGCAGCGATGCCGAACGGCTCGACCAGCAAGGCCGATACGGCCGGCCCGAGCGCGAAGCCGACCACGTCGGCGGCGAGCAGTCGGCCGATGTTGCGGCCGAGGTTGTCGGGGTCGGCCAGCACCACGATGCGCCGCGCCGCCGGGTTGAGCATGCCGGCGCCGAGCCCCATCACGATGCGTGCGATGAGCAGTGGCAACAGGCTGCGGCCTGCAGCCATCGTGCACAGACCGACCACCTGGAGGACGAGGCCGAGGACGAGCAACTGCCTCGCCCGTCCGCGGTCGGCCAGCGGTGCGAGCAGCACCTGTGCGGCGAAGGAGGCGAAGAACCCGATGGCGACGAGGACGCCGAGCGAGCCCTCGCTGATGCCGTAGGTGTCGCGCAGGTCGTCGAGCACCGTGAACATCACGCCGTAGCCCGCCGCCGACAGGCCGATCATGGCGGCGAGGACGAGGACGAGCCGATGCTGACGCACGACCGACGACGCTACCGCCGCGGCCGTGGTGAACCCGTGGTCACTGGGCGGGTGTGCCCTGGCCCCAGCTCTCGCGGATGCTCGCCCGCACCTGGGCGGTGGCGGTGACCTGGGCGAGGATCCCGGCCACGGCCAGCACGAGGTACAGCAGCCACCAGCCCCACGAGGCGTTGATGGTCGAGGTCACCGCGTCGTCGCCGAGGTCCTCGACGTCGAGGCGGTTGACGAGCAGCATGATGCCGCCGACGATGGCGGTGGCCCCACCCATGGCGGTGAGCACGGTGAGCAGCGTGGTGGGCAGGTCGCCCACGATGGCGGCGACGGCCAGCAGCAGGCCGACGATGATGCCGACCGTGACGATCAGCCAGTTCCACTCGACGTCGAGGGCCACCATCAGTGCCGTGCCCAGCAGGTAGCCGACGCTCGCCATGGCGAGCACGATCGCCACCGCGTAGTACGTGTAGGCGATGAAGGCGAACAACAGGCCGAGCGCGAGGCCCACGATCCAGGCGAGCACCGTGCCGAGGAAGGCACGGTCGGTGACCGCGGCGATCATCCCGGCGCCCAGCGCGAAACCGACGAAGAACCCCCAGATGGGGATCACCAGGCGCATCAGCAGGTAGCCCCGGAAGCAGAACGCAAGGCCGGCAGCGATGGCCAGCAGTCCGACGATGATGTCCACGTGGATCCCCTCTCGTACGACCGAGTGATCGGCTCGGTCACGCGGACCGTACCAGCGCCCGTCGGGCCGCCGGATCACCCGTGCGGGGGGATCACCCGCGCGGGGGGATCACCCCTTCTGGGTGCCGACCTTCAACTCGCGGAACGGCGAGGTCGTGTCGATGCCGACGTCTTTCGGCAGGCCGAGCACGCGCTCGCCGAGGATGTTGCGCATCACCTCGTCGCTGCCGCCCGCGATCCGGCCGCCCGGCGCACCGAGGACGAGTGCGCTCCAGGCGTAGGTGCCCCATTCGCCCGAGTCGGCGACGAGCTTGGGGCCGAGCACCTTCGCCACGAACGCACACAGCCGCTGGGAGTTCAGCGTGCCGGCGAGCTTGGCAATGCTCATCTCCGGCCCGGGCATCTGGCCGGCCTTGATCCGGTCGAGCGCCCGCTGGTTGTTGTAGCCGGCGACGCGCTGGTGGATCAGCAGCGCTGCCAGCTCGTTGCGGATGACGGGGTCGCTGTCGAGGCCGAAGTGGCGGACCATCTCGACCACGCGGCCATAGAGGTTGACGCCCCCACCTCCGCCACCTGCGCCGATGGCGGCCCGCTCGTTCATGAGGGTGGTGAGTGCGACGTTCCACCCGTTGTTCACGTCGCCGAGGCGGTGGTCGTCGCTGACGCGCACCTCGTTGAAGAACACCTCGTTGAAGCTGGCCCCACCCGTCATCTGCCGCAGGGGGCGCACCTCCACGCCGGGTGCGTGCATGTCGACGATGAAGCCGGTGAGGCCCTTGTGCTTGGGCAGGTCCGGGTCGGTGCGGGCGATGATCTCGCCGAGGTCGCTGAACTGCGCGCCCGTGGTCCACACCTTCTGCCCGGTGATCACCCACTCGTCGCCGTCGCGCTCGGCCTTGGTCTGCAGGCTCGCCAGGTCGCTGCCGGCCCCGGGCTCGCTGAACAGCTGACAGCCGACGATCTCGGCGCGGTACATACGGCGGAGGTAGAGCTCCTTGGCGGTGTCGCTGCCGTGGGCGAGGATCGTCGGAGCCACCATGCCCAGGCCGATGGTGAACGCGCCCTGGTTGGGCACCTGGTACTGCGCTTCGAGGCTGCTCCAGAGGCGCTCGTAGGCGGCGGGCAGTCCACGGCCCCCGTACTGGGTGGGGCCTCCGATCCAGCCGAACCCGGCATCGAACTTGGTGGTGCGCCAGTCGCAGGCGCGACGCACGTCGGCCAGCTCGGTGGCACGGTCCTTCTCCTCGAACACGGCCACCTTGTCGGAGCCCTCGCCCCACACGAAGGCCCGTTCGGCCTCCTTGCGGGGCACATGGGCGTCGAGGAAGGTTCGTGCCTCGCGCTCGAAGTCGTCGAGAGTGATCTCGGGCATTGCAGGTCCTCCTGCCGTCGTTGTTGCTCCCCGTGCTCACGGTAGTTGCCGCCGAGTCGGCCGAGCGACCCGATGTCGCGGCCGGTCGGTGCGGTAACGTCTGCTGCATGGGTCAGATGGTCAGTGTGACGCGCAAGCCGAGCTCGCTCCCCGGTGTCGTCCGCTTCGAGACGAACCGGTCGCTCACCGGCCAGGGGCACGAGACGTTCCGTTCGGTCGGCGACGCGGTCGGCCCGCGCCCTGCTGCCGAGTTGGCACGCCGCCTGCTCGGCACGGGCCACGTCGACAACGTGCACGTCTACAGCAACCAGGTGACGGTGACGCTGGCTCGCGGGTTCGACGCAGCAGGCCTCGACGAAGTGGTCGGCTCGCTGTACCAGTACTGGCAGCCCGGGATGGAGCCGACGGTGTTCGAGGCCCCCGAGGCCGAAGCACCCGCTGCTGCCGCAGGTGGCGCCGAGGCCGGTGGCGGCGCGTCGGAGTACGAGCGCCGGGTGCCTGCCGTGCTCATCGAGCGCAGCCGGGCTGCCATGGCTCGCTGGAAGGCCAATCAGGGCGGCTGAGCCTGCATGTCGCCCCGCTGCGGCTCGCTGTCGGTGGGGGATGCGGCCGGGGGGTGAACGGAGCGTGACGAATACGCGCGACTCCGGAATCAAACGACAGTATTCGTGGGCACGACTGGCCGTTCGCTGCGATCTGACCATACGGTAGGGGGCGTGGCCGACTCCTTTTTGACGCTCCATGAAGCGGCGACGGAGTTGGGTGTGCATTACATGACGGCGTACCGCTACGTGCGCCTCGGCCAACTGCCTGCCGAGAAGCAGGGTGGTTCGTGGCGGGTCACACGCGACGACCTCGACGCCTTCATCGTCAATGCGGCAGCCACACCTCCGACGAGCGACACCGGGAGCGGTCGCCGTCGCGTGCAGTGGTCCGAGCGCCTCGAGGCGCGCCTGCTGGCCGGCGATGCCAGAGGGGCCTGGGGTGTGCTCGAGAGTGCACTGGCGGCAGGCACCGAGCTCGAGGCGATCTACCTCGAGGTGCTCGCCCCGGCGATGGCCTCGATCGGCGACCGCTGGGAGCGCGGCGAGCTCGACGTGTCCGTCGAGCACCGGGCCACGGGCATCGCGATGCGCCTCATGGGCCGGCTCGGGCCGCGCTTCGTTCGCCGTGGCCGCACGCGTGGCACGGTGGTGTTGGCTGCGCCGGCAGGTGAACGGCACGCGCTGCCGGTGGCGATCCTGGCCGACCTCGTGCGGCTCCGGGGCTGGGAGGTCTCCGACCTCGGGTGCGACCTACCCGGGTCGTCGCTGCTGCACGCCGTGCTCACCACCCCTGACGTCTCGGCCATCGGGTTGTCGGTCACGATGGACGCAGCGCTCCAGCCCGCCGCCGAGGCCTTCGCGCTGCTGCGGTCGAGCACCTCCGACGTCGTGCTGGTGGTGGGTGGTGGCGCGGTCGTCGACGAGGAGCACGCCCGGGCGCTCGGCGCCGATGCGTTGGCTCGCACGGCCGAGGAGTTCGTCGCGGTGGTCGAGCGGCACGTGTCGCGGATGGAGGACGAGAACGGCATGGCCGGCTGACGACCCTGGATCCATCGAACACCTGTTCGATACGATGCAGGCATGGCCGCTGCCTCCGCCTCCCTCTCTCCATCCGCCGCCGACGTGCGGGCCCGCCTGGCCGATGCACTCGCAGCGCGCAATCCTCAGCTCGTCCCCCGGGCCGAGCAGGTGCTCGTCGTGCACCCCGCTCTGTCGGGTGTGATGCCCCAGGGGCTCGTCCGTGGCACGAGCCTGGTGTGCGTCGGCCCAGCGGCAGCGTCACTGGCGGCGTTGGTGGCCGCCGGCCCGATGGGCGAGGGGTGCTGGGCGTGCGCCATCGGCTACCCCTCGCTCGGGGTGGCGGCATGGCTCGAGGCGGGGGTGCCGCTCGAACGGCTGGTCGTGGTGCGCAGCCCGGCCGATGGTGCCGAGCAGCCCATCGACGATCCGCACGGGGGGCGGGCCCTGGCGGCGGCGGTCGACGGGTTCGACGTCGTGGTGGTCGGGCCGCAGCTCGCCGCTCGGCTCGGCCAGGCCACGGCCAGGCGGGTGCAGGCCAGGGTGCAGTCGCGTGGCGGCATCCTGCTGATGGTGGGCGACCCGGGTGCGTTCACCCCCGATCTGCGACTGCACGCCACGGCGCGCTGGCACGGCCTCGGCTCCGGGCACGGGCACCTGCGCACCCGCGAGGTGCGGCTCGCCCTCGGTGGTCGGCGCATGCCGCGGGGTCGGCGCGACACCGTCTGGTTCCCCGGCCCCTCGGGGCGGATCGAACGCTTCGGCGCCGACCCGACGGTCCACGCGCTACGTCGGACGGGGTGAGGTCGTCGTGTCCTCCACGGGGGTGGTCGACGGCCGAGTGCGGTGCGCGACCGTGTGCTGTGCGCAGTGGCCGGTCGTAGCGGCCGGATGCGCAGCCGACGAGGCCGTCGCCGTGCTGCACGCCCAACGGGTGGTCGCCAGGTCGACGGCGGCAGCTCAGGCGGGGGTGCGCGTCGGTCAGCGTCGTCGCGAGGCGCAGGCCTGTTGCCCGTCGGTGCGCCTGGTCGGGCGCGACCTGGCCGTCGAGGCCCGGGCGTTCCGCAGTGTGGTCGACGCTGTCGCCGAGATCGTCCCGCGGCTCGAGCTCAGTGTGCCCGGGGTGCTCGGGTTCGCAGCGCGGGGGCCGTCGCGCTACTTCGGCGGTGAGGCGGCGATGGCTGCCCTGGTGGTCGACCGGGTGCGCGCGGTGCTCGGCCCGGCCGCGGTTGCTGCCGGTGTCGGGATGGGGGTGGCCGATGGTCGGTTCGCGGCAGCGGTCGCCGCGCGGCGATCGGTGCGCACCGGGCAGCCCGAGCTGGTGGGCCCCGGTGGGTCGGCGGGGTTCCTCGCCGATCTGCCGGTGCGGCTGCTCGTCGACGTGGGTGGCCTCGACGCCGAAACGGTCGGTCTGTTCGCGCGGTTGGGCCTGGGCCGGCTCGGTGCCGTGGCGGCGATGGACGTGGCCGATCTGGTCGGTCGCTTCGGCGCCGTCGGTGCGGCTGCCTGGCAGATGGCGGCCGGCGCCGACGAGCGACCGCTGGGGGCGGTCGACCCTCCTGCCGGTTCGGTGGTCGAGCAACGGTTCGACACTCCGGTCGGCGAGCTCGAGGCGGTCGTGTTCACGGCCCGGTCGCTGGCCGAGCAGCTCGTGGCGCGTCTGGCCGGCCAGGGGCAGGTCTGCACCCAGCTCGCCGTCGTGCTCGACAGCGAGCGTGGGGTGCGTCACGAGCGGCTCTGGTCGCATCCGCTGGGTCTGGGTGTCGCGGCGATCGTCGAACGTGTGCGCTGGCAGTGCGATGGGTGGGCTCGCCTCGGCGGAGACGACGCCGTCGACGGGGTGGTGGCAGTTCGTCTCGAGCCCACCGAGGCGCGTGCCGACGACGGTGCCCAGGCCGGTCTGTGGGGTGGTCGCAGCGAGGCCGATGTGTGGGCCGAGCGGGGCATCGCCCGTCTGGCCGGTCTGCTCGGCGACGACCGGGTGGTGATGGCCGAGCGTCGCGGCGGGCGTCTGCCGGGCGATCGTCACCGGTGGGTGCCGGCGTCGCTCGCCGTGCAGCGCAGTGGGGCGCCGCCGACGGTGGACGGGCCCTGGCCGGGTGGGCTGCCGCAGCCGTCACCGGCCGAGGTGCTCGACGAGCCTCGTCCGCTCGAGGTGCTCGATGCTGCAGGTCGGATGGTCGCCGTCAGCGCCCGAGGTGCCCTGAGCGGTGCCCCGGTGTCGGTGCGCGTCGGCGATGGTGCGCCCGAGCCGATCGACGCCTGGGCCGGTCCGTGGCCGCTCGAAGAACGCTGGTGGGACCCTGGGCGCCATCGCCGCCATGCCCGGTTCCAGTTGCTCACGGCGGCCGGTGACGCCTATCTGGCCGTCGTCGAGCGTCAGCAGTGGTGGCTGCTCGCCACCTACTCCTGACGCAGCAGGGCCCGACCGCGGCGCGGTCGGGCCCTGGAGGTCTGCGATCGGGTCGAGTGGGCTCAGACCGGGACGAGGTCGCGGTCGCTGCTACCGGTGCTGGCCGTGCGCAGCAGGTCGGTGCTGAGTCGGAAACCCACGCCGCGCACGGTGTGGATGAACCGCAGGTCGGGTGCGTGCCGCTGCAGCTTGCGCCGCAGGTTCGACAGGTGGACGTCGACCACGTGGGTGTCGCCCACCCAGTTCGGTCCCCACACCTCTTCGAGCAGTTGCACTCGGCTGCGCACCTCGGCTGGGTGGCGGCAGAGCTGCTCGAACAGGGCGAACTCGATCCTCGTGACCGGGACGTCCTGGCCGGAGACCTGGATCTCCTTGCGGCCGAGGTCGACACTCAGTGGCCCGAGGGTGATCACCGAGGCGGCCAACGGATCCCAGCGAGTGTGCAGGTTCCGCGGTCGACGCAAGAGCGCCTGGCAGCGAGCGGCGAGCTCCTCGGGGCTCACCGGCACCGACACGACGTCGTCGGCGCCGGCCCGCAATGCGCGGATCCGGGCCGTTTCGGCGTCGGCAGGGGCGATGGCCACGAGATAGGCCTCGGTCGAGGCCCGGACGACATCGAACACCGAACCACCCTGTGGGGCGTTCATCTCGAGGTCGACCAGGACAACGTCCGGGTTGAACGAGTCGGCGAGCATGAGAGCCGCCGACCCTTCTGTGGTGGCGCTCACCGAGAAGCCGCGTTCCCGCAATGTCACACTGGCGATCCGTCGCAACAGCGTGTCATTGACAGCAAGCAGCACCCGCGGAGCGAGCTGTGCGTCTGGTTCCATCCTTCGTTCTCCGATGAGTAGGAGCTACTGGGTTGGACCTTGCAATGCCGCCACACGCTTGGGTCGAGATGGGTATCGGCAGTCGCCTCGGAAGCTGAAGGAAAAAGTTGATGATTTCGTGAACGAGTACATCCGTCCGTCTGCAGGCCTCTGGTGGGCCGGACGGTCGGAGGTCCTAGCGTGGCGCCGATGACCGATCCAGTTGCTGCGCTGACCACCCAGGTGCTCGCCCGTCGAGCCGTCGACGCGCGTGAGCGTTCGTCGCAGCAGCGCTTCGCGGAGCTGATCGCTGCGCTCGAGCGACCCTTCGACGAGCAGGCCGGCCCGGTGCACGTGACTGCGTCGGCGTTCGTGGTGGGTGATCGTGGTGTGGTGCTGCACCGGCACAAGCGCCTCGGTCTGTGGCTGCAGCCCGGTGGCCACATCGACGCAGGCGAGACCCCGTGGGACGCGGCGCTGCGCGAGGCCGAGGAGGAGACGGGCTTGCCGGTCGCCTTCGACCCGGCCGGGCTCGATGACTCCGGTGTGCCGCAGGTGGTCCATGTCGACGTGCACCCCGGGCCGCGGGGCCACACTCATCTCGATGTGCGCTACCTGTTGCGCGCCCCGGCTGTAGTGCCGAGGCCGCCGGAGGGCGAGAGCCAGGACGTGCAATGGTTCCCCTGGCACCGCGCCGTGCGCATGGCCGAGCCCGGCCTCGAGGGGGCCCTGCGTGCCCTACAGCCCGGTGCGCCGGTGCTGCGCGCGGCGCGCAGCTCGGACGCAGGCGACTGCGCAGCGGTGTATCTGCGGTCGCGCGAGCACGCCCTGGCCGAGGTGCCCTGCCCGCACGAGCCGTCCGAGGTGCGGCGGTGGATGGCCGACGAGGTGATCGGCCATGCCGAGGTCACCGTCGCCGAGGTCGACGGGTTGGTGGTCGGGCTGCTGGTGCTCGAGCCGGGTCGGGCAGGCTCCGGGTGGATCGAGCAGCTCTACCTCGATCCGGCGTGGATGGGTCGCGGCCTGGGTTCGCGCCTGCTCGGCGTGGCGCGGCAGCGTTGTCCGAACGGGCTGCAGCTGTGGACGTTCCAGGCCAATGCCGGGGCGCGCCGGTTCTTCGAGCGCGAAGGCCTCGTCGCCGTCGAGCTCACCGACGGCTCGTCCAACGCCGAGCGCGCCCCCGACGTGCGCTACGCCACCGCCCCCTCCTGACCCCGTGCGGTGAGCGGCGAGGCCGCCTGCGCCTACCGCCTCACCGTTCACCGGGCAGGGCGTCGGGGCTTGTGGATCGAACATGTGTTCGATATGGTCGGCGGATGGGGTTCAGCAACCCTGATCTACCGTGGAAGGACGTCGAGGCGCTGCTCTCGGGCCGTGCCCGGCTGTCGCCCGACACCGGTGCAGGCCCCGGTGCCGGCGGCCCGCACGACGTCCGCACCACCGACGACCCGCACGACGACCCGCACGACGTCCGCGGCAAGGACGGTCGCGCCCCGGGGTCGGTGGCCTGGAACGCCGGTGGCGACGGCCCGGCGCTCGGGCGTCGCCGTCAGCCCTACCAGCCGCCGGCCGAGGCGACCACGCACCGCCGGGTGACCATCCCGTACGCCGAGTTGCACTGCCACTCGAACTTCTCGTTCCTCGACGGGGCGTCGCATCCCGAGCAGCTCGTCGAGGAGGCCCAGCGGCTGGGCCTCGAGGCGCTCGCGCTCACCGATCACGACGGCCTGTACGGGGTGGTGCGCTTCGCCGAAGCGGCCCGCACCGTCGGGCTGCCCACGGTGTTCGGGGCCGAGGTGACGCTGGCCCCCGCCCAGGGCGCCCACGGCATGCCTCCGGAGCGCATGGCCCGCACCGAAGCCGACACCGACCGCCAGCGTCGTGTCGCCGGCCCGGCCGGTCATCAGCACCTGCCCGATCCGCACGGTGAGCACCTGCTGCTGGTGGCCGACGGCCCTGCCGGCTACGCCCGGCTGTCGCGGGCGCTGAGCCTCGGCCACCTCGCCGGCGAGAAGGGGGCACCGCAGTTCGGCTTCGCCGACCTCGTCGATGTGGGCGCCGGGCACTGGTGGGTGCTCACCGGGTGCCGCAAGGGCGGTGTGCCGGCGGCGCTGCTGCACGACGGGCCGCGTGCAGCCGCGCGCGAGCTGGCCCGGCTGATCGACGGGTTCGGCCGCGACCGGGTGGTGGTGGAGTTGTGGGACCACGGCGATCCGCTCGACTCGGCGCGCAACGACGCGCTGGCCGAGCTGGCCGCCCGGTTCGACCTGGCCTGCATCGCCACCAACAACGTCCACTACGCCACCCCGGCACAGCGCCGCCTCGCCGCGGCGGTGGCAGCGGTGCGCGCCCGGCGCAGCCTCGACGACCTCGACCCGTGGTTGCCGGCCACGGCCGGTGCACACCTGCGTAGCGGTGCCGAACAGGCTCGGCGCTTCGCCCGCTACCCGGGTGTGGTCGAGCTGGCCGCCGAGATCGGCCGTGCCGCGGCGTTCGACCTGGCGCTCGTGGCCCCGTCGCTGCCGCCGTTCCCGTGCCCGCCGGGCCCCGACGGCCAGCCGCTCGACGAGATGGCCTACCTGCGCCTGCTCGTCGACCGTGGTGCCCGTCGCCGCTACGGCGAGCGACCCCAGCCCGGCGAGGACCTGTCGCTGCGGGCCCGCGCCTGGCGCACCATCGACCACGAGCTCGACGTCATCGAGGGCCTCGGCTTCGCCGGGTACTTCCTCGTCGTGTGGGACATCGTCGAGTTCTGCGCCCGTGCCGACATCTACTGCCAGGGCCGGGGCAGTGCGGCCAACAGCGCCGTCTGTTACGCGCTCGGTGTCACCAAGGCCGATGCGGTGTCGCTCGGGTTGCTGTTCGAGCGGTTCCTGTCGCCCGAACGCGACGGGCCACCCGACATCGACCTCGACATCGAGAGCGGCCGCCGCGAAGAGGTGATCCAGTACGTCTACGAGCGCTACGGCCGTCACCACGCGGCCCAGGTCGCCAACGTCATCACCTACCGGGCGCGCTCGTCGGTGCGCGACATGGCCCGTGCGCTCGGTTTCGCCCCGGGCCAGCAGGACGCCTGGAGCAAGCAGCTCGACGCCTGGGGGCCGCTCGCGTCCACCGTCGCCCAGGGCGATCACGACATCCCGGCGGTGGTGCTCGACCTGGCTGCCGAGATCGAGGACGCGCCACGACACCTCGGCATCCACTCCGGCGGGATGGTCATCTGCGACCGGCCGATCATCGAGGTGTGCCCGGTCGAGTGGGCGCGCATGGATCGGCGCAGCGTGTTGCAGTGGGACAAGGACGACTGCGCGGCGGTGGGGCTGGTGAAGTTCGACCTGCTCGGCCTGGGCATGCTCGGTGCGCTGCACGGCGCGGTCGACCTGGTGCGCGAGCACCGTGGCTACGAGATCGACCTGGCCACCATCCCGCAGGAGGACGAGGTGTACGCGATGCTCTGCCGGGCCGACTCGGTGGGGGTGTTCCAGGTCGAGAGCCGGGCCCAGATGGCCACCTTGCCGCGGCTCAAGCCGCGCCGGTTCTACGACCTGGTGGTGGAGGTGGCGCTCATCCGTCCGGGCCCCATCCAGGGCGGCTCGGTGCACCCCTACATCCGTCGCCGCAACGGCCAGGAGCCGGTCACCTACCTGCACCCACTGCTCGAGAACAGCCTGGGCAAGACCCTGGGTGTGCCGCTGTTCCAGGAGCAGCTCATGCAGATGGCCATCGACGTCGCCGGGTTCACACCCAGCGAAGCCGATCAGCTGCGCCAGGCGATGGGCTCCAAGCGCAGCCGGGCGCGCATGGAGCGCCTGAAGCTACGTCTCTACGAAGGCATGGCCGAGCGGGGGATCACCGGCGACGTGGCCGACGAGATCTTCACCAAGATGGCCGCCTTCGCCAACTACGGCTTCCCGGAGAGCCACTCGGTGTCGTTCTCGTACCTGGTCTACGCGTCGGCGTGGATCAAGTACCACGAGCCGGCGGCGTTCTGCGCGGCGCTGCTGAACGCCCAGCCGATGGGCTTCTGGAGCCCGCACTCGCTGGTGCAGGACGCCCGCCGTCACGGGGTGGCGGTGCACACCCCGGACCTCAACGCCTCGCGGCCGTTGGCGACGCTCGAACCGTGCGCAGCGTCGACGGGTGGGGTGGCGGTGCGGCTGGGCGTCGGGTCGGTGCGCGGCGTGGGGGCCGAGCTGGCCGCCCAGATCGAGGCGGGCCGACCGTATGCCTCGCTCGAGGATCTGGTGCGCCGGGTGCCCGGCCTGCAGCTCGACCAGCTCGAGGCGATGGCCACGGCCGGCGCGTTCGGCGAGTGCTTCGGCCTCGGCCGTCGCGAGGCGCTGTGGGGCGTGGGGGCTGCGGTGCAGTCGCGTCCGGACCGTTTGGCCGGGCTGGTCACCGGGGCGGTGGCGCCATCGCTGCCGGGGATGGAGCCCGTCGAGGTGGCGGTGGCCGACCTGTGGGCCACCGGGGTGTCGCCCGACGGGCACCCCACCCGGTTCCTGCGCGAGCGACTGGCGGCGCTCGGGGTGGCCACGGCGGTCGAACTGCAGGTGCGCGAGCCGCGCAGCAAGGTGCTGGTGGCCGGGGTGGTCACCCACCGTCAACGGCCGATGACGGCGCAGGGCACGACGTTCATGAACCTCGAGGACGAGACCGGCCTGGTGAACGTGGTCGTGTCGAAGGGGTGCTGGGCGCGCTACCGGCGGGTGGCGCGCGGCGCGTCCGCATTGTTGATCCGCGGCCGGCTCGAGCGCAGCGAGGGTGTGGTGAACGTGGTGGCCGAGGAGTTGGTGCCGCTGCAGGTGCCGGTGGCCATCGCCAGCCGCGACTTCCGCTGACCGACGTTGCGTCGCGTCCGCCCTCTCGAGCCCAGGAGCCAGGGACATGGCATGCTTGTACCATCACAGTGGTAGTGTCATTCCATGAAAGTCGCCATGGATCGAGCCGGGCGTATCGTGCTGCCGAAGCAGGTGCGCGAGCAGCTCCACCTCGAGGCTGGCGCCGAGCTCGATCTGGTCATCGAGGGCTGGTCTCTACGTCTCGAGCCGGCGGCGACGCCGATCCGTCGCGTGGTCGAGGTCGATGGGTGGCCGGTGCTCGAGTCGGTGGACGGCGCCACCGTCACTGACGACGACGTCCGCCGCCTGCGCGACGCCGGTCAGCGATGAGTCCTTCGGCCGCGTGGTGTGTTGATACCAGCGTGGCCGTCGCTGCGCTCGACCCGTCGCACGAGGGGCACATCGTCGCCAGCGACGTGTGTCGGCAGCGCCGGCCGGCACTTGCCGGTCATGCCACCTTCGAGACGCTGGCGGTGCTCACCCGGTTGCCCGGTGGCGCGCGGGTCGACATGGCCACGGCAGTCGACCTGCTCGGCCGGGCGTTCCCCGAGCGCTGCTTCCTGAGTGCTGCGCAGCACCGCAGCCTGGTGACCCGGCTGGCGGAGATGGGCACGGTCGGTGGGATGGTGTACGACGCACTTGTCGCCGAGGCGGCGCGCGTGGCCGGGCGGGTGTTGCTCACCCGCGACCGGCGCGCCGTGGCGACCTATGCCGCGATCGGGGTGGCGTTCGAGCTGGTGTGAGCCCGACGTTGCGGGGTCAGGCGAAGCTGTAGCGCAGTTGTGTGCCGGTGTCGTCGACGGTGGCTTCGCCGAGGAGGCGGAGGTGCTCGAGGTGGGCATACGTCTCGCTCTCGGCCATCGACCCCCACGAGCGCTCGGCGAACAGCACCTGCATGTACTCGCGCACGGTGCCCTGGCCCAGTTCGCCCGACGCGACGCGCAGCTTGTCGAGGCGTTCGAGGTGGTGGCGCTTGATCGCGTCGGCGCGTCCGGCCAGGTCGCCGAACTCGAGGCCGTGCGCGGGCAGCACGGTGCGCACCTGGTCGAAGCTGCGCATCCGGTCGAGGCTGTCGAAGAAGTCCTTCAGCGGGTCGACCGTGGTGCCGAGGCCGGAGATGTGCGGGGTGATCGTCGGTAGCACGTGGTCGCCCGAGATCATCACGCCGGCCGCCGGGTCGAACAGGCACAGGTGGTCGATGGTGTGGCCGGGGGTGTGCACCGACACCCACTCGCGGCCACCGAGCATCAGCACGTCGGCGTCGGCCACGCGGCGGGTGGGCGAGGGGGTGGGCAGGAACTTGCCCGCTGCCTTGCGCATCGCCCAGTAGCGCAGCCGGCGGCTGCGGGGCAGCGCATAGCGCTCGCCGCCCCATGGTGTGGCCCGCCCGAGCGGGCCCGGGCTCGTGTCCTGGCTGCGCGACGCCTCCACCTGGGCCTTCACCGGCCGGTCGGCGAGCTCCATGTCGTCGGCGCTCTCCTGATCCTCGGCCTCGGGGTCGAGGAAGGTGCGGAAGGTGCGGTGGGTCACCACCTCGGCGCCGACCTTGCGCTTGAAGGTGCCGGCCTGGCCAAAGTGGTCGGGGTGCGAATGGGTGACCACCACGGTGTGCACCCGGTCGATCGAGAAGCCGCCGGAGCGGAGCAGGCGAGTGAGCTCTTTCCAGGTCTTCGGTCCGGGCAGGCCGGGGTCGACGAGGGCGAGCCCGCGCGAGTCCTCCATCGCGTAGCAGTTCACATGGCCGAGGCCCGGCAGCGCGATCGGCAGCTGCAGCCGCAGGATGCCGGGGGCGACCTCCTCGATGCCCTCGCGCGGCGGCTGGCGCTCTTCGCGCACCCCGGTGGGCCGGTCGTGGTGGTGGTCGGTCACGGCACAGTCGTAGTGGATGGGGCCGGGTTGCCCGAAGTCGCAGCGACGCGGGCCGTCGTCGGCTCAGCCGGCCCAGCCGGCCGGCGCGGCGCCGACGGGGTCAGGCCGGTCGGGTGAGCAGCAGCTCGTGGCGCAGCCGGGCCGGGCCCGACACCATGCGCGACGGGCCGAACTCGCACACCTCGACCTGGCTCGCGTAGCAGCCGAACGCGGCGAGCTTGGCCTGCTGGGTGGCGCGGTCGAGGTCGATCACCACGTCGCGGGTCAGCCCGTGGGGGGTGAGGCGCCGCCGCACCGGGGCCCAGGCCACCTCGGGGTCGAGCATCGGGTGTGGTGGGGTGCGGGTCACCCAGGCCGGCCAGCCGTACACCGCGGCATAGGGGTAGTCGGCGTAGGCGACCAGGTCGAGGCCGAGCTGGGCGGCCACGTCGGGCCCGGCGGCGGCGACGGCGTGGTGGTCGGGGTGGGTGCCGAACCCGGCGGGCACGGCGAGCAGTGTGGTGCGCCGCGGCACGCGGTCGGCGATGGCGGCCACCAGCTCGTCGCGTTCGGGGGCCCCACTGCGGTAGGGGCCGTCGAGCAGGTCGAGGTGCACCGGTCGGCCGCCCACGTGGGCCAGCGCGGCACGGTCCTCGGCCCGACGCTCGCGGGCGCGCCGGCGCGGGTCGCCGGCACCGGTGAGCCGGTCCCAGCTGGCGGCCGGGGTCCCGGCCGCCGGGATGCCGGCGAACACGGTGATGACGGTCACCTCGGTGGCCGCGCGCATCAGCGTGAAGCAGCTGAGCACGGCGTCGTCGAGGTGTGGCGACACCACCGTGAGGTGGGTGGGGGCGGCGAGGCGTGCGGAGCGCACGCGCTCGTGTGGGTGGGCGCTGGCGGTGGCCGTCATCGCTGCGATGGTAGGCGCGGCGTCGGCAAGGTCGCTGCGGTGTCAGCCGCGTCGGCCGCGTCGGCCCGGTCGCTGCGGTGTCGGCCCGGTCGCTGCGGTGTCAGCCCGGTCGTT
>JBBATY010000004.1:0-2769 GCA_040398525.1 Ilumatobacteraceae bacterium | reverse complement strand
GTCGGCCCGGTCGCTGCGGTGTCGGCCCGGTCGCTGCGGTGTCAGCCCGGTCGTTCGGGTGTCAGCCGCGCCGGCCGGCCAGCCACGCGCCGAGCAGGGCGACGGCACAGCCCGCCACCGCCAGCACGGCGACGGCCTCGTCGCGGATCAGCGCGCCGAGCAGCAACGACACCACCGGGATGATGTAGGTGGTCACCGAGGCGCGGGTGCTGCCGAGGCGGCCGGCGTTGGTGGCGGCCAGCACGTAGGCGAACGAGGTGCCGAGCACGCCGAGGGCGATCACGGCGAACAGCGGGCCCCAGGCGAACTCGATCTCGTCGAGGTGGGTCAGGCCGAACGGCAGGGTGAGGGCGAGGGCCACGGCCTGGCTGCGCCACAGCACGGGCAGCGCACCGTGGCGCTGCTGCAGCGGGACGGCGAGGTTGAGGGCGATGCCGTAGCACGACAGCGCGGCGAGGATCTGTGCCACGCCGACCGCGCTCGACCGGCCTTCGCCGAGTGTGGGCAGGGCGATCAGCACCACTCCGAGCGAGCCGACGAGCAGGCCGAGCATCTGCATCCGCGGCGGCAGACGGTGGGCGATGATGCTCGCCACGGCGGCGACGAACAGCGGTGTGGCGCCGTTGAGCATGCCGGTCACGCTCGACGAGACGTGCTGTTCGGCGTAGGGGAACATCGTCAGCGGGAAGGCCATCCACACCACGCCGAGCAGGGCGATGCGGCCCCAGTCGGCCCGGGGGACACCGCGTCGCGCCGCAGGGAAGGCGGCCAGCACGGCGAAGCCGATGCCCACCCGCATCGGCGTGATCAGCGCGGCAGGGAAGGCCTCGAGGCCCTCGGCGATGAAGTAGAACGAGGTGCCCCACAGCAGGCCCGGCAGGCAGAGCAGCAGCCAGTCCCACGGCCGCATCGGTGCACCGGCGCCCGGCACGGCGGCGGTGGTCGTGGAACCCGTGGCGGGCACGCTCGGCGAGGTCATCAGTGGCTGCCGCCGGCCGAGGCCGTGGTGGCGGTGAGGCCGAGGCCGATGAACACCGTGCCGGCCACGTAGCGCTGGATGAACGGCAGCGCCCGTCCACCGACCAGCACGGTGCGCAGGCTGCTCGCCAGCAGGGCGTAGGCGCTGTCGGTGACGCAGCCGATCAGCACGAACACGATGCCGAGCACCAGTGCCTGCAGGCCGGCGCTGCCGCGGTCGGGGTCGATGAACTGCGGCAGGAACGACAGGAAGAACAACGCCACCTTCGGGTTGAGCACGTTGACGACGATGCCCTGCGCGAACGATCGGCGCGGCGTGGTGGTGGTGCGCACGGCATCCATCGGGTCGGGCTTGCGGGTGAGGGTGCGGATGCCGACGCCGATGAGGTAGAGCGCGCCGAGCCACTTCACCGTGGTGAACGCCGTGGCCGAGGTGGCCAGCACGGCCGACAACCCGGCGGCCGCGGCCAGGGCGTGGGCGAGGTTGCCGAGCTCGAGGCCGGCCACCGCGGCGAGGCCGACGGTGCGGCCGTCGCTGACGCTGCGGTTGATGATGTAGAGCACGGCGGGGCCGGGGATGATCAGCAGCAGGAACGACGCCGTGGCGAAGGCTGCGATGGTGGCGGCGTCGGGCACGGCTGTCGACGCTACTCCTCAGGGGTCGACGTCGACGGGTGCATTCGGTGGCCCGTCGACGCGCAGCCGGCGCAGCAACCCGGCCAGGTCGCGTGGCACGAACACCGTGTCGGCGGCTGCGTCGATCTCGTCGATGTGCCACCAGCGCAGCTCGTGCAGATGCTCGGCGGCCAGCTGCTCCCACGACAGCGCCGGACGTGGTGTGAACACGGCGTCGACGTCGACGAGGTGCACCGTCTCGTGCTGGCCGTCCCATTCGCCGCTCAGGAAGGGGATGATGTGCAGCCGGTTCCAGATGTGCGGGCCGATCGCCACGTCGGCGAGGCCGACCTCTTCCACCAGTTCGCGGCGCAGCGCGTCGAGCGCCGTCTCGCCCGTGTCGATGCCGCCGCCGGGCAGCGCCCAGCGGGTGCCGCCGGGGAACTCGAAGCGGACGAGCAGCACGTGGTCGTCGGGTGTGCGCAGCACGGCGCGCGCTGCCGGTCGGATGCGCAGCGGCGCCGGGTCACCCATCGCGCCGGTCAGTCGAACGAGGCGGTGGCCACCCGCTGGGCGTTGTACACCGGGGCCACCGCGTCGATGCGGTACTTGTGCACGTCGGCGCCGGTGATGCCGCTGCGGCCGAGCAGGGTGCGCATGTCGGTGTAGTTGGGGTGCAGGAAGTGGGCCTCGAGCGTGGCCGCGTCCTCCCACAGCTCGTAGACCTTGATCTGGTCGGCCTCGATCGGGTCGGCGCTGAAGATGTAGGCGAGGCAACCGGGCTCGTCGCGACGGGTGGCCAGTTGCAGCGGGGCCGAGGCCTCGAGGCATGCCGCCCGCTTCTCGGCCGGGATGGTGATGGTGCCGGCGATGATGATCATGGGTCCCCCTCGGGTGTGGGCCGGGTCGGCGTCACTCGTTCGGGCGCTCGTTCAGCCCGTCGTTCACGGCACGGTACATGTCGTAGATCGACTTGCACTGATCGCACAGCGGCAGTTGCTTGGGGTCGCGCGACGGCACCCACACATGGCCGCAGAGCGCCTCGAGCGGGGTGCCGTAGATGCGGGCTTCGAGCACCTTGGCGGCGGCGTTCTCGCCGGGCAGGGTCTTCACGATGTGGGCCATCGTCGGTTCCCCGGTCTGGGGCACGTGCTCGGTCTGCTCGGTGATGGTGGG
>JBBATY010000003.1:105476-191914 GCA_040398525.1 Ilumatobacteraceae bacterium | reverse complement strand
CTGATGGGGTGCTCGCGGTGGCCGCAGGTGACGGTTATGCCGCAGTTGCACAGCCACTCGAGGACGGCGACTTCCGGCTGGCGGTCGTGCTCGACGACGCAACCGCGCCCACGTCGTTGAGCTATCAGGTCGAGCTGGATCCCGGTGTGCAGCCTGTGCAGCGACTCGACGGCGGCTACGACTTCGTCGACGCAGCCGGCGCGGTGGTCGGCGGGATCGGTGCGCCGTGGGCTGTCGACGCCGCCGGGAACCTGGTTCCTGTCGGCTACTCGTTCAACGGCACCACCCTGACCCGCACCTTGTACACCAACGACACCACCGTCTACCCGGTCACCACCAACTTCTGCCTCTTCGGCAAGAACCCCGACGGCAGCTGCCGCAATCCGGTCCGACCGGTTGTGAATGCGGTGGAGACCGCATACGACCGAACTCTCGGGAACCCGAATTCGCGCACGAACGCTGTTCTCTGTGTGTTCGGTGTGATGCGAAACTCGGTCGGTGTCAGCAGGTGCGCCGGACACATCCAGCAATCGAACGAGCAATGGGTATAGGGCGTTCAACCGAGGGAGGCTGAGGACCGCAATGGGTTCATCGACACGTTTGGATCGTTCCACGCTCGAGGAGGCGGCCGCCTCAGGCAGGACGCTTCGTGTTGCCGTCGCCCGACGTGGGCAGCCGATCGAGCCGATCGGAAAGGTGACCGTCGTGGAAGTCAGGGACAACGATGTCGTCGTGGTCGCGGCCGGCAACGAAACGCGGGTGGTTCCGCTCGATCAGCTCCGCGACCTCTCGGCGATGCAGCGCGTGCTCCGGTTCGACTATCGCTTTCTGCGCTGGCTCGATTTCCTCGGTCTGTCGAAATGATCTGCGAGCAGGATGAGGTGTTGCGCAAGGTCCGTGGGTTCGCTCGGCTCGTTCTTCGCATTGGTGGCCCCACGTTTCGGGTGACCGGATACCTCACAGAGGGTCCGTCGCCGAGGTTCATTCCGTCGGCGTGGTGGGTTGAGTGGGGTGCTGTCGAGCAGGTCGTCTCTGTGGATGTGCTGGGCCTTAGCGGTGGTATCGGAGCTGCCTACCTATGAGTGCGATCGACAACGCACGGAACCCGAGGTTTCAGCGGTCCATGTATCTGACGGCGCTAGCGCTCTATCCCATCTGGGTCGTGATCGCAGTGACGATGCGATCGAACTCATGGCGAGAGGCGCTGCTCGACGGAAAGGCGATCGGCTACACCCTGGGGAGCCTGCTCGCGGTGTTCATCGCCGGTCGACTCGCGAAGAGACTGAGCCGCAACGACGAGCCCTCTTGAACCTGCGAGCCGCGTGTCGACTGACGGTCGCAGAGCGGCCCGAAGTCGACACGCAGCTCGCGTTGTCGGGTCGATGGGCGTCGGGCGGAGGTGGCGGTGTCACAGAGGCGACGGGAGACCACCGGTCCTGGCGGCGCGATGGCGTGTGGTGCAACGATGTTCGGCATCACTACGGCCGTGGAGACATACAAGGGTCAATGAACACCTCATCGAGTTTCCGCAGCAGGGTGGCCACTCGTGTCAGGCGGAATGTCGAGGCGATGCGCACCCCGAGGGCGAAGCGCCGCTACATCGTGGGGCTCGTGTTGTCGTGCTATGCCATCGAAGTGGTGTTCGCAGCCATCGGCGGCACCAGGTTTCCTGACTTCCTCTGGGCCCTCGGCCAGGACGGCTGGCGCAGGCTCATCACGTACTCCACGGTCTTCGTCTTCGTGCAGTGGCTGGTGTTCTGGCGCCGGCGTCAGACACCCGGCGAAACCGAACCCCCCGACGGCCCTGAGCGTCGGGTGACCTGATGCTTACCGCGATGCGAAGGGCTATCGCTCGAGTGATCCTTGCGGTCTACAGCGTCGGGACCTGGGTGTGCGGGAGCATCTTCCAGTCGCCGACGCCTGCCGAGGTTCCCGCGGACTCGACTCCGTGCACCGTCCCAGCAGGCGATCTCGGCCGTGCGTTGCGTAACGTTCACGGGTTCGCACGTGCGGTGCTGTCGATCGGTGGCGCCACGTTCGGAGTGAACGGGCATGTGGTCGACGGGGCTGCCCGACGCTTTGTTCCATCGACGTGGTGGACCGAGCGCGGTGCCGTCGAGCAAGTGCTGGACAGCTGACGGGCCTGCGCGGCGGACGCTCGCGCCCTCGCGGTGTCAGGCGTTGGCGGTGTCGCAGAGGCGTCGGGCGATCACCTTCAGGCAGAGGGTTTCGTCGGCGCCTTCGAAGATGCTCAGCACGCGGGCGTCGACGTAGAGGCGGCTGACGGAGTACTCCTCGGCGTAGCCGTACCCGCCGTGGATCTGCATCGCCTCGCGAGCCACCCACTCGGCGGCCTTGCAGACGTAGGCCTTCACCATGCTGGCCTCCATGGCGCCTTCGCCCTTGGCCATCAGCTTGGCGACGCTGTACGAGAACTGCCGGCCGGCCTGGGTGAGCACCGCCATGCGGCCGAGCTTCACCTGGGTGAGCTCGTAGTCGACGATCGCTGAGCCGAACACGGTGCGGTTACGGGCGTAGTCGAGAGCGGCCTCGTAGGCGGCCTGCATCACGCCGACGGCGCGGGCCGCGGTCTGCAGACGGCCGTTCTCGAAGCCCTCCATCTGGTAGTAGAAGCCCTTGCCCAACCCGGCTTCGCCACCGATCAGGTTCTCGGCGGGCACCCACCAGTTGTCGAGGGCGATCTCGTAGCTGTGCATGCCGCGGTAGCCGAGGGTGTCGATCGGGCGACCCTCCATCTTCCCGCCGGCGAACGAGCCGTCGGCCGCCTGCGTGAACTCGAAGCCGTGGGCCTCGCCGCGGGGCTTGGGGACGATGAACAGGCTGAGGCCGCGGTGGGCCTTGCTGCGGTCGGGGTCGGTGCGGGCGAGCAGCATCAGCACGTCGGCGCGGCCGGCGAAGGTGCACCAGGTCTTCACACCGTTGATCACCCACCCGTCGCGGCCGTCGGGGCCGACGGCAGGGGTGGCGGTCACCTTCAGGCCGGCGACGTCGCTGCCGTAGTCGGGCTCGGTGACGGCCACTGCGGCCATCACTTCGGCGGTGGCGAGCTTGGGCAGCCACTCGGCCTTCTGCGCGTCGGTGCCGCCGCGCACCAGGGCGCGAGTGAGGATCTCGGGGCGGGTGATCAGCGAGCCGCCGATGCCGAGCGAGGCGCGGCTCAGCTCTTCGGTGGCCACGACCATGCCCATGTACTCGTCGTCGCCACCCTCGCTGAAGCCGCCGTGCTCGGCGGGCACGCTCAGGCCGAACACACCCATCTCGGCGAGGCCGCTGATGATCTCCTCGGGCACGTCGAGGTTGTGGCGGTGGACGTGCTCGGCACGCGGGGCGATCTCGTTCTCGGCGAAGGCGCGGAAGGCGTCCTGCACCTGCTCCATCGAGTCGTCGAGGTGGCGGGGGCCTGCAGTGGCGGCGAGCGAGGCGACGAACTCGGGTGAGCGGTACTGCTCGAGGAACGAGTGCGCGCTGCTGAGCGGGGCGACTTCGAGGCCCCACAGCGACTCGCGGCCGGCGAGACGGGTGATCAGGTCGTGGACCATGTCGGCAGCGAAGGCGCAGGTGATCTTCGCCTCGGTGTCGCCCTTGCCGCCGTAGTCGAGCAGCGAGCGGGCGGTCTCGACCTGGGCGGCCGCGTGGGCGAGGTCGTAGGCCAGCACCTGGTGCCGGTCGGGGCCACCGTTGGCGGCCAGGTGGCGGATGGCTCGGCCGACCACGTTCTGGGCGAGGTCGATGACGTCGGCGGCAGCGTGCAGATCAGGTGCAGTCACGGCACGAACTGTAGTGAGCCTCCGGCCGAGGCCCCCTGTCCGGTCGGCCCCGATTGCAGACGTCACACCGGGCCTGCGAGGCTCTGCGGTGTGAGCGCAGATGCCTCGACCACACCGGCCGTTCGGCCCCGCCTGTGCGTGTACTGCGGCTCGAACCCGGGTACCGACCCGGTCTACGCCGAAGCAGCCGTCGCGCTCGGTCGCCGGCTCGCCGATCGCGGCATCGGCCTGGTGTACGGCGGCGGTCACGTCGGGATGATGGGCACGCTGGCCGATGCCGCACTGGCTGCGGGCGGCGAGGTGACCGGGGTGATCACCACGCAGTTGGTGAGCGCCGAGGTGGCGCACCGTAGCGTCACCTCGCTCGAGGTGGTCGACGACATGCACCAGCGCAAGGCTCGCTTCGAGCAGCTTGCCGACGGCTTCATCGCTCTGCCCGGCGGCTTCGGCACGGTGGAGGAGCTGTTCGAGATGGTGACGTGGAACCAGCTCGGCCTGGTGCGCAAGCCGGTGGTGCTGCTCGACGTCGCCGGCTACTGGTCGCCCTTGGTGGCATGGGTCGACCATGCCGTGCGCAGCGGGTTCGTGCGCTCCGAGCACACGCAGCTGCTGGCTCAGGCCACCGGGGTCGACCAGGCCATCGACCTGGCGCTCGGCTCGGTGCCTGAGCTGCCGGCGAAGTGGCTCGACCAGCGCCGCAAGCACGCCGCCGTCGAGCAGTTCGACGTCCGCCGCTGAGCCTGCGCCGACCGCTCAGCCCACGGGAAGCGCAGCCTCGGCCTCGCCGACGCACCAGTCGACCAGGTCGGCCGCCGTCAGCAGCAGGTCGGTGCCGAACGAGACGTCGTTGGCTCGGCCGGCGCGCACGGCGATCGCCGTGTCGAGCAGCTCGTGGAACCGGGGTGGGGCGACCTCGAGGCCGTAGGCGCCGGCTGCGGCCTTGCTGATGACACCACCCTCGAAGCTGGTGTGGTGCAATCGGAGCGCTCCGAGCGCGACCCACTCGAGGCTGCCGGCGTCGAACTGCCCGTCGGGCGTGGCCGCGGCCATGGCCCGGACCTGGGCGGCGAGCGGACGCCAGTAGCCGATGAGGTTGTCGACGCAGAACCGCACACGGGCCTCGACATCGACGTACACGCCCAACCGATCGACAGCAGGGCCGCGCACGGTGACCCCGTGGGTGGCGAGGGTGTACCAGGTGACGGGGTTGAGCTCGAAGCAGTCGCCGTCGTGGTGGAGCTCGCCGTGCATGGCCCAGGGACGGTGCAGGCCCATCGGCGGGGTGATCAGGTCGCTCCAGGCGACGTACGGGCCATCGATGCGCGGCCCGTCGGGCAGTTGGTCGGCCAGCACCGCATGGGCGGTGCGCAGCTGCGCAGCGTCGTCGTCGGTCGCCGCCTCGGCCGTGACCGCGACGATGTCGATGTCGCTGCGCCCCTCGTGCCAGTCGCCGAGGGCGTACGAGCCGACCACGTAGAGCCCCTCCACCACGCCGGGCGCGCACGCGTCGACGACGTCGAGGTAGGTGCCGAGGGCCGTGGCGACGTCCATCGCTCCAGTCTGTCCGCGCTCGGGTACGTTGCCACCATGCCGACTGCACCTGACGCTGCGACCGCTGCTGCGGACGCCCTGTTCGCCCCCGACGCATCGCACGGCGTGTCGCTCGCCCTCCTGGTCGTGCACGGCGGTGAGGTGGTGCTCGAGCGGTACGGCACGCAGCCCGACACGCCGCTCGGGCCCGGGGCGCCGGTGACCGCCGAGACGACACTGATCTCGTGGAGCATGGCCAAGAGCATCACTCACGCCGCGGTCGGCATGGCGATCGCCGATGGCCTGCTCGGGCTCGACACGCCTGCACCGGTCGCCGAGTGGCGCGACGACGAGCGAGCCTCGATCACCCTGCAGGACCTGCTCGAGATGCGGCCCGGGCTCGAGTTCATCGAGGACTACGTCGACGACTCGATCAGCCACTGCATCGACATGTTGTTCGGCAGCGGTGCTGGCGACGTCGCGGGGTATGCCGCGTCGTTACCGCTGCTGCACCAGCCCGGCGCCGTATGGAACTACTCGAGCGGCACGACCAACATCGTCACCCGCATCCTCGGCGACGCGCTCGCGGCACGCGACGGCACCGATCGGCGCACTGCAACGGAACGCTTCCTGCAGGAGCGGTTGTTCGGCCCCACAGGAATGACCAGCGCCACGGCCAAGTTCGACGATGCCGGCACCTTCATCGGCTCGTCGTTCGTCTACGCCACGACCCGCGACTTTGCCCGCTTCGGCGAGCTCTACCTCCACGACGGGGTCGTCGACGGCCAACGGATCCTGCCCGAGGGCTGGCGCGACCACGCCCGCACCTGGGTGGCCCACGGCGAGGACTCCACCTACCCCTACGGTCGGCACTGGTGGCTGCGGCCGGAGTTCCCCGGAGCCTTTGCCGCCCAGGGCTACGAAGGGCAGTTCATCGTGGTGGCGCCCGACCGCGACGTGGTGATGGTGCACCTCGGCAAGTGCCCGGCCGAGGCGCGCGAGCCCCTGTTCGCGCACCTGCGTGCGGTGGTCGCTGCGTTCGCCTAGCCGCCAGGTGCCTGCGCCGGGTGGTGAGATCGGCTAACAAAGAGAGGTGGACCTCGACGATCCGGGCGCTTCCACGGGCGAACTGCCCCGGGTCTCACCCGACGACACCGGCGGTCCGCCGCGCCCGCGTCGCTATCAGCGCTTCCGCCTGACCATCAAGCTCGCCCTGTTCCTCGGCATCGTCTACTTCGCGATCGTCACGGTGCTGCCGCGGGCGAGCAAGGCGGCCAGCGAGCTCAACTCGGTGAGCCCGTGGATGATCGGCCTCGGCTTCGTGCTCGAGATCGTCGCCCTGTTCACCTACTCGCTGCTCACCAGGGCGGCGCTCGGCGAGGCGGGCCGGTCGCTGTCGATTGTGCGGCTGTTCCGCATCCAGATGAGCACCAAGGCGCTGTCGAGCATCGTGCCGGGCGGCAGCGCTGCCGGCTCGGCCCTCGGCTACCGCCTGATGACGCTGTCCGGGGTGCCTGGCCCCGATGCCGGCTTTGCCATCGCCACAGCGGGACTGGTGTCGGCGGTGGTGCTCAATGCCATCTTCTGGTTGGCGCTCGTCATCTCGATCCCCATCCGCGGGGTGAACGGCGGGTACGCGACTGCGGCCATCGCAGGTGTGCTGTTGATGGCCTTCGCCGGGTTCCTCGTGTTCGCGCTGATGGAGGGCCAGACCCGCGCCGAGCGGATGTTCCGCTGGATCGCCCGCAAGCTCCGGCTCGACGAGCACCGCGCCGCTGCCGGGGTCCGCCACATCGGTGCCCGCCTCGAGGAGCTCGCCGCCGACCGCAAGCTGCTCGGCCGGGTGCTCGGCTGGGGTGCGGCGAACTGGTTGATCGATGCCGCTGCGCTGTGGGTGTTCCTCGCCGCCTTCGGCGATCCGCCCGACGTCGACGCACTGCTGGTCGCATTCGGGCTGGTGAACGTGCTCGCGGTGATCCCGATCACGCCCGGTGGCCTGGGCGTCATCGACGTCGCGCTGCCGTCGGCCCTGGTCGGCTTCGGCATCGCCAGCTCGACGGCATTCCTCGGCGTGGCGGCCTGGCGTCTGGCGCAGTTCTTCTTCCCGATCGTGCTCGGCGGGTTGATGTACGCATCGCTGCGCTTCGGCCCGTGGAGCATCGAACGCCGCGAGCGTCTCGAGTCGCTGCGCGACATCGCTGCTGCCGAGGCCGACAACCCGGAGGGCCCGCTCGACTTCGCCGTTCGCTTCGGGCACCGCCCGGATCACACCGGGGCGACCGAGCGTCCCGCCGGGGTCGACGACTAACGTCGCCTCCATGACCACCCACGAGCGCCCCTTCGGTCGCCACCTCGAGGACTTCGTCGTCGGCGACGTCTACAAGCACTGGCCCGGCAAGACGATCACCGAGTACGACGACCATCTGTTCTGCATGATCACGATGAACCACCACCCGTTGCACACCAACGACTGGTTCGCTGCGAAGAGCGTGCAGGGCCGCAACGTGGTGGTGGGCAACCTCGTGTACTCGCTGGTGCTCGGCATGAGTGTGCCCGATGTGAGCGGTGCGGCGATCGCCAACCTCGAGGTCGAGACGCTGCAGCACAAGTCCCCCACCTTCCACGGCGACACGATCCACGCCGAGACCCGGGTGCTCGACGTGCAGGAGTCGAAGAGCCGCAACGACCGCGGGGTGGTGACCGTCGAGACCAAGGGCTTCAACCAGGACGGCAAAGAGGTCTGCTACTTCCGCCGTCGGGTGATGGTGTGGAAGCGCGAGTTCGCCCCGTCGCGCGAGCGCCCCTACGACGGTGTCGACGTCTGGGAGTGACGACCCGCTGAACGACACGCCCCTGCTCGAGCGCGGGGCCGTGCTCGGCTGGGGCCTGCCCCGACTCCGCGACCTGCCCTGGCGGCGCACTCGCGACCCGTGGGCCGTGCTCGTCAGCGAGGTGATGGCCCAGCAGACCCAGGTCCACCGGGTCGTGCCGAAGTGGCTCGAGTTCATGGACGCGTTCCCCACGCCCGACGCGTGCGCGGCCGCGTCGCTCGGCGACCTGTTGCGCCTGTGGCAGGGCCTCGGCTACCCCCGCCGGGCACGCAACCTGCACGCAGCAGCGGGTGAGGTCGTCGAGCTGGGTCGGTTCCCCGACACGCTCACCGGGCTGCTGGCGCTGCCCGGTGTCGGCCCCTACACGGCTCGTGCGGTGCTGGCGTTCGCGTTCGAGGCCGAGGCGGCCGTCGTCGACACGAACGTGGCCCGCGTGCTCGCCCGTGTCGCCGGCCGGACGATGACCGCGCGCGAGGCCCAGTCGCTGGCCGACGCGTCGCTCGCGGCTGGCGAATCGTGGGCATGGAACCAGTGCTTGATGGAGCTCGGCGCACTGCTGTGCCGACCGACGTCGCCCGACTGCGCGTCGTGCCCGCTCGCTGCGACGTGCGCCTGGCGTGGCGACCCGGCGTCGGTCGATCCGGCGATCGGCTCGGCCGGCGTGAGCTCCCGGCAGGCCCGGTTCGAGGGCAGCGATCGCCAGGCGCGCGGCCGCCTGCTGCGAGCGCTCGCCGACGGCCCGGTGCGCGTCGACGCCGTCGCTCAGGTGGTCGGTCGCCCGCCGGATGCCGCGAGCCGTATCGTCGCAGGCGTGCTCGCCGACGGGTTGTGTGCCTGCGACGACGACTGCGGCGTGTTGACGCTGCCCTGACCATGGAGGACCACGTGAGCGGATCGAGACCCCTCGACGACCTGGAGCAGCGCGTGGTGGCGGCCGCCACGGCGACGGGCCAGCCCTTCGAGTTGGTCGAGTGCGATCCGGCGATGGCCGACACGGCTGCGTTCTGCGAGCACTACGGCTACTCGCCCGACATCTCGGCGAACACGATCGTCGTTGCCAGCAAGTCCGAGCCGGCGCAGTACGTCGCCTGCCTGGTGCTGGCCACCACCCGGCTCGACGTGAACGGCGCTGTGCGTCGCCGGCTGGGCGCCCGCAAGGTGAGCTTTGCCCCGGCCGAGTCGACCGCCGAGGTGACGGGCATGGTGATGGGCGGCGTCACGGTGTTCGGGCTGCCTGCCGGCCTGCCGATCTGGATCGACGCCGAGGTGGTCCGACGTCCGCAGCTCATCGTCGGTGGTGGCAGCCGCGCGCTGAAACTGCTGGTGCCGCCGGCTGCGCTGACGGCGCTTCCGGGGGTCGAGGTAGTCGAGGACCTGGCGCTCAGGCCGACGTGATGGAGGCGACGATCGCCTCGTACGCCTCGTCGGCGTAGGCGCGCATCTCGTCGTCGGTGCGGTCCTGGATCGGGTGCGGGGTGAACACCCGCGCCACGCTCGGGAAGCCGAGCGAGGCCGACTGTGTCTCGGCAGCCGTGACGAATTCGGCTGACGCGATGAAGACGCCGGGCACGCCGCGGCCTTCGAGATCGACGATGTCGTGCACACTGCACGACGTGCAGCTGCCTCAATCGGCGAGCGCTTCGATCACCAGGGTGCAGTTGGTGGCGATCTCGTGGCGCAGGTCGACCGGCGCCGGCTTGGTGAAGGTCGGCTTGCGGTAGCGCTTCACGGTGGCCCCGGCCTCGACGAGACGCTGCTCGAGACGGTCGAGGAACACGTCGCCGCGGGGCTTGGAGATGTCGAGCAAACCGATCGTCTCGCCGCGCAGGCCGGCAGGTCGGGCGAGCAGGGAGCGCTCGGCGGCACGCCGTTCGCTTGTCGGATCGAGTAGCACCTTGGTCATCGCACGACCTCCTTCGTCACGGGCTTCGACCCCACGTCACCGTTCACCCAGCCACCAATGATGGCCGAGAACAACCCCGCACCGCCACCTGCGTGGACGAGGAGGATCCCGTCGGGTCGGAACTTGCCGAGCGTGGCGTCCTTGGCCCACTCCGGAAGGCCCTCGGCGATGCCCTGTGCGCCGCGGATCAGTTCGCTGCCGTGCATCTGCAGCCGGCTGTGCAGCTCGGCCAGCAGACGGTCGCGATCCCAGCCCGCCTCGGCGAACACCCGAGCGTGCTCGGGGCCGACCACCAGCACCACGTCGAAGCCCATCACCAGCTTGGGGTGGCTGACGGTGCGCAGGCAGGCTGCGAGCGAGCTGGCGAGGCTCTCCGGATCGCGCGACAGCTGATCGACGGCCACGCGTGGCCCGTCGCCGGCGAAGACCGTGACCGTGTCGACATCGGCGGGGAACCCGCGGCTGACGGCGAGCGAGGTGAAGGGCGAGCCCTCCTCCAGCTCGGCGAAGCAGAAGCTGATCTTGCCTGGGTTGCCGTGGGTGGCCCGGTCGACCTCGCCGGGTCGACCGCCGCCGATGTTGCGCACCACCAGCTGGACGGCGCGACCGATGGTGAGGTTGGCGCGGTTGCCCTGGCCGAGCGCGTTGCCGCCGGCGTTCATGCCGATCGCGCGGGTGCCGGGGCCGTTGCAGATGATCACCGGCCCGACGGGCATCGTGGTGGCCAGCACGCCGTGGATGTTGAACTCGTCGGTGCAGATCGCCTCGACCGCGGCGATCACCCACGGCAGGTGCTCGGGCCGGCAGCCGGCCATCACTGCGTTGATCGCGATCTTTTCGACGGTGACGTCGACCAGATCGGGCGGCACCACGGCGACGACCTCGTCGGGGGAGCGGCTGGTGCCGGTGAGCATGCGCAGCACGCGCTCTTCGGTGGGCGGCACGACCGGGAGGCCGTCGGTGACCCCCAGGTCGTAGAGGCGCTCCATCTCGTCGTCGAGCTCGGCCAGCTCGATGCGGCGCGCCTTCAGCACGCTGCTGCCGAACCGGGCGCGCAGCGCGTCGATGAGGTCGGGGTCGACGCTCATCGACCCGCACCCCGGCCGCATGGCCGGGAGCTCGGCGCCGAGGTCGTCGATGCCGGTCATCCGTCGCCACTCGGCCTGCGACCACCCGACCGTGCGCTCGACCTCGACGCCGTCGACGACCCGCATCAGCGTGGGGACGGTCTCGATCTCGTGGTGCCAGCTGACGGCCAGGTCGGCGTCGTGCACCGCCGCCACCGACGCCGGGAACGCCGGGTCGTCCTGGGTGAACACGGTGGCCTCGAACTGGGCGAGCAGCGGGCCCACCATCCGGCAGGTCTCGCATTCTTCCTTCACGACGACCACGAGGCCGTTCGGAAGGGCGGGTCGGGTGCCGGGTGCAGTGCTCACGCGAGGAACTCTACGATGCGGCGGTTCACCACATCGGGCCGTTCGACCTGCAGGAAGTGGCCACAGTCGTCGACGATCTCGATGGTCACGTTGCGTGTGACCATCGATCGAGCGCTCTCGGCCACCTCCACGCCGATGCAGCCGTCGTTGCGGCCGTGGAGGTAGAGCATCGGCTGGGTGGGCACCCCACTCGTCGCGGCCTGGGCGGCATCGAGCGCAGGGTCGCGGTAGCCGTCACCGAGCGTCGCTCGGTAGTAGCCGAGCGCTGCCGCGAGGTGCGCCGGGTCGCGCAGGCACTGCTTCACCATCTCGGCGTCGGCGGCGCCGTCGTAGCCGGGCGACCAGTCGGCCCAGATCATGTCGATGAACGCCAGGTCGTTGGCGGGCACCACCATGTCGGCCAGCGGGTGCTGGAAGAAGAACATGTACCAGCTGCGCTTGATCTGGGCCAGGTTGGTGGCGAAGGCCAGGCCGACCGCGCCCCCCGGGGGCACGGCCATGCTGACCACTTTGCTCCACCGCTCCGGCTCGAGCACGGCGGCGCCGTGTGCTGCCGGTGCGCCCCAGTCGTGGCCGATGATCACGCCGGCCTGGCCACCGCCGATGGCTTCGTGGAACGCGTTGGCGTCGACCGAGAGCGCGCCGGTCTGGTAGCGGCCGTCGGCGGGCACCGCCGTGGGCGCGTAGCCGCGCTGGAACGGAGCGACGGCGCGATAGCCGTGGGCGGCCAGCTCGGGCAAGAGGTGTCGCCACGAGTGAGCGCTGTCGGGGAAGCCGTGGAGGCACAGGGCGAGGGGGCCGTCATCGGTCCCGCACGCGAGATAGGTGAAGTCGACGCCGTTGACGGTGAGGGTCTGCTGGTCGATGGGTGCTGCTGCCATGTGGGCACCGTAGCCAGTGCAACCGTCGGGCTGTGCGCGCAGCAAGCTTGCGACGGACGTCACCGGGGCACCCGTTTACAGTGAACGGACGATGAACCTAGGTTGTGCGCCATCAGGGGATCGTCTGCGTTCAGCGTCACGTTTCATGGCGTCCGGGGGTCGACCCCGTGCCACGGCGATGACATCGTCCGGTGCGGTGGCAACACGTCGTGCGTGTCGGTCGACATCCCCGGGCAGCTGCCCATCGTGTTCGACCTCGGCACCGGCCTGCGCTACTTCGGGCGCCAGCAGCCGAACGACGGGTCGTTCCGCGGCATCGGCCTGCTGACCCACCTGCACTGGGACCACATCCAGGGTCTGCCGTTCTTCACGCCGATGCTGCAGCCCGGAGCGCAGCTCGATGTCTACGGGCCGGTGCAGGAGGACGGTCGTTCGCTGACCGAGGCGTTCCAGCACGCGATCAAGCCGCCGGTGTTCCCGCTGACGCTCGAGCAGTTCCCCGGCACGTTCCGCTTCCACGACGTGGGTGACGACGATCTGGTGTTCGGCGACGTGACGGTGCGGTCGCGCATCGTGCCCCACGTCGGTCCGACCGTCGGATACCGGATCGAGTGGGGTGGTCGGTCGGTGGCGTACATCAGCGACCACCAGCAACCCTTCGACGGCTCGTACCGTGCGGCAGAGGGGGCGCTCGAGCTGGCCGCGGGCGTCGACCTGCTCATCCACGACGCGCAGTACACCGCCGAGGAGTTCGCCCGGAAGTTCAACTGGGGGCACTGCACCCCGGAGTACGCCGTGTGGCTGGCAGGTGAAGCCGGGGTCAAACAGCTGGCGCTGTTCCACCACGACCCCTCGCGTCACGACGACGCCGTCGATGCGATCGGTGTGTGCGCGGCCGAGGCCGGTCGTCGCCTCGGTGTCGACGTCGTAGTGGCTCGCGAGGGCCTCACCATCGACATCGGGTGACCTCGATGGTCGGCACGCTCGCTGCGGCAGCTCTGGGGCTGGTCTTCCTCGCCGCGGCGGCGACCAAGCTGGGCGACCTCGGAGCCTGGCCCGCGCAGGCCGCCGCGCTCGGTGCTCCGGCGCGTGTGGCGCCAGTGGTGCCGTGGTGGGAGCTCGTGCTCGGCGCTCTGCTGATCGTCGGTGCTGCCCGGCCGTGGCCGGCGGTGCTCGCCGGCCTGACGCTGGTGGTGTTCACCGCGCTGATCGTGCGCGTCCTGCGGCGCGGGCAGCACCCGCCCTGCGCATGCTTCGGCAATGTGCGCGCCCGGCCGCTCGGGTGGGGGCACGTCGCTCGTAACGGCGTGCTCGTCGTGCTGGCCGTCGTCGCGGCGTCGGTCGGCTGACGGCCGGCCCGTCGGCGCAGCTCAGTCGCCGGCGATGGCGAGCGCGAAGGCCACGAACGTTGCCTCTTCGCGCCACAGGTCGTAGCGCCCACTCGGCCCGCCGTGGCCGGCGCCGAGCTCGGTGCGCATGATCTGCGGCGCCGAGTCGGTGCGCAGTGCGCGCAGCTTGGCGCACCACTTCGCCGGCTCGTGGTAGCTGACCCGCGCGTCGTTCAGGCCGGCGGTGATGAACAGTGCCGGGTACGACGCAGCGACGGTGTTGTCGTACGGCGAGTACGAGGCCATGTAGTTGGCCATCGCAGGGTCGCGCGGGTCGCCCCACTCCTCCCACTCGACGGTGGTGAGCGGCAGGGAGGCATCGAACATCGTCGTGACGACGTCGACGAACGGCACCTCGGCGATGACCCCCGCGAACAGGTCCGGCCGCATCGTCATGCACGCCCCGACCAGCAGGCCACCGGCGCTGCCGCCGCGGATCAGCACCCGGTCGGCTGCTGCATGGCCCTGGGCGACGAGGTGCTCGACGCAGGCGATGGTGTCGGTGAAGGTGTTGCGCTTGTGCTCGAGCTTGCCCTCGAGGTACCAGCGTCGGCCGAGCTCGCCACCACCGCGGGGGTGCACCAGGGCCCACGCCCAGCCACGGTCGAGCAGCGACAGCCGCGCCACGCTGAACCAGGGCGGGATGGACGCCTCGTAGCTGCCGTAGCCGTACACCAGGCACGGTCGGCTGCCGTCGGCCGGCGTGCCCCGCCGACGGACGATGTCGACGGGCACGAGCGTGCCGTCGGCCGCCGTGGCCCATTCGCGCACGGCCTCGTAGGCACCGAGGTCGGTGTTCGGGCACGGCCGCTGCTTGAGCAGCGTGTGGGTGCCGGTGGCGAGATCGAGCTCGTACACCGACAACGGTGTGGTCAGCGACTGGTAGCGGTAGCGCACGGTGGTGGCGGCCCACTCCGGGTTGGCGTCGAGCTCCATCTCGTGCGGCTCGGGGCCGAGGTCGACGATCTGCTCCGATCCGTCGCGCCGGATGATCCGGGCCCGCTGCTGGGCGGCAGCCCATTCGTGCACGACGAGGTGGTCGGCGAAAGGCTCGACGGCGTCGATGCGCTGGCCGGGCACGTGGGGGAGGAGCTCGGTCCACTCGCCGGGAGCGTCGAGCGGTGCGGTCATCACCCGGAAGTCGACGGCCTCGAGGTTGGTCATCACCACGAAGCGGTCGCCCCAGTGGTCGAGGAGGTACTCGACCCCGGGTCGTCGGCCGGCGACCGGTGTCGGCGCCTCGGTGGGCCGGGTCGCGGGGATCACCCACTGCTCGCCGGTGGTCGAGCTCGCTGCGCCGACCACGATCCACTGGCTGCTGCGGCTCAGCTGCACGGCCAGGTTGAAGCGCTCGTCGGGCTCGGTGAGCACCAGCACGTCGTCGGCCTGCGAGGTGCCGAGGACGTGCCGCCACAGCTCGAAGGGTCGCTTGCCGGTGTCGGCGCGCAGGTAGAAGAACGTCGTCGAGTCGGCCGACCATGCCGACCCGCCCCACTCGCTCACGTCGGTCAGCACCTCGTCGCGGTCGAGGCCGGTGGCCAGGTCGCGGAAGCGGACGGTGTACTCCTCGCTGCCGTCGAGGTCGGCCGCCCAGGCCAGCCACCGTTGGTCGGGGCTGATGTCGAAGATCGCGAGCGAGAAGTACTCGTGGCCCTCTGCTTCGACGTTCTCGTCGAGCACGACCTGCTCGGTGGCCGTCTCCGGGCTGCGTCCACGGCAGTGGATGGCGTAGTCGGCGCCTTCTTCGGTGCGGCTGGTGTACCACCACTCGTCCTTGCGCACGGGCACGTCGACGTCGGTCTCCTTGGTGCGACGCTTGATCTCCTGGAAGACCGCCTCGATCGTGTCGCGGTGAGGTGCCAGCCAGGCGTCGGCGTAGCCGTTCTCGGCGCGCAGGTAGGCGACGGTGTCGGGGTCGTCGCGGTCGCGCAGCCATGCCCACGGGTCGTCGACCGGCCCGGAGGGTCGCTGCCACGTGTGCGGCAGCTGCTTGGCGACGGGTGGGACGTGCTGGTCGGTCACGGTGACGAGCGTAACGTCGCTCGGACACGCAGGCCGCCGGGAGGCCCACTACGGTACGCCGCCGATGCGGGTGTGGATCGATCAGGACTTGTGCACGGGCGACGGCTTGTGCATCGATCACGCCCCCGATGTGTTCGTCCAGCTCGAGGACGGCATCGCCTATGTCGCCGAGGACGGCGTCGCCCTGAACGACCCCGGTGGCTCGGGCTCGCTGGCGTGGGTGGGTCAGCGCAACTACCAGTCGGTCGTCGACGCTGCCGAGGCCTGCCCGGGTGAGTGCATCTTCATCGAGCTCGACGTCGCCTCCGAGTCCGACGCCGCCTGACGCTGTCCCGTCGACGCTCGCCCGTCGGCCCGGGGCCGTCCTGCGGCCGAACCTCGACACACGCTGATGGCGCCACGGGTGGACTGGGCGGAGCGAATTGTTACTATGGCGGTAGTGGAAATCCCCCTCGCCGCTACCGACCTCCAGGGAGCCCGGCCATGACCAGCTTCGATCTCGACCTCAGCAAGTACAACCTCGGTTGGAGTGACGACGTCGAGTACGCGTTCGCCCCCGAGAAGGGCCTCAACGAAGGTGTGATCGAGCAGATCAGCTGGTGGAAGGGCGAGCCGCAGTGGATGACCAACATCCGCCGGCGCAGCCTCAAGCTCTTCGAGCGCAAGCCGATGGCCCCGTGGTTCGCCGACAACATGCCCGACATCGACTTCCAGGACATCTACTACTACCTGCGCCCGGCCACCGACCAGGTGAGCGAGTGGGACGACCTGCCCGAGCAGATGAAGGCCACCTACGAAAAGCTCGGCATCCCCGAGGCCGAGCGCAAGTACCTCGCCGGCGTCACCGCGCAGTACGAGTCGGAAGTCGTGTTCCACCGCAACCGCGAAGACCTGGAAGCACAGGGGATTCTCTTCTGCGACATGGACACCGCGCTGCGCGAGTACCCCGACCTCGTCAAGCAGTACTTCGGCACCGTCATCCCGCCCGGTGACAACAAGTTCTCCGCCCTCAACACCGCAGTGTGGTCCGGCGGTTCGTTCATCTACGTCCCGCCGGGCGTGGAGTGCGAGATGCCGCTGCAGGCCTACTTCCGCATCAACTCCGAGAACGCCGGCCAGTTCGAGCGCACGCTGATCATCGCCGACGAGGGTGCGCAGGTGCACTACATCGAGGGTTGCTCGGCGCCGGTGTACACCAACGACTCGCTGCACTCGGCCGTCGTCGAGATCGTGGTGAAGCCGCACGCCCGCGTCACCTACACCACCATCCAGAACTGGTCGCCCAACGTCTACAACCTCGTCACCAAGCGAGCCCGTGTGGAAGAGGGCGGGCACATGGAGTGGATCGACGGCAACATCGGCTCGAAGCTCACCATGAAGTACCCGAGCGTCTACCTGGTGGGCCCGAAGGCCACGGGCGAGGTGCTGTCGGTGGCCTACGCCGGCCCGGGTCAGCACCAGGATGCGGGCGCCAAGATGGTGCACGCCGCCCCCGAGACCACCAGCAAGATCGTGTCGAAGAGCATCAGCAAGGACGGTGGCATCACCACCTACCGCGGGCTGGTGCGTGTCGAAGAGGGCGCGTACGGCTGCAAGAGCCATGTGCAGTGCGACGCGCTCATCCTCGACGAGCAGAGCGAGAGCCGCACCCTGCCCTACATGGAGGTGGGCGAGCGCGATGCCGAGATCGGCCACGAGGCCACCGTGTCGAAGATCGCCGACGAGCAGCTCTTCTACCTGATGAGCCGCGGGCTCTCGCAGGAGCAGGCGATGAGCATGGTGGTGAACGGCTTCATCGAGCCGATCACCCGCACGCTGCCGATGGAGTACGCGGTCGAGTGGAGCCGCCTCATCGAGCTCCAGATGGAAGGCAGCGTCGGCTGAGCCGTGCGCTGCCCGACCGCTAGGGTCGGGCCATGGCGATCGAACTGGTGACGACCGACGGGATCTTCGCTCTCGACGGGGGCGAGTGGGAGGTCACCAACAACATCTGGCTGGTCGGCAACGACCGTGAGGTGGTGGTGTTCGACGCGGCGCACGACGCAGCGCGCATCGTCGCTGCGGTGAACGGCCGCCGGGTTCGGGCCATCGTGCTCACCCACGGGCACAACGACCACATCAACGCGGCCGTCCCGCTGCGCGACGCGGTCGATGCGCCCATCCTGCTGCATCCCGCCGACAGCATGCTGTGGCAGGTCGTGTGGCCGGGTGAGTCGACCGACGGTGAGGTGCAGCCCGGCAGCCGTATCTCCGTGGCCGGCCACGAACTGGCCGTGCTGCACACCCCGGGGCACTCGCCGGGGTGTTGCTGCTTCCACGACGCGGCGACCGGTGTGGTGTTCAGCGGCGACACGCTGTTCTGTGGTGGGCCGGGTGCCACGGGGCGCAGCTTCAGCGACGAGCCGACCATCCTGCGGTCGATCCGCGATCGGCTGCTCGCCCTACCGGACCACACCATCGTCCACACCGGTCACGGCGACAGCACCACGATCGGGGCGGAGCGGGCCGGTGTGCTGGCCCGAGCGGCCGAACTGGGGGTCGAGTAGGGCCACAGGTCGCGACCGTCGGGCCGTGCCCGGCGGGGGCGGGGCTGGCAGAATCGGCGCATGCCGATGCGGATCGAGTGCAAGCACTTCGAGAGCCGGACATACGCGAACGGCGAGACGGTGCGCAAGTGCAACCTCGATCTGGCGCCTGACGCGCCGTGGCGTTGCCCGGAGAACTGCCGGGCGTTCGAGCGCCGACCCGACGCCGGCTGGACCTACGGTTCGATGGTCGCGCCGACGGTGCCGCCCGAGCCACCGGGCCTCGACGACGGGTCCGCAGCTGCGGTGCTCGACGAGGCCGAGGACTTCCTCAACTCGATCGGCGCCCAGGTGGTCGCCGAGGTCGAGCAGTCACGCCAGCAGCACCAGCAGCGACGCGGGCTCGGCAGGCTGTTCCGACGGCGGCGCGACTGAGGCAGGTCGTCCGGGCCGGACCAACCGCATCGCGTTGCGGTCGGTCGACCGCGTAGAGTGCTGCGCCATGGCCGAGCGTCCCTTCCCTCGTCGTCTTGCTCCTGTCGTGGTCGCGCTGGCGATCGCCGGCTGCGGGGGTGATGACGGCGCGACAGCGCCCCCCTCGACCGACGCGGGCAGTGCGTCGACGGTGGCGTCGACCGTGCCCGTCGACACCGCAGCGCCGACCACCACGGCCGCGCCGACGACGTCGCTCGCGCCCACCACGACGGCGGCACCCGAGCCGGTGTGGTCGATCGGCGAGATCACCCCGCTGGGCATCGAGGGAGTGTCGCCCGAGATCGTCCAGCGTGCAGACGGCTCGTTCCTGCTGCTCGCGACAGGGCCGTCGAGCGGCGCGTACAGCTCGTCGGACGGACTGGCCTTCGCCCGTGACGCGTCGGTGGCGATCCCGCAGGGTGCCGACTACAGCCTGTTGCAGGCCCCGGACGGGTCGTGGCGGCTCTACTACGTCGACTTCCAGCAGATCGGCGGCGTCACGCCGGGTCAGCCGCCCGATCCGAGCAAGGTGCTGAAGACGGTGAAGGTCAGCACAGCCGGAGGCCTCGATGCCTTCGCGCCGGGCCAGCCGACGGGGATCGCCCAGACCGTGCCCGGCCCTGCCTGGGGAGTGCCGGACACCTACACGCTGCCCGACGGCCGGACGGCGATGCTGTACGTCGAGATGGCCGAGCGTGACGAGAACATCCTGCTCGCCACGTCGAGCGACGGGATGACGTTCACGGTCGAGCCGACACCTGCCTTCACCGGTGGCTATGTCGACCCGTACGTCGTGCAGCTCGACGACGGCAGCTATGTCGCGCTGCTGTCGACCACGCCGGGGCGGCCACCGCAACGGTTGCACCTGGCCACGTCGGACGACGGGGTCACCTGGAGCGTCGACGACGAGCCGTTCCTGGTCGACGAGCGCATCGGGTACCTCGACCCGGCCGCCGTGCGGATCGGTCCGGACGAGTGGCTCCTCGTGATCTCCACGGCCGAGGGCGATCCGATCGGTGGGATCCACGAACTGGTCATCACCCGTCTGGTCCGCACCATCGGCTGACGCGCGTCACCCTCGGGCCCGTCACGGCTGGGCAATTTCCACTATCCAGACAGTAGAATTTCGTCCGTGCGAGCGTTCACCCCCGACGCGGTCCGTGCCGGCGCGTCCACCGATCTCGACCTGCGGACCGCAGCTGCCGAGCGTGCTGCGTCCACGCCCCTCCCTACTGCCGACGACGAGGTCTGGCGCTACAGCCGCATCCGCGACCTCGACCTCGACGCGCTCACCCCGGCGCGAGCTGTCACCACGGTGACGGGTGGCGATCCGTCGGCCGAGATCGTGCTCGGCGCCTCGCTCGGCAACTCGGCACCCACCGACCAGGCCGTCGATGTGTTCCACGAGTTGAACACTGCGTTCATGGACGTCGTGCGCATCCGCGTCGGCCGCGGCCGGGCCGTCGGCGAGCCGATCGTCGTCACCCACCGCATCGATGGCCCGGGAGTGGCCTGCTTCCCGCGGCTGGTGATCGAGGCCGGCGAGGACGCAGAGGTCGTGGTCGTCGAGCAGTTCCTGTCGGCCGACGGCGAGCGCAACCTCGTCGTGCCGCGCCTCGAGGTGCACGCCGCCCAGTCGGCCCGCGTGCGGTACCTCGGCGTGAACCTGCTCGGCACCTCCACCTGGATGCTCGGGCATCAGCAAGCCATCGGCGAGCGCGACTCCACCACGCTGCTGTCGTCGGTGGCTCTCGGAGGCGACTACGCCCGGATGCGCACCGACGCCCGCGTCGCCGGGCCCGGGGCCAGCACCCGCCAGATCGCTCTCTACTACGCCGACGGCACGCAGATGCACGACTTCCGCACGCTGCAGGACCACATGGCACCGAAGACGAACAGCGACCTGCTCTTCAAGGGTGCCGTGCAGGACCAGGCGAGCAGCGTCTACACCGGCCTGATCCGGATCCGCCACGACGCCAAGGGCTCGGCTGCGTTCCAGACCAACCGCAACCTCACCCTCAGCCACGGGGCATGGGCCGAGAGCGTGCCCAACCTCGACATCGAGACCAACGACGTGAAGTGCAGCCACGCCAGCACGATCGGCCCGATCGACGATGAGCAGCGCTTCTACCTCGAGAGCCGGGGCATCCCGCCGGAGGTCGCCGAGCGGCTGGTGGTGCTCGGGTTCTTCGACGAGGTGCTCGACCAGCTTCCCGTCGGACCGCTCGCCGCCGAGCTGCGCCACCAGGTGAGCGCCAAACTGCAACGGAGGACCTCGTGAACGCACCAGCGGGCACCGTCGTCTGCCGCTTCGACGACCTTGCGCCGAACAGCGCCACCCGTTTCGACGTGGGTGGGCGTGCGGTGGCGGTCATCCGCATCGGTGACGACATCTACGCCATCGGCGACACGTGCAGCCATGCCGAGATCTCGCTCAGCGAGGGCGAGCTGTACTGCGACTCGAAGGAGATCGAGTGCTGGAAGCACGGCAGCCTGTTCTCGATCGAGACAGGTGAGCCCCAGACCCTGCCGGCCACGGTGCCCGTGCCGGTGTACGTGGCGCGCGTGGTCGACGGCGATGTCGTCGTGAGCGTGGAGGCGGCATCGTGAGCACCCTGCGGATCGACGGCCTGGCTGCCTCGGTCGCCGGCACCCAGATCCTCCACGGGATCGACCTCACCGTGTCGAGCGGCGAGGTGCACGCGGTGATGGGCCCCAATGGCGCCGGCAAGAGCACGCTCAGCGCTGTGGTGATGGGCAAGCCCGGCTACACCGTGCTCGGTGGCTCGGTCACCCTCGACGACATCGACCTGCTGGCGCTTCCCGCCTGGCAGCGCGCCCAGGCCGGGCTGCACCTGGTGTCGCAGTACCCGAGCGAAGTCCCCGGTGTGCAGCTCGACCAGGTGATGGCCGAGGCGCTGATCGCCCGTGGCCGTTCCACCGACGGCCTCGACGAGCTGCTCGAGGCCGAGGCGGCGCGGATCGGCTTCGCCCCCGAGCTGCTGCACCGCGCGCTCAACGTCGACCTGTCCGGTGGCGAGAAGAAGCGCAACGAGACGCTGCAACTCGCCATCCTCGAGCCCCGCATTGCCATCCTCGACGAGCTCGACTCCGGTCTCGACATCGACGCGCTGCGCGATTGCGCTCGGCGCATCGAAGCGATGACCGACGAGGGCCTCGGCGCGTTGGTGATCACCCACTACAACCGCCTGCTCGAAGAGCTGCGCCCGGACGTGATCCACATCCTGGTGAAGGGCCGCATTGTTGCCAGCGGTGGGCCCGAGCTGGCCGACCTGCTCGAGCGCGACGGCTATGCCGCGTTCAGCGGTGGTGACGACGAGCCCGCTGCCGCACCCGGTTCGGGCCTCGACGACCTGTTCGCCCTGTAGGCGCTGTTCCCGAGACGCTGCACGGGCCCGGCCCGGCGGGCAATCGGACCGGGCCCGTGACATCGTGATGACCGTGAGGGCTCACATCGCGCGCAGGCGGCGGATGCGCTCCTCGGTCGAGGGGTGGGTCGAGAACAGTCGCGCCATCTGCTCGCCGCGGCGGCTCGCGTGAGCCTCGGCCAAGGGGTTGTGGATGTAGGCCTGGGCCTGCGCGGGCGCCACCGCCATCGGTCGTTGCACGGCGATCTTCTCGATGCGCTCGAGTGCGCTCGCCAGCTCGCGTCCGCTGCCGAGCAGTTCGGCTGCACCGCGGTCGGCCTCGAACTCGCGCGACCGCGATACGGCCATCTGGATGAGCGAAGCGGCGAGCGGGGCGAGCAGCGACACGGCCAGCATCGCGATCGGGTTGGGGTGCTCGTCGTCGTCGCTGCGGCCACCGCCGAACATCGAGGCGAACATGGCCATCTGGGCGATGTAGCTGATCGCGGTGGCGATCGCCGCGGCGACCGAGCCGATGAGGATGTCGCGGTGCTTGACGTGCATCAGCTCGTGGGCCATCACGGCCTCGACCTCGGCGCGGGGCATGGTCTCGAGCAGCCCCGCCGTGGCGCATACCACGGCGTTGCGCGGGCCGCGCCCGGTGGCGAAGGCATTTGGCTGTGCCGACGGCGAGATCGCCACGGTCGGCATCGGCAGGTTGGCCCGCTGGGCGAGCGAGGCGACCATCCCGTAGAACTCGGGGTGGTCGGCCTCGGTGATCGCCTTGGCACCGGCCGAGCGCAGGGCCAGCTTGTCGCTGAACCAGTACGAGCCGCCGACGGTGACGAGGGCGATCACAAGGCCGATGGTGAGTGCGGTGGAGCTGCCCCCACCCAGGACGCCGGCGACGGCGACGATGAGGCCGCCCAGGCCGGCCAGCAGGACGCCGGTCTTCAGCGTGTTGGTGAACATGGCTGTTCGGGGTTCCTTTCGCGGAGAGTTGGACAGATCAGGACAGGGCCCGGCGGCGCACGACGAGCTTGCGCAGTTCCTCGAACCACAAGATGCTCGAGGCGACGGCGGCGCAGATCGCCCACTGGCCGAGCGAGATCGACGTGGTGTCGAACAGGCGCTGCATCGGGCCGACGTGGGTGACCCCCACCTGCAGCAGCAGCACGGCGCCGAGCGCGAGCCAGAGCATCCGGTTGCTGAACGTGTAGGTGCTGAACACCGTCTGGCGATCGCTGCGCACGTTCAAGATGTTGAAGAACTGGAACAGCACGAAGGTGTTGAACGCCATCGTCCCGGCGATCGTGGCGGTGCCGGCCTCGGCGACGTCGGCCTCGGGCGCCCACATGAGCACGGCCAACGACCCGAGGGCCATCACCACGGCGGCGAAGACGGTGGCCGTCCAGCGGCTGGGGGTGAGGATCTTCTCGGTGACGGGGCGCGGTGTGCGCTCCATCACGTCGTCGCCCCCGCGGTCGAGGCCGAGGGCCATCGCCGGCGGGCCGTCCATGATGATGTTCACCCACAGGATGGCGATCGCCGTGAACGGCTTGCCGCTCGCGATGTCGAAGGCCACGGCCAGCAGGAACAGCACGGCGAAGCCGAGTGTGGTGCTGAGCTGGAAGCGGACGAACTTGACGATGTTGTCGTAGATGGTGCGGCCCTGGCGCACGGCGCGGACGATCGTGGCGAAGTTGTCGTCGGTGAGCACCATGGTGGCGGCCTCTTTGGTCACCTCGGTGCCGGTGATGCCCATCGCCACGCCCATGTCGGCCTTCTTCAGTGCCGGTGCGTCGTTCACGCCGTCACCGGTCATCGCCGTCACCTTGCCCTGCTGCTGCAGGGCGGTGACCAGACGGATCTTGTGCTCGGGGGCCACACGGGCGAACACGGTGATGTCGTCGATCTCGGCGGCGAGCTGCTCGTCGCTCATCCGGTCGAGGTCGGCTCCGGTGATCGAGCGGCCCGTCAGGCCGAGCTCGCGACCGATCGCGGCGGCGGTGGTGGCGTGGTCGCCGGTGATCATCTTCACTGCGATGCCGGCGGCGTGGGCCTCGGCGATGGCGACCTTGGCCTCCGGCCGGGGTGGGTCGACGATGCCGGCCAGCGCGACGAGGGTGAGCCCGTCGATGAGCTCGACCAGGTCGGCGCCGTCGTCGACCAGCTCGCTCCAGTCCTCCGGGGCCAGGGTGCGGCGGGCGACGGCGAGCACCCGCAGACCGTCGGCCGCGAGTCGGTCGTTGTGGTCGCGCAGGGCATCGAGATGGGGCTCGATGTCGACGGCCTCGCCGTGGACGTCGATGACCCTGCTCGAGCGAGCGACCAGCACGTCGGGGGCTCCCTTGACGAAGATGCTCACCATCCGCCGGCCGTCGCTCTCGACGGTCTCGTGCACCGTGGCCATGAACTTGTTGGCCGAGTCGAAGGGCACCTCGGCCAGGCGTGGATGCTGGGTGCGGAGGTGGTCGATGTCGAGGCCACCCTTGGCCGCCAGCACCACGAGCGCGCCTTCGGTCGGGTCGCCGACGAGCTCCCACTGGCCGTCGTCGTTGCGGCGCACGACGGCGTCGTTGCACAACGCCATCGGCAGCAGTGAGGCATCGAGTGGGACCGGGTTGTCGCTCTCGAGGTGCTCGATCGAGCCTTCGGGCGCATAGCCGTCGCCGCTCACCGCATGGCGCTGCATCAGCGCGACGAGCTCGACGGCGGTCATCTGGTTGAGCGTCAGCGTGCCGGTCTTGTCGCTGCAGATGACGCTGGTGCAGCCGAGCGTCTCGACCGAGGCGAGCCGCTTGACGATGGCGTTCTGCTTGGCCAGGCGCGACACGCCGAGCGCCAGCGTCACTGCGGTCACTGCCGGCAGGCCCTCGGGGATCGAGGCGACGGCCAGGGCCACTGCGAGCAGCAGCAGTTCCTCGACCGTGTCGCCGCGCAGCAGGCCGATCACGAACACTGCAGCGACGATCAGACCGGCGAGCTTGGCCAGGCTGTGGGCCAGCCCGTCGAGCTGCTTCTGGAGTGGGGTCTTCTCCGTCTCGGTCGACCGCAGCAGGCCGGCGATCCGGCCGATCTCGGTGCCCATCCCGGTGCTCGTCACCACGTACTCGGCGCGTCCGCGGGTGACGGTCGTGTTCATGTAGACCATGCCCTTGCGGTCGCCGAGGGCCACGTTCTCGCGGTCGATCGGTTCGATCGCCTTCACCGACGGCTGGCTCTCACCGGTCAGTGCGGCCTCTTCGATCTCGAGCGAGTTGGCCACCAGCAGCCGGCCGTCGGCGGGCACTCGGTCGCCGGCTTCGATCATCACGATGTCGCCGGGCACCAGCTCGCCTGCGGGCACGTTCACCAGGCCACCGTCGCGCCGCACTCGCGTCTGCACGATCAGCATCTTCTTGAGGGCGTCGAGCGACTTCTCGGCCCGGTTCTCCTGGATGAACCCGATCACGGCGTTCAGCACCACGACGATCAGCACCACGAGGGGCGTCTTCAGCTCGCCGCTCACCACGTAGGCGACCACGGCGGCTGCGATGAGGATCAGGATCAGCAGATCGCTGAACTGGGCTAGCAGGCGCTTCCAGGCCGGCGTGCGTGCGGCCTCGGCCAACTCGTTGCGGCCGTGGAGCTCGCGCCGGCGCACGACCTCGGCGCTGTCGAGGCCGCGCTGTGGGTCGACCTCGAGGCGAGCAGCAACGTCGCTGCCGCTGATGCGGTGGGCGACGACGGGCTGTGCGTTGTCGCCGGAGCGAGCGGGGGAGGTCATCATCGGGGGTATTCCTTCGGTGGTGTGGTTCCGACCGAAGGTCTCTCCCGTCCAGGCACTGCACCGTGCCGGACCCGCTACGCCGGGCCACTGCGGAGTGGCCGTACTGACGACGAGCGGTGAGTGGGATACTCCCCTTCACTTCTCAACGCTAGAGGTGGATTTCCGGTGTTGCAACGCGGACGACAGGTTCGGCACATGGCCGCGACAGGGGATAGCGTCCCCACCCGTGGCAGCCGAGCATCACCCCAACGTCGGCCGCGTCGTCGACGCCGGCGCCGCGCGAGGGCTGACGATCGTGCCTCGGTCGTTCCCTGAAGGCACCAAGACGGCGCTCGATGCCGCTGCGGCGATCGGGGTCGACGTCGGCCAGATCGTGAAGAGCCTGATCTTCGCCGTCGACGGCGAGGTGGTGCTCGCCTACGTGAGCGGCGCCAACCAGCTCGACGAGAAGAAGCTGGCCGCAGCGGCGGGCGGCATGAAGTGCGCCCGCGTCGACGCCGACACAGTGCGCGAGGTGACCGGCTTCCCGATCGGTGGCGTGCCCCCCTTCGGTCACAAGACGCATCTGCGGGTGTTCATCGACCCCGACCTGTTGCAGTGGCCCGAGGTGTGGGCGGCGGCGGGCACGTGGAACGACGTGTTCGGCATCGAGCCCCACAAGTTGGTCGAGGCGAGCGAGGGCCTGGTCACCGACCTGAAGCGCGGCTGACTCTCCACTCGCGTCGGAGGATGGCGTAGATAAGGGTGTCGAACCGTCTTCCGTCGGCGCTCACCCATGCCTCGACCAGGCGACCCTCCTGTCGATAGCCGCATCGATCGAAGACCCTCTGCATGGCGATGTTGTCGTGGCGGGTCGTTGCCTCGATGCGCATGAGCTCGGGATGTTCAGTGAAGAGATGGTTGGTGAGCCAGCCAACGGCCACGAGGCCGACACCTCGGCCACGCTCGTCGCCGGCCAGCCGGATGTCGAACAGTGGGCTACCGACAGCGAGGTCCGAGAGGTCGAACACTCGAATGAGTCCAATCGGGGCGCCGGCGCGTCGCACCCAGAACGATGCGGTCTCGTCATCCATGATGGTGATCGATGCGGCCTGCTCAGCCGTGAGTGCGGCCGTGCCGTGGAATGGCCACTCACCGGACGTCAGGAACTGGACGACTGCGGCGGCATCAGTCGGCCACTGCACGGGTTCGAAGGTCACGTCCACCGCGGCATCCTTCCACCTCGCAGAGGACGGCCGGCGCTGATTGCGATTCGGCGAGCACTCGGATTAGATGTGCTCATGCCCGCCACAGGAGACGCCGTCGAACTGACAGCGGTCCTGTGGGCCGCGCCCGAGGGCGGGTTCAGTGCGCTGAACCCCGAGACGGGCACGACGTCGGAAGGCGAGACCCAGGCGGAGGCGCTGCGCAACCTGGCTGAGGCCACGGCGCTGTACCTCGAGGAGTTTCCGTTGCCGCTCGGTGAGCGGCCAGTGATCACCACGTTCCACATCGCCGACGTTGCCTGAACTCCCGCACGTCTCGGGGACGGAAGCCATCCGAGCGCTCGAGCGTCTCGGCTTCGTCGTGGTGCGTCAGCGCGGGAGTCACGTGATGATGCGCCGCGGTTCGGTCGGTTGCGTGGTGCCCCTCCATCGTCAGATCAAGCGAGGGACGTTGGGCGGCATTCTCCGGCAAGCGGGTGTCGACGCTGAAGCCTTCATCAGAGCGCTTGGTCGCTGACCGGCTTCACAAGCCAACGTGGGTGTGCCACCGTTCGGCCACACGACGCATCTGCGGGTGTTCGTCGACCCCGACCTGCTGCAGTTCGACGAGGTGTGGGCTGCCGCCGGAACGTGGCATGACGTGTTCGGCATCGAACCGCACCAGCTGGTCGAGGCGAGCGAGGGCCTGGTCGTGGACCTGAAGCGCGGCAGACACGGCCGCCCTATGCTGGCAACATGGATCAGTTGCCGACCATCGAGGACAGTCGCGGGGTCGATGTGAGCCAGATCCGACGTCAGCTGCGCATGTCGGTCGAGGACCGTGTTCGACACATGGTGGAAGTGACGAACAAGCTGATGGAGGTTCGCGCGACGGTCCGTCTTCTCGACCCGCCGCGAGTTCGATGAGGTTCGACCCGGTAGAGATCTGTGCCGTTTTGTCCGAGGAGGGCGTGGAGTTCGTCGTCCTCGGTGGGTTCGCCGCAATCATTCACGGATCTCCACTACCGACCGAAGACATCGATGTCATCCCATCGCGCTCCGCTGCCAACCTCGAGCGGCTCGCGACAGCGTTGAAGCGGTTGGAGGCGAAGATCCGAACGGGCGACGAACCGATCGAGACGAGGATCGACGCTGCGTTCATCCTCAACATGCCGCACATGCTCAACCTGGTGACACGATGTGGCGACATCGATCTGGTGTTCACGCCTGCAGGCACGCTGAAGAACTACGAGCAGTGGCTCGAACGCTCCCGTCGGGCGCAGCTTCGAGAGGGTCTCGTCGTCGCTGTTGCAGACCTCGATGACATCATCGCTTCCAAGACCGCAGCGAACCGACCGAAGGATCAGCGCTCACTGCCGTATCTCGAATCACTGCGAGATCAGTTGGGTTGAGCAAGCCATCAGTGACGTGTCGCCCATCGGCATCGAGCCGCACACGCTGGTGGGGGCCAGCGAGGGCCTGGTCACCGACCTGAAGCGCGGCTGAGAAACCGTCGGGCAGCCGGGGTTCCGCCGCTGAGAGAATGATCGGATGCCCGTTCGTGAACTCGTTGAACGCTTCTATGACCGGTTGTGGAACCAGGTCGACCTAGCGGTTGCCTCGGAGATCCTGCACCCTGAGGTCTCGTTCAGGGGCTCCGTCGGTCTGGCGGCCGTCGGCCGGACCGAGGTCTGCAACTACGTGACGATGGTGACGACCGCACTCGATCGGTACCGGTGTGACGTCGAGATGTTGATCGCCGAGGGTGCAGCAGCGTCGGCACGAGTCCGATTCTCGGGGCTCCACTCCGGAACCTTCCTCGGCTATCCACCAACCGGCCGCCGGGTCGAGTGGATGGGCGCTGCTTTCTTCGTCGCGGAACAGAACATGTTGCGCGACATCTGGGTTCTCGGCGACCTCGCGAGCCTGCGGACTCAGCTCGATCGAACCAGCTGACCATCGTCGTCCGAGTACCCGTCTCGGTGCTGCGGGTTGCCAGTGCCAACGGCGGCGGGCACGTGGAACGACGTGTTCGGCATCGAGCCGCACGAGCGGAGGATCCCCGGCCTATCGCTCGTGTCGAAGAGCCCGACCAACTCCACCAGCGCGGGCGGAGATCACTTCCCCGATGCGCCTCACGCCGTGGCGGCGACGGTGTCGACCGAGAGGGCCCACAAGCGCTCGGCGCTGCCCGCGTCGAGTGCGTACGGCATGACGCCGGACCAGGGGCTCTTCTGCATCCACGGGGCGGCCTGGGCGCAGTCCTCCAGGTAGAGGCCGCCGACGCCGTCGAGCTCCGGCCCGACCGCCGCCCAGACGCTCGTGCTGGCGCCCTGCTCGGTGCTCTTGAAGCCGGCGATCGGTCGGTCGTTCTCGTCGAGCCAGCCCATCGCCCGCTGCTCCTCGATCGGCAGGTGGCGCTGAAGTGGAGTGAGGATTCCCCCCGGCATCACGGCATTGGCGAGGATGCCCCGGTCCTGGAAGTGCTGCGTCATCGCCACGGCGAAGAGCGCATTCGCCGTCTTCGCTTGGCCGTACGCGGCCCACTTGTCGTAGTCGCCCTGCCGGAAGTGTGGGTCTTCCCAGCGGATGTCTGAGCGAATGTGGCCGATCGACGAGAGCGACACGACCCGGGACGGATGCCCGCTCGCACCGGCGCCCGCCTCGAGGGCTGGAGCCAGCAGCGTGGCCAGCAGGAAATGCCCGAAGTGGTTGGTGCCGATCTGCATCTCCAGTCCGTCCGTCGTGTAGTCCTGCGGGCAGGCCATCACGCCGGCGTTGTTCACGAGGACCGTCAGCGGCCGGTTGTGCCAGCGCTCGGCGAACTGGCGCACGGACGCAAGGTCGCTGAGGTCGAGCATCTCGAAGCGTGTCCGCCCCGGCGCCGTCGTGTCGATATCGGCAATGACGGTCTGCGCCAGATCGGGCTTGCGAGCCGCGATGACCACGTCGGCTCCGCCTTCGGCGAGCGCGCGCGCCGTCTCCACGCCGATCCCCGAGGCTCCGCCGGTGACGATCACCGTCTCGCCGTTCAGGTCTCGACCGGCGACCACGTCGCGAGCCGTCGAAGTCCGATTGAAGGCTGACGTGATGCGTGCAGACATGGAGACCTCCGGATTGTCGGGTACGTGACTGATTCTCTTGTCGAACGATGCCAGATCTATCACTGGTTTCTTCATGTGATGCGACCGACTCGAGTGGTTGCCGTCAACTCAGGAGGCATGTCGGCGACAGGGCTGTGCGTCCGCACGGAACCATGGCAGCCATTGCTGCGGGGTGCAGTAGCCAAGGTTGGCGTGCCACCCTTTGGTCACACGACGCATCTGCGGGTGTTCATCGAGCCCCACACGTCTGTCGAGGTCCGCGAGGGAGCAGGCACCGACCTGGCGCGCGGTCGTCGCGCACGTGCATCGCAGCCAGGAGGGATGAGTCGGCCGGCAACTTGACACTGTCAACTCTTGGCCGTAGTGTCGCTGTCGAAGCGCATCAACCGATGAACGAGGAGTGGACCATGTCCGACGCTGCACGCTGGATGATCGCGATCGCGTTCATCTCCCTGCCGACGATCGCCTTCGGGGGGTACTTCCTGTTGTCGATCCTGCGTCGTCAGGCCGGGACCGAGAAGATCACCGCCGAACAGGCCAGCTACTTCCGTGCGGGCCACGCCCACGCCGGGGTGCTCGTCACGCTGGGCATCATCGGCCAGCTCGTGCTCGACCAGTCGCGCATGGGTGACGGTTTGGTGTGGACGATGCGCATCGGCCTGATCGTCGCGCCACTGCTCATCTCGGGAGGCTTCTTTGGCGGAGCGCCGCGCGCGGCAGACGGACCTGCTGCACCGCTCATCCGGCTCGTTCCGATCGGTGCCGTGCTGTTCGGCCTCGTCACTCTCGGAGTGGGCATCGGTCTCGTCATCCCTGAGTGAGCCCGTGCGCTGATTCGTCGGGAATCGAGCTCGGCCAGAGCGATCAGGCCGGCTCACCGGCTGATGCGTGCGGTGGGCTCCACGTCCTGATGGCCGAGCTCGGCCAGGATCGAGCGCACCTCGGCTCGCAGCAGAGCATCGACATCGATGCTGCTCCAGAAGAGATGTCCGAAGGTCTCGAGTGACACGAGCCCATGGATGCGCGCCCAACCGCGTGCCAGGACACTGTGCAATGACTCGGGAAGCGCACCCGTCACGGGGTCGATCGGAACGAGGTCAGCTGTCGCCACCGCCGCCTCGCCCGAGCTGGCCGAGCTGCCGGCGACAGAGGCGTCGGCGACTGCGCGGACCATCGGCTCGGCGAAGCGTCGGACGCTCGCGGTGGTGGGTCCATCTGCCCGGGCCTGGAACCCTGGAACGGGGGTGCCGAGGATGAGCCCGAACTGCTCGGGGTTGTCGAGCGCCCAACGCCGGTAGCTGAGTGCCACGGCCTCCAAGCGGGCGATCACATCATCGCCGGCTGCGTCGACGGCCTCCTCGATCGCTCGCCCGAAGGATTCGAAGCCATCGCTGATGAGCAACTCGAGCAGGCCGTCGCGCCCGTCGACGTATCGGTACAGCCCGGACGGGCTGATGCCGGCAGCCTTGGCGACCTCGCGGAGTGACAGTGCCGCGGCACCGGTTCGTCGCAGCTCGTCGAGCGCTGCAGCCCTGATCTTGTCGAACAGTTGGGCCCGCAGGCTGGCTCGACGTCCTCCCATGGGGGTCACGGTACCCGATCGCCAAAACGCGAACAATGTTTGCACATTTTCCGCACCGAGGTTATTGTGCGAACAGGCATCGCAACACGATGCATGTTCTCGAAAGGATCGTCATGAACGACTCTCACGTGGTGCTCGGGGCATCGGGCGGCATCGGGCGTGCGCTGGTTGCCGAGCTCGCCCGGGAGGGCCGTCGCACCCGGGCCGTCTCGCGCCACGAGTCCAGCGGTCCAAGCGGCATCGAGCATGTGGCGGCAGACCTCTCGACGCTCGACGGCGCGCGTCGCGCGTGCGCCGGTGCTGGGGTGGTGTTCCACGCCGCCCAGCCGCCCTACCACCGCTGGCCCGAAGAGTTCCCCGCATTGAACGCACACATCATCCAGGCCGCGAGCGAGGCGGGCGCCAAGCTGGTGATGGTCGACAACCTCTACATGTACGGCCCGACCACGGGGGCACTCGTCGAGACGCTGCCGCGCGCCGCGACCGGCCGCAAAGGGGTGGTGCGGGCACAGTTGGAGCGCCAGCTCCTCGACGCCCATACGTCCGGTGCCCTGCGCGTCACCATCGGGCGGCTGTCGGACTACTACGGCCCGAACGGCCCGAACAGCACCCTCACTGCACTCGTGCTCGAGCCAGCTGCCGCAGGCAAGGCGATGCGGTGGCCCGGGTCCACCACGGCGCCGCGAACCCTCCACTTCCTGCCCGACGCGGCTCGCGGTCTGATCGTCCTCGGCGACCACGACGCGGCCGACGGAGAGGTGTGGCACCTGCCCGCAGCGCCGGTGACCACCGGGGCGGAGTTCATGGCGCTCGTGAACCGCTGCCTGCCGTCGCCCGTGAAGGCCGGGTCGATCGGCACGCTAGTGATGCGGATCGGTGGGCTGTTCTCCAAGGAAGCCAAGGAGACGGTCGAGTGCATGTACCAATGGACCGCACCCTTCGTGGTCGACAGCTCGAAGTTCACCGCTGCCTTCGGGCCGCTCGCCGTTACCCCCCACGCCGAAGCGATCGCTGCGACGATCGCCGCTTCCCGCTGACCACCTCCGGCACCGAGGCCTGCGGGGGAGCGGTCACCGACCTGTCGGGTGCCTGACCTGGCGCGATCCGGTCGTCGATGCGTCGATGATCGACATCGCGGTGGAGATCGTGAGGTCGATCGCCGCCCGTCGCGTGGCCCCGCGCGGCTGACGAAGGATCACGTCATGGACGGCGGCATCGATCGTCGCCACCACCATGCGGGCGACCATCGCTCGGTGCTGGTGGTCGTCGATCGTCGTCGAGAGCAACGCTGACGCGACGTCGACCAGTTGGTGTTTGGCCCGGTCGAGCTCGAGCCCGATCTCGTGGGTGCGGGGTGCGGTGTGCATGACCAGGACGTGCAGGTCGTCGAGGTCGTGCTGCTCGACCAGGAAGTCGACGACCGCGCGCAGTACGGGCTCGAAGCCGTCGTCGGTCCGTAACTGCCCCAGGAGGTCGGTGAGCCCCGCAGTGGCCGATGCGATGTGCCGCCGGGTGAGCGCCACCAGCAGCGCGTCCTTGTTCGGGAAGTACTGGTAGAGCGAGCCGATCGACACCTCGGCCTCGTCGGCGATGTCGTTGGTGGTGGCTGCGGTGTATCCCTGCTCTTGGAAAACGTGAGCAGCGGCGTCGAGGATGCGCTCGACGGTGCGGCGCGATCGATCCTGACGAGGGGCTTTGCGGGGCGAGGCGGATGTTGGTGGCATGGATCGCCGTTCGAGGAATGCGAGTGGAAAAGAGTGAGGATTACTCGCATTCTATGGCCATGGTGATCGTCGATCGTTCCACCCGGCTCGAAGCATCGGCCGATGCGGTGTGGGCAGCAGTGAAGACCCCAGCAGCGTTTCGAACGGTCACTCGTGGGCTGTTGGTCATGCCGGTGATCAAAGGCCGCACCGACGAGTGGCGAGAGGGCGAGACGGTGGTGGGGTGGGTGTTCCTCTTCGGTGTCGTCCCGTTCTCGCGTCATCACCTCCAGATCGCAGCGATCGACGAGTCGGCGCGGACGCTGAGCAGCCGCGAGCACGGCGGGCTGCTCAGGTCGTGGAACCACGACATCGTGGTGACGCCCGTCGACGACGCGCAGTGCGCCTACCGGGATCGCATCGAGATCGACGCCGGGCTCTTCACCCCGCTCGTCGCCGTCTACGCCCGGTGGTTCTATCGAATGCGGCAACGTCGTTGGCGGGCGCTGGCAAAGGGGTTGAAGAAGTGACGAAGGTGACCGAGGAAGTCCGAGACACGGGCACATCGGTAGGGTCGCAGGATGGCGGCTGACGACCGAACCCGCGGTGCCCTCGTCTCGGTCGAACGGCTGGGCGCCCACTCGGCGTGGAAACTGCGGATCGCCCAACGGGCTGCCCGCATCCCGAGGCGGTTCCCCGTGCACCACGGAATCGTCCTCCACCGGGTCACGTATTGGACCGAGCTCGGTGGGCAGCCGCAGTTGGCGACTGGTCTGCTCGGGGTCCCGCGGCGCCATCGGGTGAGTACGTCGGTGATGTGGTTGAACGGCACGAACCCGACACGGTCCGAAGCGCCGTCGGCCGGCGGTCTCGTGGGGTTGTTGGTGAGCGCTGTCTTCGCCGGGAGTGGTCACCTGCTTCTGGCGCCCGACTACATCGGCCTCGGCACGTCCGACGTCTATCACCCCTACATGCACACGGCGTCCACCGTCGATGCCTCGACCGACTTCGTTCGCGCCGTGGCGTCGTACTGCGAGCGGGAGGGCATCGAGTGGTGCCCGAGGTTGATGTTGGTCGGCTACTCGCAGGGGGCACACGGGGTGGTTGCTCTGCAGCGAGCGCTCGAGGCGGCCCCGATCGACGAGGCCGACGTGCTCGCCGTGGCGAGCATCGCTCCGCCGCTCGATCTCGCCAACGTCACGTTGCCGTGGGCATTGGAGGGTCGTGCCCCGAGCCACAGCACGTACCTCGCCTACATCGCACACTCGTATGCACGCGCCTACGGTCAACCCCTCGAGTCGTTGCTCACCGACGACGCAGCAGCGTTGGTGAACGAACTCTTCGACGGGCTGCACACAGCAGACGACATCGCGGGGCGGCTCCCCCCGACCCCGCGCCAGATGTTCCGCGACGAGTGGGTGCAGGACTATCTCGCTGGCGGCTCGTCGTGGTTCCGCAGTGCACTGGAGGAGAACGAAGCGGTGAGGTGGGCGCCGCGCGCACCGTTGCGCCTGTACTACGGCGACGCCGATGTCGATGTGCATCCTGATGATGCGTTGCTCGGAGCACGGGAGATGCGTCAGCGAGGCGGGAACGTCGAAGCGGTCGCTGTCGGCGAGTTCGACCATGCTTCGGTGGTGTACCACGCTGTGCCGCTGGTGCAGGAGTGGTTCTCGCGCGTCCGGGGCGGCTGAGTCAGCGGGTCACCACGCAACGGCGGCGGGTCACCCTTCGATGTCGACGAGCGCTGTCACACGACGTGCGCCGGGCTCGCTCTACCAAAGTGTCCGTAGGGTATGGGGATGAGTGCGGAGAAGGTCACCGGGCCAGCGTCCTACTTCCCGTCGATCGAGAAGCGGTACGGCATGCCCATCGCCCATTGGACGTCGCTGCTGGCGGCGATGCCCTCCGGCACCAGGCATTCCGAGATGGTCGCCATGTTGAAGGCCGACCACGCCATGGGCCACGGCCATGCCAATGCGATCGTGGCTCACTTCCGGACCGAGAACGGGCTCTGAGAGTCGGCCCGCGCATCTGACGTCACGGGGTGTCCGGGGGCTTGCGTCCGTGCTCGACGCGCTGGTGTCACTCAGCCGTCCACATCGCCGAAATGTCGACCACGTCGACCTTCAACCCGGTGAACCCGAAGCCGAGCGTGCGCAGGAACATGTCGGCCTCCAGCAGTCCAACCGTCCCCGCATCGTCAGCGCCATCGGCCGACCGGACTTCGTAGCGCAGGTTGAAGAACAACAGGCGCGCGTCGTACGTGAACGTCCCCTCGGCTGTATATGCCGACTTGAAGATGTCGTGCTCGCTCTGCTCTCGGGCAAGGTAGGCGCGGGTCGTGTCGTCGAGGTTCTGAAAGCGGCCCCGCACGGTCACTCGGTAGATCTTCTCGACCGACATCGGCATGGACAGTACTGCCGGCGCCTCCTCGGTCGGTTTCGAAGCCGAATCGCCGTGAGGATCGTTTCGGGAGCCGCTGGATGAACAGACAGTCGTGAGGTGTCGAGCACGGTGCTCATCGGCATGCCACGGGCGACGCGCTCGCCGGGCCGAGGGGATCGAGCTCGACGACCACATCACGGTCGAACCATCGCTCGGTTCCCGCTGACGACCGGTCATCGGTGAGCCCCTGTTGGCCAGGTGAGTACGGTGGCCGACGATGAGCGACGAAGTCATTCCTGACGACAAGAACTGGACCTGGGTGCTCGAGCGTCGGTGCGACGACTGCGGGTTCGATGCGTCGACGTTCGACGCGTCGATCTCGGGCATGGCTGTCCGCGACCTTGCCGTGCGCTGGTGGGCCGTACTCGCAGGCAAGGGAGTGGCAATGCGCCCTCGGCCCGGGGTGTGGTCGCCGTTGGAGTACGGGTGCCACGTGCGCGACGTGTTCCGGAGATTCGACGAGCGCCTGCGGTTGATGCTCGACGAGGACGAACCGCACTTCGAGAACTGGGACCAGGACCGCACTGCGGTCGAGGAGCGCTACAGCGAGCAGGACCCATCGGTGGTGTCGGTGCAGCTGATCGGCGCCGCAGCATCGCTGGCGTCGCGGTTTGACTCCGTCGTCGGTGCGCAGTGGTCGCGTACGGGCGTGCGCAGCGACGGCTCTGCGTTCACCGTTCGATCCATCGCGAAGTACCTGATGCACGATCCCGTCCACCATCTGTGGGATGTAGGAGCCGCAGTCCCGGCTCTGGACCCGACGACCCACCGGACCCTGGCGATCGAGGCGAACAACTCCGTGTGGGAGATCCTCGGTGGGACGGCCGGTGCGGTATCGGCCGACGCTGGCGAGGAGATGACCCGCCGGGCCTATGCCGCTGCCTATCACTGGCAGCGGGCCGAGGGAGCGAGCGCAGCGAACGAGGCGCGGGCGAGCTGGTTGCTGTCGCGGGTCTGGGCGGTCAGAGGGAACGGATCGGTCGCCCTCGAGCATGCGCAACGCTGTCTGTCGGTGTGCGAGTCGGCTGGCTTGGCCGATTTCGACCGTGCATACGCGCACGAGGCGCTCGCTCGCTCGTTCGCATGCCTCGGCGATGGTGATGGAGCTCGACGCCATCTCGCGCTCGCCCGCGATGTCGAGGTGTCGGATCCCGAGGACCGAGCGATGCTGGAACTCGACGTGGCTGCGGAGCCGTGGTTCGGCGTGGTTCGCTGAGCCGTCATGCGCACGGTCGGCCCCGCACGGGTTCAGTCGGCGGGGGTGATCTCGATCGCCACCTGGTCGCGGTGCACGAGCTTGATGAGGCGGAACGAGAAGTAGCGCCGCTTCTTGGCGGCCTCGACGGCGGGGTAGTCGCCGTCCGGGAGCACGCGAGCGGTCCCCGTGAACGTTGGACCGGTCACCCGGCCGCGCTGAGTGCAGGTAGCGAACTCGACTCGCGGGTCGTTGGTGACCCGCTTCACCTTCCATGCGTCACGAGGGGTGGTGACCACGATCTTGTCACCGATGACGTTGAACCACACGGGTGCTGCCACGGCCGAGCCGTCACGCTTGAACGTCGTGAGCGAGATGCACTTCTTGTGCCCGACTGCGGAGATGGCCTTCGATGCTGTGGTCATGGTGCGATGTCCTTTGAGCGGTGGTCGACGTTGGGCGGTGGCGGATACGGCGATGGCTCGTCAGTGATGTGCCGGATCGGCGGCGATGCGCTCGGGGAGGAACCGGAGCGCGAGCAGCGAGCCGCAGATCGCCACGATGCCGACGGTGATGCAGGCGGTCTGGAACCCGTCGAGGAATGATGCGCTCGCCGCAGCGCGGATCGACTCCGCCAGGACCGGTTCGCCGAGTTGCTCGGCGACGCCGAAGGCCGCGCCGACCGAGGTCTCGGCTGCGGAGGCAGCAGGTCCAGGCACACCGAGCCCGGTGAGCAGCTCGACGACCCGTGGGCCGTAGACCGAGGCGAAGATGCTGCCGATGATCGCGACGCCGAGCGTGCCGCCCACCTCGCGGCTGGTGTCGTTGATGGCCGAGCCGACCCCGGCCATCTCGCGGGGCAGCGAGCCCATCACCGACTCCGACGCGGGGCTGGTGACGAGCGACAGCCCGCTCGCCATCAGCATCATGCTGGCCACGATCGATCCGAAGTAGACCGAATCGACCTCGAACGTGCTGGCCCAGAGTTGGGCCACACCCATGGCCAACAGGCCGACAGGGATCACCCGGCGCGGGCCGAAGCGCAGGGCGAGGCGTGCAGCGATCGGCGCCGTGATCCCGGCGCCCACGGCGAATGGGACGGTTCTTAGACCCGACTCGAAGGGGCTGTAGCCGCGCACGAACTGGAAGTACTGGGTGATCAGGAAGGTGAAGCCGAACAGCGAGAAGAAGGCGATGAAGATCGAAGTCGTTGCCGCCGTGATGCGCATGTTGCGGAAGACCCGGACGTCGAGCAGCGGGTGCTCGGTGCGCAACTCTCGGACGGCGAACGCGATGCCGAGCACGATCGCCCCGGCGAAGCCGCCGAGGGTCGCAGCGCTCGACCAGCCTCGGTGGGGGCCCTCGATGATCGTGTAGACGAGCAGCGAGACGAACGAGATCGACAACAGGAAGCCTGGCCCGTCGAGGCGCTTGGGCTCGGGGTCGCGCGACTCCGGGACGAACCGCCACTGCAGCACGAGCGCGATCACGACGATGGGGACATTGATCAAGAACACCGATCCCCACCAGAAGTGCTCGAGCAGGAAGCCGCCCGTCACCGGGCCGAATGCCACTGCAGCCCCGGACACCGCCGACCACACGCCGATGGCCTTGGCTCGTTCGGTCGGGTCGCGGAAGACGTCGATGAGGATCGCCAAGGTGCTCGGGAAGATGAGCGCTGCACCGATGCCCATCAGTGCTCGACCTGCGATCAGCTCGCCGGTCGAGTCGGTGAACGCTGCCCAGGCCGAGAAGGCGCCGAACAGCACCAGGCCGATCTGCATCACGCGCAGTCGTCCGAACCGGTCGCCGAGGCCACCGCAGGCCAACAGCAGGCCGGCGAACACCAGTGCATACGAGTCGACGATCCATTGCAGCCCACTCGTGGTGGCGCCGAGCTCCCTGGCCAGCGTCGGGATGGCGACGTTGATGATCAGGTTGTCGACCACTGCGAGGAACACCGAGATGCACAAGATCGCGAGGATCCACCAGCGCCGTCGCTGGACGTTCGCGTCGGGATGGACAGGCGGCGAGCTGGGTGTGGCGGTCTGCACGGTGACAGTGTCTAGGTGTGGACCTAGACGTTGTCAAGTGCGACGTTCGTCACGTCGATCATCGTCGCTCAGGTGGCAGCCAGCTCGACGAGGCGGTCGCGCACGATGTCGGCGAGCAGCTCGCCGTCGACCGGCCAGCCGAGGGGCACCGAGAACAGATGGGACGTGACGTTGCCGCCGGAGATGGCTTCGAGTCGCGTGCGGAACCGGTCCATCACATTCGCGCTGAACGGGTTGATGCTCACGTGCTTGCTGGCCGCCGAGCAGCCGATCACATAGCCGGCGTCGTTGCGCAGCATCGGCTGGTTCCACGCAATGACCGGCTCGAGGCCGGCGACCCGCTCGTGGATTGCGGCGAACACCGCCCGCACGGTTGCAGCGGCCTCGGGTGCCTGCTGGGTGAGCCAGTCCTCGTGGGTGGCGAAGCGGCGCGAGCTGGGCGAGCCGCGGTGGTACATCACCAGGGCGTTGGCGTGGCCGCGGCTGAACCCGTGGCCCTCCTGCAACAGGGCCATCTGCTCGGGGTACTTCGCCTCACCCAGCTCGGCGAGCAGGCCCAGCCAGTGACTGGCGGGCAGGCCATGCTTGCGCTCGATCGCGGCGAAGTGGCGGGTGCGGTCTCCAGGGTCGGCAGCCATCGGGGGAACGGTAGTGGGGGCGGCGTGCCGACGGCCGACTACCTCGCAACCGCCTAGCCTCGGCCTTCGTGACGAACGCGCAGGAGCGACCGTGGACCAGCGACGACCTGGCCGACGACCTACGCCGGCTCGGCGTGGGGCCCGGGGACGTCCTGATCGTGCACTCGTCGCTACGGGCGATCGGCTTCGTGGCAGGCGGCCCGCAGGCGGTGATCGACGCGCTGCGCGCCGCGATCGGGCCGACCGGCACGCTGACGATGCCCGCCCACACGGCCGATCGCTCCGACCCGGCGGGCTGGGTGGCCCCACCGGTGCCCGCCCACTGGTGGCCTGTGATCCGCGAGCACGCGCCGCCGTTCGACCCCTACGCCACGCCGCCACAGCAGATGGGCGCCCTGGCGACGGCGCTGCTGCTGCGGCGCGACACGCTGCGCAGTAGGCACCCGCAGCTGTCGCACATGGCGAACGGCCCTGCCGATGCAGCAGTGATCGAGCCGCACGACCTCGACGAGGGTTTCGGCGAGGCCTCGCCGCTCGGCCACCTGTACGACCTCGACGCGACCGTGGTGCTGATCGGCGTCGATCATGCCAACAACACCTCGCTCCACCTTGCCGAGGTGCGTGGCTCGTGGCCGTCGAAGCACACGATCGAGGAGGGTGCGCGAGTGCTCGTCGACGGAGTGTCGCAGTGGGTCGTGTACGACCAGACCGACTACGACTCCGACGACTTCCCCGCCGTGGGGGCTGCGTTCGAGACGACTGGACGTGTGCGTGTTGGCCAGTTCGGGAGCGCAGTCGCCAAGGTGATGCGCATGCGCGACCTGGTCGACTTCGCAGCCGAGTGGTTCAGCGCCAACCGGGCCTGATCGTGGTTGCCGAAGGGCTCAGTGGCCGCGGGGAGGTCTGGCCAGCCCTCGGGCCGCCTCGCGTTGGGCGGTGGCGTTCCCGGAGTGGTGGCCGAGGAAGTGGCGCACTGCGTCGGGGTTGATGCGGGTGAGGTCGCGCAGCGCCCAGCCGATCGCCTTTGCCACGAAGAACTCGCGGTTCACCCAGTGCCGGTGGCACAGCTCGAGCACACGATCGACGTCTGTGTCACGACCCCAGCCCCGCTGGTGTTGGATCGCTGCGCGGATGAGCCAGATGTCGCCCGACTCCGACCACTCGTCGATCGTCGAGGAGGAGTCGAAACGGCGGCACAGCGGGCTCACGGCAGCCGTGCCGATGCCGTCGACGGTGTCCCACCACGGTGTGGTGGTGAGCAGCACGGTGCACCAGCGTCGGAGAAAGTGCTCGTCGGCAGCTCTTCCGAAGCGGGCGAGCAGGTCGTAGGCCGCGTAGTGGTACTCGCGTTCGCGGAGGCTCATGAGGGCAACTGCCCCCGCGCCGACGTCGTCGCTGGTGGGCGTGGAAAGGCCGCTCCACGCCTCGCGCAGCCGGTGGCGTCGCTCGGGGGTGGTCACGCCGAGGAACGGTGCAATGTGTTTCATGTAGCGCTCGGCCCCGGCGGCACGCTCGGCGTCACCTTGGTCGTGAAGTGCTTCCACCGCGCGTCGCACCACGTCGGAAACCCAGGTGCCGTCGCTCGATGGGCTCGCTGACGAGGCTCTGCCCGCGTTCATCCTCGCGAGTATGGTCCGCGGCGAGGAGGTGTGCGGTGGGGGAGTTGGTGGTGCTCGACATCGGGCCGCTGTTCGCCGACGACCGGGCGGCCTGGCGCGTCGTCGACGAGTCTGTGGGCGCCGCCATCGCCGAGCAGGGTGGGTTCGTGGTGTGTGGGTTCCCAGGCACCGGGCACATCGATGCGCTCGGCGCCACCATGCTCGAGTTCTTCCGCCAGGGCGACGACACCAAGCGGGCCATCGCTTCGAAGTCGACCGATGCCGACGGCCCGGCGGTGTACCGCGGCTACAAGTCGTCGCTCGATCCGGGCGCCTGGGCCTACAACGAGATGTTCGACGTGGGCCCTGCCGAGCCCCACCCCGGCCCCCCGGTAGAGGGCATGCACCACTTCGCCGAGGCCAACACCTGGCCGGCCGTCGAGCCGTGCCCTGGCTGGCGGGCGGCTATGGACGAGTACTACTGCCTGATGCTCGGTGTGGGCGTGGCGGTGATGCGTTCGGCCGGACGAGCGGTGGGCATCGACGACATCGTGCTCACCGCCGGGTTCGAACAGGGCAACCACACGCTGCGCCTGCTCAACTACCCGCCACGGCCCGCTGGGCACGTCACGGTCGATGAACGCGACCACCCCGACGGCCCGCGCATCGCCGCCGCACGCCACACCGACGTGTCGGGGGTGTCGCTGCTGTGGCAGCGCGGGCCCGGCCTGCAGGCCGCAGGCCCCGACGGCACGTGGCGCGATGTGCCGATGCTCGACGGCACGGTGTCAGTACATCTCGGAACCGTGCTGCACCTGATGACCGGAGGACGTATCCCTGCCACGCCGCACCGGGTGATCGACCACGGCGGGGCGCGACAGTCGATCGGGTTCTTCGTGGAGCCCGGGCTGGCGACTCGCCTTGCACCTCTCGATGCCCCGGTCGACGACGTTCACGCCTCGTACGGCTGGCACCTGCAGGAGCGGTTCCACTCGATGCGCGGCTACGCCGAGTTGGTGCCCTCGCCCGTCCTTGCGGCCGACTCTTCGACGAGCTCGCACGAGTCGTTGTCGTAGACAGCAGCACCTCGAACGAGGTCGTGGCTCTGGGGATGACATGGGGCCTGCGCCGTCACGGGCGAGGCAGCGAGGGAGGTTCGATGAGGTCCCATGGGTTGCCGTAGAGGTCGAGGAACACCGTCACCTTGCCGTACTCCTCGGCGCGGATCGGGTCGATGAAACGCACGCCACGGGCCGCCCAGGCAGCGACGTCGCGTTCGATGTCGTCGGTGTGCAGGAAGAACGACACACGGCCTCCGGCCTGCATGCCCACCGCAGCCGCCTCGCCGTCGCCGTCGGCCTTGGCCAGCAGGATGCCGGTGCCGGACGGGTCGGGCCGCACCACCACCCAGCGCTTGCCGTCGCCGAGGTCGGTGTCTTCGGTGAGCACGAAACCGAGCGTGCCGACGAAGAAGGCGATGGCGTCGTCGTAGTCGTCGACGACGATCGTGGCGAGATGGAAGCGCAGCATCAGCGCATCATCTCGCCCACTCGCCGATGGCCGTCGTCGCCGCCGAGGAACGCAGCAGCCACAGCGGCTCGGTCCGCTTCGGTCCGATTCTGGCTGAGCTTGGCCTTGCCCTCGACCCGCCCGACAGTCATCTCGATGCCGACGATCGCCTTCAACTGTCCGTCGATGAACTCCGCCGGGGCGTCGCTCACGGCCCACGGCGCCTGGCTGCGGCCCTCGTGCAGGTCGGTGAGTCGTGTCACCAGGTCGAGCAGGCGGTCGTGGTCGTCGACGAGTCGCACCTGCCCGTGCAGGTGCACGACGGCGTAGTTCCAGGTGGGCACCACCTTGCCGTGCTCGACCTTGCTCGGATACAGGCTCGGCGACACATAGGCATCGGGACCTTGCACGATCAGCAGTGCCACGGCGCCCGCTGCGACGGCGTGCCGTTGCGGGTTGGCGGCGGCGATGTGGGCACGCACGACAAGCTCACCGTCCACGCGCTCGACCAAGAACGGCACGAAGCTGCTGTCGAGTCCGGCGTCGGTGGACGTGACGAGGTGGCCCACACCCACCGTGCCGGCCAGCGCGACGGCATCGTCGACGGGCATCTCGAAGTGGCGGGGCACGTACACGATTCGAGCGTAACCCTCACCGATCGGTCAGCCCGGCCGAGGCCACGCAATGACCCGTGCAGTGCTCGCTACTGTCGTCTCATGACCCTCGACCTCGTCCTCGATCTCGACAGTCCACAGACGAAGGAGCAGCTCTACCTGCAACGGCTGGCGAACACCAGGCGCTTCATGACCGAGCTGGACGTGCCCGTGATGCTGGTGCGCGATCCGTTCAACGTGCTCTACATCACCGGTGCCACGAACATGACCGTGTTCAACCTGTGCATCCCGGCGCGGTATCTGCTGGTGTTCGCCGAGGGGCCGGTCACCTTGTTCGACTACGTCGGCGGCGAGCACCTCGCACAGCATCTGCCCACCATCGATGACATCCGCATCGCCCACGGCTTGAACCACGTGAGCACCAACGGCTTCGTGGGTGGCGAGTGCACTGCCATGGCGAACGAGATCGCCGACCTCGTGCGCGACCGGTTCGGCGAACTCGGCCGGTTGGCCGTCGACGGGTTTCCGTTCGCGGCCGTTGATGCGTTGCGCGCCGCAGGCTTCACCGTCACCGACGCCGACCCGCTGCTGAGCCGCGCCCGTCGAGTGAAGTTGCCGCTCGAGATCGTCTACATGCGCGAGGCGGTGCGGCGCACCGTCGAGGCCGTGCGATCGATGGAGGAGGCGTTGCAGCCGGGCATGACCGAGATCGAGGTGTGGAGCCGGTTCGTCGGCGGCCTGGCCGCGCGGCACGGCGAGCTCGTGGCGACCCGCCTGCTCGAGAGCGGACCGAACACCTTTCCCTACTTCAAGGAGTGCGGCACGAGGGTGATCGAGGCGGGCGATCTGGTGTGCATCGACACCGATGCGTGCGCCTACGAGAGCTACTCGGCCGACTTCTCGCGCACCTTCCTCGCCGGCGACGTGCCGGCCACACCCGAGCAGCGCACGCTGTACGGCAGGGCGTACGAGCAACTGCGGCACAACGTCTCGCTCATCGGCCCAGGAGTGTCGTTCGAAGAGGTGGCGCGCAAGGCGTGGCGCATCCCCGATGAGCACCAGGCCAGCCGCTACTACTGCGTCGGCCACGGCCTGGGCATGATCGGCGAGTTCCCGAACCTGCCCTTCCACACTCCGGGTGTCGAGTATCCGCTCGACGATGTGTTCGAGCCGGGCATGGTGTTCTGCGTCGAGAGCTACATCGGCTCGGCCGACAGCGGTCAGGGCGTGAAGCTGGAGGACCAGCTGCTGATCACCGACACGGGCGTCGAGATCATGAACGACTACCCCTTCGAGGCCCGCCTCATGGCGTAGCGGAGCCTTCGCGGACCGGTCGGCGGCTCGGCCATGATGGGCCGATGAGCGACAACCAGCCGACCATGCCGACGGAGTTCGAAGGGGTCGACCTCGCCGACGCCGTGTTCTGGGGTGTGAACCTCCGTGGTGCGTTGTTCCGCGACGTCGACCTGTCGGGCGCCCGTGTGTTCCACGCGCAGCTCAGCGACGTCGACATCGACGGCATCGTCGAACGGTTGGTGGTGAACGGCGTCGACGTGACCGACTACGTGAACAGCCACGACGCCTGGCACCCGCTGCGCACCATGTTGCGCCCGACCGACCCTGCAGGCATGTTGGCCGCGTGGGACGACCTCGACCGGCGGTGGGTGGCCACCTGTGAGCGGGCGTTCGCGTTGGGCGACGCCGCGTTGCACGAGTCGGTCGATGGTGAGTGGTCGTTCCGCGACACGCTGCGCCATCTGGTGTTCGCCTTCGACAAGTGGTTCGCGCTGCCCCTGCTCGGTGCCGCGGCGTTCACCCCGTGCGGTCTGCCCAACACCGGTTCGGCTGGGTTCGACTGGCCCGGCCTCGACCGTGAGGCCTCGCCGAGCGTCGGCGAGGTGCTCGCCATCACTGCTGCGCAGTCCGAGCAGTTCCGCCGGTACGTGGCTGCCGTCGACCTCGACGCGCTGCCGGCCGAGATCGACATCGTCGAGAACGGCGCGATGCCGACCATGGAGTGCTTCTACGTGGTGCTCGAGGAGACCTTCGAGCATCTGCGGTACGCCGTGCGCGACCTCACGGTGCTCGAGCAGCGCCGCCACTGAGCGAGGCCGTGGGTCGTACCGGCGGCGTGCCCGTACGATCGTGATGTGGACGTCGTGGTGACCGGCGAGGTGTGGGAGTGGCGTGGCCCGGCGCCGTATCACTTCGTGACCGTGCCGCCCCATCAGGCCGAGGTCATCGCCGATGTCGCGGCCGATGTCACCTACGGCTGGGGCATGATCCCAGTGGCCGGACGGGTCGGTGCGACCCGGTTCACCACCTCGCTATGGCCGAAGGCCGGCGCGTACGTGATCCCGCTGAAGGATGCCGTGCGGCGTGCTGAGGGGATCGCCCTCGGTGATGTCGTGAGCGTCGAGCTGCACATCGACCTCTGATGGGGATCATCCGTCGCGGCGGGTGGCGCTGACGCAGCTGCTCACGCCAGCAGCAGCAGCGCCGCCATGGCTGCCTCGATCACGAGCCCGGCGATGTTCTCCTTCGACCGCGATCGGTCGATGAGCGCCGACAGTGCCCGAGCGAGGAACGCCCCACCCCAGGCCGCACCGAGCACGGTGGCCGCGGTGGTGGAACCGCTCACGAGCACGGCCACCCCGGCTCCGATGAAGAGCCCACCATAGGTGGCGCGGAACTCCGACACGGCCAGGGGTGACGGCAGGGCCAGCCCGATCCGGGCGCTCACCGGTCGTGGCCACACCAGCCCCAGCACACCTGCGAGCACCGACAATCCGGCCCCGATGTACCCCAGTACGTTCATGGCTTCTTCCTCCACGTGCAAGGTTGGCCGACGTTCGAACTCGCAGCGAGCACCTCGCCGCGCAACTCGCCGTCGTCGATCCGGCTCGCCTCGATCATTTCGGGGACGCTAGTTCGGTGCCGGGCTACGCTCGGCGCTGGTCCCGCCATCGGGGCACCGCACCCATGACCTTTCTCCCCGACCTCGCGACGAGTGCCCCTCTGTGGCTGGCGCTGCTCACCGTCGGGGTGAACGCCGTGGTGGGTGCACTTCGGGCGTCGATCGACGACAGCCGGCACTGGGACATCGTCGGGCTGTCGACCTTCGCCCTGCTGATGGGCCTGGGCGGCGGCTTCATCCGCGACATGCTGATCGGCAACCTTCCCGTGGAGAGCTTGCGCACGCCGTGGTTCCTCACCACCGTGGTCGGCTGCATCGTGCTCGTGCTGGTGGTGGGCCGACGTCTGGCGCGGGTGGCGCCGCTCGTCACGCTGCTCAATGCGCTCGCGCTCGGCCTGTTCGCAGTGTCGGGCACCTCGGCCGCGCTTCGTGCGGATCTTCCGGTGATCTCGGCGGTGTTCGTCGGCACTGTGTCGGCGGTGGGTGGCGGGGTGCTGGTGTCGGTGATGAAGGACGAAGTGCCTGGCATCTTGTTGACCAGTGCACCCAACGCGCTCGTCGCCGTGCTGTCGTCCGGTGTGTACGCAGCCGTCTCAGTGTGGAGCACCCGAGCGGCTGCGGTGGCCGGCATCGCCGCGGCGATCGGAGCCTTCTACATGGCCGACGCCCTCGGCTTGCGCACCCGACGCGCCGTCGATGCCTCGGCGCTCCTGCTCACCCGTGGCGAGGCCGATGACTGACCATGGCGGCTCGCCGCAGGCACCGCTCAACGGCCAGACCTGGCTCGTCACCGGGGCAGCGGGGCGGGTGGGTCGCTGCGTCGTGGACGGCCTGCGCGGTCGGTTGCACGTGGTGCGAGCAGCCGACCTCGAGCTTCCCGCTGCGGCGGGCGGAACGGCCGACGGCGTCGACCCGCTGGCGTTCGACGTGCGCGACTTGGCGGCGTGCGAAGCAGCCATGCGTGGCGCCGACGGCGTGGTGCACCTGGCTGGTATCCCCGATGAAGCCGACGTCGTCGATCTCGTCGACACCAACGTCATCGGCACCCACCACGTGCTCGAGGCCGCCAGACGCACCGGCGTGCGGCGCGTGGTGCTGGCCAGCACCAACCGCACCACCGGCTTCTACCCCGTGGCCACCGAGGTCGACCCTGCCATGCCGGTGCGGCCCGACTCGTTCTACGCCGTCAGCAAGGTGGCCGTCGAGGCGCTCGGCCGGCTCTACGCCGACAAGTTCGGCCTCGAGGTGGTGAACGTGCGCATCGGCTCGTACGAGGAGCAGCCGCGCAACGTGCGCCACCTCAGCACCTGGCTCAGCCCGCGCGACTGCGTGGCCGCCTTCGTCGCTGCGATGGCCGCGCCTGATGTGCGGTACGCAACGTTCTACGGAGTGTCGAGCAACACCCGCCGGTTCTGGTCGCTCGAGGCCGGCAACGCGCTCGGCTTCCGCCCCGTCGACGACGCCGAGTTCTATGCCGCGTCGTTGCCGCCCGACGACACGCCGTTCGAGCACCAGAGCGGCGCGTTCACGACGCCGGAGTACACGCTCGAACGCCAGCGGCCGCGCTGAGCTGGTCGCGCCCCGCTGGTCCGTGGGCGCTCAGCGGATGTGGGGTAGCGTCGCCGCCCGTGGGTGGCGACGGTCGGCAGGGCGCATATCTCCTGCTGGCGGCCAGCATCGCCGTGGGCAGTGTGTCGTACACGCTCGTGCAGCGCGGCCTCGACGAGTTGTCGCCGATGGCGCTCGCCACCGGTCGGGTCACCGTCTCGGCGCTGATGTTCTCGGCCATCGTGCTCAGCTTCCCGAGCCTGCGCACGCCGATCCCGCGGCAGGATCGGTGGCGGGTGCTGGCCATCGGCTTCGGCGGCTCGGCTGTGTTCCACCTGCTGTTCAACTGGGGCCAGAGCAAGGTGCCCGTCGCCATCGCCGCCGTCATCATGGCCACCTACCCGGTGCTCACCAGCCTCGGTGAGGTGCTCTTCCTCGGCCTCCGCATGCATCGTCAGCAGGCGCTGGGGGTGGTGCTCAGCACGGCCGGTTGCATTGCCATCGGCGTGGCCGGCGGTCTGGGCGGGGCCGAGGGGTCGGTGCTCGGGGCGCTGGCCGTTGCCGGTGCGGCCCTGGCCTGGGCGGCGGTGACGCTCATCACCCGCGACATCGGCGAGCGCTACGACTCGTGGTGGCTGAACACGCCCGGCACGGTGGTGGGTGCGGTGTTCATGCTCACCGTCACCGCCCCCGACCTCGGTGAGTACGGCTCGCTGTCGTGGCAGGGGTGGCTGGTGGTCGTCTGGCTCGGCTCGGCCAGCTCGGCGTTCATCTACTACGCCCTGGCCCGGGTCATGAAGGTGCTGTCGGCCACCACCACGACAGCGATCTCGACGGTGGTGACGCCGTTGAGCGTGCTCGTCGCGTGGGGAGTGCGCGGTGAGGTGCCCACCATGGCGCAGGTGCTCGGTGGGGCAGTGGTGGTCTGCGGCGTGATCCTGGTGGTGCTGCGCCCTGCGGCGGCTACATCACCTGCGTCGAGCCGCCGTCGATCACGAACACCTCGCCCGTGACGTAGCGGTTGCGCACCAGGGCGAGCACGGCTTCGGCGCAGTCGTCGGGCGTGGCCGACCGCTTCAGCGGAGCGATGTGCTTCATCCCCTCGTGCAGTGCCGTCCAATCGGCGGTCCAGGGTGTGGCCACCAACCCGGGCGCCACGGCGTTCACCCGCACCGGCCCGTGGCTCTTGGCGAGCAGCCGGGTCATCTGGTTGAGCGCCGCTTTGGTCATCGAGTACGCGATCGACGACCCGACGGGGCGCACTCCGGCGATCGAGGTGATGTTGACCACGTGGCCGTCAGTCGACTGGCGCAACAGCGGCATCGCCGCCTTGGTGAGCCACCAGGTGCCGAACACGTTCACCTCGAAGGTCTTGAGGAAGATCTCGTCGGTGAGCGCGTCGAGGTCGGTGTGGGGCACGACCGTGGTCCACCCGGCGTTGTTCACCAACAGGTCGAGCTTTCCGAACCGCTCGATCGTCGCGTCGAGCAGGTGCTGGCCCTGCGCCTTGTCGCTGATGTCGGCCTGCACGTAGAGCGAGGGGGAGGGCAGCGACGCGGCAACGGCCTCGCCGGCGGCCACGCTGCTCGCCGAGTTCACGACCACGCTCGCGCCGAGGGCCGACAGGCGCTGCGCCGTCGCCTCGCCGATGCCGCTCGACGATCCCGTCACGATCGCCACCATGCCGTCGAATTCGGCCATCACGCATCTCCGTCGTGGTCGGGGAGCGGCAGGTGCAACCGCTCGAGCTCGAGTGCCACCACGGCGGCCGAGTCGACCTCGGTGAGGATCGTCACCGAGGGCCGACCGGCCCAGGCCGACTCGTCGTCGGTCTCGCTCCGCGAAGGCCAGGTCTTGCCGCGGCTGATCCCGTCGGTGCAGTCGACGCGCACCGGCAGTTGCACGGTGCGGTAGTGCTGTGGGGCGATCATCCAGCTCACCACGGTCGAGTCGTGGACATGGATGCCCTCGTGGCGGCCGCGCTCGTGGTGGAAGTCGAGGTAGAAGGGCACGATGCGCGCCAAGTGCTGGGCGCGCTCGGTGGGGATCGACCCGAGCGCTGCGATCTGCTCGTTGGTCATCAGCGTCGCCTCGGTGACGTCGAGACCGGCCATCACCACCGGGCACGAGGCGCCGAACACCATGTCGGCGGCCTCGGGGTCGTGGAAGATGTTCGCTTCGGCAGCTGGGGTGATGTTGCCCGGGCAGAACGCGTTGCCACCCATCAGCACGATGCCGGCGAGGTGGTCGGTGAGACGTGGCTCGAGCATCATCGCCAGGGCGATGTTGGTGAGCGGCCCGATCGGCACCAGGGTGATCTCGCCAGGCGACGCCATCACCGTGTCGACGATGAACTGTGCTGCGCTGCGCTCGATGGGTCGGTTGTGCGGCGGCGGCAGGAACAAGTTGGCCTGACCGTCGTCGCCGTGGACGTGCCCGGCAGGGCTCGAGAACGTCCCGTGCAGCGGACCCGCTGCGCCCTGCGCGACGGGGATGTCGGGACGCCCGGCGATGTCGAGCAGGGTGAGCGCGTTCTCGGTGCACGCCTCGATGTAGGCGTTGCCGAACACGGTCGTGAGACCGACGACGTCGAGCTCCGGCGAGGCGAGGGCATAGAAGATCGCCATCGCGTCGTCGATGCCCGGATCGGTGTCGATGATGATGCGGCGCGGGCTCATCCGATCACTCCCGGTCCTGCCACGACTTCGGATCGAGGCCCAACTTCGCGAATCGCTTCTGGATCCACACCGGCACCTCCATCGGCTCGCCGGCGCGGATCGAGCGGACCTGGTCGCCGTCCTCGGCCCAGATGTGGCAGGTGTTCAGGTTCATGGCGATGCCTCGCTCGCGGGCCTCGGGGCTGCCCCAGTCGGCGGTGCCCTGCCCGGTGGTGCGCGCCACCCGGGCGCGGAACGACCAGGTCGACTGGATGGCCACCGGAGCCATCGCCTGCAACAGCGCGGTCGTGTGGGTGCACCCGCGTGGGCCGCCGAACAACTCGCGCACCTTGTGGGTGAAGCCGCGTGCGATCGAGAGCCCGACGAGGTGCTGGTAGTGGTCCTCGATCCTCGGGCAGGTGGCGTGCGGGTGCACCTCGAGTGCAGCGCGAGCAGCGACGATCTCGAGCGTCGGCATCGCGATCTCCATGTCGACGATCATGTGGTGCACCGTCAGCGGCTCGGGATCCTCGGGCACGTACAGGCCCGGTGGCTTCTGGTCGCGCACGGCACCGCGCATCAGCAGCCGGTCGTTGCTCTTGAAGTACGAGCGCACCACGTAGGCGCGCTCGTGGATCAGCTCGTCGGTCGCGTCGACACCCTCGGGGTGCGGGCAGATGTCGTCGAACGCCTCGGCTCTCGGTTCGAAGGCCATGCGGCGAGCGTAGGGCGGCGACGTTGCCTGGCCGTCATCCGCCGTCAGCGGATCGGTTCCGACGTGCTCAGGCGGTGGCCTGGTCGAGCGCCTCGGTGAGGGTGTTCCAGGCGAGCACTGCGCACTTGATGCGCACCGGGAACTTCACCACACCCTGCAGCGCCTCGAGGTCGCCCAGCTTCACGTTCTGCACCGCCGGGTCGTCGCTCGGCTCCTCGATGCTCATCATCGACTTGAAGCGGTGCACGAGGGCGCGGACCTCGCTGATCGGGCGGCCCTTCACGGCCTGGCTCATCATCGACGCCGAGCTCTGCGAGATGCTGCAGCCCTGGCCACCCACCTTGATGTCGTGCACCAGGCCCTGGTCGTCGACGTCGAGGTAGACCTCGATCTCGTCGCCGCACAGCGGGTTGTGGCCCACTGCGTGGGCTGCCGGCGGGGGAAGCTCGCCGCGGTTGCGGGGGCTGCGGTAGTGATCGAGGATGATCTCTCGGTACAGGTCGTCGAGGCCGGGCATCGGGTGACCCCTTTCGTTCAGAACCCGAAGATATCGGTGGCGCTGTCGAGGGCATCGGCCAACACGTCGACCTCGCGCTCGTCGTTGTACACGTAGAAGCTGGCCCGCGCCGTAGCCGGAGCGCCGAGGATGCGCATCAGCGGCTTGGCGCAGTGGTGCCCGGCGCGCACGCACACGTTGCGCTGGTCGAGCACCTGGCTCAGGTCGTGGGGGTGGATGCCGCGGAAGGCGAAGCTGAACGTCGCGCCGCGGTGCTCGACGTCGGTCGGGCCGTGGATAGTGATGTCGTCGCCGAAGCGCTCGGTGAGCGAGCGCAGCGCGTAGGCCGCGACCTGCATCTCGTGGCGCCGGACCTCGGCCATGCCGAGGCAACTGAGGAAGTCGACCGCGGCGCCGAGGCCGACCGCCTCGATGATCGGCGGGGTGCCTGCTTCGAACTTGGCGGGCAGCTCGGCACAGGTGAACCCGTCGAGCCGCACGTCGGCGATCATGTTCCCGCCGCCGAGGAACGGGGGCATGGCGTCGAGCAGGGCCTCGCGCCCCCACAGCACGCCGATGCCGGAGGGCCCGCACATCTTGTGGCTGCTGAAGGCCAGGAAGTCGGCGTCCCACGCCTGCACGTCGGTGACGTTGTGCGGCACGTACTGGCAACCGTCGACGATCGCGATGGCTCCGGCCGCATGCGCAGCGCGGCACAGTTCGGCGACGGGTGTGATGGTGCCGAGCACGTTGCTCATCGCCGTGAAGCTGAACACCTTGGCGCCGTCGAGCAGTCGCGGTAGATCGGTGAGGTCGAGCTCGCCGGTAGCGGTGAGCGGCACCCAGCGCAGCTCGATGCCGCGCTCGGCCACCAGCATGTGCCACGGCACGATGTTGGCGTGGTGCTCCATGTGGGTGAGCACCACCACGTCGCCGGCCTGCAGGTTGGCCCGTCCCCAGGCGAAGGCCACCAGGTTCAGGCTCTCGGTGGCGTTCTTGGTGAACACCACCTCGTGGGCCCGCGGCGCGTTGATGAACCGGGCCACCTTGCTGCGCGCTCCCTCGAAGGCATCGGTGGCCTCAGCTGCCAGGCGATAGGCGCTCCGGTTGATCGGGGCGTAGCCGTGACGCATGAACTCGGCCATCGCGTCGATCACCTCGGCCGGCTTCTGCGAGGTGTTCGCCGAGTCGAGGTAGACGATGGGCTGGCCGTCGATCTCGCGCTCGAAGATCGGGAACCTCGCGCGGACGGCAGCGACGTCGAGGGTCACCGGAACGCCTCGTAGCCGTCGCGCTCGAGCTGCGCCGCCAACTCCATCCCTCCGCTCGCGACGATGCGGCCCTCGACCATGATGTGCACGTGGTCGGGCTGCAGCTCGTCGAGCAGCCGCTGGTAGTGGGTGATCAGCACCACGCCCATGCCCGGTCGCTCGACGCGCACCTCGCGGATGCCCTTGGCCACGATGCGCAGGGCGTCGATGTCGAGGCCGGAGTCGGTCTCGTCGAGCACGGCCAGCTCGGGCTCGAGGATGGCCATCTGCATGATCTCGTTGCGCTTCTTCTCGCCGCCGCTGAACCCCTCGTTGAGGTAGCGGTCGACGAACGAGCTGTCCATGCCGAGGCGCTTCATCCAGTCCATCGTCGCAAGGCGCAGCTCGAGCACCGACAGGTCGATGCCCTTGCGGGCCGAGAGCGCCTGGCGGAGGAACTGGATCACCGAGACGCCGGGGATCTCCTGCGGGTACTGGAAGGCGAGGAACATGCCGGCCTTGGCCCGCACGTCGGTCGGCCAGTCGGTGACATCGTCGCCATGGAACAGGATGCGGCCGCTGGTGACGGTGTATTCGGGTGAGCCGAGCAGGGTGCTGGCGAGGGTCGACTTGCCCGACCCGTTGGGGCCCATGATGGCGTGCACCTCGCCGGCGCCGACCGTGAGCGACAGGCCGCGCAGGATGTCGGCCACCGACTCGTCGGCCTCGGCCGGGCGGGCGTGCAGGTCGTCGATCTGGAACAGAGCACTCACAGGGGTCAGTGTATTTCCACTATCGCCATAGTGGAAACCCCGGGGTGAGGTTTCCGCGCCGGTCACACAGCGTACGTTTGGCCCATGCGTCTGCGCCTGCTGTCGTCGTGCTCGTTGGTCACTGTTGCCCTGCTCACCGCTGCGTGCGGCACCGAGCAGGCAGAGCCGGCGGACACCTCCCCAGGTTCCGTCGAGACCACGGCGGCGCCTGCCGCCACGGCAGCGCCTGCCTCGAGCGCGGCGCCCGACACCACGGCGGCACCTGCCACGACGGTGCCGTCGACGGCCGCCCCCGTTGCCGCCGGGGCGTGGAGCAGCAGCATCGACGCCGACTTCGCGGGCGTCCTCGGGGCCTTCGCCGAGCCGGGTGGAGCGCCGGCGGTCTTCGGCGAGTTGTTCGCGCTGCCGGTGGCGGTGCCGCTGCCCGACGACGCACTGCTGTCGTACGCCCGCTACGGCCTGGCGCAGAGCTTCGACGGGGGCTTCGAGGAGGTCTGGAGCGCGTGGAGCACCACGGCCGGCGCACGCGACGAGGTGCTCACGGCGTTCGACGACGCGTTCTCGAGCGAGTCGTTCGACGCGGCAACGCGCACCGAGACCGACCTGGGGATGTACGTCGCCGTCACGCTCACCTACCCGCCGACGGCCGCCGCCGCCGCCGAGGGCTGGTCGGCGATGACGGTCACGGTGCTGCCCGAGATGGACGCGACGATGACCGAGACCGGTCGCACCGATCTACGCGTCGACCTCACCCGGCGCGTGGCCGAGCTGCCGGAGCTGTCGACCTTCCTCGGTGGCTGGCTCGACGAGGTGCCCGTCGCCGACGGCGTGTCGCCGGTCGAGCTCAATGTCGAGGCCGGCACCCAGCCGGCACCGCGGCTCACCTACAACGTGCGCTACGAGGCGCCGCCGGCCGACTACGAGCGCCTCGTCGAGTTCTATGCCGCTGAGCAGACGGGCGGTGCGCTCGTCTACGCGGCGAGCGAGGTGCCGACCGACCTCAGCGAGGTCGAGTGGTTCAGCGGCGACCCTGGGGCGACGCTCGCCGGCCATCCGCTCACCGTGAACGTCGAGCGCTACCTGCCCGAGCCCGACCAGCCGGCGGCTGTGGCGATCGGCGTGACGCTCACCGGTGGCTGAGCCCCGGCGTCAGGCGCTCGTTGCGGGTGACGGCCGCTCGGCGGCCAGCGCCTTCCATATGGCCGGGTAGCTCGGGTACTCGAGCGTCGCGTCGACGTACCCCGCCTCGTGCAGGGCGCGGTGGAAGCGGGGCAGGTTGCGGAACGGCACCCCGGAGTCGACGTGGTGGGCGAGGTGCCAGCCGATGTGGTATGGCACGAGCAGGAAGCGGGCGAGCAGGTGCTGGCGCACCGAGTGGGTGCTCTCGCGGCGGTCGCTCGATCGGTGCATGCCGCCGTGCTCGGCGACGCTGCGCAGCCGGTTGATCACCCGCCACACCGTGAGGTACGGCCCCACCCACAACACCGGGTACACCCACCAGTGGCCGCTCACGATCGCCGCGGCGAACAGCGCGCCCTGCAGGGCGAGGATCTGCCGGGTGGCCTTGCGCGACTGCGGGTTGGGATGGCGAAGGTTGCCGAGGAACTGGCGGAACAGCTTGATGCCGGTGCGGCCGGTGGCGTCGCGCATCAGCTTGCGGCGGAAGCTGGCGTGCCCGATCGGGTAGCCGGCGTAGAGGGCCATGTCGGGCTCGTCGGGGCCGAACTCGTCGCGGTGGTGGGCCATGTGCACGCGGCGGTACGCGTCGGTGGAGTTGAACGTGGGGTAGCCGAGCAACCAGCGGCCGACGAGGTCGTTGGCCCGCTTGTCGCTGAACAGCAGGCGGTGGGCGGCCTCGTGCATCAGCGAGGCGAACTGGGCGTGGGCGCGGCCCATCAGGATGAAGGCGGGGACGACGGCCCAGGGCACCCAGCGGACTGCGGCGTAGACCACGAGGCCGGTCTGCGCGAACAGTCCCACCACCGACAGGGCGTTGCGCGCGTTCGGGACGCGGCGCAGGTCGTTGCGGAAGCCCGGCAGCGGGCGGCCGTCGGCACGCACGAGCGAGGTCTCGTGTCCGACCGGCAGCACCTCCGGCACCATGTCGACCCCGGTCGTCATCAAGGCCCACGCTACCCCAGCACCTTCCTTCGCCGACCTCCGACGCTGCCCTCGCTCGCCCGGGTCCGACCCGGCCCCGCCCCGCCTCGGCCCCGCCCCGGCCCGCCCCGAGCCGGGTTCCGTGAGAATGGACCCCCGCTCATGTGGCCGCCGCTCACGGACCTGAGGGCTTCGTGAGTCTCGGCCACCACCAGCGGTGCCCCGGCTCACGGACGGCTCCCGTGCGATAGGCCGCGGTGATCGGTCTTCGCCCGTCCCGCCCAGCCTTTCTGGGTCGTCGAGCTCATGTACTCGAGGGCACTTGACGCGAGAAACACACACACACTTCGGCACATTCGCCTCGAGCATGGGGGTTCGTGTGATGGTGGGTCGTTCGATTCGTCGGCGGGCATTGGTTGTCATCGCAGGTCTGGCTGCTATGTCGCTCGGGGTGGTGTCGCCCGTTGTGGCTGACGAGGGTGTGGTGGCGACAGAGACCGGCGACGCCCTGGAGTTAGCGGGTTCGTTGGTGGCCGACCCGGTACTGGTGGCCGCCACTGGCGAGAACTTCGTCGCTGTCGTAGCGGGCAGTGAAGTTGAATTGCCCTCCGATCCGACCGATCCATTGGTGCTCGGTAGTGATCGCGGAGAGGTCAGCGTGGAGCAACCTGGGTTTGCCGGACTCGATGAAGGGGTGGTGGACGATTCAGGTGCGGTTGTCTACGAGTCGGATGAAGCGCCGGTGTCGTTTGCTGCGCAGGCCACGGAGGAGGGCCGGATGCAGGTGTTGGTTGTCATCGACGCCCCCGACGCACCAACCGAGTACCGCTTCGATCTTCAGTTGCCGGTCGGGGCCGTGCTCGTCGCAACATCGGCCGGTGGGGCCGAGGTCGTGGGTGCCGATGGCAGGCCATTGGTAACCGTTTCCCCGCCGTGGGCAGTTGACGCCAACGGCAACGCCGTGCCGTCGAGCTATTGGATCGACGGCGTCACTCTCGTCCAGACACTCGACCATCGCGGCGCCGCCTACCCCGTCGTGGCTGATCCGAACTTCGGCTTTTTCGGAGTGTGCGATCGATTCACCGGGGACCTCCACGAGATCATGACCTGGAATCGAACGATTCGACCGGCGAAAGGCCGTTCTTACTCCTTGCGAGTGGTGATGAACTGCGGTGTGGCTGGAGCGGGGGGTCACGGCTGGAGACACATCCGGAACAACACATACGGCAAGGACCACGTCGCCGAACTCGGCGCCGCGCTTCGGGGTCATTTCGGGTGGGATATCGGCGAGTACTACTACTGGGACAACGTTGCCGCAGTCATCCTCCATGGCACGCCGAGGCCGGTGAAGGGCAATCAGGTCGTGTTCGAGTATGCGCAGCATTACCACGATGCCAGGAACCCGCTGAACTGCGGTCGAGCCCAATTCAAGGTCTTTGTGATGGTGAACACAGGGAGGGTGAAGACCGCCTATGCGGAGAACCCAATTCTGAGATCCTGCCTGCTAGGAAGTTGACATGGCTGACGAGACTCCAGATCCGGAAGGCGCCGCAGGAACGATCGTGGGCACCTGCATCGCGAGCATCCTCGACACGTGGGGCGACACCATGTCGGAGTGCACTGTCCGCATCGTGTCGGACTGCGTCGAGTTCGAGGTGAAGCTCCTCGATGGTCAAGAGTCGGGGCCGGTTCAGGTGCGTCGGGCAGGCTTTGAATCCATGGCACCGAATGCCTCGGTGCCGGCATCACGTCTGCTCGAGGACCCCGACTGGACCCGTGCCAACCCGGGGGCGCTGCTGTTGATGCGTGAGAAGTTCGGCACCGTCTGGTTCGAGAATCTCACTGCGCAGGATCCGATTCCGATCACGAGCGGAACGCTTGGGAGCTTCTACGAAGAGGCCGTGATCCTCGGGCTCGATGAAGTACCTCCAGTCGACGGCGAGCGCCAGGGCAGCTGAGGCACGCCTCAGCGTCCGAGGAGGTCTTCTTTCCAGGTGCGGAAGCGGGTGTGGCGCTGGCCGCTGGGGCCCACGCCGTCACCGGTGCCGTCGGCGAAGAGGCGAAACGTCATCTGCCGGGCGAGGTCGCGGCGGTCGGCGGCCCAGTAGCGGGCGTCGGCATCGACCGCCGGGCCGGCCCGCCACAGCAGCCACTCACCGATGCGTCGCTTGTAGGTGGCCGTCGGCCGGCCGGGCAGGTCGTCACCGAGGGCGAGCAACTCCGCGGGTGCCTCCACCCATGCCGTGGCGACGATGTTGCGGTCGCGCGTGGGGGTGTCGGGCAGCTGCTCGGTGTGGACGGGTGTGGTGTCGTCGGGGCGCTCGTCGTAGCGCAGCGCGGCCGGTGGGTCACCAGCCACGGGCGACCCACTCGGCCAGGTGCGGCCGTTCGGTGCCGATGGTGGTGTCGACCCCGTGGCCGGGCATCACCACGGTGTTGGCGGGCAGGGTGAACAGGCGGTTGTCGAGCGAGTCGATGATGGTGGCGAAGTCGCCGCCCTCGAACGAGGTGTTGCCGGGGCCGCCGGGGAACAGGGTGTCGCCGCTGAACAGCACCGGCGACCCCTCGACCAGGAACGAGATCGAGCCTGGCGTGTGGCCCGGGTTGTGGATGGCGTGCAGGCGCACTCGACCGACCTCGATCACCTCGGCGTCGTCGAGGAACACGTCGTAGCCGACATCTTTCAGCATGGGCGCGTCCAGGCTGGTGACGGCGACCTCGTAGCCGGCCTCGCGCATCGCCGGCACAGCGCCGATGTGGTCCCAGTGGCCGTGGGTCTCGAGCACGCGGCGCACGTTCAGTCGCTGGCACAGCTCGAGCAGGCGCTCGTGCTCGTTGGCGGCGTCGATGAGCACCGACTCGCCGGTGTGGCGGCAGCGCAGCACGAACACGTTGTTGTCGTACGGACCGACCACCACCCGGTGGATCTCGAGGCGGCCGTCGGCCCAGTGCAGCGTCGTCATCTCCCCAGTCTGCCCGATCGAGCCGCCGGTCGTCAGGTGCTGATGACGTCGAAGCCGAGGGCCATCGCCACCGGGATCTGGCCGGGATCGAAGGTGACGAAGGCGAGCGGCCGCGGCAGCCGATCGGCGGCCGCCAGGTGCAGGGCATCACTGAGTCGCAGGGGCTGCTCGCGCATCAAGGTGGCGGCCCGGTCGAGGCAGCGCTGGTCGACGGGCACGATGGCCACACGGTCCCAGGTGAGGCGCACGAGGTCTTCGAGGTCGCTGCGCAACAAGGGCTCGTCGACCACCCGATCGATCAACGCGAGCGACTCCATCAGGGTCAGGCCGCTGCTGCACCACTCGGGGCTGCGCGCCAGTGCGTCGAGCACCACCCGACGGGCCGGGGTGTCGAGGTGGGCGGCCACGAGGGCGCTGGCGTCGAGGTAGACCGTCATCGCCGGTCAGCCGCGGATCTCGGCGAGCAGCCGGTCGAGGCGCACGGTGCCCCAGACGCTCACCGTGCCCGTCGGGAGCTTGCCGTCGGTGCGTCGCGGTGGCAGCACCGCGCCCGACGCGACGAGCGGCGAGAGATGAGGTTCGCTGGCGGCCTCACCGCTCACCGCAGGGAGGGTCGTGAGCGGAGCGAGCACCGCGGCGGGGCGGCCACCGACGCTGACGACGGTCGCTTCGCCGGCGGCCGCTCGGCGGATGTGGGCGGCCAGGTCGCCCCGGAGCTCTCGGATGCCGATCATGTGTACACAAGCGTACACATGTCGGTTCGACGGGCAACGGGTCGCAGCGGCAGACTTGCGCCATGAACTTTGCCTTCACCGAAGAACAAGAAGAGCTGCGCAAGACCGTGCGCCAGTTCCTCGACGCCAAGAGCGCCGAGACCGCCGTGCGCGAGCAGATGGAGACCGAGGCCGGCTTCGACGCCGCCGTGTGGAGCCAGATGGCCGAGCAGATGGGCCTCCAGGGCCTCGTCGTGCCCGAGGAGCACGGTGGCTCCGGCTTCGGCTTTGTCGAGCTCGGCATCGTGCTCGAGGAGATGGGCCGCGCCCTGCTGTGCGCACCGTTCTTCTCGACCGTCGTGCTCGCCGGCCAGACCCTCATCCACAGCGGCGACAGCGCCGCTCAGGCCGCCCACCTGCCGGGCATCGCCAGCGGCGAGACCATCGCCACGCTCGCCTACACCGAGCCCTCGGGCAAGTGGGACGAGAGCGGCGTCACGATGGAGGCCTCGGCCTCGGGCGACGGCTGGACGCTCAACGGCACGAAGATGTTCGTGCTCGACGGCCACACCGCCAACCTGATCATCGTCGCTGCCCGCACCGGCAAGGGCGTGAGCCTGTTCACCGTCGCCGGCGACGCTGCTGGCCTCACCCGCACGGCGCTCAGCACGATGGACCAGACCCGCAAGCAGGCCAAGCTCGAGTTCGCCAACACCCCGGCCACGTTGCTCGGCACCGAGGGTGAGGGCTGGAACGTGCTCGGCAAGGTCCTCGACCTCGCTGCGGTGGCCCTCGCCGCCGAGCAGGTCGGTGGCGCCCAGAAGGTGCTCGAGATGGCGGTCGAGTACGCCAAGGTGCGCGTCCAGTTCGGCCGTCCGATCGGTTCGTTCCAGGCCATCAAGCACAAGTGCGCCGACATGCTGCTCGAGGTCGAGTCGGCCAAGAGCGCGGCGTACTACGGCATGTGGTGCGCAGCCGAGCTGAACGACGAGCTGCCGTCGGTGGCCTCGCTGGCCAAGGCCTACTGCTCGGAGGCCTACTTCCACGCCGCTGCCGAGAACATCCAGATCCACGGTGGCATCGGCTTCACCTGGGAGCACCCGGCACACCTCTACTTCAAGCGGGCCAAGTCGTCCGAGCTGCTGTTCGGCGACCCGACCTACCACCGCGAGCTGCTCGCCCAGCGCATCGGCATCTGACCGATCGCCCGAGCGGCGTCGATCTGCGAGAGGCCGGGCCTGGTGCCCGGCCTCTCGTCGTTTTCCACTCGTCGGTAGGCTCGCTCCATGGAGCCGATCACCTGGGTGTTCCTCGCCCTCGCCGCTGTCGTGACGTTCGCCATCGCGGCCGGCGTCGTCGGGCGCGAGGCGCACCGCCTCGACGCCGTCGCGCCGCGGTCGGTCTACGTGGTCGACGAGGCCGTCGAGTTCGTCGCCGAATACCTGCCGACGGAGAGCCAAGCCCGTCTCACCCCGGCCGAGCTCGAGCAGCTGCTCACCTTCCACATGCGCTGGCTCCATGCCAAGGGCCTGCAGCCGACCAACGTGGTCGACCGCCGCCAGGACATCTCCGACCTCGTCATCGTCGGCGAGGACGACCTCACCGCCTATCTGTTGGCCGAAGCCGAGCGCAACGGCGTGCAACTGCTCGACGACGTCGACGTGGTGTATGTGGTCGATGCGCACCTCGCCTACTTCGAAGCCATCGGGGCCGTCGGGCCGAAGGCGCTCGACCTCTGACGTTCGCCGCCGGCGCGCTCCGGGCGCGCTCAGATCATCATGTTCAGCTGGTCGCGGCAGCGCTCGCCGAGCTCGACGTCGCCGCTGATCTCGACCGAGGCGCTCAGCGCAGCACCCGGTCGGCGACCGAGGGCGAGGCACGCGAAGGTGTCGCTGTCCATGCGCAGCGTGGCGAGCGGCGCGGCAGACGGGTTGTCGACCTGGCCGGCCCGACCCTCGCGCACCTCGTACGTGAGGTCGCGCTGCACTGGTCCGGTGAGCTCGAAGCGCACTGCGCCACCCTCCGGTGTGCCCGCCCGCTTGCCGATCACGATCGGCAGGGTGCGGATCAGCCGGTCGATCGTGTGCGCCGCGCTGGTCGAGCCGTTGTTGCCCGGGATGCCGAGCGCCTGGCGGATGTCCTGCTCGTGGGCCCAGCAGTCGAGCACCCTGATGTGCAAGAAGTCGGCGCGGGTGCCCGGTCCGGTCGGTGTCATCGCCGGCTCGTCGAAGTACGTGTCGTCGGCCGATCGGAGCGTCTCGATGCGCAGGGCCATGGTGTCGCGCCACTCCGCCAGCACTGCGGCGCCGGGGAGCTGGCGCCGGCTGTCGACCTCGTGCTCGTTGGCGACGCCGATCGGGTTGCGGGTGTGGTCGAGCGAGGCCGCGCGGTGCTCGGTCGACGGCAGGCCCTGCAGCGCCCGCTCGGTGCCGATGATGTGCGACAGGTTGTCCTGCACGGTCCACCCGGGCAGCACGGTCGGGGTCTTCCACTGCTCCTCGGTGAGGCCTGCGCACAGCTCGGTGAGCGAGGTCCAGGTTTCGACGAGTGTGTCGATGGTGTCGGTGGGGATCGCCATGGCGCAGCCTCCTGATCGGGTGGACCCGACGGTAGCCAAGTCGTGGGACCATGCACGGGCCGGGCGCCACCCGGTAACGTCGACCTCCATGGAACGGCCGTCCCGCTTCGAACACACTCGCTTCCTCGGCGACAAGCGCACACAGCTCGTCTACGACCTCGACACGTGGACCGACGTGGCGGTCATCGACGAGATCGTCGAGGCCGGGGTGGGTCTGTGCTTCGGGCCCGACACGCTCGCCGAGGCGCGCAACCGCGGCTACACCCTGGCCGAGCCGGGGATGCGCCGCCGGCACCGGCTGCCCCGAGCCTGACCACTCGGTGAACGGCAGCTTCACCTCCGGCGGGCTGCGCCTGGCGCGCTACCTGTCGATGCCGGCCGGCGCGCACGACGCGTTGCCGGGTGTGATCCTCTGCCACGGCTTCCCGATGGGCCCGCTCGACGCGCGCCAGAGCGCGCTGACGTTCCCCGAGCTGATCGACCGCATCGCCAACGAGCTGCGGTGGGCGGCGATGACGTTCACCTTCCGCGGCTGTGGCACGAGCGAGGGTGACTTCTCACTGCAGGGCTGGGTCGACGACCTGCGCGCGGCCATCGACCACCTCATCGCCGAGGCTGCTCCCACTGGGGTGTGGCTGGTCGGCACCAACACCGGCGGGGCGCTGTGCGTGTGTGTTGCGGCCGACGACCCGCGCATCCGCGGTGCGGCGTTGCTCGGGCCACGTGCCGACTTCGACGACTGGGCCCAGCAGCCGCGGCGCTTCCTCGAACACGCCCGCGAGATCGGCGCGGTCCGCACCCCGGGCTTTCCCAAGGTGTTCGACGAGTGGGCCCGCGAGTTCCGCCGCTTCCGCCCGGTCGACGCCGCCCAGCGGTTCGCGCCGCGGCCGATGCTGGTGATGCACGGCGCCGACGACGAGAGCGTTCCGCCGGTCGACTCGCGGCGGATGGCCGAAGCGCACGGCAGCGCCGAGCTGCGGGTGCTCGACGGCGCAGGGCACCGGTTGCGCCACGACCCACGCGCTGTGGCGTTGCTGCTCGGCTGGCTCGACCGGCAGAAGTCGACTCTGGTCTAGTGCCTCGTCGGCGGGTGGTGGCTCAGGCGCCGTAGCCGTCGAGGTGGGTGCTGTGCCATCGCCAGGCGGTGGCGATGATGTCGTCGAGGTCGCGGGTGGCGTGCCAGCCGAGCACGGCCGCGATGCGGGTCGGGTCGGCGTAGGTGGCCACCGCGTCGCCAGCGCGCCTGCCGACGATCTCGTAGGGGACGGGCCGACCGCTGATGCGCTCGGTGGCGCGGATCACGTCGAGCACGCTGCTTCCCACACCGGTGCCGACATTGAGGCTGGTGGTCGAGCCGCCGGCGGCGAGGTAACCGAGCGCCTTCACGTGCGCATCGGCGAGGTCGTCGACATGGATGTAGTCGCGGATGCACGTGCCGTCGGGCGTCGGGTAGTCGGTGCCGAACACCTGCACCGCTGGCCGCTGGCCGAGGGTGGCTTTCATCACCACGGGCACGAGGTTGATCGAGTAGGTCCAGTCCTCGCCGATCAACGCATCCGCGCTGGCGCCGGCTGCGTTGAAGTAGCGCAGGCTCACCGAGCGCAGCCCGCGGGTGATCCCGTACCAGCCGAGGATCTTCTCGACCATCGCCTTGCTCTCGGCGTACACGCTCTCCGGTGCGATGCGGGCATCCTCGGTGACCGGCACTGTGGCCGGAGTGCCGTTGACGGAACAGCTCGACGAGAACACGATCTGGTCGACCCCGACCTCGAGCAGCGCCTCGATCAGCTCGACCGAGCCGGCGACGTTGTTGCGCCAGTACTTGGCCGGCTGCTCCATCGACTCACCGACGCTCTTGTAGGCGGCGAAGTGCACGACCTGGTCGACGCTTCGGTCGCGGCAGACCTGCTGCACCAGGTCGCGGTCGCGGATGTCGCCCGTCACCAGATCGGCGCCGAGCAACGCCGCCTCGTGCCCGAGCTCGAGCGAGTCGAGCACCACGACGTCGCGGCCGGCCTCGCGCAGCATGCGCACGGTGTGCGATCCGATGTAGCCGGCTCCGCCGGTGACGAGTGTGGTCACGGGAGCTGCACCTCGGCGATCTGCTCATGGGCTCGGAAGTGGTCGATCATCCGCGCCAGGCCGTCGCGCAGGTCGAGGGTGGGGGTCCAGCCGTAGGTGCTGGAGACCAGGGTGATGTCGGGCCGGCGTTGCAGCGGGTCGCCTTCGCGTTCGGGTGGGAGGGCGATGGTGACGATCTCGCTCGACGAGCCGGTGAGCTCGATCACGGCTTCGGCGAGCTGGCGGATGGTGAACTCGCCGGGGTTGCCGACGTTGACCGGTCCGGTGAGGTGGCCGTCGAGCACGGCGATCAGCCCGGCCACTTCGTCGCTGACGTGGCAGAAGCTGCGGGTCTGGCCACCGTCGCCGTGCAGGGTGATCGGCTCGTTGCGCAGGGCCTGGACAACGAAGGTGTTCACGACACGACCGTCGTCGGGTCGCATCCGCTCGCCGTAGGTGTTGAAGATCCGCACGATGCGCACTTCGAGGCCGTGGGTGCGGTGGTAGGCCATCGTGAGCGCCTCGCTGAACCGCTTGGCCTCGTCGTAGCAGCTGCGCGGCCCGATGGGCGACACGTTGCCGAGGTAGGTCTCCGGTTGGGGGTGCACGAGCGGGTCGCCGTACACCTCGCTGGTAGAGGCCAGGAAGAACCGGGCGCCCTGGGCGACGGCGAGGTCGAGCAGGTGGCGGGTACCCGTCGAACCGACCGCGAGGATCTCGAGCGGCATCGTCGCGAAGTCGACCGGCGACGCCGGTGAGGCCAGGTCGAGCACGGTGTCGTAGCGGTCGGCGGTGACGCTGTCGGGCAGGGGCCGGGTGATGTCGTGGTGGACCACCCGGACGGCGGGATGGTCGGCGAGGTGGGCGATGTTCACCGGACGACCGGTGACGAAGTTGTCGACGATCGTCACCCGGTCGCCGCGGGCCACCAGCGCGTCGGTGAGGTGCGATCCGATGAAGCCGCCGCCACCGGCGAGGAGGTGGTGGGTGGTGGTCATCGGCCGATGCCCTGGAGGGCGAAGCCGGCGTGTCGCCAGGTGTCGCGGTCGAGGAGGTTGCGGGCGTCGACGATGTGCGGGGTGGTCATCAGTGATGCGGTCTTGACCGGGTCGAGGTCGCAGAACTCGTCCCATTCGGTGAGCACCAAGAGTACCTGGGCGCCGTCGACCGCGCCGTAGGGGTCGGTGCAGATCTCGACCCCGTCGGGCACCCCCGGACGAGGTTCGTGCACCGTCGGGTCGTAGACCCGCACCCGCACCCCGTGAGCGAGCAACCGTTCGACGATCGTCACTGCAGGCGAATCACGCAGGTCATCGGTGCGCGCCTTGAACGTCAGCCCCCACACCCCGACCCGCGCCCCACGCAACACCCCGTCAGCCGCGCGCCGCACCTTGGCCACCACCCGGTCGAACTGGGCGTCGTTGACCGCCAACACACCCTCCAACAACTCGAACCGGTACCCGGCATCATGCGCGATCCGCACCAATGCACGCGTGTCTTTCGGGAAGCACGACCCACCCCACCCAGGGCCCGGCCGCAAGAACTCCCGACCGATGCGCCGATCGAGCCCGAGACCGACCACCACGTCGTCGACGTCGGCGCCGACACCCTCACACACTGCCGCGATCGTGTTCACGAACGACAACTTCGTCGCCAAGAACGCATTCGCCGCGTACTTGATCGTCTCCGCGGAGGCCGGATCGGTCACCACCACACGCGCCCCCAACGACGCGTACAACCCCGCGACCGCCTCGGCGGCAGAACGATCATCCGCACCGACCACCACCCGATCCGGGTGCAGGAAATCGTCGATCGCCGACCCCTCACGCAAGAACTCCGGGTTCGACACCACCCGAACATCCGGCCGGCGCAACACCCGCTCGACCACCTTCGTCGACCCCACCGGCACCGTCGACTTGTTCACCACGATCGCGCCCGACCGCAACACCGGCTCGATCTCCGCCGCCGCGGCCTCCACGAACGACAGATCCGCCGAACCATCAGCATCCTGCGGCGTCGGCACGCACAAGAACACGAACTCCGCGTCGGCCACCGCAGATGCAGCACCCACCACGAACCGCAACCGACCCGACGCCAACCCCTCCGCCAACAACTCCGCCAACCCGTGCTCCACCACCGGCGGCACACCAGCACTCAACAACTCCACCCGTCGAGCATCGATATCGGCACACACCACCGAATGCCCCAGATGCGCGAAGCACACCGCAGACGTCACACCGACATACCCGGCACCAACCACCGCAACGCGAGCCACTGCCTGCGGAGGCTACCCCTGGGTGTCGGCGAGCGCCGGTGCCCGGTCGGGCATCCGGAGGGGGCCGACCAGCAGGCCGACCGGGAGCTTCGACCCTGGCGCCGTGTTGGCTGCGATGGCCGCCTCGTAGAGCGCCGTATCGGTCGGCACCAGTCGGCGCAGCGCGTCGAGGTCGGGGACGCGCAGCGCGAGGTCGATGGCCTCGATCAGCTCGTCGGCCACACCCTTGCGGCGGAGGCCGATCTCGTTGGCCCGCTGCACCCGTGCCGGCGAGCCATAGGCGATGGCGTGCGGCGGGATGTTCCGGTTCACCACGGCGCCCATGCCGACCATCGCCCCGGCGCCGATGACGGCGTACTGGTGGATGCACGACGCCAGGCCGACGTTGGCTCCCGGGCACACGATCACGTGGCCGGCGATCATCGCCCCGGCGCTCAGGGTCGCGCCGTCGCAGATGATCGCATCGTGCGGCACGTGGACCTTGTCCATGATGTAGCAGTCGTTGCCGATCCGCGTGTCGCGTATCGACCCCTGCTGCACGACGGTGAATTCGCGGAGCACGTTGTGGCTCCCGATGACGATCGTCGAGTCGCTCGTCTCGCCCGCCCAGGGTGAGTAGTGGTGCGTGCCGCGCATCTCGCCCGGCATACCGATGACGACGTGGGGGCCGAACCAGTTGTGGTCACCGATCGTGACCCGGCCCTCGATCACGCTGTAGGGGCCGATGGTGTTGCCGGTTCCGAGTGTCACCTCGGGACCGATGATCGCGGTCGGGTGGATGGTGTTCACGTCGGCTCCTGTCGCGCGCGGCTACTGGACACCTCCGACCGTCCCCACACGGTCGTGGTTGTCAACCGAGCCCGCCGAGGGAGAGTCGAGCACCTGTGGCAGCGATCAGCACAGCTCCTGAGCGCACGACGGCAGGCCCCGTCGCGCCTGTCGGTCCGCCCATTCCGATCAGCACCGTGCGGCTCGGCCCGGAGGTCGAGCAAGCCGTTCTCGCAGTGCTGCGGTCCGGCTCGATCGCCCAGGGCCCGGTGGTGGCCCAGTTGGAGACGACCTTTGCCGAGATGATCGGTGTCCGCCACGTGGTGGCGGTGAACAACGGCACCACGGCACTCGTCGCGGCGCTCCAGGTGCTCGACCTCGAGCCCGGCGACGAGGTGGTCACCAGTCCGTTCACCTTCGTCGCCACGCTGAACGCCGCGCTCGAGGCCGGCGCCACCGTTCGGTTCGCCGACATCGATCCGGTCACGTGCAACGTCGACCCGGCTGCGATGGCCGCCCAGGTGACCGACCGGACCCGCGTGCTCATGCCCGTGCACCTCTACGGACAGTGCGCCGACATGGATGCCATTACGGCGGTCGCCTCCCGGAGCGGTCTGCACATCGTCGAGGATGCCGCTCAGGCCCACGGGGCGCGCATCGGCGACCGCAGCGCCGGTAGCTGGGGGTTGGGTTGCTTCTCGCTCTACGCGACGAAGAACCTCACCACCGGTGAGGGAGGCCTGATCTCCACCGACGACGACGAGTTGGCCGACCGGCTCCGGTTGCTGCGCAACCAGGGGATGCGGCAGCGCTACTGCTACGAGATGGCAGGGCACAACTACCGCTTGACCGATCTGCAGGCTGCGGTCTGCCTGCCCCAGCTCGCTGGCTACCGCGACCAGGTGGCCGCTCGTCACCGCAACGCCGCCGTGCTGTCGGCCGGCCTCGCCGATGTGCCCGGTCTGGTCACCCCGACGGCTGTCGCCGGGCGGCGCCATGTGTGGCACCAGTACACGATCCGCCTCACCGACGACGCTGCGCTCAGCCGTGACGAGCTCGTCGCCCGACTCGGCGAGGCCGGGATCGGGTGCGGCACGTACTACCCGCGGCCGGTGTTCGACTACGACTGCTACCGAGGCCACCCGCAGGTGATCGTCAGCGATGTTCCCGAGGCCGTCGCCGCCGCAGCTCGCTGCGTCTCGCTGCCGGTCCACCAGCATCTGTCGATCGGCGACCTCGACCGGATCGTCGACACGGTGCGGGCCCTGCTGGGGGCTGCATGAGCCCGCTGCGGATCGGCCTTATCGGTGCCGGCTCGATGGGCGCGCTGCACGCCCGGGTGATCGCCACCTCCTCGGGGGCGGAGCTCGCCTGGGTCGCCGACCCGAGCGATGTCGGGTACCGGGTCGCCGAACGCTACGGATCGACGTGGATCGCCGAGCCCGACCTCGGGTCGGTCGACGCAGTCGTGGTCGCTGCTCCGACGCACCTGCACCATCAGGTCGCGCTCGAGGTGATCCGGGCCGGGGTTCCGATGCTGCTCGAGAAGCCGCTCACCGACGACTACGAACGATCGGTCGAGATCGTCGAGGCAGCGCGTCGGGCGGGTTCGGTGTTGATGTGCGGTTTCGTCGAGCGCTTCAATCCCGCGGTGCGCACGGCGCTCGACATCGCCACGGCACCCGTGCACGCGAGCACGGTGCGCCACTCGCCCTACCAAGACCGGATCCTGACAGGCGTGGCGCTCGACCTGCTGATCCACGATGTCGACATGCTCATGCGCTTGTTCGGCGCCGACCCGGTCGTCGTTCACGGGATGCACGGGTACTTCGACCCGCGCAGCCTGAGCGGGCGTGAGGACATGGTCGAGGTGTCGATGCGGTTCCCGGGAGGCGAGCTCGCCACCGCATCGGTGTCGCGCGTCTCCCAGCGGAAGGTGCGCATCCTGCGCATCGTCGAACTGGGCCGGGCGATCGACGTCGACCTGCTCCGGCAGTCGGTCACCGTCTATCGGCACATCGAGGAGAGCAGCGCCGATCAGGACTCGGGCTACCGGCAGCAGACCATCATCGAGATCCCCGTCATCCGGCATCAGGGCGAGCCGTTGCAGCTCCAGCTGCAGCACTTCCTCGGCTTGATCGCCGGTTCGGGTGATCCTGCTGTCGAGCTCGACTCGCTGCTGCCGCCTCACCGGGTGGTGGCGCGTGTCGGCGAATCGGCCGGCACCCTCGTCGGGGTCTGAGCCGGTTCGATCGAGGTGCGTCCTGCCGCGGGTGCGGGGGCACGAGGAAGCTCGAATTCCTGTCGACGCAGCAGCAGCGCGCACGTGCGCACCATCGAACGCCAGGTGACCGAGCTGCGCCCGCCCTGGCGCGACCGCATCACGACGGGCTCTTCGACGACCGAGTAGCCCGCGCGCAGCGACTGCAGGGTCACCTCGTAGGTGTCGCCCAGGTAGTGGTCGGGAAGGTGCGTCGCGAGCGCGTCGAGCAACGGACGGCGAACGGCCCGCAGCCCTGAGGTCGGGTCGGTCACGATGCAGCCGGTCTGCTGGCGGATCGATCGCGCCAGGGCCGCGATGGCGGTGCGCCTCACCGCTGGGACGCGATAGGAGGTCGGCGCCGCGAAGCGGCTGCCCACCACCATGTCGGCGCCGCCCGTGGCCATGGAGTGCAGCAGCACCGCGCAGGCGTCGATCGGGTGCTGGCCGTCGGCATCGATGCGCACGACGATCTCGTAGCCACTGTCGATCGCATGCCGGAAGCCGGCCCGCAAGGCCGCTCCGATGCCGCGGTGCTGGCCGAGGCCGATCACCTCGGCGCCGCGCGCCCCGGCGATCGCTGCGGTCGCGTCGGTGCTGCCGTCGTCGACGACGAGGCAGTCGAAGCCGGCACCACGGATGTCGTCGACGACTCGTCCGATGCATGCCTCTTCGTCGAGGGCCGGTACGACCACGAGCACCCGGCTGGTCGGCGACGAGGGCGGCATGGGCCGATGGTAGGCCCCAACGTCGGCCGGGTGGTGGCTGCGAGCCGCAGTGGTGACGGTGACGGCAGTGCCTGTGCCGCAGCTACGCCGAGGGCGGACCGGCAGTGCCGAACGACCAGCGCGGCTGCATCGTGACCAGACCGGACGACTCCTGGCTCGATCCGGCGATCACATCGAGGCGCAGTGCTCGGTGCAGGTGGTCGTACCCGTGGGCGCGGGAGAAGTCGGAGATGATGGTGTGGACGTGGTACGTGCCGGGTAGCAGGGCCAGGTCGGGCAGCTCGATGTCGACCGTCGTGTCGGTGGCGATCGACTCGGGGATGAGCCCGACGTCGCGGGTGCAGGGGGCGGTGACCAGCACACCACCCACGGACTCGATGGCGACACCGATGACGGGACGCTGCACGGGTTGCTCACTGCGCAGATGCAGGCGCAGACGGACGGTGTCGCCGGTGCTCACACGGTTCACCGGTGCAGGGTCGGTGCCGACCAGCACCTCGACGCGCTCGACCTGGAGCTCGCCGGATCCACGCCGGACGGTGCCGTCGAGATGCTCGGGTACGGGGCCGAGCATCGAGGCGGTGTAGGCATCGACGAGCTCGGCCGGGCTGCCGTCGCCGGTGATCACCCCGTGGGTCAGCCACACGGCACGGTCGCACATCTCCTTCACCGTGTTCATCGCATGGGTGACGAGCACGATCGTTCGCCCCTCGTCGCGGAACTGGACGAACTTCTCGAGGCAGCGCTGCTGGAAGCTGACATCGCCGACGGCGAGGATCTCGTCGATGATCAGCAGGTGCGGGTCGACGTTGATCGCCACGGCGAAGGCCAGGCGGACGTACATGCCGGACGAGTACGTCTTGACCGGTGAGTCGATGAACGCACCGAGGCCGGCGAAGTCGACGATGTCGTCGAACCGTGCGGCGATGTCGCGTCGTGTCATGCCCAGGATCGCAGCGTTCAGATAGACGTTGTCGCGTCCGGTGAGCTCGGGGTGGAAGCCGGCGCCGAGCTCGAGCAGTGCCGACATCCGACGGTTCACCCGCACACTCCCGGCATTCGGCTGCAGGATTCCGGCCATGCACTTCAGCAGGGTCGACTTCCCCGACCCGTTCTGGCCGATGACCCCGAAGACCTCGCCCTCGCGGACCTCGAAGGTGACGTCGCGGAGGGCGACGAAATCGTCGAAGCGAGCCCGTCCGCGTCGGGTGATGCGCTCCTTCAGCGAGGTCGGGCGCTCGTGGTGCACCCGGAACGTCTTGGTGACGTGGTCGACGTCGAGCACGGTCTCGGCCACGATCACATCTCCTCCGCGAACCGCGGCGACAGTCGCCCGAACACCCATGCCCCGAGGGCGAACATGGCAGCGCTCATCACCACGAGGCGGACGAGCACCCATGTGCCCGGCATCTGCAGGTCGTAGACGATGTCGTGGACGGCAGTGATGAACGTGCCGGTCGGGCCGTGCTCGACGATGGCGCGCAGCCAGTCGACCGTGATGAACGACGGTTGGTAGATGATGGGCGTGGCGTAGAACAGCAGTTGGACCGCAATGCTCCACAGGTAGTTGACATCGTGGAAGAACACGTTGGCGGCCGAGAGCGCCAGCGCCACGCCGCTGGTGAACAGCGCCAACAAGCCCAGCACGAGCAGCAGCACCGGCAGCCAGGGCAGCACCATGTTGCCGGCGATCAACAGCGCGATGGTCAACACGGCGAACTCGATCAGCAGGGTCACGAACTGCGCAGCGACCACCGAGAACACGAGGTGCTCGTGCGGGAAGCTCACCTTCCTGATCAGACCTGCCCCGCCCTGCACCGACCCGATCGCCACGCTGACCGAGATCGACAGGAAGTTGAACGGCAAGGCCCCGGACAGGAAGTAGAGCGGGAAGTTCGTCAGGCCGCTGGGATCGCCGACAGGTGCGGCCGCATCGAACACGTACAGGAAGACGAACGTGAAGATCAGCATCTGCGTGATCGGGTTGAGCAGGCTCCAGGCCCAGCCCAGGATCGACTGCTTGTAGCGGGTGCGCAACTCCTTCAGCGTGAGCAGGTAGAGGAGGTTGCGGTGTGCCGCCGCCGTGCGCAGAGACATGACGTTGCGAGTGTACCGAGGGCCTGCGCTACGACCGGGTCAGCGCTCGGCGCAGAGCATGATGCACGGCCCGTTCTGGTGGTGCGGGTCGTCGCGCTGCACCGCCACCTCGGCGAAGCCGAGCTCGCCCAGCACAGCCATCAGGCCGTCGCGCTCCATCCACAGGGCCGAGGTCTCCGGGCCACCGCAGAAGCCGCCCCACTGGAGGGCCTCGAGGTACGCGCGGCGATGCAGACGTAGGTGGTGGCCGCGCCAGTCGACCTCCTCGGGAGCGCTCTCGAACAGACGGGCCTTTGCCGGATCGGTGCCGACCACGTCGGCATCGAAGTAATGGGTCCAGATCGCGACCCGGTCGGTGACGGCGGCGATCGCCTCGAGCAGGGCGATCGGGTCGGGTGCGTGGTAGAGCACGCCGCTCGCCACCACCACGTCGAAGTGCTCGTCGGTGGTGCGGAGGTACTCGAGGAAGTCGCCGAGCAGGAAGCTGCACCGGTTCAGGGACAGCAACTCCTTCACGACGAGGCACTTGAGGTAGGCCCGCGTGCTGCCTTCGACGGCAACGACCTCGGCGCCGGCGTCGTGCAGCATGGCGGAGTGGCCACCTTCGAGCGGACCGAGCTCGAGGATCCGCCGGCCTGCGACTCCGCCGAGATGCTCGATCAGCCACGAGATGCGGCCGTCCGCGAAGAGAGCGGCCGCGCCTGCGGTGACCCCCAAGCGGTCGGGCAGGGCCGACGACCATTCACCGGCGAAGATGTCGATCGCGAGCTGGGGGGTCGGAGCCGATCGGACGTACTGGTCGAGGATCGTCGGGACTGCCGGGGCGCTCACCGAAGGTGGTTCGGCGCCGGTGGGCGAGGCAGTGGTAGAGCGGTCGCGGCGGCGGAACATGGACGACCCCCGGGTCGATGAGGCTCCCGGATCTCCGTGAGCCAGGGGGGTATTCTACGGCTCATGCCCCCCAAGCCCGTGATGTCGCGAGTGCCCGACGACGAGGAGCTGATCCGGCTGCGCGCGGAGGTCGACCGCCTGCGCGAACTGGTGGGTCCGAGCGAGGAGTCGTACCAGAAGCTCAAGCTCGACCTGCTCACCGCTCGCGACGCCGTCATCGGCGCCCAGGCAGAGGTCGGGACGGCTCGTGGCCAGCAGCGCGTGCTCGAGGCCGAGGTTGCCCGGCTGCGTCGGAACCGGATGTACTTCCAGCGCCAGTTCACGGTCCGGCTGCGTCGGTACACAGCGCCCATCCCCGTGGTCGGCAGGCTGCTCGACCGATTGAGTCGCTGACCGCCCGATGCCGCGCTTCTCGATCGTCACCCCGGTCTACGACACGCCCGCAGAGGTGCTGCGCGAGACGATCGAGTCGGTGCGCCACCAGACCGTCGCCGACTGGGAGCTCGTGCTCGTCGACGACGCGTCGCCCTCGCCGCACGTGCGGCCCGTCCTGCACGAGGCCGCGGCGAGTGATCGTCGCATCGTGGTGGTCGAGCGCGATGCCAACGGTGGCATCGTCGCGGCGTCCAACGACGGCCTCGCCCGCGCCGCGGGCGAGTACGTCGGGCTGCTCGACCACGACGACCTGCTCGAGCCGCGGGCGCTCGAAGTCGTCGAGACGATGATCGAGCGCTACCCGGACCTCGACTACTGCTACAGCGACGAGGACCAACTGGCCCCCGACGGCCGCTACGTGAACGCGTTCTACAAGCCCGACTGGTCGCCCGAGCGTCTGCGGTCGCAGAACTACTGCTGCCACTTCTCGGTGTTCAGCCGGCACATCCTCGACGAGGTGGGTGGGTTCCGCGACGGCTTCGAGGGCTCGCAGGACTACGACCTCATCCTGCGCGCCACCGAGCGGGCTCGCCGGGTGGTGCATGCGCCGTACCTGCTGTATCACTGGCGGCAGTTGCCGACATCGGTGGCGGGCGACCCGGAGGCCAAGCCCTACGCGTACGAAGCCGGGCTGCGCGCACTGCAGTCGCACTGCGACCGCCTCGGGATCGCCGCGACCGTCGAGCACGGCCGTCGGCTCGGCACCTACCGCGTCCGCCGCGACATCACTGACGACCCGCTGGTGAGCATCATCATTCCGACCTGTGGGTCGGTCGGACGGGTGTGGGGCATCGAACGCTGCTTCGCCGTCGAGGCCATCCGGTCGGTTCGTGCTCACACCTCGCGACGGATCGAGCTCGTCCTCGTGGTCGACGACTGGACCCCCGCCGATCGCGTCGCGGCGATGCTGCGCGCTGCGGGCGACACGCCGACCAAGCTCGTCTGGTTCGACAGGACGTTCAACTTCAGCGAGAAGATCAACCTTGGCGCGGTGCAGTCCAGCGGCGATCTGCTGCTCTTGCTCAACGACGACGTCGAGGTGATCTCCGACGAGTTCCTCGACCCGATGATCGGCTTGGTGCGCCAGCCCGACGTCGGAGCCGTCGGCGCCAAACTGCTCTTCGCCGACGGTCGGCTGCAACACGGCGGGCACCTCTACAACGGCGACCCGTACCACATCATGTTCCGCTGGGATGGCGCCGATCCGGGGCCGTTCAGCATGCTCACCATCGACCGCGAGTGCATCGGCGTCACGGCAGCCTGCCTGATGGTGCGGCCCGAGGTGTTCGAGGCCGTCGGTGGGATGTGCGTCGAACTGCCCGGGAACTTCAACGACGTCGACTTCAACCTGAAGCTCCACGTCGAGGGGTACCGCCAGGTCTGGACACCGCACACCGAGCTCTACCACTTCGAGTCGGTGACCCGCGATCCGACGGTGACCGCCGAGGAGTACGGGTTCCTCACCCGGCGCTGGGCGGCCCAGCTCCAGCAGGACCCGTACTACAACCAGAACCTCGAGCCCCGTCGCGACGACTGGGTGGAGCGCGGCCTGCGATGAGCACGACGCACGACGAGGTCGTCGACGTCGCCAGGGCCACCAAGACCTACGCGTTCGACATCGACCCCGACGACGAGCGAACGTCGCACGGGATCGTCATCTCTCTGGTCGGGCGCGACCAGCGGGTGCTCGAGGTCGGCTGCGGCAGCGGCTACGTCTCGCGGCACCTCGTCGAACGCGGCAACCATGTGGTGGGCATCGACATCGACCCTGATGCCGTGAACGCGGCGCGGCAGGTGATCGCCGAGGTGCACTGCTGCGACCTCGACATCGTCGATGCATCGAGTGTGGTGAGCGGGCCGTTCGACGTGATCGTCCTGGCCGATGTGCTCGAGCACGTGCGCGACCCTGATCGCGTGCTCGCCGACCTGCTCGGTGTCCTGGACCCCGATGGCCGGGTGGTGCTGTCGATCCCCAACGTCGCCCATGTCGACGTGCGGTTGATGCTGTTGCTCGGCGAGTGGCGCTATCAGCCGCTCGGCCTGCTCGACGACAGCCATCTGCGCTGGTTCACCCGCCGCTCGATCGCCGAACTGCTACGCGCCGCGAGGCTCGAGCCGGTGGCCGTGCGGCGCACCGTCGCTGGGGCGTTCGGATCGGGCATCGAGCTGCCTCGCGACCAGATCCCCGTCGAGCTCGTCGCCGCCCTGCTGGCCGACGCCGAGGCCACCACCTTCCAGTTCGTGGTCGAGGCAGCTCGTACGGGCGGTGACTGGACGCTGCTCGACAGCGATGTTGCGACGGTGGTGCTGCCGGATGCGGCAGCGGCTCGCGCCGATGCCGAGGTGCTCCGTGGCCTGCTCGTCGAACGCGAGGCGGCGCTCGTCGGAGCGAACTCCTCGATCGAGCACCTGCATGCCGAGATCGAGGTGTTGCGGCGCCATGTCGACGACCTGGTCGCTGCCGAGGAGGCGTGGCGCAACACCCGGCTGGTGCGCTACACCGCGCCGCTGCGCGGGCTGTGGGCGCGCGCCCGCCATCGCTGACGAAGCTGCTGCAGCCCGATCCATACCCGGTGCACACGACTGGTCGGGCGTCCGGCAGCGACTGCAGCTGCGAGCCACCAGCCCTGCTGCGCCGCGGCAGAGCTGATCCGACGGTGCACGATCGCCTCCTCGCGGAACCGACGTCCCGACGCGGTGGTGAGCGCGGTCTGCGACGCGGGGTGCCGCCGGTAGCGGTACACCACGTCAGGTGCGGCCGCCACGGTGGCCCCGGCGAGGATCAACCGGCCGAACAGATCGAGGTCGAGGGCCTGCTCGAGCTCGACCGAGAAGCGCTGCCCATCGAGCAGGGCGCGGCGGTAGGCCACCGCCGGGCACACGATCCACTGACCGACCATCAGCCTGGCCAGGGCCCGCTGACCATGCTCGAGCGTCAGGTCGTCCGCCCGCGGCGCGAGACGGGCCTTCACCCACTCGACGGCCCCTGGAGCGAGAAGGCCGGCTCGATCGATCGTCATCGCTCGGGGGACGATCATCGCGGCCTTGGGCGCCTGCTCTGCCGCCGAGCGCACGCAGCCGACATAGCCGGGGAGCAGCTCGTCGTCGGCGTGGGCGAGCACGACGAGGTCGGCCGTGGCCAGGTCGAGGGCCCGGTTCCAGGTGGCGCCGATCCCCGCCGTGCCGTCCCACGGCACGTGGCTGAGGCGCGGATCGCCCAACCGGTCGACCAGGGCCCGAGCATCATCGGCGGCGGCCGACCCGGCTACCACGGCAGCAGTCCACTCCGGGTCGCGCTGCGCGAGCAGGCTGCGCAGCTGGAGCTCGAGCAGCTCGAGGTCGCCGATGCACGGCACGAGCACCTGCAGCGAGGTCATGCGGTCGCCCGCAGCGGATCGAGCACTCCGGCCCGTCGATCGACGGTGAGGCCGGCTGCGAGGGCGACCGATGCCGCCGCGTGCGCAGCGAGCGGGAGCCACGGCCCGGCCGGAGGCCACCAGCCCGAGGTCCGGTCGAACCACCACGGCCCATCGGCGCCGGAGATGTACCGCCGGGCCGCCGCCCAGAGGGTGAGCGTCGAGCCCGCCGCCGCGAGCAGCGGCAGCGGGCTGGCGATACGGCGGAGCCGGTCGGGGAGGGCCACGGCGCCGAGCGCAGCCAGACCGATCAGCGCGCCGATGCTGTAGCGGCCCTGCCACACATGGCCGATCCGTCGCGCGGTGACGATCTCGAACACCACGGGAAGCAGCACCGTTGCAGCGGCACCGACCACGGCTGCGCGGCGCAGCCGGCGATCGCCCCCGATCGCCAGCGCGCTGATCGCGACGGCGGCCACCGAGCACCAGATCAGCACCGCCGGGAGAGGAGCGGAGTACTCGGCCCACCCCAACGACGAGACGGCCTCGGCCAGCGTGTCGTCGATGCCGCGCAGCGCGGCGAGCACGATCGATCCATCGATGTCGCCAGCCGTGCGTGAGTCGCGCACCACCAGACCGACTGCAGCCCACCAGGCGCCGACCAGCACAGCCGCAGCCAACACGGCAGCGACAGCCCCCGCCACCGACCTGCTGCGCCAGTGCGGCCGCTGGTCGGGGGCGAGCCCGACCGCCAGCGTGGCCGCCACCGTGACCACGCCGGTCACGGCAACGGGTCGGATCAGCACCACGGTGGCACCGATCAGCCCGAGGGCGGCGAGGTGGCGCCCGACGTCGATGGAGGCCGTCCTGCCGCCGCCCAGCAGTTCGGCGGTCAGCACCCAGGCCAGCACGAGCAACGCGACCTCGAGGCCGTTGGTGTTCACCACCCCGGTGAGGAACCAGGCCGCCGGGGTGAGCCCCGCCCACACGAGGCCGGCCCCGGTGCGGTCGGGCCAGGCACGAAGGCGTCCGTAGGCGAGGGCGAGGACCAGCGCCACAGCCAGTGCCGCCACCACTCGGTGCCCGAGCGCGTCGTCGCCGACACCAGCCACTCGCGCCACTGCGCCGACGGCTGCGTAGTAGGCCGGTGGGAAGGTGCCCGCGGAGGTGGCAGCGGCCACGAGATCGGTCCGGTCGCTCGCCACGGCGCACGACGCATCCGCGTTGGCGTCGTGGCGGTAGCACGACGGGTCGCCCGAGGCGATCGATTGCGGCACCTCGACCACTCGGTACCCGGGCTCGAGGTCGGCGGCAGGGGAGCCGATCAGCTCCCCTCGGGCCACGGCGGCGGCGCGCACGACGTGCGCCGGCTCGTCGGGCCCGCCGTAGCGGCCGATCGTCAACGCCCAGCTGAGGGCGACGACCAGGCACAGCGCCCACGCCCCGATCGCTCGCGGCACACCGGAGCTCACGGTCGGCCCGGGGCGTGCGCCACGACGATCGTCTCGTTGTGCGTGAACCACCGTCCGGCCAGAGCGGGCAAGGGGAACGAGCGCACCTGGTCGACCACCGCACCTGCGTCTGCCAACACCGCGGCGAGCCGCTCGGCCGGCATCGGGGTGACGTGGGTCGGATCGGCGCGCTGGCCGCGCTGCTGGGGGCAGATGGCCACGACCCGACCGCCGGGGCGGACGTAGGGGAGGTGTCGGGCCACGAGCTCGATGGCACCGTCGAACGTCAGGTGCTCGAGCACGTGTGAGCACAGCAGCGCGTCGAACGAGGCCGTCTCGGCCTGCCCGGAGGTGGCGAACTCGTCCGGAGTGAAGGCGCTGAGCCCTCGCTCGCGGGCGAACGCGACCGAGGTGGCGTTGACGTCGATGCCCACGCTGGTCGGGCCGAGGTTCACCAGGTGGCGGCCCACACCGCAGCCGAGGTCGAGCACGCGCCCCGGGCACAGCCGGGCGACGTTGCGCTGGTAGAGGCGTTGTGGGTGCAGTGCGGCGCGCCGGCCCGTGCGCAGCGCTGCGGCGAGCCGGGTGGTCGCGGCCCGCTCCGAGGCGGTGGCCGGTTGCGGGGTCGTCACCGGCGGTGCCGCTCAGCCGATCGGGCGGTCCTGCTTGTCGCGCTTGGCGGCCTTGGCCGCCTTCTTCCACTCACGCACCTTGGCGAGGGTGGCCGCCGAGTCGATGTCGGCGACACTGCGCGGCGAGCGGTCACTGAACGGTGCGGCGGCTGTGGTCCAGCCCCTGGGACGGACACCCATCCGCTTGGCGAGCAAGGCGATGAAGATCCGGGTCTTCTCGTCGCCGTAGCCCGGAAGGGCGCGGAGGCGTCGGTACAGCTCGTCGCCGGTGCGCACACCGGCCCACACCTGCTCGCCGCGGCCGTCGTACTCGGCGCTCAGCACGGTGCACAGCTCGTGGATGCGGGCACCCATCGAGCCGGGGAAGCGGTGGATCGCCGGCTTCGTGCTGCACACGGCGACGAACTCGTCGGGGTCCATCGCCGCGATGCGTCGGGCATCGAGGTGGCCGAGCCGGTCGCGCAGTGTCGCTGGGCCCGTGAAGGCCCACTCCATCGGCACCTGCTGATCGAGCAGCATGCCGATGAGCAGGGCGGTCCCGTCGGAGTTGAGCAGTGCGTCGGCGCGCTCGTCACCGGTGATGTACAGGGTTCCAGCCACGGCCTCACGCTACCCCTCGCTGGTCGTACGCTGCTCGCCGTGCTCGCTGTCGTGGTGCTCACCTTCGACCCCCCTGCGGGGGCGCTCGCCGCGTGCCTCGCGTCGGTCGCCGCAGGCGGTGACGTCGACCTGCTGGTGGTGGTCGACAACGGCAGTCGCGCGGCCGAGGTCGTCGCCGGCTGCGAGCTGGCCGTGCCGGTCGAGCTGCTGCCGACGGGGCGCAACCTCGGGTACGCGGGCGGGATGAATGCCGGCATCGACCATGCCCTCGCAGGCGGGGCGACGATGGTGGCGCTGCTCAACGACGACGTGTGGGTCGAACCCGGGTGGCTGGGGCCGCTCCGCGCGGCGCTCGACGACGACGACCGTGTCGGGGCGGTCCAACCGATGCTCGTGTTCGACACCGATCCGCCCACGGTGAACAGCCTCGGAGTGCAGCTCGGCGCCGACGGCGCTGGCCGCGACGTCGGCTACGGCGAGCCGTTGCCGACCGACACGTCACCGCGTCCGATCAGCATGTTCACCGGCGGTGCGGTGCTGCTGTCGGCGCAGTTCCTCCGCGAGGTCGGGAGCTTCGACGATCGCTACTTCCTGTACTACGAAGACGTCGACCTCGCCCTGCGCGGTGCCGAGACCGGGTGGCGCTACATGTGCCGACCCGACAGCGTCGTCCACCATCTGGGCAGCGCCACGATGCAGGGCCGCCCCGATGTGGCCGTGTTCCATCGCGAGCGCAACAGGCTGTGGGTCCTCGTGCGCCATCGGCCGGTCGGCGATCTGGTGCGCGGGCTGTGGCTGTCGGTGCGACGGGTGCGCCACCCTCCGCGCCGAGTGCACGCTCGGGCCTTGGTGGCCGGGCTCGCTGCGATGCCTCGCCTGTGGCGCGAGCGGCGGCGGGCTCAGACCAGGTAGGGGTCGATGCCGTCGGGGTCGATGCCGTACTCGGCAATCGCGTCGGCGATGATGCGATGGTCGACCAGGCCCTGGCTGGCGAGCGCGGCCAGCACGGCCACCACCACGTGGCCTTCGTCGACCTCGAAGAACCGTCGCAGGGCCTCGCGGGTGTCGGAGCGTCCCATCCCGTCGGTGCCGAGCGGGGTGAACGAACGCCCCGGCAGCCACCGGGCCACCTGCTCGGGGACGATCTTCATGAAGTCGGTGACCGCCACCACCGGGCCCGGCGTCGAGCCGAGCAGGTCGGCGACGAGCGGGGTGCGCGGAGGCTGGCTGGGGTGCAGACGGTTCCACCGCTCGACAGCGAGCGCGTCTTCGCGCAACGCCTTGTACGACGTGGCCGACCACAGCTCGACCCCGACGCCGTAGCGGGCGAGCAACGCCTCGGCGGCGCGTCGTGCCGCGCCCTGGGCCGAGCCGCTGAACAGCAGCGTCGCCTGCCTCGGCGCAGCAGGCGCTTCGGCGAACCGGTAGAGGCCACGCACGATCCCTTCGCGTACGCCGTCGCCTGCAGGCAGCTCGGGCATCGGGTAGTTCTCGTTGTAGAGGGTGAGGTAGTAGAAGACGTCGGGGTCGCCGAGCGCCGGGTTGCCGCCGTGCATCCGCTCGAGGCCCGCTTGGACGATGGTGGCCACCTCGTAGGCGAACGCCGGGTCGTAGGCCTGCACCGGCGGCACGGTCGAGGCGAGCACGAGCGAGTGCCCGTCCTGGTGCTGGAGGCCTTCGCCGAGCAGTGTGGTGCGGCCCGCCGTGGCGCCGAGCAGGAAGCCGCGGGTCCGGGCGTCGGCCGCTTGCCAGATGAGGTCGCCCACCCGCTGGAAGCCGAACATCGAGTAGAAGGTGTAGAAGGGCACCATCGCAACGCCGCGTGTCGAGTAGGCCGTGCCGGCAGCGATGAAGCTCGATGTGGCCCCTGCTTCGGTGATGCCCTCCTCGAGGATCTGGCCATCGGCCGACTCGGTGTACGACAGCAGCAGCTCGGCGTCGACTGGCTCGTACTTCTGCCCCTGCGAGGCATAGATGCGCAACTCGCGGAACAGCGAGTCCATGCCGAAGGTGCGCGCTTCGTCGGGGATGATCGGCACGACGTGTCGTCCGAACTGCGGGTCGCGGGCCATGTTGCGCAGCAAACGGGTGAAGCCCATGGTGGTGCTCACCGACTGGCCGCCCGACCCGTTGTCGAACTCGGCGAAGGCCTCCGGTGCGGGCATCGGCAGCGGCTGGCGCGGCTTGGTGTGTCGCTTGGGAACCGAGCCGCCCAGTCGTCGACGGCGCTCGACCATGTACTGGTACTCGACGGAGTCCTCGGTGGGCCGGAAGTACGGGATGTGGTCGCCTTCGAGCGCCGAGTCGGGGATCTCGTCGCTGAGGTGCAACCGGTCGCGCAGGGCGATCAGCTGCGCTGCGTTCATCTTCTTGATCTGGTGCGTCGCGTTGCGCGCCTCGATCTCGGGGCCGAGCGTCCAGCCCTTCACCGTCTTGGCCAGGATCACCGTTGGTGCACCGGAGCCCAGGTTCTCGACCGCGGCCTTGAACGCGGCGTAGAGCTTGCGGTAGTCGTGACCGCCGCGTGGCAGGGTCTGCAGCTCTGGGTCGCTCAGGTGGGCGACCATCGCCCGCAGGCGCGGGTCGGGGCCGAAGAAGTGGTCGCGGATGTACTGGCCGTCCTCGACGGTGTAGCGCTGGAACTGACCGTCGACGGTGGTGTTCATCTTGTTGAGCAGCACGCCGTCGATGTCCTGGGCGAGCAGCTCGTCCCACTTCGAGCCCCAGATGACCTTGATGACGTTCCAGCCGGCACCGCGGAACACGGCCTCGAGCTCCTGGATGATCTTGCCGTTGCCGCGCACGGGCCCGTCGAGGCGCTGCAGGTTGCAGTTCACGACGAACACGAGGTTGTCGAGTCGCTCGCGGCTGGCGAGCGAGATGGCGCCGAGGGTCTCGGGCTCGTCGCACTCACCGTCGCCGAGGAACGCCCAGATGCGGCTCTGCGAGGTGTCGTCGATGTGGCGGTTGAGCAGGTAGCGGTTGAAGCGGGCGTGGTAGAGCGCGGTGATCGGGCCGAGGCCCATCGACACCGTGGGGAACTCCCAGAACTCCGGCATCAGCCGTGGGTGCGGATAGCTCGACAAGCCGCGGCCCGGCCGGGCGATCTCGCGGCGGAAGTGGTCGAGGTCGTCGTCGTGGAGGCGGCGCTCGAGGTAGGCGCGGGCGTAGACGCCCGGTGCTGCGTGGCCCTGCATGTAGATGTGGTCGCCGGCGTTGCCGTCGTCCTTGCCGCGGAAGAAGTGGTTGAAGCCGACTTCGTAGAGGCTTGCCGAGCTGGCGAAGGTCGACAGGTGGCCGCCGATGCCGTCGGCCGACTTGTTGGCCTTGACCACCATCATCGCTGCGTTCCAGCGGATGAACGCGCGGATGCGGCGCTCGATGTGCTCGTCGCCCGGGAACCACGGCTCCTGCTCGCGGGGGATGGTGTTGACGTAGGGGGTGCTCACCGTGGCCGGGAAGCTGACCTGGTTCTCGTTGGCGCGCTCGAGCAGCTTGGCGAGCAGGAAGCGGGCGCGGGGCTTGCCGTGCGTGTCGATGACCGCATCGAGGCTGTCGAGCCATTCCGCTGTCTCCTCGGGGTCGGTGTCGGGGAGCTGGTGGACGAAGCCGTCGAAGAGCATGCGGTCATTCTCGCAGCACTACCGAGCGGTAACCGGTGCATCTCCCTACAGTGGCCAGCCGATGGGGCAGCCACAGATCGTCTACACCGATGGAGCATGTTCGGGGAACCCCGGACCGGGAGGCTGGGCATGGGCCACAGTCCCCGACGGCGCGGTGCGCGGAGCGGGTGGTGAGGCGCATACCACGAACCAGCGGATGGAGATCCGCGCCGTGCTCGAGGCGTTGCGCAGTCTCGAGGGTCCACTCGTGATCGTGTCGGATTCGACCTACGTGGTGAACTGCTTCCGCGACCGTTGGTGGGTGCGCTGGCAGGCGAATGGCTGGCGCAACGCGAAGAAGGAGCCGGTCGCCAACACCGACCTCTGGAAGCCGCTCATCGAGCTCTACCAGCTGCGCCGCCCCGAGTTCCGGTGGGTGAAGGGGCACTCGGGCGATCCGATGAACGATCTGGTCGACCGACTCGCCGTGGCTGCTGCGGCAGGGCCGTTCGATGCGCCGGCCGATCGCGACCAGCCGCCGGCGGCAGGCCAAGGCTCGCTGTTCTAGAGGCGTCCGGTCAGCGTCGGGCGCCGACGATGCCGCGGGTGCGGAGGTCGGCGATCTGCTCCGGGCTGCGGCCGAGCTCGGCGAGCACCTCGTCGGTGTGCTCGTCGAGGCGCGGGGCGTGTCGGCCGAGTGCGGTGGGTGTGGCCGAGTAGCGCACAGGCGGGCGCACCTCGCGGACCCGCCCGAGCCAGGGCCGCTCGTGCTCGACAATGATGCCGTTGTGCTCCACCTGGGGGTCGAGGTGGACCTGGTCGACCGGGTTGGCGATCGCGCACGGCACGTCCTGGCGGTGCAGCCGGGCGACGAGGTCGGCGGCAGCGTGCCGTCCCACCTCGGCCTCGATCAGCTCGTCGAGCGCCGCGGCGTTCGCCTCGCGCGCTGCCAGGGTGGAGAAGCGCTCGTCGGTGAGCCAGTGCTCGGTGCCGAGCGCGGCACACAGCCCGGGGAACTGCCGCTCGGACGTGGCCATCAGCGCCAGGTGGCCGTCGCGGGTGCGCCGGACGCGGTAGCCGTCGGCCATGTGCGGCCCAGGCGTGACCTCGTCGGTGTCGAGCAGGGTGTGCTGCATCATCCCGTCGGGCCACAGGAACGACAGCGCCACGTCGATCATCGACAGGCGCACGTGCTGGCCGCCGTGGCCGCGCAGCCGCGCGATCAGCGCTGCCATCACGCTCTGCGCGGCGACGTGCGCAGTGACCTTGTCGACGACGATGTTGCGCACGAGCTCGGGGTCGCCGGTCGTCGGGTCGGCCTGCACGGCCGCCATCCCGGACAGGGCCTGGATGACGTAGTCGTAGCTCTTCTGGTCGATGTACGGTCCGGTCTCGCCGAAGCCGCTCACCGAGACGTAGATCAGGTCGGGCCGGGCTCGACGGAGTGTGTCCTCGTCGATGCCGAGGCGACGGGTGACCCCGGGCCGGAAGTTCTGGATGAACACGTCGGCGCCGGCCACGATCTCGGTGAGCACCTGGACGCCTTCTGGCTGCTGCAGGTCGAGCACCACCGAGCGCTTGCCGCGGTTGACGCCGGCCCACAGCGCCCCGATGCCGCGCACGCGGTGGCCGAGGAAGCGCATGCGATCGCCACCGTTCGGTGCTTCGATCTTGACGACCTCGGCGCCGAGGTCGGCCAGCAGCGTGCCCGCGAGCGGGCCGGCCACCATCTGGCACGCCTCCACAACGGTGAATCCTTCGAGCGGTCCTCCCATGTAGGGGCACCGTACCGGACGGAGCGGGCGCGCAGCGCTGCTCCGCTTGGGCCCTGCGGCGGACGACGGCATAACGTCGTCGGCATGGATATCTCAGGTGCAAGCGCAATCGTCACAGGTGGAGCCTCGGGGATCGGTGCCGCGTCGGCCCGTCTGCTCGCGGCCAAGGGGGCCAAGGTCGTCATCGCCGACCTGCAGGAGGACAAGGGCAGGGCCCTCGCCGACGAGATCGGTGGTGCGTTCTGCAAGGTCGACGTCACCAACACCGACGACATCATCAACGCGGTCGAGATGGCCAAGAGCATGGGCCCGCTCCGGGTGCTCGTGAACTCGGCCGGCATCGGCTGGGCGCAGCGCACCGTCGGCAAGGACGGCAGCTACGAGTCGGCCGCCAACCTCGACGCCTTCAAGAAGGTCGTCGCCATCAACCTCGTCGGCTCGTTCGACTGCATCCGCATCGCGGCCACGGCGATGAGCACCACCGAGCCGCTCGAGTACGGCGAGCGCGGCGCGATCGTCAACATCGCTTCGGTGGCGGCATTCGACGGCCAGATCGGCCAGGCCTCGTACTCGGCTTCGAAGGGTGGCGTGGTGGGCATGACCCTGCCGATCGCCCGCGACCTGGCAGCCGTCGGCGTGCGCGTCAACACCGTGGCGCCGGGCCTGATCGACACCCCGATCTACGGCCAGGGCGATGCCAGCGAGGCCTTCAAGTCGAACCTGCAGAAGGGTGTGCTGTTCCCGCAGCGCCTCGGCTTCCAGGAAGAGCTGGCCTCGATGGTGGTCGAGTGCGTCACCAACAGCTACATGAACGCCGAGACGATCCGCGTCGACGGCGGCATCCGCATGCCACCGAAGTGATCGGCTGATCGCTGCGATGAAAGCCACCTGGAACGGGGCCGTGCTGGCCGACAGCGACGACACGGTGGTCGTCGAGGGCAACCACTACTTCCCGAAGGACTCGATCAACTGCGAGCACTTCGTCGAATCGGCCAAGCACACCGTGTGCTCGTGGAAGGGCACGGCCAGCTACTTCGACATCGTCGTCGACGGTGCCACCAACGCCGATGCAGCCTGGTACTACCCCGACCCGAAGGACGCCGCCAAGGACATCGCCGGCCGCATCGCCTTCTGGAAAGGCGTCCAGGTCAGCTGACGACGCTCCCTCGTCACGGATGCGGTCCTGCCGCGAGCCGCGGCGAGGGAAGCGCCAGCGACGAGCCGCACGCGGCGCGAGGAGAAAGCGCAGC